>NZ_JAUTXY010000008.1:0-317220 GCF_036327795.1 Rhodococcus artemisiae
CCTGCGGAGGGACTGTAAATCCTGCCGCCTAGCGGAAGGTATGTCCCTGTGAAACAGGAACCCACCGAAAGCGCCGAGCGGGCGCTGGTAGGAATCTCGGGTTGTTCACGGCCGGGAGGACGTCAAGAAGACCACGATCGAGCGCCGCCCATTGGGTCCGCGCGACGTGCTGATCGAGATCGAATTCGCGGGTATCTGCCACTCGGACATCCACGTGGCCCGCAATGAGTGGGGCGGTACGAAATACCCGGTCGTTCCCGGTCACGAGATCGTCGGACGCGTCACCGCCATCGGCACCGACGTCACGAAGCACGTCGTCGGCGACCGGGTCGGTGTGGGATGTTTCGTCGATTCATGCGGTGAGTGCGGTCCGTGTGGTGCCGGATTCGAACAGCACTGCGTCAACAGGGTCACCGCGACGTACAACGCCGTCGGCAGTGACGGCCAGGTCACCCAGGGCGGCTATTCGACGCACATCGTCGTCACCGAACACTTCGTGCTGAAGATTCCCGGCGGGCTCGATCCTGCCGCGGCGACACCCTTGCTGTGCGCAGGCATCACCTTGTACTCGCCGTTGAAGCGTTGGAAGGCCGGCCCCGGAACCCGGGTCGCGATCATCGGAATGGGCGGGCTCGGCCACGTCGGCGTCAAGATCGCCGCTGCACTCGGCGCGGAGGTGACCGTGCTCGGTCATTCCTTGGCGAAGAAGGAGGACGGCCTGCGCTTCGGCGCCGTCGATTACCGCGCGACCACTGACCAGGAGACCTTCAGGGAACTTCGCGGCAAGTTCGACCTGATCCTCAACACCGTGTCGGTCAACCTCGACCTGGACCGGTACCTGTCATTGCTGTCATTGCAGGGTGTCCTGGTCGAGCTGGGGTTGCCCGAGAATCCGCTGTCCCTGCGAGCGTTCTCGCTCGGCAACAACGACCGGGCGATAGCGGGATCGAACGTCGGCGGGATTGCGTCGACCCAGGAGATGCTCGACTTCTGCGCAGCGAACGGCATCGCCGCAGAGATCGAGCTGATCTCCGCCGATCGCATCAACGAGGCCTACGAGCGCGTGGTGGCGAGCGACGTGAGGTACCGATTCGTCATCGACGCCGCGACCTTCTGAACCGGAACCGAGGGAACGGGATCGGGTCAGAAGTTGTCGCCGAGCTGTTCCCGCAGCTGCGCAAGAGTCTTCGCCAGCAGGCGCGAGACGTGCATCTGCGACACCCCGACCCGCTCGGCGATCTGCGTCTGGGTCATGTTGCCGAAGAACCGCAACAGGACGATGGAACGTTCGCGTTCCGGTAGAGCCTCGAGCAACGGACGCAGTGCCTCATTGTTCTCGACCTCGTCGAGGGCCGCGTCGTATTCGCCCAGTGTCTCGGCCAGGGTCAGTCCGTCGTCGGTCTGTGGCGACGACCGATCCACGGAAATCGTGGTGTAGGCATTCCCCGCGACCAATCCCTGCAGCACTTCTTCCTGGTCGATACCCAGTTCCTGCGCGAGCTCGCTCGCCGAGGGCGCGCGCCCGAGACGCTGCGACAGGTCGGCCGTTGCATGGCTCAACGACAGGTGCAGTTCCTTCATACGACGGGGAACCCGCACCGCCCACGCGGTGTCGCGGAAGTGCCGGCGCACCTCACCCATGATGGTGGGTACCGCGAACGAGACGAAGTCGGCCCCGCGCTCCGGATCGAATCTGTCGACCGCGTTGACCAACCCGAGACGCGCGACCTGGACCAGGTCTTCGAACGCCTCGCCGCGCCCGTCGAAGCGACGCGCGATGTGTTCCGCGAGAGGGAGACAACGTTCGACGACGTGCTCGCGGATCACGGAGCGTTCCGCATCCTTTTCGTCGAGAACAGCGATCCTTTTCAGATCGTCGAAGACGTCGGCGTACTCGTCGTTCGTCCTCCTGTTGTTCTCTTTCACCGAGCGGCGCTACCTTCGGAGATCACAAGGTCGATGGTGCTCACAGTGCCGCCGTGGTCGTCGAAGCCCGACGACACCGACACCGAATCGGTGAGCGAATTGAGCACATGCCACCCGAACGAGCGGGGCTGCCGGGTGGGAGCATCCGTGCGCGTGGGTGCCGTCAAGCTGATCTTCACTCCCGATGGGGAGACTTGGAAGCTACACAGAAGCGTGGACAGATCTGTGGAATTCACGATCAGCCGGGTTGCTGCCTCGTCGACTGCGAGTTTGATGTCCTCGACGGTGTCGAGATCGAAGTCGTGCTGCAACGCGATCGCTGCGGCGACCGCGCGCAGCACCGAAAGCTGGTCGGCATCGGCCCTGACCCTCAGCTCGACTGTGGGGGGAGCATCTTCGTGTGCCGAATCTACCGACGCGGAATTCGCCATGAGTGCCTGTTCTCCGTGACTGCGTGTAGCGGTGCTGAATGTCCTGCTTCCTGTTTCCAGGGGGAGACTACCCAGTCGGAGAGGTTTCAACCCATCGGTCCCTTCGTACTCACCTTTGCTTGCGGACGGAGATATCTCCATTGCTTGCGGACGGAGATGTCTCCATCCGGTTGAGCAGCCGTCGGGTCTGCACTAGTGTTGAAGTCGGTTGAGCACACAGCCTGGAAGTCGAAGGTGCCGCTGGATGGGCGGTATTCCGGTGGGCGATCTTGTGCCGCCGTTGCCGCGCCTGTAGCGCCTTTCAAATTCTCAGATGTTGGGAAGTGCAATGACTGCTACAGAGAGCCTTGCCGTACGGGCCCTACCCCTGCGTGCCGGCCCGCACGGTGCCGCGACCCGCTGGGTCGGCGGCGCACAATTCTGCGCGCAGCAGATCAGCTCGGGTTTGGTTCGTGTCGGAGCCAACGGAGAGATCGACCTCCGTAACGCCGCTGCGCTCAGTGAGTATTCCTGTCGGCAGCTGCGGTCTTCGCCACGGGTGATCCTCGACCTGTCCGAAGTAGGATTCTTCGGGACGCCGGGTCTGACAGTGTTCGACGAGCTCGATGAGGTGAGTCGCCAGAGCAGTGCACGGTGGGCGCTCGTCTGCGGAAGACCGGTCGAGCGACTATTGCGCGTTGCAGACCCCGAACAGCGCATTCCCAAGCACTTCTCCTTGGAGAGTGCGATGCGATCGCTGAGCCACGCGGCGTGATGCCATTCGAAGGACGCGGCAGACTGTAGTGGTCAGTATGTCGCGAAGCCGTTGCCGTGCAAGATGAATGCTTGCACGGCAACGGCATTTGCGTCGATGTTCACGCTATGCGGCAGCAGTGTCGGTGTTGCAGAACGAGAGCGGATCATTGCGTTCTCACTCGACTCGTTCTCACTCGACTGGGGGCTTCCTCGCGTGGCAGCGGGATGCACCGCTCGTACGCGCGGATGGTGTCCGCAGCGGCACGATCCCACGAGTATCGTGCGACGGCGCGGTCGCGTCCCGCGATCCCGTAGGTGTCGCGTGTAGTCGGATCGCCGAGCAGCTGCCGTGCTGCCTTCGCGAGGGCTTCGGGGGATCGAGGTGGTACGAGATCGCCGGTAACGCCGTCGACCACGATGTCGAGCACGCCGCCCACCGCGGATGCGATCACCGGTCGTCCACACGCCATGGCCTCGAGAGGGACGACGCCGAACGGCTCGTACCAGGGGTTGCTCACGACGATATCTGCTGATCGCAACAGAGCGGGCACCTGCGAGTGGGCGATCCTGCCGGGCATCCGTACTCGGTCGTATACGCCGCACCGCCGTGCGACGTCGGCGAGCCGTGATGCTTCCGGACCGTCGGACGTTCCGCCGTCCGGTGGGCCCCCGGCCACCACGAGTTCGGTGTCGGGAAGTGCGCTCAGGGCTTCGACCGTGACATCGAAACCCATTCGAGGAACGAGCTTTCCGATGGCAACGATGCGATACTTCGCTCGCCGGGGGAGGAGTGTGGGGCCCACAGGTTCGAACCGGTTCACATCGACGCCGCAGGGCACGACCGATGTGCGAGCGCGAGGTAGGCCCATGCGAGCGAGCTCGGACACTTCGTCGGTGCAGGCTGCTACCACCCTGGTGGCGCCGCGGGCGACGAGCTCCTCCAGGCGGATCCGGTCCGATCGGGTGGCATCCGTCGAGCTCTGATGTCGACGCTCGACCGCTCCCAACGTATGGAAGGTCTGCACAGTCGGAATTCCCAGCTGTCGTGCTGCCAATTGGGTCGCGATTCCCGACATCCAGAAATGGGCGTGTGCGATGTCCGGGCGTTCGCGTGACCATTCGCTGCGGAGGAAGGAGCCGAACACTCCTGTGAAGGTGAGCAGTTCATCCTCCGGCAGTTGCTCGGGCGGGCCGGCCGGGACGTGCACCACCTCGTAATTCGCCGCGGTGCGCACTCGTTCGGGAAGGTCGGGGCCGTCGCAACGTGTGTAGACGACAACGCGGTGGCCTGCACGAGTGAGGGCTGCGGAGAGCTCAGCGATGTGCACGCTCCGTGCACCGGCGTGGCAATCACCGAGAGCGCCCAGCGGACTCGCGCCTTCGGACACCATCGCGATGTGCATCGGCTTCCTTCCTGGGTAACGAGCAGCGGCTTCTTCGGAGAAACGGACTACGTCGCGGCCGTCGCCGAAATACCGGCGTACATCACCATCAGAACGAAGAGGGCCCAGCCGGTTCCGTGCCAGATAGGCCACCGGCCACCCTCTTTCCACACCAGATAGGTGCGGATGAACGCCCCGAGTCCTCCCAGGAGGAATACGAGCACTGGTCCGAACATGAGAATCTGGCGGGCGGGATCGGTGCAGACGGCGAACTCTGCGTCCGCACAACTGTCACCGGACGTTGCCGACCACACGATCACCCCGGCCATGATCAGCAGTGCGATCGCAATAACGATTGCTGCATACCGGACGGCGCTACGGAACGCCTTGGGGTCGCGCCAGCGTTTCTCCACATCTTGGGTCATGGCTGGTGGTCAGCTCTCGACACGATCGGTGAGCTGGTCTTGGCCGACTTGACGCGCGCAGTGGGCACAGCAGAACATCACGCCGTTCGCCTCGACACCGTGACCGAGAATCCTGCAGTGGCAGTGGGCGCACTCCGGTGCCATCGCATCGACTGCGCACTCGAAACTGTCGTATGTGCCTGTGATGCTCTCGCGAGTGACGGTGAAGGTCTTGTCGTAGTCGTTTCCGCATGTATCGCACGTGGGCATGCCGAAGCTCCTTTCGTGTGAACTGCCGTGCCTATCGGGTGCCCCGCCTCGTGGCTGCGCAAACGTGCGGCTCGCGGGGCAAACGTGCGGCTCGCGGGGCAAACGTGCGGTTCGCGAGGCAGATTCGGAGCGGGCCGGGAATCGTCCCGGCCGATCGGGTTTCGACGGCGGGCGAATGGGCATCCGGTACAGGTCCGCCCGATAGGAGTGTTGCGGTCGCCGAGTTCGGGTATTCGACCGACACGATGCGGAAACGACCCGAGGAGGGCACATGAGCGTCTCTGATCCGGAGCCTCACGGCAACACCGATCCGAGTCCTGACAGGACACCGGATCTGGATGCCGGTGGTGGGGTGCGCCCTGGATCGACACCGCCCGAGTCATCGGGTACCTCGGGTCTGTCTGCGCCGGAGCCGCGTACGAGTTTCAGATTCCCTCCCACCGGGTGGATGACGATCGGCGCAGTCGTGGTGATCGTTCTGATCTTCGTGGCTGTGGCCATCGGTCTGCTGCTCTGAGGAACAGCACACCGAGCCTCTGTCGAAGAGGTGGACGGGCGACCCGCCCGAAACATGTGAACCCACAGAGAAGGGATTGTCGGAATGACAGATGAGAAGAGCGGCCCCAGCGAAGGCATCAAGGGTGCCGTCGAAGGGGTGAAGGGTAAGGCCAAGGAAGCCGCGGGAGCGTTGGTCGGAAACGACGACCTCACCCGCGAGGGGCGTGCCCAACAGGACAAGGCCGAGAGCCAGCGGGAAGTTGCGAAGAAGGAAGCCGAGGCCGAGAAGGCTCGCAGTGAAGCCGAAGTGGACGAAGCACGTCAGCGTTCACAGCAGTAGCCACCGCATTCGATGTCGGGCGGCCCGAGGCCTGGATCAGGCCTCGGGCACTCGCTCGTGCAGGGTCATCAGCAGGTGGTCGAATTCCCTGCGCGAGACAGGTTGGGCGCCGGCACCGGCTGTGGTCTCTGCGACGAGTTGTTCCGAGAGCGCCCGCACCTTGACGTTGGACTCCTGGGAACGCCAGGTGAGGATCTCGAAGGCGTGTTGTGCGGAAATCGCGTAGACCGCTATCAGGATGCCTTTGGCCTGTTCGATCACGGCGCGTGCTCCGGTGAGAGCGGAAACGGCTTCGTCCACGCCTTCCCGGATGTCCCTCTCGATTGCTTCGGACAGGTCGAGATAGAACCCGCTTGTGCCCAGCACCGCCCCGTTTTCGTCGACCAGGCGGTCGCCGATCACCGCCACACTCTTGATGTTGCCGGCGGTATCGATGATGCGATGTCTACTGCTGAACGGTTCTCCCGTGGTGCGGACCGCTTCGAGCAGTTCTGCGAGTTTCTTCTTGTCGTCCGGGTGCTTGTGTTGCAGCAGCAAAGCGGTGGTGGGTTGTACCGTGCCCGGCGCGTAGCCGTGCATGGCCGCCACTGCGTCGGACCACTCCCACGTGTCGTCGGCAAGCAGATAGCGGAAACTTCCGACATGCGGCGACGGGTTGCCCTCGAGGTGGTGGGCGGCGGCAGCCGCGTCGGGGCAAGTGGCACGATCCTTCATAGGTCGGATTATGCGCCACTCCCCGACACGTGGGTTCACCGGAAGGGCTGTGGCTCGAACGACGCGGCATGCACGGACTACGCTGTGCGCAGATCGTCGAGGAAACTGCGTGTCCACCGGTCGATGTCGTGCGTCATGACCTGGTCGTGCATCGAACGCATCCGTCGGGTCAAGCCCGGATCGCCGAATCGGACGGCGCTGAGTATCGCGTTCTTCACGGCCTCGAGATCGTGTGGATTCACCAGCAGTGCGCGACGCAATTCTGCGGCGGCCCCGGCAAATTCACTGAGAACAAGCGCGCCCGTGCCGTCGCCGTGGCAGGCCAC
The DNA here is from genome assembly GCF_036327795.1 of Rhodococcus artemisiae. Lineage (NCBI taxonomy): Bacteria > Bacillati > Actinomycetota > Actinomycetes > Mycobacteriales > Nocardiaceae > Rhodococcus > Rhodococcus artemisiae. The sequence continues at coordinate 7,027 of NZ_JAUTXY010000008.1, forward strand.
GTACTCTTTCGCGACCAGGTTCATTCCGTCGCGCAACGGTGTCACGAGCATGACGTCGGCGCCGGTGTACATCGCGACGAGCTCGTCGCGTGCGACCGGACGATGCAGGTAGTGCACGACAGGTCCGCGCAGGCGACCGAACTCGCCGTTGATTCGGCCCACTACTCGTTCGACGACGTCCCGCAACGAGGCATAGGCTGCGAGGCGCTCGCGGCTGGGGGTCGCGAGCTGTACCATCACGGTCTTGTCGGGATCGAGTACTCCCTCCTGGAACAACTCCCGAAGCGCTTCGATACGCAGCTCGATGCCCTTGGTGTAGTCGAGCCGATCCACGCCGAGCAGGAAGACCTCGGGGTCACCCAGCTCGGCCCTGATCTGCTCGGCGCGTAATACGGTGCTCGCCTCGGCGGAAGAGTCGCGCAGGCGAACTGCGTCGACGGAGATCGGGTAGGCGCCCACACGCACACGCCGAGTGCCGAACTCGATCAGGCCACCCTCGGCTCGATGCGTACTGGGCAAGCCGAGGAGTCGTCGGGCGAGGTACCGGAAGTTCTCGGCGCCACCCGGAAGGTGGAACCCGACGAGATCGGCGCCGAGCAGACCCTCGATGGTCGCCCTTCGCCACGGCAGCTGCAGAAACAGTTCCGGCGGTGGGAACGGAATGTGCAGGAAGAATCCTATTCTGACGTCCGGTCGCAACTCGCGGAGCATTTGCGGTACGAGTTGGAGTTGGTAGTCGTGGACCCATACGGTGGCACCCGGCGCGGCGGCCAGAGATGCCGCTTCCGCGAAGCGGCGGTTTACCTGTTGGTAGGCGTGCCACCACTCCCGCCGGAAGGTAGGTGCCACGACCGCGTCGTGGTAGAGCGGCCAGATTGTCGAGTTGGCGAAGCCTTCGTAGTATTCGGCGACCTCGTGTTCATCCAATTGCACCGGGTGAAGGGTCAGTCCGTCCTCGACGAACGGATCGAGGGCGGCACCAGCGGTGCCGGTCCACCCCACCCACGAGCCGTCCACGGATCGGAGAACGGGTTCGAGGGCTGTGACGAGCCCACCGGGACTGCGCTGCCATCTCGCGGGTCCGTTGTCGGGCTGCTCGACGAGATCGATGGGAAGACGGTTCGCCACCACGACGAAATCGCGCGGCCCTGCTCCTTGCATCCTTCCTGCTCCAGCCGCTCGCATTCACTCCGCTCGCCGCGTGTCCGCGAACACGTCGACCACTGCCGAACAGAACGCGGGTAGGTCGTCCGGGTTGCGGCTCGAGACCAGGTTCTGGTCGATGACCACTTCCTTGTCCACCACCGTGCCACCGGCATTCCGGATGTCGGTGCGGACGCTCGGATACGAGGTCAGGGTCCGATCGCGCACGACGTCGGCTTCGACGAGCGTCCACGGTCCGTGACAGATGACGCCGACGGGCCGTCCCGACGTGACGAATTCTCTGACGAATGCGACGGCCTTCTCGTCCTGACGGAGATGGTCGGGATTGGTTGTCCCACCCGGCAGGAGAAGACCGTCGTAGTCATCCACAGATGCGTCTGCCACTACCTGGTCGACCGAGTATTTGCCCGCGGCATGCACGTCCTGCTGCATCGCCTGGATCTCTCCGCTCTCCAGCGACAGCAACCGCACGGTGGCACCCTCCTGCTCCACCGCACGCCGGGGCTCGACGAGCTCCACCTCTTCGACACCATCGGTTGCAAGGATGGCAATGGTTCGGCCCGACAGACGTCCACTGTGTGCTGTGCTCATGATGATCAACCCTTCTTCGGAGTGACGCTGACCCCCGCATACCCGTCACGGGTGATTTCATGCCGCGGTGCGTTCTGCTGCCCACTCCGTTCGCCTGCGGAGACCCGTTTGCCTATCGAGACGGCGGGTACGCCGATGTGCACGTCTCGACGAGTGGAGGAAGCAATGAAAGCTGTGACATGGCAGGGGCGACGTAGGATCAGTGTCGACACCGTCCCCGACCCACGAATCGAAGCGCCGACCGACGCTGTCATCAAGGTCACCACCACCAATCTGTGCGGCTCGGATCTGCACTTGTACGAAGTCCTCGGTGCCTTCATGACGCCCGGGGACATCCTCGGCCACGAACCCATGGGCATCGTCGAGGAAGTGGGGTCTGCCGTCACGAACCTCACCCGCGGCGACCGCGTGGTCATCCCGTTCCAGATCTCGTGTGGACAGTGCTTTATGTGTGATCGTGGACTGCAGACCCAGTGCGAGACCACCCAGGTACGTGAGCAGGGAAGCGGCGCTGCGCTGTTCGGATACTCGCAGCTGTACGGCAGTGTGCCCGGCGGACAGGCCCAGTATCTGCGTGTTCCCCATGCAGATTCCACCCACATCAAGGTCCCGCAGGGGCCCGCCGACGAACGATTCGTGTACCTGTCGGACGTCCTCCCGACCGCGTGGCAAGCGGTCGAATACGCCGAGATCCCGGACGGGGGCACGGTCACGGTTCTCGGGCTCGGCCCGATCGGCGACATGGCCGGCCGCATCGCCGGCCATCGTGGAGCGCGGGTCATCGCGGTCGACCTGGTTCCGGAGCGACTCGCGCGGGCCTCGGCGCGAGGAATGGAGGTCATCGATCTCGAGGACGCCGGCTCCGATCTCGCCGACATCATCCGCGAGCGCACCGACGGGCGCGGCACCGATTCGGTGATCGACGCCGTCGGTATGGAAGCACACGGCTCGCCCGTTGCCGAACTCGCTCAGACCGCCACCGGTTTCCTGCCCTCAGCGCTTGCGAAGCGCTTGATGGAGAAGGCGGGAATCGATCGGCTGAGCGCCTTGTATTCAGCGATCGACATAGTGCGGCGCGGAGGCACAATCTCCTTGAGCGGCGTGTATGGCGGAATGAGCGACCCGTTGCCGATGCTGACCCTGTTCGACAAGCAGATACGGCTGCGTATGGGCCAGGCCAACGTGCTGCGGTGGGTGCCCGAGATCCTGCCGCTTCTCACGGACGACGATCCCCTCGGGGTGGATACGTTCGCGACACACCGGCTGCCGTTGTCGGACGCCCCGCATGCGTACGACATCTTCCAGCGAAAGCAGGACGGCGCGGTGAAGATCGTCTTCACTCCTTGACGTTCGGGTGGAGGCCGCAGGAGGAGTCACGCAAGCACGGGATCGAACGCCGACCCGGCCGACGGCACCCGATTTCGGTTGCCCTCCACCCGCGCACCCATCGCGAACGCCAGGTGTCCGCCGAGGGTGCCGCCGAAACCGATCAGTGCGGTTGCGACCGTGCTCGCTGCTACCGCAGCGGGACGGGTGCCTCGCCGTCGTCCCAGGTAGGACAGACCCATCAGGGCGATGCCGGTTCCGTTGACCGCAGCGTGGACCAGCCCGACCCGTCGTTGCTGTGTGTCGCATTCGGCGAAGTCGGCCCAGCCGGTGAGCGCGGACGGCAGAGCTGCGACCAACCCGACCCCGATCAGCTGCCGGGCGGTCTCCGGTTTGCGGAAGACGAAGTCGAACAGCGGCGCACACGACCAGGCACCGATCGGGATCGCAACCAGCGCGGGGTGCAGTGGATGGCCCGGAGCCACGTCACCGCGCAACAGGTCACCCGGTACGCCTGCGGTAATACGTCGGACAACATCTCGGACGGCCGTCGACGGTCGATCGAGTGCTGTCGCGGATTCCAGTGTCGAGAACAATCCCGTCATGGGTCGCGAGTACCTCGGATCGAAGGTTCGAAACACTCGACAATGGCGATTGTTCGTCCGATCCTGTTTCGGTCACTGTAAGCCGGGTAGCTGGAGAGTGCAGTCGCTGCATGTGCTGTGTTCCGCTGACAATCTCGCGCACGCGTCTCATGCGCTGAGGAGGATTCGATGGCCGGTCAGAATGTCGCAGACTACCTGCTCGAACGTTTGCGTACGTGGGGAGTCGAGCACGTATTCGGATACGCAGGAGACGGGATCAACGGCATTCTCGCCGCCTGGGAGCGGGCTGGGAACAGTCCGCGATTCGTTCAGGCTCGGCACGAGGAGATGTGTGCGTTCGAAGCCGTCGGGTACGCGAAATTCTCGGGACGACTCGGGGTGTGTATCGCCACCTCCGGACCCGGCGCGATCCATCTTCTCAACGGCCTCTACGACGCCAAACTCGACCACGTACCCGTGGTCGCAATCGTCGGGCAGACCGACCGCTCCGCCATGGGCGGCTCGTACCAGCAGGAGGTGGACCTGCTCAGCCTGTACAAGGATGTCGCCAGCGATTACGTACAAGTGGTCACGGTCCCCGAGCAATTGCCCAACGCCCTCGACCGGGCCATCCGGACAGCGATGACCCGGCACGCTCCCACCGCGCTCATCATTCCGGCGGACGTGCAGGAACTCGACTACTCCCCACCGACGCACGAGTTCAAGATGGTGCCCTCGAGTGTGGGTTTCGATATCCCGACGCTCGCCCCCGACGACGCCGCGGTGGTGCGGGCCGCGGAGATCCTCAACTCCGGCAGCAAGGTCGCTCTCCTGGTAGGGCAGGGTGCGCGCGGCGCGCATGAAGAGATCGCACACGTCGCCGATCTGCTCGGCGCCGGTGCAGCCAAAGCGCTGTTGGGCAAGGATGTGCTCTCCGATGAACTGGGGTGGGTCACCGGAGCGATCGGGCTGCTCGGCACGCGCCCGAGCTACGAGATGATGGCCGGTTGCGACACCCTTCTGACCATCGGCTCGTCCTTCCCCTACGCCCAGTTCCTACCCGAATACGACCAGGCCCGCGGTGTACAGATCGACATCGACGGTCACATGATCGGGATGCGCTATCCGAACGAGGTCAATCTGGTCGCAGATGCGAAAACAGCCCTGCAGGCGTTGATTCCGCATTTGTCCCGGAAGGAGGACCGATCCTGGCGGGAGGAGATCGAGGCGAACGTGGCGCGTTGGTGGGAGACCATGGAGATGCAAGCGCACGTGGACGCCGATCCCGTCAACCCGCTGCGGTTGTTCGCCGAACTGTCGCCTCGGCTACCCGATGACGCGATCGTCACCGCAGATTCAGGCTCGGCGGCCAACTGGTACGCGCGCCAATTGCGGTTCCGCGGTCGGATGCGAGGCTCCCTCTCGGGGACATTGGCGACCATGGGGCCCGGCGTCCCCTACGTAATCGGAGCGAAGTTCGCTCACCCGGATCGCCCCGTGATCGCGTTCGCCGGCGACGGCGCGATGCAGATGAACGGGCTCGCCGAACTGATCACTATCGAGCACTATTGGCAGGAATGGGATGATCCCCGGCTCATCGTCGCGATTCTGCACAACAACGACCTGAACCAGGTGACCTGGGAGATGCGAGCGATGTCCGGTTCACCCAAATTCGTGCCTTCGCAAACGATTCCGGATGTCGACTACGCCGCGTTCGCGGAACGTCTCGGCTTGCGCGCCGAAACGGTCACCGAACCCGGCCAACTCGCCGGCGCGTGGGACAAGGCGCTCGCAGCGGATCGGCCCACCGTGCTGGACGTGCACACCGACCCGAACATGCCGCCGATCCCGCCGCACGCGACCTGGGAACAGTTCAAGTCGGCCACGTCTGCGGTCCTGCACGGGGACGAGGATGCCTGGGGGTTCATCAAGACCGGTGTCAAGACCAAGGCGCAGGAATTTCTCCCGCATAACGAGAACTGACCGAGGATTCGACCTTGTTCGCGTGGAACATACGTTGACCTGTGCCGACGCAGGGATCGAACGCAGGATCGAGATGCGCCGGCTTCAGTCGATGCCCTCGTCGGCATCGCCGGTGGAACTACGATTTCTAGAAATCGGTGTCGATGCACGCCAGGCGCTCACCTGCCATTCCGGCTTCACCCGGTCCTGTCATGGTGTGCTGTGCGTGGAGCACCACAGAGTTGGCCTCATCCTCGCGGAACTCCCAGTCGACGGTCGTCGATGCTTGGGCAGCACCGGTCTCGTCGGTCGTGACGTCGAGCCAGATCTCGTTCTGTGGGTTCGCGTAGGCCGGGTCCGTCGACGGTGCGTCCGGGGTGGCTGCGGGGTCGAGGTCGTTCTGGTAGTGAGGCCCGGAGTCCGATGGTTGCGGCCCGCACGGCAGCGTGTGCACGTGCACACCGAAGTCGCGGCCCGGTGCCAGACCCGTCGCATCGAGGGTGATCGTCGTGCGGCCGTCCTGGTCCTCGGAGTCGACCGTCACCACCGAGCCCACTGGCACGGCGGCTTCGTCGTAGGTGAAGGCATTGTCGTCGTCACCGACGGGCTCCCCGGGTACCTGGAAGGCGCCGGCCATCCCGGGCGCCGGGGTGGGTATGTCGTCGGTGGTCGTTTCGGCAGTGGTGAGAGGCGGTGTTTCGACGGTGGCGTCGTCGGTAGTCGCTTCGTCGTCGCTGCAACCGGAGGCGACGAGAGCGGCCAGTGACACCGCCGCGATCATGGTGGTGTGTCGTGTGTTCATGAATGTTGCGTACCCGCGGCGCACAGGACCGAACCCAAGATTTCATCAGGACGTGTGCATTCCGGAACGGTCCCCGTCGGCCCCCCTCCGTCAGTGATTCCTCAGAGCGTCGATGAGTTCGTCCTTCGTCATCTTCGAGTATCCGGTGACACCGATTTCCTTGGCCCGTTCCTTCAACTCGGGCACCGTCCGTTCCTCATAATCGGTGGCCTTGCCGCCCTTGTGTCCGACCGACGAGCGTCCTTCGTTCGCCGCGGCATTGGAGATACGTGCGGCCTTCTCCTTCGAGTCACCTTCGTCGCGCAGTTCCTCGTACAACTCCTGATCCTTCAGATGCGGATCAGAGCCCTTCTTCGGCATGACAGTCCTCCTCGTCGGTCACCTCCACGGTTACCCGGCGGCTTCACCGTGAAACCCGAGTCGGCATTTCGCACGAATCCCGGCGCGTGCGTCCTGATCGTGGGAGATTCGGACGGTGGGCACTGCCGACCGAATCCCCGACTCGGTACTGGACGATGTCGGGACTTTTGCACGTTCGCCGACTGTCGCCTGGATTCGACGAGGTGCGGTCGTGCTCCTTGCCGTGATCGTCCTGGTCGGTCTCACCGGCCGATTAGGTGTGTACAGCGCGACCACCCACGCATCCGGCGGTGAATACGAACTTCACCTCGAATATCCGCGGATCGCGCGACCCGGACTGGACGTCCCTTGGAATCTGACGGTCCGGAAGCCCGGCGGGTTCACGGAGCCGGTGGTGATCGCCGTGGACTCCGACTATTTCGATATGTTCGAGAGTCAAGGTTGGACGCCCGAGCCGTCGGCGGAAACCTCTGACGCCGCCCGCACCTACATGACCCTCGACCCACCGCCCGGCGATACCCTCACTCTCAGTTTCGACGCGTATATCCAGCCGTCGAGCCAGACCGGAGCATCGGGCTCGGTATCCGTATACGAGAACGGAATCGATGTGGTCACTGTGGATTTCATGACCTGGGTGGCGCCCTGATGGAAATCGTCATCCGAGCGGCTGTTCTCTTCCTGTTCCTTTGGGTGATCACCCGGATCGTCGGTCGGTCGACGGTCGGTGAGCTGAGTACCTTCCAGCTGATCCTCTACATCGCGATGGGTGACCTCATCCAGCAAGGGGTCACGCAGCAGGACTACTCCGTCACTGCGGCAGTACTGGCGATCGGAGTGTTCGCTCTGCTCACCATGGGGTTGACCTGGATCAATTCCCGTTTCCCCCGCATGCGGGGTGTCACGCACGGAGTTCCGGTCATCGTCGTCCGCGACGGAGTCCCCGACCTGCACCGACTGCGTACCGAACGGATGTCGCTCGACGACCTGATGAGCAGTGCACGTCAGAAAGGTATCCGCCGGTTCGACGAGATCGAACTCGCTGTCCTCGAGACCAATGGACGCGTATCGTTCTTCACGCGGGCCGACGGAGGGGCCGACGAGCCGGCACATCCGGACATCATTTGACCGTGGCCCGGTGGTCGTTTGGCCGTGGCGCGCATGGGTACCCGTTGTCAGACACTGTCTGCTGAAGGAGGCCACGATGACGGATCCGAACTTCACGACCGACGACGCCGGTATTCCGGTTACGAGTGACGAGCATTCGCTCACCATCGGTACCGATGGACCCGTCCTGCTCCAGGACCACTACCTGATCGAGAAGATGGCCCAGTTCAACCGCGAGCGCGTCGCGGAGCGACAACCCCACGCGAAAGGTGGCGGTGCCTACGGGCGATTCGAGGTCACCGAGGACGTCTCCGCCTACACGAAGGCAGATCTGTTCCAGCCCGGTAAGAAGACGGACCTGTTGATCAGGTTCTCGTCCGTTGCGGGGGAACGCGGGAGCCCCGACACGTGGCGCGACCCGCGCGGTTTCGCGATCAAGTTCTACACCGACCAGGGCAACTACGACATGGTCGGCAACAACACCCCGATCTTCTTCATGCGTGACCCCATGAAGTTTCAGGACTTCATCCGGTCCCAGAAGCGCCGCGCCGACAACAATCTGCGCGACCACGACATGCAATGGGACTTCTGGACGCTCTCTCCTGAGTCGGCGCACCAGGTCACCTGGCTCATGGGTGACCGCGGTATTCCGCGCACGTGGCGCCATATGAACGGCTATTCGAGCCACACCTACATGTGGGTGAACGCCGAGGGCAAGAAATTCTGGGTGAAGTACCACTTCAAGACCGACCAGGGAATCGAGTTCTTCACCCAGCACGAGGCCGACCAGATGGCATCGATGGACACGGACTATCACACGCGTGACCTGTGGGAACACATCGAAGCGGGCGAGTACCCGAGTTGGACCTTGAACATGCAGATCATGCCGTTCGAGGATGCGGACAACTACCGCTTCAACCCGTTCGACCTGACGAAGGTGTGGCCACACGGTGACTACCCATTGATCCCGGTCGGCACGATGACGCTCGATCGCAATCCCACCGATTACCACTGCGAGATCGAGCAGGCCGCGTTCGAGCCGAGCAACCTCGTTCCCGGCATCGGCCCGAGTCCGGACAAGATGCTCCTCGGTCGGTTGTTCTCGTATCCCGATGCCCATCGGTATCGTATCGGCGCCAACTACAAGGAACTGCCGGTCAACAAACCGCATGTCCCCGTCCGGTCCTATTCGAAGGACGGAAACATGCGGCACCACAACCCCGGTGATCCGGTCTACGTTCCGAATTCCAAGGGCGGACCCCACGCGGACCCGTCACAGGTCGGAGAGACTGCCACCTGGCAGAGCGCGGGCGACATGGTGCGCGCACCCTACGCACTGCACAGCGAGGACGACGACTGGGGCCAGGCCGGAACGATGGTTCGGGAAGTTCTCGACGATGAGGCCCGGGATCGGTTGGTGGACAACGTAGTCGGACATCTTCTCAATGGTGTCACCGAACATGTTCTCGAGCGGGCGTTCGAATACTGGCGCAACATCGACAAGCCGCTCGGTGACCGGATCGTCAGCGGTGTCTCCGAGAAGAAATCGGAGAAGGACCCGAAGTCGGGGCAACAGGCGAACCCCGCGCGGAGCAGCGCGCAGAAGAAGGCCTGACCCGGTCTGTTACCGCCGTCGGGGACGAGGCCACCTCCTGCGGGGCACACTCCCAGGCAGGAGGGGCCGAGTGCGACCTCCGGGGTAGACCGCCAAGAGCACCATAACGGCGCCGAGGGCGCCGTGCAGCCAATTGTCGGCGTTGTTCACGGGCAGAACATTTGTGGCGCTGTGGTGTTCGATGATGATCCCGTACGCGACCAGACCCAGATAGACGCCTCCTCCCAGGAGGAGGTAGATGCGGGACCAGGTCAGTCGGCGGGCCGCCAGCAGACCGACTGCGCCGAACACGAGGTGCACGACGTTGTGCACAGCGGAAACTTGGAACAGACCGAGCAGATGGGCCTGCGAGTCGGCGCCCACACGCATGATCGTGCTGTAGTTGGACGTCAGTCCGGGAACGAATCCGAGCGCACCGATCATCACGAAGACCAGGGCAACGGCGAACGCGTAGCCCTGTACCCGTGACCGAGCCGCGAAGGCGGGATCGCTGTTGCTCATCGGACGCCTCGATGATCGATGCACTGAACCAGTGCGTATCGGCTTGCTGACCGTGTATCGGCCTGCGGACCGATAGGTGTACGCGCTCGGCGTACCGCGGAACGCGCGATCACTCTCGTCTACCCACACCGATCGATGTGAAAACCGGACCTCGACACTGGGAGTCCATTTCAGAGTTCCGGCGAAAGCGCTCGGGGGTCGTCAGGCGAGCAGGCTGCGGGTACGTGAGTGGACGGTGCTACCGTCGTCTGTTGATCTTGCGGCGAGCCACTACGAACGCCACCATTGCGACGAGGGCGGCAATAGCAATGAGTTCCATGCATCCGCGCGTACCCGATTTTTCTTCGGATGAACGCAGAGCGGACAGAGTTCACTCACGGCGAGGAACAGAGTCCATCCGGTGCAGCCGGACGGTTCGGTCCGGCATGAACGGGGTAACCGGTCCAGGTGCGGCTCGGGGTGTTTCGACATCGGAGGACCTGCCGGGCTCACGCACGGCCTACCGATCCGGAGTCGCCGTGGCGTCCGATGTCATAGGAGGGTGGGTCAGTGCGCAGTCGCTTCGCTGAGAATGTCGATCGTCTCGCCGCGGATCTGGCGGCGATGTGTACCGGTGTGGAATCGATGATGGCGGATGCGTCGCGCGCGTTGATGTCGGCAGACACTCACCTCGCGGAGCAGGTGATCGCGACCCAGGAGGAATGTGACTCCGCCGCCCGGCAATGGGAGCAGACCGCCTTCGCCCTGCTCGCGTTGCAGGCTCCGGTCGCGTCCGATCTGCGGCTGATGATCGGCGGCATGCACATCGCCGCGGACCTCGAACGAATGGGCGCGTTGACGACCCACGTTGCGGAGGCCGTCCTCCGACGTCATCCCGCGCACGTGGTCCCCTCGGAGGCACATGGCATCCTCGCCGACATGGGCCGGGTCGCTGTCGCGGTTGCCGGCGAGACCCATCGTGTGCTGGCGCAGCGAGATCCGGTGCGGGCCGCAGCGCTCGAGCGGGCGGATAGCGAGATGGATGCGTTGCACCGTGCCCTGTTCGAGCGCATCACTTCCGACCGCTGGGAACACGGCGTCATGGAAGCAGTGGACGTGACGCTGCTCGGCCGCTTCTACGAGCGGTTCTGCGATCATGCTGTGGCGATCGGTCACCACGTGGTCTTCCTCGAGACCGGTCTTGCCGGTGATGCCGAGGAAGGCTCCGCAGGGGAGCCGCTCCAGCGCCCTCGATAGCGGGGATGGCAGTCGGGTCGGAGACCGGCACGATCACCGGCACGAAAGACAAGGATTACAACCTCATCTGGTTCACCGAAGCCTCGCTGAGCAACGCGCTGCGCATGGAGCGGTAAGGTGCCGCGGTGACCCGCGACCGGATCATGTCGAGAAGGTCAACGCACTGAGATCGATCCCGGAAACTTCGAACGGCATCGTCAACATCGTCGCGGTGGCCCAGCCATGATGCAGCAGTGCGGCGTCGCTCTCTCTGGTTTCGTCGATGACGACGCTCCGGAAGGTCACCGGTACACTGCGGGTCTCGAGACCGTCCTCCTCCATTTCGCCGATTTCTGCTTGCACGGCTCCGAATTCCGCAAGGGGAGCAGTCCGTAGTCCACGCAGTTCTGTGAGAGAAATATCCGGAATATTCACATTGAGTACCTGCCCCGGAGGAGCATGCACGGCCGCCCAGCGCACTGCACGAGAAGCGACCGATTCCGCTGTGTCCCAGAGGGATGGCGCTGTTCCGTTCAACGACAGTGCGACAGCGCGAGCTCCGTGACTCGCGGCGGTCAGCGCGGCGCCCACCGTGCCCGAGTGCAGGATGGCATGGCCGGTGTTGGGGCCGAGATTGATGCCTGAAAGCACGATGTCCGGCGGCCGGCCGAATACGCCTTCCGCGGCGAGGAATGAAATCAGCGCGGGGGAGCACTCGACAGAGAAGACCTCGAGTTCCGGGAGGTCAGGAAACGTGCGCCGCGACATCGACAACGTGCCGTCTTCCTGGAGCGCGGACAACGAGGCACTTGCGCCACTGTGCTCGAGGTGTGGCGCAGCCACGCTCACGTCGAGCCCGGCGTCGACTGCAACCCGTGCCAGCGACGCGAGGCCGGGACTGTCGATGCCGTCGTCGTTGACGATGAGCGCTTTCACCGGGACCTCGCCTGGATGCCCCGTCGTTCACGGCGGGCAGGAATGGCGTTCGACATGTCGGACCCTTCTGTTGTCATGAGGAGATGAGGACCGCGTACAAGGACATCGACGCCGCACTGTCCGAGTGGAAGAAAACCGAGGAGCTTGCGTTCCTCGGCGAGGTGTCCTCGGTGCCGCTTCAGCAGACGCTGCGCCACCAGCACACCGCGTTCCAGTCGTTCTTCAAGGGCACCGCCGAGTACCCACGGTTCAAGAACCGGCATTCTCGCCAGTCCGCGCATTACACTCGCTCGGCGTTCCGCATCAAACCGGACGGGCTGTGGCTGGCGAAGACCACCGCGCCGATGAAGGTGGCGTGGTCCTGGCCCGGCATCGACCTTGCCAGGCTCGACCCGACGATGGTGGTTGTCTCCCGCGAGGCGGACGGGTGGTGGTTCGTGACGTTCGCCGTCGACACGACCGATCCCGCTTTGTTGCCGGATACTGGCGAGTCGGTCGGTGTGGACCTCGGGATCAAGGACTTCGCGGTCCTGTCGACCGGGGAGAAGATCGGGAATCCGAGGCACATGGCCCGGCACGAACGCGGCCTGCGCCGCCACCAGAAGCGTCTGGCGCGGATGCAGAAGGGCTCGAACAACCGCGCCAAGCAACGCTCGAGGGTGGCACGCACGCACTCCCGTGTCCGCGATGCCCGCCGTGACTTCCTCCACAAGACCAGCACGGATCTCGTGGCACGGTTCGGCACCATCGCCGTCGAAGACCTTGCCCCGCGCAACATGGTCCGCAACCGTCGGTTGGCGAATCGGGACGTCAATGCCGCGCAGAACACCCTCGTCGTCGCCGGGCTCGCGGAGACACCAAACGCCTGCGGAGGCGATGTCAGACGGCACGGGTTTTCCCGTCCGCACTCGCCGGTGAAACAGGAACTCCCGGATGTGAGTCCGAGAATCCCCGTTTTTCAGGGCGGGGAGTAGTCAATTCCGTACTCCTTGCATCCGGCGCACCTGGATCTTCTCCGTCATGCGCGTGACTGCCAAACTGTGCCCGGTCGCCAGACCTCGACGGGTCACATTGACAGCGCCGGCCGCGGCTCCCAGCCGCAATGCTTCGAGGAGGGACTTTCCGGTCGAGAAGGCTGCCGCGAATCCGGCGGTCATGGAGTCGCCGGCACCGTGATGGTCGACGATCTGGACCGGTGGCGTCTCGACCTCCCACACCTCGCCCTCGCACAGCGCGATGGCAGGGTCTCCCGCGCGGGAGACGATCACCGTCTCCGCGCCTTCCTCGTGCAGGCGGTGCATGGTGGTGACGAGCTCGTCGATATCGTCCGACTGCGCTCTGCCGTCTTCGATGAGATCTTCGTGGCTGACCTTGAGCACCGTGACACCACCGCTCAGCGCGGCTGTGAGGGCGGATCCCGACAGATCCGCTACGACCGGAATCGCCAGCGCGGTCAGATCGGCGCACAACCGCCGATAGACCTCGGTCGGAACGGCGTGATCGCAATGTGGCCCGCCCAGTATCGCGATATCGGCGGCCAGTGCAGTAGCAAGCGATGTGCTGAACAGGTCATCCGTCTCGTGACGTGTGAGAGCAGGTGGAGGAACTTCCACCACCACGGTGCGTGCTCCGCCTCGGCGGTCGTGGACGTACGAACCGTTCTCGCATGCGGTCTCCACAGGGTGGACGGTCACGTTTTCGCGGGTCATGAGGTCGACGAGGATGCGGCCCGCTTCGCCGCCGAACGGCCCACAGAGGTGGACATCCATGCCCAGGATCGCTGCCATCCGACCGATCCAGAATCCCTGCCCACCCGCATGGATGTGCAACTCGTGTCCGTCATGAGGAGCCTCCTCGATAGTCACCGTCAACAACGGTGAGGGGGCGAACACGAAAGCACATGGGGATGCTTCGCGTGTGTCGGAATCGGCCGTACTGTCGGTGAAGGACACCATGGGTGGTTGGTACCCACACCGGCGTGGCGCCACACCCGTCTCCCGTAGCGTAAGGCGCAGGCGAAGGACGTCGCGTACGGCTCGGACGGCGGTCCGTGCACTCCGAGACACTCGAGGAGGGGACGGCATGAACTCCGAAAACGGCGCTCCCCGCCACACAGGGCTGGGCACGGTGGATGCGGTTGTCGTGGGTGCCGGTCCCAACGGACTGACGGCGGCCGCGGTGCTCGCCGATGCGGGCTGGGACGTGGTCGTCCTCGAGGAACAACAGATGCCCGGTGGTGCGGTCCGAAGCGTGGAACTGTTTCCCGGATTCACTGCTGATCTGTTCAGTGCGTTCCATCCGCTCGCGGCCGTGTCGCCCGCGTTCCGCTCTCTGGATCTCGGATCGTACGGTCTGCGCTGGAGTCGTTCCGCCGCGGCGTTCGGTCACCCCTCGGGGCCGGAAGACGACGATGCCGTGGTGGTGCGACCGGATCCGGACGACACCGCATCCGACCTCGAACGCCGCTGCGCCGGCGACGGGAATGCATGGCTGACGTTGGTCGAACAGTGGACGCGGATCCGTGAGCCGTTCCTTCAGGCACTCCTTCGTCCGTTTCCGCCGGTGCGCGGCGCGGCATCCCTGATTCGCGAATTGGGCTCCGGGGAGTCGCTGCGCTTCGCGAGGCTGCTCGCGTTGCCGGTGTTGCGGATGTCCGAGGAACTATTCGGCGGGGCGTCCGCGCGACTGCTGATGCTCGGCAACGCCATGCATACGGATGTGCCACCGGATGCTCCCGGAAGCGGCGCCATGGGCTACATCCTGACAATGCTCGCGCAGGATGTGGGTTTTCCGGCGCCGACAGGCGGTGCGGGTGCGCTGACCGAAGCGCTCGTGCAGCGCGGGGAGAGTGCGGGTGCTCGCGTCCTGTGCAGACAGAATGTCACCCACATCGAGGTCGAGAAGGGGCGCGCGACGGCC
Source organism: Rhodococcus artemisiae (assembly GCF_036327795.1). Lineage (NCBI taxonomy): Bacteria > Bacillati > Actinomycetota > Actinomycetes > Mycobacteriales > Nocardiaceae > Rhodococcus > Rhodococcus artemisiae. Next base: position 22,106 of record NZ_JAUTXY010000008.1, read on the forward strand.
GTCCGGACAGCCACCGGCGAACGAATTCGAGTTCGTCGCGCGGTGCTCGCGGACGTGTCTGCGCCTGCTCTCTACGGGCAGTTGCTTCCCGCCGACGTCGTCGGAGGCCGGATACGCTCGGATCTTCGCGGATTCCAATGGGACACGCCCGTGGTGAAGGTGAACTACGCACTCGATCGTCCCATTCCCTGGCGCTCGCAGTCGTTGGCAGGAGCAGGGACGGTTCACGTCGGTGCCGATACGCGTGCGGTGGGCAGCGGATCTCGAGACGGGTGTGGTGCCCGAGTTGCCGTTCATGCTGGTCGGGCAGATGACAACTGCCGACCCGTCCCGGTCGCCGGTCGGCACCGAAAGCTGCTGGGCCTACACGCATCTTCCCCGGGGCATCGTCGATGACATTTCGGCCGACCAGCTCGCCGGGCGGGTGGATGCGCAACTCGAGGCGTACGCACCGGGATTCCACGACTCGATTCTCGGACGCACGGTGCAGCGCCCGCGCGAGCTGGAAGCTGCAGACGCGAACTTGGTCGGAGGCGCCGTGAACGGCGGTACGGCACAGATCCACCAGCAGTTGTTCCTGCGTCCCCTGCCCGGATTCGGAGGTCCGCGTACGCCGGTGGACGGGGTGTTCCTCGCGAGTGCAGGCGCCCATCCGGGTGGGGGCGTCCACGGAATGTGCGGATGGAATGCCGCTCACGCGGCGCTCGGGGACTCGAAGCCCTCAGGCACGGTGCGACGTAGGCTCCACGGGCTGACACGGCGGATCCTGACCTGATGTGACGTGACCCTGATGTGACTCGCCGCGGAATCCCGGGTGCCGTCATGCGGTTTGATCGCGTCGGAACGGGGGTAATCGCCAGCACGTTCAGGATTCGAGGTGATGGCGTCGTGACAGCTCCACTGCTGTTCATCCGTAAGCAGCCGGCCCGAGTATGGCGGTTGCCCGGAGTGTACCGGCCGCAAGAAGATTCGTTCCTACTTGCGCAGGCCATGGCAGAATCGTGGGGTACAGATGATGCTCGAGTGTTGGATTTCTGCACTGGCACAGGATTTCTCGCGGTGACCGCAGCAGATCTGGGTGCCGCGTCGGTGACGGCCGTCGACATCTCGTCGCGCGCTGTGCTCACAGCACGACTCAACGTTCGCGCGCGCGGCCTGAGTGTGCGCGTAGTGCGCGGTGACCTGGGCGCCGCAGCGAGGTCGGGGCCGTTCGATGTCGTCTTGTCCAATCCGCCCTATGTTCCACACGAGAATGGAGACTCCGATCCGCGATGGGATGCCGGCCCGGACGGGCGGCGCATCCTCGATCCGCTGTGCGACGAACTGCCGACGTTGTTGTCGTCGAAGGGGTTCGCGCTGATCGTCCAGTCCGAATTCAGCGGGGTGGATGCCACTCTCGACCGGCTGCAATGCGGAGGACTGAAGGCAGCAGTGGTCGCTCGGCAGAGTATCCCGTTCGGGCCCGTGCTACGGAGCAGAGTCCGATACCTTCGGGAGGTGCGTCTCGCCGACGAGGAAGCGGCGCAGGAAGAGGTGGTGGTGATCCGTGCAGAAAGAACCCGGACGGGAGGCGAGGCAGACGGTGTGGCCGATGCATGATCGCGACGACCGCGATGTGCGTGTGGTGCGGCTCGTGAAGGGTGGGCCTGCGCTCGTCGAGGGGCCGATCCGTATTGTCGCGGAGGACGGCAGCGAAACCGAATCCGACCGTTTCGTCGTGGCGGTGTGCCGGTGTCGACGAAGTGCCCTGTATCCGTTGTGCGACACCAGTCATCGCAGACCCGGCCACCCTCGCGGGTGACCAGGTGTGCGGTGACCAGGTGTGCGGTGACCAGGTGTGCGTAGATGTCAATGCCAAGTTGTCAATACCAGGATCTCAATACCAATGAGAACGGCCACCGATCGCGCGACCCGTAGCACCCAGGATTGCAAGTACGGCGCCGACGACGAGAAGTATCACCCCGATCGTGGTGAGGATCGAGATTCCCGTCAGTAATCCGACCACCAACAGAACCAAGCCCAGAATGATCATCACGTCACCTCGCTGTGTTCTCCGCCGCCGGACGGCTTCGGAATCTTGTTCCCATGTACCCGCACGGCTCGTCCGCGAAACCGGATCCCGTTTCGCGATTCCCCGAAGCGTCAAACGATGGCGGAAGCTCTTGCCGAGTGGCATCGTCGGTGACATGCCTACATCGGAGAACCCCGGGGCGAGTGTCCCTGGCGAATACAGCGTTGATGACGAGGACCAATTGCAGCCCGAGGATACGCTCCTCGATCGTGGCGAGGACGACGTTCTGGACGAGGGCTACTCACCACCGGAGCGACCGCTCGCGATGGAACCCCACGACAGCCTCGAGTCGCGTCTCGAAGAAGAAGTCCCGGATACTGCGACCGACGGGCCGGACGAAGACCGTGCGGATTATCCGTCCCGAGAAGACGAAGTCGGAGACGAGCGATCCGGTCGGCTCGTGGCGCCGGACGAGGGAACGGGGGAGGACGTCGATTCCGACCTCATCGGCAGTGACGTGGGGATAGACGGCGGCGCCGCGTCCGCGGAGGAGGCGGCGGTGCACCGGCTGGACGAGGAGGACATCGGCCCGGACGCCTGACCCCGTCGCTGGGGTCTGTGCGTGGTTCTCTGCTTTGCGCTGTGTGCTCCACGGGAGTTAGGAGGTTTCGGCGCGGTGCGCTGCCGGGTATGCAGTCGTCACACCCGACAGGATCAAGGAGACGAAACATGGCGAAGTACACGGTGCCCGGATTGAGCGACAAGGACGGCGCGGGAGTGGCTCGCGTACTGCAGGAACGGCTCAGTGCCTACAACGACTTGCACCTGACGTTGAAACACATCCACTGGAACGTCGTGGGGCCGAATTTCATCGGCGTACACGAGATGATCGATCCGCAAGTAGAACTCGTCCGTGGCTACGCCGACGAGGTGGCGGAGCGTATCGCGGCACTCGGTGAATCTCCGCTCGGCACGCCTGGCGCCATCGAGAAATATCGGACCTGGGACGACTATTCGGTCGCCCGCGACACGGCCCAGGCGCATCTTGCGGCACTCGATCTGGTCTATGACGGCCTCATCACCGACAATCGCAAGGCGATATCGAAGGTCGGGAAGATCGACGCGATCACCGAGGACCTTCTCATCGGGCAGACCGGCCAACTCGAAAAGTTCCAATGGTTCGTCCGGGCACACCTCGAGAACGCATCCGGAACGCTGGCCAACGCCGACGCCCACACCGAGAAGAAGGCGGCGAAATCGGCTCGCTGATCTGTGACGGGGATATGAAGAGACCGAATTCCGTTTGTAGGAAGAGGTTTTGACCCCAGGTGCTGGGTGGGTAAATCCAGCGTATGACGAATTCACCTCACAGCGACCGGCCCACCCCGAGCAGCCGTCTTGCCGGGTGGGCCGGATACGCGTGTGTTCTCGTCGGGATCGCGGTCATCGCGCTGGTACTCGTCGCTGCGGGTGGCGGATTCGAAGGCTGGGTGACAGTGGGGATCATTGCAGGCGTCGTCGTGTCGCAGGCGTCGTCGTGTCCATTCTGGGAGGGGTGCTGATCACCATCAACTTCCGACGTCGCAGACTCCAGCGTCATTGCGTCGCGTCGGTCATACGGCCGGAACAGCCGGAGCCTCGAGCGACGACCGGCCCTCCGCCCACGCGGTCAGCAGATGATGTGCGAGGCGTCCCTCCAGAAATTCGGTGGCGTTTGCGCCGAACGCGATCTCCGCACCGCACCCCGGATCCTTCGCGAGCAGATCACCGACCACATCGAAGCGCAGGACCAGTTCATGTACGGCGTCCGCTTCGACGTGCTCCGAATAGAAGGTGACGCATGCAGGCGGGGCCTCGAGACGCTCCAGTGCGGAGACCATCCGTCGGGAACTCGGTGTCGAGGTGACCTCGGTTGCTGCGAACATGCCGACCAGCATCGGGGTCCGTACCCTGTGCAGACCGCACAGTGACATGAAGTTCACGGTTGCGAGGCTCTCCGCAGGCACACACTCGAGATAGCCGAGATAGTCGTCGCTCAGACCGGCCGCAACCAACAGATCCGCGAACAGCCGAGAGTGCACTCGTTCGGCGCGACCGCCGCCGTACTCGTCGAACTCGACCGCGACGAGTGCGGCTTTCGAGAGTCCCGTGAGTCGTGGAATCGCCCACGCGTTCGGGTCCGCTTCCTTGAGGTGGTAGATGGAACGGTGCACGAAGAATTCGCGGACATGCTCCCACGTTCCGTAGGCAGCCAGCTGGTGCGACAGACCCCATGCGTCGTGAGGCTCGTGGCACAAAGCGTCGAGGACCGCGTTCGGGTCGTCACATACGGGGACATCGTGACGCAACGCGCCGAGGAAGAGCTGTTCGAGTTGTGCGCGCACGCCGAGTGGACCGGGCATCCATTCCCATTCGGCGTCGACGCCGTCGAATCCGCGGTAGTGCATTTCGTACAGCACCGTAAGCGCGAGCTGTACGTCTTCGCCGTACGGTTCGCCGGTTACGTGGATCGGCCACGGGCCGATGCCGACGGGCGTGCGCAACCGCGAGATGACCTCGCCGGATATCGGGCCCCGCGGTCTGGGCAGAGGCGCTGAATGCACTTCGCAGGTGCGGATGTGTGAAGTCATGGATGGCGAGTACCCGTTTCGGCCTGTGCGGAACCGTCGCGCGCATGTTCCTCGTACGTATCGAGGGCTGCGACTGTGTTCCACAGGCCCTGGGCTGCCACGGTCATGACTGACCACGCTCCGGGTAACGGCTGCTCGCGTCGAACTGTGTCCTCGAACGACGCGAGGCGCGAGCGCGCATCGGGGAGAGCGCTGTCCACGACATGGAGGTAGGGCTTTCGATGGTGGGCGGGATCCCACGTGAGTTGGTCGAACGCGGTCGAGAAAGTCTCGAGCAACTCTGCTCCGTCCTGATGGAGTTGTTCGCGGCCGGGAACAGCGGAACCTTCCACCGAAGCATCGGAGGCGACGATCGTCGCGACTGCGACCTCGATCATCGAGACATGTAGCAGGGACCGGTCGAGGATCGTTGCGACCGGCTGGTATACCTGTGAGCCACCGACTCTGGCCCAGCTCGCGCGGCGGATGTTACCTCGCAGGCTTACCCTGCCCTCGTGGAGTGCAGCCCGGGCGCCGGTCGACTTGTAGAGCTCCCATACCCATTGCTGCTTCCGGTCGTCGTCGTGCCGGCCGTCTCGCAGCCCGTCTGCAAGGTCGGCAAGCAGGGAGGACAGCTCCTGCGCACGGTGCAGGATGAGGTCGCGGGCGGGGGACAGTCGGTCGGGAGGCAGGACCAAGGCGTTGACCAAAACGCCGACGAGCACTCCCAGCGTGACATCGAGGACACGATGGAACACCACGACGGCATCGGTGGCCGTGCCGTACAGCAGGACGAGCAGCGCAGTGATGGCAACCCAGATTCCGTCCGGTGCCAGCCATCGGCTGCGCCCCAGGGCAGTGCCGGCCGCGACTGCAGCGGCCAGTGCCGCGAGTTCGGGCAGCGTACTCGCGGCCAACGCCGCTACGAACACGCCGAGCACGACGACCGTAACCTGTCGAACAGCGGCGGCCACCGAGCTGCGGACCGTGGTGCCGATGATGAACAGGGCAGCGTAGGGGGCTAGGAAGGCTTCCGGACTGTTCAGACCCCGATCGGCCAGCAGCCACGCGATCAGTACTGCGACAGTACATTTGACCACCGATACGACGCTGGGGCGTAGCGGGATCCTACGCAGCCGAACGCCTCGACCTTCGGCACGAAGTCGGCGAGGCACCTCGAATTGCACGCTTGCAGCTCCTTGCTCGTGCTGTCATGACTCCCCAGTGAGATACGGCTGTGCTCGAAGTGCGCGGGCCAGGTGCGCGGCTGTGCGGGCAACGGTGGCGTTGGTGGAGGCGACGGCATCGGGTATACCGTCGAGATCGTTGTAGTCTCCCGGAGTCATGGCCTCGCCGTTCCAGTAGGTACAACCCTGCGCGGGAATGGTGTATCCGCAGTCGTTGAGCGCCTGGAACAGGCAGGCAACAATGGCGTGAGCTCCATCTTCGTTGCCGACGACCGCGGCGATCGCCACCTTGTCGAACAGGACGGGGCGTCCGCGGTCGTCGGTTTCGGACAGCTCGGCATCGAGTCGTTCGAGCGCGCGTTTGGCGACACTGGACATCTGACCGAGCCAGGTCGGGGTCGAGATCAGGAGGATGTCGGCGTCCAGGATGCGCTCGCGGATCTGTGGCCACTGGTCGCCGTCACCCATATCGGATTCGACTCCGGGCCGGATGTCGAAGTCGACCAGACGTATCTTGTCGCCGGCCACGTCGTGCTTGCGAAGTTCGGTGAGGACCTGCTCGGCGATCAGGTCGCTGCTCGATGGAGCCGGTGACGGTTTGAGCGAGCAGGTCAAGGCGAGTGCGGTCAGGGATGTCATGTGTGGTCGGGTACCCGCCTCGGGTGCTCTCAACCCGGTGGAACGAGACGGAGCTGAGCAAGAACGGTCAAGCACGCTTCGCGTTCACTGCGCGACACTGGGTTCATGACCGGATCCGGGCGCGACCGACTGCGCGAACTGCTCGATGCCGTTCTCGACGAGGACCACGCGAACCTCGACGACATGGCACGCGGTGCATTCGCGTCGCAGTGGCATTTCAGTCGTCAATTCTCGCTCGGCACAGGGGAATCCCCGGTCGCACTGCGACGCAGGGTGATGCTCGAGAGGGCGGCGTGGCAGTTGCGAGACGGCCGAGGTGTCACGGAGACCGCCTTCGCCGCGGGGTACAACTCGGTGGAAGGATTCAGCCGCGCGTTCTCCCGGGCGTACGGCTATCCACCGAGCGCGACCGGGGGCCGCGCCCTCGCGCCATCCGGATACTCGCACTGGCTACCCGCTCCCAACGGAGTCCACTTCCATCCGCCCATGCACCTGTGGGTGGAGGATGGAGCCGGCGGGTACGGCCGTAGCAGCGCGGCCGGTCAGGTGACCGCACAGATGGTCCACCACGATCTCGACGACACCTGGGCACTGCTGAATGTCGCATGCGATCTGGCCGCGGACGACTACGAGCGTGTGAGACTCCCCGGGCTCGTGGTGCTCGCGTGGGACGGCCCCGAAGAGTCGATCGCACAGGTACTCGGCAACCTCGTGTGGTCGAAACAGATCTGGCTCGCGTCGATGATCGGCGCCGACGAACCCGTGCGTTCGGGCAACGATGCGGCATCGCTGTGCAAGCAGTTCGACGTGATCGCGCCGCAATGGGCGGAAGCCGTACGCGACATCGATCGACGCAACGCCTGGGGCGATCGCCTGATCGACGCACTGTGCGACCCGCCCGAGAGCTTCGTACTCGGCGGTGTCGTCTCTCACGTACTCACATTCTCGGCGCACCGGCGACAGCTCGTGCGTCATATGTTGCGCGCCGCCGGCCGCAGCATCGACAACGGGGACCCGCTCGAATGGCAACGCGGCGCCTCATCGCACATGCTCGGAGACGAGCCGGAAGGAAACTCGACATGACCCGGATGATCTTCTTCACCGCAAGCACACTCGACGGTTTCATCGCGACGGAGGACCACAGCCTGGACTGGTTGCTGTCGCGCGACATCGATCACGACGGACCCGGCGGCGGAGCAGGATTCATGTCGCGCGTCGGTGCGGCCGCGATGGGTGCCTCGACATACCAGTGGGTCCTGGACTACGCGGGGGTCGACAAGTGGGAGTACGAATTCCCCTGCTGGGTCTTCACACACCGCGACGGGATGCCCGTTGCGCAGGGCCCTGACGGACCCGGCGATATCCGGTTCACACAGGACGACGTGCGCGCGGTCTACGACGAGATGGCGGCCGCTGCAGGTGATCGCGACCTGTGGATGATCGGCGGGGGAGACCTCGCCGGGCAGTTCGCCGACGCGGGCCTGCTCGATGAGATGATCGTGTCGTTCGCTCCGGTGACGATCGGTGCGGGCAAGCCGCTACTGCCGCGACACGTGGAGTTGGAACTCACCGACCTGGCACGCAACGGGGAGTTCGCGATCGCAACCTATTCCGTGAAACCGTCGGTGACGCCCCACCGCTGAGCTTGTGACCGGCATCACCTGGGGGTACCGTCGGGATCAACCGAAACGCAGTCCTCGGGGAAGGAGTCAAGGCTATGAAGCTCAACCTCTTCGTCGCGTGGTCGGCATTCGCACTCGCGCTCATCGGAGTGATCACGATTGCATTCACCCTGGTCGCAGCCGGATCCGGGCACGGCGGGTTCGCGCTTGCCAGCGGGGTCGCCGCAGCCGTGGCCGTAGTGCTTGCGGTCGGCATGGTGGCGGGTACCGTCAGGCGCGATCACCATCGTCATATCGAGACGCCGCACCTGTTCTGACGGTCAGGATTCCGCCAGCCGTTTCTTCTCGGCCTCGATATCGAAATTCGCCTCCGGCCAGTCGAGGTCGAGACGTTCGAAGGCGTCGATGAGCAGTTCCATCACCGCGAGACGGCTGTACCACTTGCGGTCGCACGGCACCACGTACCACGGTGCGTGGTCCGTGTTCGTCTTGTCGAGCATGTCCTGATACGCCTGCTGGTATTCGGGCCACAGGGCGCGCTCGTCGACGTCGCTCGGGTTGTACTTCCAGTGCTTGTCACGGCGCTCGAGTCGCTCGGCGAGACGTTCCTTCTGTTCGTCGAGGGAGACGAACATCGCGACCTTGACGATGGTCGTGCCGCTGTCGGCGATGTCGCGTTCGAACCGGTTGATCTCGTCGTAGCGGCGACGCCAGACGGACTCGGGGACGAGTTGGCGTACGCGGGCGACAAGGACGTCTTCGTAGTGGGATCGATCGAACACGCCGAGCTGGCCGTCGCGCGGCAGTGCCTTGTGGATGCGCCACAGGTAGTGGTGGCGTTTCTCTTCCGGTGTCGGCACACCGAACGCCGTGTGATCGACACCCTGCGGATCCACGTGTCCGATCACATTGCGGACCATACCGCCCTTACCGGCGGTGTCCATGCCCTGAAGTACGAGCAGCACGGAACGTTCGTCGCCGAGGCGGCCGTTCGCGAAGAGCATTTCCTGCAGGTCGGAGAGCACGGAGCCGCGTTCCTCGATCAGCTTCGTCCCGAACTCCTTGTCGCCGTCGAAGCCCGGTGTGCCATTGGTGTCGAGGTCGACGACCTGGTTGCGTGGTCCTGCGCGAAGGGCCTCCACTGCGGGGGTGTGCCATCCGTCGCCGTTGTTACCCATGGCGACGAGCGTGCCACACAGACGCCTCTTCAGTCCGTTTCTCGGGTCTGTGTCCGGTAGGGCGGTGGGGAGGTGCCGTCGATCATGTGGCTTCCCCACAGATCGACCTCGGTGATGCGCCCTGTGGCGGAGGCTGTAGTTCCGTCGCTCAGCGGGATCCGGAGCGTCACTTCGGTGCCCGCACTCAACGGCGTTTCGGGTGGGAGGTCGGCGTCGAGCCGGCGTAGGCGGCCTCGCCACAGGTGTCGCCCGACGATCGGATCGAAGTGTCCGGACAGTTCGACGTCGACGGTGGCGTGTTGTGCTCCGACCGCGACCTCCGCCGGCCCCCGATAGCCTTCGGGATCCTCGTCTTCGTCGTGGTGCGATGGCATCGAATCGGACATACCCCGAGGTTACACGTAACTAGAAGTTACGTGAATCGTGTCAGGATTCGTCGTCGGGGAGCAAGGGGTGCGGCCGCGACTTGAAACGCCCGGGCGACCCCGAGACCTGGGCGATCCCGGTGATCCCTCCCCACACCATCATCGTCAGGTAGTCGACGAGGTCTTCCTCGGTCATGGACTTGTTCGAGATCCACCAGTGCGTCGCCAGCTGGATTGCGCCGACGATGCCGTATGCCCACGGCACCGATCCGCCCGAATCCATCTCGAGCAGTCGCAGCCGCTCGCCGAGTACTGCCGCCACGAGTTCTGCGATCATCCGCTCGGAGTCGGCGACGACGTCGCGGCTCGCCGACGAGCTGTTCGACATGATGTAGAGGTAGACCTCGGGATCCTCGGCAACGGTCTCGACGTACGTCCTGATCGCGACCCGGGTGAGGTCGTACTCGTCGAGGTCCTCGGACACCGCCGCGTAGATACGCGGCGCGAGAACGGTCTCGACGTACCGCATCATGGTCGCCGTCGTCAGATCGTTCTTGTCGGTGAAGTACCGGTACAACACCGTCTTGGACACGCCGATCTCGGCAGCGATCTCGTCCATCCCGATCTCGTGTCCACGGGTGCGGATGGCCTTGATGGTGCCCTCGACGAGTTCTTCGCGGCGGGCGATCTTGTGCTCGTGCCAACGACGCTTGCGGCCGTCCTGCTTCGTGGGCTGGGTATCGGTCGCATCGGGGGGAGAAGTAGGCATGTGTTTCGGTACATCCATTCGGTCTCGATCGTCCGCTCAGTCTACGGGCGCCTGCTCTTCGATCGATCCGCTGGTGTACCTGGCGTGTCTGTGCGGAGTCTGTGTCTGTGCGGAGTCTGTGTCTGTGCGGAGTCTGGGGCGCCTTCCGCGCGCGGGGCGCGGTGGCGGCGATCGAATTTCGGCACAATGGTCCGGTGCAGTACATGACTTTCGAGGACGACACCAAGCGCCGGGATCTGCGCCGGATGAAGGCGGTCGCGACCGGCTTTCTGATTGTGGCCGCCGTGGTGTACCTGTTCTGCCGGTGGCAGGAGACCCGGGGCGCCGGTGCATGGGTCGGATACGTTCGCGCTGCGTCCGAGGCGGGCATGGTCGGTGCCCTCGCCGACTGGTTCGCCGTGACTGCACTCTTCCGTCATCCGCTGGGGATTCCGGTGCCTCACACCGCGATCATCAAGCGGAAGAAGGACCAGCTCGGCGCGAGTCTGAGTTCCTTCGTCGGAACCAACTTCCTCGCACCCGACGTGGTCTCGGCGAAGGTCGAATCCGCACAGATTCCGCTGAGGCTGGGTGGCTGGATGGCGCAGCCGCAGCACGCAGAGCGGGTTGCGAAGGAAACCTCGACGATCCTGCGCGGGGTGGTGGGCATCCTCCGCGAGGAGGACATCGCCCAGATCATCGACCAGACCATCGTGAAGCGGATCGCCGAGCCCGAGTGGGGACCGCCCCTCGGACGCATTCTCGGTGAGCTCCTCGCCGAGGGGCGGCAGCGTCCACTGATCGACATGCTCGCCGAACGAGCGCACCAGTGGGCGCTGGGAAGTCAGGAGACCATCGACCGCATCATCACGAAGGATTCGCCGGCGTGGTCCCCGAAGTTCGTCGACCTGATGCTGGGCGAGAAGATCCATCGGGAGCTGGTCGACTTCACCTGGAAGGTCCGTTCCAACCCTGAACACGAGGTACGGCTCGCGGCCGAGAAATTCCTCGTCGACTACGCCCGGGATCTGCAGTACGACCCGGTGACCATCGCGAAGGCCGAGAAACTCAAGGCCGAGATCATGGGGCGCGAAGAGATCACGCAACTGGCGTCTGCGACCTGGAAGGTCGCCAAACGCATGATCCTCGAGTCGGTCGACGACCCCGACAGCACGCTGCGCAGGAAGGTGGCCGAGAACGTCGAGCGCTTCGGTGTCCGGCTGCGCGAGGACACCGAGCTGCGCGGCAAGGTCGACGGATGGCTGCTCGCCGGAGTCCGGTTCATCGCCGCGAACTATGCGGACGAGATCACATCGGTGATCCGGGAGACCGTCGAACGCTGGGATGCAGAAGAGGCGAGTCGCAAGATCGAACTCGCTGTGGGGCGCGATCTGCAGTTCATCCGCATCAACGGCACCGTCGTGGGTTCGTTGGCCGGGCTGACGATCTACACGATCTCCGAGCTGTTGTTCGCATGATCTCCGTCACGTGCTAGCAGAGTGCTTGCTGTAGCTAGCACCTCTCCGTAGGCTGGGTGGCATGTCCACGAATCGAGATTCGGCCCAGAAGGCCGGCGACGACCAGGACGGGAACGCGGAGTCCGCGGAGGCTGCAGGACCCACCGATATCGCTGCACGGGTGGTGGGTAACGCTGCCCAGGACATCGGAAGCTTCATTCGCTCCCAACGTGAAGCCGCCCAGGTATCGCTGCGGCAGCTGTCGCAGCTGGCAGGGGTGAGCAACCCGTACCTCAGTCAGATCGAGCGTGGGCTGCGCAAACCGTCCGCGGAAGTGCTTGCACAGATCGCGAAAGGACTGCGGCTGTCCGCCGAAGTTCTCTACGTGCGAGCCGGAATCCTCGAGGAGCGACCTCACAGCGCGGTACGCGACGCGTTGCTTGCCGACACCACATTGTCGGAGCGGCAGAAACAGGTCCTGCTCGACATCTACGACTCGTTCTGTCGCGAGAACGAGGCAGTACCGGCGGAACCGGCGCCTGCAAACGTCGGCGACCGCAACGTCGCCGACCGCGTGGTTCCAGCAGATCGCGTGAATCCCACAGACCTCGACGAGGAGAACTGACATGACTGATCCCAACGTTGCACTCCGAACATCCCTCTACGCCGCAGTCGGTGCCGGCGACGCCGTCGTCCAGGCCGTCGCCGATGTGGTCGCCCAGGTGCGGGAGCGCGCCGAGAACACCCAGGTCGACGTGAACGACCGCGTCGAGACGGCGCGCGAGCGCATCGCCTCGGTCCCGGCCGATCTGACCGAGACCATCGAGTCGCTGCGGGCCCGCCTGGGCGAGCTGCCCGCAGAGCTTCCCGAAGAGCTCGCGGACCTGCGCGAACGCTTCAGCGCCGAGGAACTGCGCAAGGTCGCCGAGGCCTACCTGAAGGTCGCGTCCGACCTCTACACCGCATTCGCCGAGCGCGGCGAAGAGACCATCGAGCGGCTGCGCCAGCAGACTGCTGTCGAAGAGCGTCTCGGCCGCGCCGAGGCTGCCTTCGGTGACGTCGTCGACCTCACCGAAGATGCCCTGGGCACCGTCGCTCGGCAGACGCGCACGGTCGGTGAGCAGGCCGCCAAGTTCGCCGGGCTCACTGCGGACCGCATCTCCGAGACGGCCACCGAGGTCGGCGAGGCGATCGCCGACGCCGGCGACGACGCTGCCCTTCGAGTCCTCGAGCTCGGCGATCAGGCCGAGGAGGCGAGTGGTGAGGCGGCAACTCGCGTCGAATCCGTCAAGGACGATGTGGACGAGGCTGCGGAGACCGTGACGGAGAAGGTCGAGCAGGCTGCTTCGAAGCCTGTCGCGAAGTCGGCCCCGGCCAAGGCTCCCGCGAAGAAGGCCCCGGCCAAGACCGTTGCGAAGGCTCCCGCCAAGAAGGCTGCGCCCCGCAAGAGCACCGGCGCCTGACTGCAACGACCCGGCCCCGGACCGGGTCGGTCACGATCGGCTCCCGCGCATGAAGTTGCGCGGGAGCCGATTCTCGTAGACTGGGTGCTGTGCCGAATATCGATTCTCTTGCCGGTCTGATCATGCTCGCCCTACAGGTCATTGCACTTGTCGGAGCCGGCTTCGCGTTGTTCCATGCAGTTCGTCAACCCGCCGAGGCGTTTCCGGCGGTAGACAAGCTCACCAAACCCGTATGGCTGGGAATTCTCGCGGCCGCGCTGATCGTCCTGTTGCTCTTCGGGGCAGTCGGGATTCTCGGCATCATCGCGGTGGTTGCGGTTTGCGTGTACCTGGTGGACGTGCGCCCGCGTGTGGAGGAGGTCCAAAAGCCGCGCTGGTAGTGCCTGGCAGCACCGATCGGCGATCGTCTCGGCCGGCTTACTTGACAAGTGTGATCCAGATAATGACACTTCGAGTAACGGATATTAGTCGAGGCGAGGTGGTTCGCGATGTCCATCACTCGAACCAACGGGTCGATCGAGAGTGCGCCCGGTCGGGTTCGCGGGTCGTCCGCAACCGACGGAAAGCAGGGCACAGCACAACGACTTCTCGACTCGTCGGCACGTAAGTCGTTCGATCCTGCTTTCGAAATCGACTGGGACGCCCCGATCCCGGACGACAAATACGGCATGACTCCCGAATGGTCGAGTCTGTACGGCACGGACCTGTGGGAACGGATGCCGGAGCAGCAGCGGATCACGCTCACCACGCATGAAGCGGCGAGTATCGCCGGGACGGGCATCTGGTTCGAGATGATCCTGATGCAGATGCTCATCCGGGATCTCTACCAGCAAGATCCTTCCAGCGCCTACGTCCAGTTCGGTCTCACCGAGATCGCCGACGAATGCCGTCACTCCATCATGTTCGCGCGCTCGGCGAAGCGACTCGGCGTGCCGTCGTACCGGCCGAAGAGGTGGATCCGCGTGAGCGGACGAGGGTTCAAGGCCGTCGCATCGGGTGCGCTCGCGTTCGGCGCCACGCTGTTCGCAGAAGAGATTCTGGACATGATGCAGCGCGATTTCATGCGCGACGAGCGCGTCCAGCCGCTCACCCGCACCGTCAGCCACATTCACGTCGTCGAAGAGTCACGGCACATTCGGTACGCGCGCGAGGAAACCGAACGCAGGATGCGTAAGGCCACGCGGGCACAGCGCGCGTACGTCCGCATGCATCTGGGTGTGTCCGGCTACTTGATCGTGACCAACCTGATCAACGACCAGGTGTATGCGGCCGCGGGCCTCGACATCGCCGAAGCCAAGGCCGCGGCGCGCGCAAATACGCACTACCACGACAAGCTGCGGCAGGGCACGCGACGGACGGTCGAGTTCCTCGACTCGGTGGGTCTGATCGGCGGTCCGTCGGCGCACCTGCTCCGCAAGGCACACGTCCTGTAAGCCGCGTGCACACCCGACACCGACTCGACACCACACCGATAATCGCCAGGTCCACCGGCGCCCACTCAGGAGAACACACGTGAAGAAGCCCACCCGTCGTCAGGCCATGCTGCTCGCTATAGGAGCATGCGCGCTCGCCGGTGCCGCGGCAGGCATGGTTGCGGCACGTCGCCCCCGCTCCACGGTGGTGCGAACGACGGATGTGGCTCCCCACGCCTTGCTCACCACTCCGAGCCTGGAAGCCGAGGAGATCGAGGTCCGGACAGGCGACGGCGCCAGGCTCCGCGTGCTCGCCTACGGCGATCCGGATGCACAGCCCCTCGTGTTCAGCCACGGGTGGACGTGCAACGGGATGTACTGGACCCCGCAGATCAACGCGTTCGCCGACCGGTACCGGGTGGTCGTGTACGACCAGCGCGGACACGGCGCCAGCGAAGCGGGAACGCGCCGACTCGGCCCGGACGTCCTCGCCGACGACCTCGCAGCGGTCCTCGATGCGGTGGTCCCGGCCGGACGCAAAGCGGTGCTTGCCGGGCACAGCATGGGCGGGATGAGCATCATCGCGTGGGCCGAGCGATTCCCCGAGCAGGTCTCGGAGAAGGCCGCGGGTGTGCTCCTGGCCAGCACCGGGATGGACAACCTCGTCGCGGACGCCGCGTTGATCGCACTGCCCGAACGCTTCCCTCGGGTACCGGTGAAGATGGTGCGTCCGTTGATGGGTGCGCGGGTGCCGCTCGTGGAATCGAAGTTCACCACGCGGGCTCTCAGATACGTGGCACTTTCACCATCGGCGAGCGTGGCCGAGGTCGACTTCTGCGAGAAGATCGTGCTCGGGTGCCCACCGCACACGCGTGGCGGCTGGGGCTTCGCGCTGAGCACCCTCGACATCCACGAGGGCCTCGAGAACCTCGACGTCCCCACGACCGTGCTGGTCGGCACTGCCGACCGGCTCACACCTCCGGTGCATGCGCGACGGCTCGCGGCCGGCCTCGAGAAGGCCGGAAATCTCGAGCGGCTGGTCGTTCTGGACGGTGTCGGCCATATGAGCTCCGTCGAGGCCATCGATGCGTTCGACGACGAAGTGCTGCATCTCGTGGAGCGCGCCGGAGTCACCGTCTCCTAGTTGAAGATCACGGTCTTCCGGCCGTGCACGAGTACCCGATCCTCGAGGTGCCAGCGCAGACCGCGTGAAAGGACGAGCTTCTCCACGTCGCGCCCCTGCCGCACCATATCGGCCACGCTGTCGTGGTGGCTCACCCGGATGACGTCCTGCTCGATGATCGGACCCGCGTCGAGTTCTGCCGTCACGTAGTGGCACGTCGCGCCGATGAGCTTGACGCCGCGGGTGAAGGCCTGATGGTACGGCCGGGCCCCCACGAACGACGGCAGGAAGCTGTGGTGGATGTTGATGGCGCGTCCGGCCCAGTGGGCGCACAGGTCGGCAGGCAGGACCTGCATGAATCGTGCGAGGACGACGGCGTGCGGATTATGCGCGTCGACGATCTTGCGAACCTGTTCGAAGGCCGGGCCGCGCTCGGCGGGATCGGACGGGAACGAGACGTAGTGGTAGTCGATACCGTGGCGGCGCGCGACCTTCGCGAGGTCGCGGTGGTTGCCGACGACAGCGCACACCTCGGCCTGGAGCTCCCCGGCCGCGACCCGGCCGAGCAGGTCGTGCAGACAGTGTGCTTCCTTGCTGACGAGCAGCACCACGCGCTTGCGCTGGCCGGTGTCGGACAGCGTCCACTCGGTGTCCGGGCCGATCCCGTCCGCCACCACGGCGAACTGCTCCCGCAGCTCGTCGATGCCGAACGGGATGGACGAGGCCCGCACCGCCTGGCGGGTGAAGAACCAGCCGTTGTCCTGATCGGCGTGGTAGGCGGCCTCGACGATCGACCCTCCGACCTCCGCGAGGAAGGTGGAGATCTTCGCGACGATCCCGGTGCTGTCGGGGCAGCCCAGGGTCAACACGTAACGGCGGTCGTCGGTCGAGGTGGAACGAGTCATGCTCGCGATTGTGTCAGGTGTGCCGAAGCGGCGGTCGGGGGACGTCGGACGGTAGCGGTGCCCACGAGTGTGGTGAAGTCGATCGTGTGGATCCCACGCGTCGTCACCTCGTCGGCGATGCCGCGGCGGACCGCCGCGATCTCCTCGTCGTCGAGACCGTTCAGCGCCGCCCGGTAGCCGGTGCCGGTGACGAGATTCCAGCACAGTTCGTCGGTAGCGGGCAGCAGGTTCGACAGGACGCGCACGTCGACGGAGTGGGTTCCGGCGTCGGCCATCCACGCCTCGAACGTGCGGGGGGTGTCGATCTCGCCGAGGGGAGTCCGTGCACGCAGCGACCCCCGTTCGGCGAGGTCGAGGTTGAAACGTGATGCGACGTCGAACACGACCTGGGCGTACTCCGCCATGGCTCCCTCCCGCCACACCGTCACGCCCACCCGGCCGCCGTGGCGGACGAGACCGACGAGGCGCGCGAATGCGCGATGCATGTCGGGAAGGAAGAACACGCCGTAGGAGATCGCGAGCGCGTCGTACCCCTCGGCGGGAATGTCCGACGGCGCCTCCCACGTCGTCACGTCCGCACACACGAAGTCGACGTTCTGCAACGCCTGTGCCTCGGCGATCAGCCGGGCCTTCTCGAGGAGGTCGGAGGAGATGTCGACGCCGTGCACGCGACCGGACGGGCCCACCGCGGCTGCAGCAGGGAGTGCGGACGCACCCGCGCCGCAGCACGCGTCCAGCACCGTGTCGCCGGGGCCGAGCCCGAGCTGGAACGCCAAGGTCCGCCCGGCAGGACCCCACACCGTCTCGGTGAGGAGATCGAACGTGTCGCTCGCGTCGTCGAACGTGCGGGCCGTGTCCGCCGTATCGTCGCCCATGCGGTGAATCTAGCCGAGCTCGTAGAACGGTGGGGCGTACCGGAACATCCCCTTCGTGTCCGCGTCGTAGCAGCTCAGCGTGCGGGCCTGGAAATGCGGTGTAGCCCACGCCTCGACATCGGGCATGATCCCCAGCTCGGCCGCCGGGACGAAGCCGAACCGAGGGTAGTAGTCGAGATGACCGAGCAGGACCACGACGCTTTCATCGAGTGCATCGGCCGCGCCGAGAACCGCGTGCATCAACGCGGCGCCGGCGCCTGTGCCCTGCTGGTCGGGGCGGACCCCGATCGGGCCGAGCGCGAGCGCAGCGGAACCGTCGATGCTCGCGCGTGTCACGCACACGTGCCCGATGACGGTTCCGGTGGAGTCCTCCGCGACGAGTGACAATTGCGGTATCCAAGCGGGACCGGCGCGCAGTGCCACGACCAGGCCGGGTTCGACGGGCTCGTGACCGGCCGGTGTGGACGCCCGGAACGCGTCGTGATGGATCGTCGTGATGGTGTCGGCGTCGGACGGGAGTTCTCTGCGGATCAGCACGCTCGCAGTGTGCGCCGACGTCGTCGAGCCGGGCAAACGATTTTCACGTGTGGAAGGCTGGCGGCATGCCGGATTCCACGTTCTCCCGCTCACATGTTGCCTCGATGATCGACCACACCCTGCTCAAGCCCGAAGCGTCCGCGGCAGATGTGCAGGCACTCGTCGACGAAGCCCGGGATCTCGGTGTGTACGCGGTGTGTGTCTCACCGTCGATGTTGCCGGTGCGAGCGGACGGTGTGGTCGTCGCGACGGTGGTGGGCTTCCCGTCGGGTAAGCATCATTCGCTCATCAAGGGGGCAGAGGCGCGCCTCGCCGTCGAGCAGGGTGCCCGCGAGGTGGACATGGTCATCGACGTCGGAGCTGCGGTCGCGGGCGAGTACAACGCCGTGCTCGCCGACATCCTCACCGTCCGCGAGGCGATCGGGTTCGACGCGGTGCTCAAGGTGATCATCGAGTCGGCTGCGCTGTCGGACGAAGCGATCGTCGAGGTGTGCAGAGTGGCGGAGAAGGCCGGCGCGAACTTCGTCAAGACCTCCACCGGGTTTCATCCGGCCGGCGGTGCCTCGGAGCACGCGGTGCGGATCATGACGGAGACGGTCGGTGGCAGGCTCGGGGTCAAGGCGAGCGGCGGCATCCGCACCGCGGAGGCCGCGGTGCGGATGCTCGAAGCCGGAGCGACGCGGCTCGGACTGTCGGGGAGTCGCGCAGTGCTGGACGGGCTCCCGGGGTGACTCACCGTGTCGAAGGCACGTGGTGATCTCGGATCAGCCGATCCAGATCTCTTCCACCAGAGGTGAACCGAGAGTGTAGAGCTCGACGCCGTGGACGTCCTCGCCGTAGATGACCGCGGGTGTCGCCTTCGTGTAGAAGACGCCGACCGTCAGATCCGCGAGTCGATCCTCGACTGCGTTGTAGGCTTCGATACGTTCGTCCTGTGACGCGGACTCGCGCCCGCGGTCGAGTGCCTCGTCGAGTTCCGGGTCGTCGACGCCCATGAAGTTGCCGGGCGAGGTGGAGTGGAAGGCCGACCAGAGGCCGTAGTCGGGATCCTGGATGATCGCCGACGTGATCGACATGTCGAAGTCGCGTGCAGCGGTGCGCGCATGGGCGTTGGCGATATCGTGGATCTCGACCTTCACGTCGACGTTGTCGTAGGTGCTGAGCTGGGCTTGGACGGCTTCCGCGAGCGTCTTGCTCTCACTGGACGGATAGGACATGAACGTGAACGACACGGGTTTGCCCTCGGCGGCGAGCTCGTCGAACAGCTTCTGCGCTTCCTCGGCGTTCGTGTCGGGGAAGGGCTTGTCCTGGTAGTAGGGGGATTCCTCGGCGAACAGGGTTTCCGGCACCTCACCCTCGCCGTTGTAGACGATGAGGTTCAGATTGTCGGTGTCCAGCGCGAGCTGGACGGCCTGTCGGGCGCGGATGTCGTCGAACGGCGCCCGACGATTGTTCATCGCGATGATCTGGCCTCCGCCGGTGGGGACGACCTCGGTGTTCAGTCCCTGCGATTCGGCGGCGATGATGTTGTTGGCGCTGGACTCGGCGGCGAGATCTGCTGCGCCGGTAGTCATTGCGTTCATACGCTGGGTGGCCTCGTGCGCAGTGCGGATGGTGAGGGTGTCGAGATAGGGCTTGGGTGCGTCCCAGTAGTCGGGGTTCTTCTCCATCTCGATCTCACCCTGGCGTGTCCAGCGCACCACCTCGAACGGTCCGGCCCCCGCCGGGTCCTCGTCGAATGCAGTGGCTCCCTTCTCCAGTGCGGTGGGGGAGGCGATCCAGTTCAGCGACGTCGCAGCGATACCCTGTGCGAATTGGAGGTTCGGTGCGGCCAGGGTAACGCGGAGCGTCTCGGCGTCGACCACCTCGGTGTTCGCGATCGAACTGGCGACGCGGATCGCGGTGGAACCGGTCGCCGGATCCTTCAGGCGGTCCCAATTGTATTTCACGGCCGCGGCATCGAGGGGTGTGCCGTCGGTGAAGGTCAGGCCGGGCTGCACCTTCAGATCGAAAGTGGTCCCGCCGTCCGTGGTGGAGAAATCGGTGGCCATCTTGTATTCGATCTCGAAGTCTTCGGTGCTGTTGATCATGAGGGTGCCGTAGAGCGCATTCCCCAAGGGCGCCATGTGGGCCCACGTGTTCGACAGCTTTGCGGGATCGAGTGTCGGTGGTTCTGCGATCTCCAGGATCGTGGCGGAGCCGCCGGCGACGGGCTCGCCGTCGTCAGCGGAGGAACCCGAGTCGGAGGAGTCGGGACCGCCGCATGCGGCGACGAACATGAACAACGTGAGGGACAGTAATGCGGCCGGTAGCTTCCGTATTCGTCTGCGGCGGATCATCGACGACCTCTCGATCAGGTTGTGGGTTGGTAGATTTCGGCGAGCGCTGCTCGATGATTCTCGTGACGACACGGCAGTCGGCTGTGGACGTGCGCGACGAGACGGTCCGAGCGAAAGAGGTTGTCTCCGAATCGTGCACGGCAAAGAAGCTTTCCGTCATTCTCCACCTCGAGGGCTGCTCGCCGTGGGAATGACCTGCACCATATCTACAGTTGTGGTTGTGTGGCAAGAATCGAATTCGATTGAGCCTCAGCTCTATCGGTAGGACAGGTGGAGAGGGCGGATCAGCGCACCGTGCCACCGAGAGCGCGGAGGCAGAAATGCCACAGCTGCTCCTGGACCTCCGCGACGGTGCCTGCCGCGTACGCATAGTGGTGGTACACCGAGCGAGTGAGCTCGACGATGAACCATGCGTCCTGCTCCGTGTCGGTGGACGTCACCAGACCGGCATCCGCAGCTGCCCGGATCTCGGTGTGGATGAGCTCGACCAGGGGGCGGTCGGCCTCGGCGAGCTCCTTCGGGAATACACGATGCAACCGCCAATGGGTGGCGACGATGAACTGGGCCAGGGTGTAGCGTTCCGGGTCCCTCGACCGCCCACCCAACGAAGCAGTGATGTAGAACCGCAGTCGCTGCAGTGGGTCTGTGAGACCGTCGGCAGCGACGGTCATCTGTCGGCATGCGTCGCTGAGCCCGTCGCTGATGACGGCGAGGAGCAACTCGTCCTTGCTCGCGAAGTAGCGGTAGAAAGTCTGGAGGGCCACCCCGGCTTCCTTTGCGAGTTCCTGGGTGGTGAACGCGTCGCCTTTCGCCTCGACGAGGCGGTGTGCCGCGTCGAGAATCGCACGGATCTGATTCTCGACGCGCGAACGTGACCGTTGCACGGCCACCGATCGTTCGACCGCTCGTTCCTCAGCCCGGGACATGGTGTCTGATTCTAGACGTCGTCACGTAGGTGACAGGACCACGACCGGGATCTCCCGGTCGGTTCGGGACTGGTAGAGGTCGTAGTTCGGCCACGCTTCCGTGACGATCTTCCAGAGTCGGGGTTTCTCCTCGGGGGTGGCGGTCCGCGCCACCACCGACATCGTCCTGTCCTGTACCTGCACCTCGGCGTGTGGATCGGCCTGCAGGTTCACGTACCAGAGGGGGTGCTGCGGTGCCCCGCCCTTCGAAGCGACGACGAGGTAGTCGTCTCCGTCGCGGGCGAAGATCAGCGCGGACGTCTTCGGCTTGCCCGAACGCCGGCCTGTGACGGTGAGGAGGAGCGTCGGTACACCGTTCCAGATGTATCCTTCCTTTCCGCCGCTTTCGCGATAGACGCGGATGTGTTCGTCGCCTCGGAGGCTGATGTCCGTCTGTGTGTACTCGGTTTCTGCCATGGTCACCTCACTTCGTATCGAAGAGGACGGGAATCGCGGTGGCTCCGCGCTCGTACATCCCGACGAGTCGCGGCGGTTCGGCGGCCGGGTCGAGCCGAAGCCCGGGGAGCCGGTCGAGCAGAGCGTTGATTCCTACGGTCATCTCACCGCGTGCGACGTGCATACCCAGGCAGATATGGGCGCCCTGGCCGAATGCCAGCGTCGACTTCGTGGGCCGGGTGATGTCGTATTCGTCGGGTCGTTCCCATCGCTCGGGATCACGGTTCGCGGCAGCGACGCACAGGTGAACGACCGAACCCTTCGGAATGTCCTGACCGTAGAACTCGATGTCCTCGGTGACCCACCGCGAGAACATCGGGTCGGTGGGCATCCAGCGCAGGGTCTCCTCGATCGCCGCGCGCAACAGGGACCGGTCCTCGCGGACCTTGTCGAGCACATCCGGACGCTGAAGCAGTGCGGTGAGCGTGGTTCCCATCTGCTTCCAGGTGGTGCCCGATCCCGCGGCGAGCAGCAACAGTGAGAAGGTGTAGATCTCCTCATCCGAAAGGCGCTGTGTGGTACCGGATTCGTCGGTCCGCTCGGCCTGCACCAGAACACTGATCAAGTCGTCCTGCGGTTCTTCTCGCCGTGCCGCGACGATCGGAGCGAGGATGTCGATGATCTTCTGCTTGTCGCGGCTCAAGGCCTCACGAATGTCGAGCGCCTGCTCGATCGGCACACCGAAACTTCCCGTGATGGTGAGAACCGGTATGGCAGCGCAGAAGTCGACGTTGAGTTCGGCATGTCCGTCGTCGACGAACCCGTCGATCAGGAGTTGGACCGCTTCCTCGATCCAGTTCTGGATCCACCACTGTGCGTTCGACGGAAGGAATGACGGCTGGACCAGACTGCGGTACTGCCGGTGCTGCACTCCGCCCATCGACAACATGCTGTTGTGGACGAGCGAACCCGACTCGGGGTCGATGTCCACGGCTTCGGGAGACGACGCGAACACCCTCGGATTCCGGAAGGCTTCGTTGCAGGCCTCGAAACTGAACACTGAGAAGTGCTCGCGGTCGGGGTACGGGAGTCCCTGGAACATCAGCGGCTCCGATATTCCGGTGAGCTCGTGCACCGTGCCCGGGTGCACCGGCTTCTCGCTGCGGAGCCGATGCCAGATCGGATACGGATCCTCGGAGAACTTCCCGCCGGTGGCCTCGTTGTACGACCCTTGCAGGTCGAACAACTCGCGTACCCGGTCTCGGTCGAGCGATGTGGTTTTCATCGTGCGACGTACCCTCCATCGACGGGTAGGACGACACCGGTGACGTTCTTCGACATGTCGGATGCCAGATACAGAATCGCCTCCGCGCAGTCCTCGGCGGTGATGAACCGCCCGAGGGGATGCTGGGTGGCGATACGGTCGGTGACCTCGGGGCGTGCACCCATTTCCGGATCCAGTCCGCCCGCGGTCATGAATCCGGTCAGCGGCATCCCGGCGGGGGCGATGGCGTTGACCCGAATACCGTGAGGTGCGCCCTCGATCGCCACCGCGCGCGTCAACTGGTGTACGGCGCCCTTGGTAGCGCCGTACACCGAGCCGCCCCACGCGACGAGTCCGGCGACCGACCCGGTATTGACGATCGAACCGCCCGAACCCTGCTTCTTGAACTGCAGGACGGCATGCTTGCTCCCGAAGAAGACACCGCCCAGATTCACCGACACGAGGCGCTCGAAGTCCTCGCGGGTGTGCTCTTCGAAGGTTGCGCCCAGTCGTGGCGTGGGGATTCCGACATTGTTGACGAGGATGTCGAGGCGGCCGTACTGCTCGACCGCTGCGTTCACCATCGCTTCGATCCGGTCTTCGACCGACACATCCGTTGCGACGGCAGTCGCGGCGCCACCGGCAGCCTCGACGAGGCGGACGGTCTCCTTCGCCTGATCCACATCTATGTCGGCGCACACGACCTGTGCACCTTCTTCGGCGAGGCGCAGGGCGGTCGCGCGGCCCACTCCTGAGCCCGCGCCCGTCACGATGGCGGTTTTGTCCTCGAGCAATCGATTCATGACATATTCCTGTTCGGCCGCAGCAACGTCAGACACCGGCCAGGACCGGGGGCTGTGCCGGAGTGAAGCGGTACAGGCGCTCGGCGTTTCCGCGCAGAATCTTGTACTGCTGTTCGGTCGTCAGGTGCTCGATCTGCTTCTTGACCACCGAGATGCAGTTGGGCCAGGTGGAATCCGAGTGCGGGTAGTCGGTCTCGCACATGATGTTGTCCTCGCCGATCTCGGCGATGCTGGCGATCCCGTGGTGGTCCTCGATGAAGCAACCGAAGATGTGCTTGCGGAACACTTCCCGAACATCCAGTTCACCCAGATCCAGGTCGTTGTTGCCGTGGTCGCTCCACTGCGCACCACGCTGGATCCAGTAGCGCTGCTTGTCGAGCACCTGCTCGGCACGTTCGAGGAAGTACGGCACCCAGCCGATCTCACCCTCGGACAATGCAATCTTGAGGTTGGGGTAGCGCTGGAACATGCTGCTGAACAGCCACGTCAGCATCGCTCCCGACGTCCGTGTCGCGCCCCATGCCAAGTTGGCCAGGAACGGCGAATCCTTCGAGATCCGCGGCACCGTCGACGACGAGCCGACGTGCATCGAGACCACCATCTCGAGATCGTTCGCTGCGGCCATGACCGGATCCCAGTAGCGATCCTTGTCGTGAATGGTCGGCAGGCCGAGCGGTTCGGGGTTCTCCGAGAAGGCGAACGTCGTCGCACCCTTGGCCGCGCAGCGTTCCATCTCCTTGGCCGCGAGGATGGGATCCCACAGCGGGATGAGGATCAGCGGAATGAAGCGGCCCGGAGCGGCGCCCGCCCACTCTTCGAGATGCCAGTCGTTGTAGGCCTGCAGACAGGTGAATCCGAATTCGCGGTCGCTGGCCTCCATGAACATCTGGCCACAGAAGCGAGTGACTGTCGGGAACGACAGTGACGCGAGAATGCCCGCCTGGTTCATGTCCTCCACCCGGGCGAGCGGGTCGTAGCATCCGGGGCGCATCTCGTCGTAGTTGAGGGGTTCGGGGCTGAACTCCTCCTTGGACTTGCCGGCGACGGCGCTCAGACCGCTGCTCGGGAACTTCTTGCCGTCGTAGACCCAGACGTCCATTCCGGTCTTGTCGTCCTTGATCATGTGGGGTGCACGATCACGATCCTTCTTCGCGACGCGATCGACCCACAGGTTGGGCGGTTCGAGGATGTGGTCGTCGACCGAGACGAGCCAGTCCAGGTTGAGGTTCGTGGTGCCGTTCGATGTGGTCATTGCGCGAGCTCTCCAATCGACATGTGCTTGACTTCCTGGAATTCGCGGATGCCCTCGGGGCCACGTTCGCGTCCGAGTCCGCTCTGCTTGTAGCCCCCGCTGGGTGCGAGTGCGCTGAATACGGTGGTGTTGACATTGACGGCGCCCGCACGGATCCGGCGTGCCACCGCGACGGCGGTGGCGGTGTCGGCGCCGTAGACCTGACCGGACAGCCCGTAGACGCTGTCGTTGGCGATCCGCACCGCATCGTCGACGTCGCGGTAGCCGATCACCCCGAGAACGGGTCCGAAGATCTCCTCCTGCGCTGCCGGGTTGGAGTTGTTCGGCAGATCGAGGACGGTCGGCTCGAAGTAGTAACCCCGGTCGAGGCCTTCCGGTCGCTTGCCGCCGGCCCGGACCTTGGCGCCCTGCTCCTCCGCGAGTTGCACGAACCGCTCGCACTTGGATCGCTGTGCCGCGCTGATCACCGGACCCATCAGCGCGCTCGGATCGGTGGGGGACCCGACCTTGATCGAGTTGTACGCGGCAGCAACGCGTTCGAGTACCTCTTCCTTGTGCTCCTCCGGGACGAGCATGCGTGTCGCCGCGACGCAGGCCTGCCCTGCGGTGCGTGCCACGACGCCCATCGCGCCGATGCCGACCCGTGCGAGGGCGTCGGGCAGGTAGATCTGTGCGGATTTGCCGCCGAGTTCGAGAGAGAGTCGTTTCACCGTCGGCGCCGCCTGCGCGATGATGTTGCGTCCGGCCACGGTGGATCCGGTGAACGAGACCATATCGACCGCGGGATGGGTCGTCAGCAGTTGCGCACCCTCGGTGCCTTCCTCTGCCACCACACTCAGCACGCCGGGCGGCAGGCCTGCCGCGTCGGCTGCGTGCCCGAAGATCAGCGACGAGAGCGGAGTGAGCGGACTCGGTCGCAGGATCACCGAGTTGCCTGCCATGAGTGCGGGAATCAGCTTCTGCAGCGCCATGATCAGTGCCGCGTTGTACGGAGTGATCGCGGTGACCACCCCGACCGGTTCGTGCCGGAGGATGCTGAGTGCGACCCGCCCCCGTGTCAGGTCGTCGACCGGAACCGGGGTGGCCTCCTCGTGTCGCATCGACAGGTAGAGGTCGATCGTCTGCCGGGCGATGGATATTCCCGTGCGGCACTGGGTTTCGTCGGCGAACCGTGCGGGCTGTCCGGCCTCGGCGACCAGGGTGTCGACCAGCGTCTCGTGGTTCGCCTCGAGGTGGTCGATCAGTGTGTGCAGCACCTGGGCCCGGTCGCGGGGTGTGCGCTGCGCCCACACTCCGTCGTCGAAGGCGGACCGGGCGGCGAGGATCGCGCGCTCGACTTCGGCGACAGGTGTCGCGCTGACATCGGCCACGTGGGTTTCGTCGGCCGGATTCTCGACTGCGATGACCTGGTCGCCGGTGACCCATTGACCGGCCACATAGGTACGACGTTCGGTGAGGATACTCAAGTCGTCCCCCTTTTCCCTGTTAGTAGTAGAACATAGTTCTCGTTGGGGCAACAGCAAGATTGTGATTTTCTGGAAGATGTTGTGTCAGAAACGTTCGGCGGAGTACACCACGGCACCGCCGTAGTGCGGTGACGAATGGCAGGCGACAGCGGTTGTCATGCCTTCGAGCGCCCGAACACCTGCACGTCCGGAGAGTTGGAGGTAGCACTCGAGCATTTGCGGGACGCCGTGCATCCGGCCGTTGCCGAGCGCGCCGCCTCCGGACAGTGCGGGAATCGCACCGGGCCGGTCGCTGTCGATACCGCCTTCCTCGACGAATCGGTGGGCCTCGCCCGGTGGGCACAGGCCCAGGGATTCGAGCCAGAACCACACGAACGGGGAGAAGCCGTCGTAGACCTGGGGGAGGTCGATCTCTCCCATGCCGATCCCCGAGGATTCCTCCAGGCGGCGCACCAACTCGGTGCCGGCGCCGAGGATGTCGTCGAGCGGCCAGTGGAGGGGCAGTCGCCGTCGCGCGGGTATCCCGTTCGCGTATCCGGCGATGTACACCGGCGGGTGGGGGAGATCCTTCGCACGCTCGGCGCTCGTGAGCACGAATGCGGCGGCACCGTCGACCGGGATGTCGCAGTCGTATCTGCATACCGGATCGAACAGTGTTGGCGCGGAGAGATATTCGTCCCGGTCGAGCGGGCGGTCGTGCCAGTACGACCACGGGATCCGCGCACCGTTCTTCCGAGCCTCGGTCACCACCGCGGCCATGGACTCCGGTTTGGCGTCGTATCGCTGCAGATACTCGTTGTAGGGCAGGGCGATCATGGCCAGTGGTCCGAAGAAACCCTGCGGCGCTGTCCACTGTTGTGGACCGTGGACCTCCTGCATCGGATTGCCGTGATAGCTCCCCGTGGGATTGTGCAGCGCGCGGTGCACGATGACGTACTCGGCGGCACCGCTGGCAATTGCGTTGACGGCCATCGACACCGAGCCGGTCAGCTGGCCGATCCCGTCGAACCCCGCGACATAGCGTGGGGTGCCGCCGAGGCGCCCCGCCAGCCACGCGGACGACACCGTGCTGACACCGTCCTCTGCGACACGACCGCTCGCACTCGGCATCAGGCTCGAACTGACATAGCCGTCGATCTGTGCAAGCTCGAGTCCGGCATCTGCGACGGCTGCGCGGGCTGCGTCCACGGTCAGGGCGCCGAGTGTGCGACCGGCAGTGCGTCGAATGTCGCTCTGCGCGTAGCCGACGATCGCGACCTTGTTGCGAGCGAAGCCGCTGCTGTCGCTGTTACGCGAGAAGTCGCTCATGACGCGACCTCGAAGGCCGGCACCGATACCTCGGAGGTCAGCTGCTCGAACGCAGCGACGACCGGTGTCCCGATCCGGAGTTCGACGTCGGGACCGTCGAGCAACCGGCCGATCAAGCGGAGTTCGGGCTGCTCGGCGAGTTCGACGTCGACCAGCACGAACGGGAGGAGGTCGTCGAACCCGGGGAGGAACGATTGCCGCACGGTCGTCCACGACCGCACGGTGCCGCGCCCAATGACCGGAACGAACTCGAAACCTGGATCGGTGGATCCGCAAGTCGGGCACACACTGTCGGGCGGGTGGGCGAAGTTGCGGCACTGCCCGCAGCGTGCCAACTCGAGTCGGTGTTCCGCTGCGGCAGCCCAGTACGGAGCCGAGATGGAGTCGGGCACCGGCAGAGGCCGGTGGGTCTTCGCTTCGTGTGCCCTCACGGGATCACACCCTTGTCGGCGAGCGAGCCGATCCCTTCCCAGTCGTACCCGAGTTCGAGCAGCACGGCCTCGGTGTGCTCACCGTGTTCGGGCGCCCGTCGCAGGGCGGGAGGCTCCTGACCCAATTGCACCGGCACCGCGGGCAACCGGTAGCTGTGCCCGTCATCGAGACGAACTTCGCCGATGTACCTGTTTGCCGCTACCTGCGGATCGTCGATCACATCGTGCACCGACTGCACCGGGGCCCAGGGCGCGTCGAGTTCATGGAGAATCTGCTTCCACTCGTCCAACGTGTGCTTCGCGAAGATTCCGTCGAGCTCCTCGACGCACGCAGCACTGTTCTCTCGACGAGCGACCATATCCACGAATCGGGGGTCGTCGATGAGGTCGTCACGCCCGATGAGCCGGGCGAACGCCGGCCAATAGCGATCCCCCTGGAGGAACATCAACTGGATGTGCCGAAGGTCGCGGGTCCGGTATGTCCCCGTGAGCGGATTGACCTGCGGGCCACGGCCCGTCACCGAGGTCACGTCGCCGCCGTTGAGTGCGACGAGTAGGTCCGACGACAGCATCCACATAGCGGTGGCGAGTAGCGACACGTCGACTACGGTGCCCGTGTCGGTCTTCTCCCGTTCGTGTAGCGCAGTCGAGATTCCGAATGCCAGAGCCATCGCGCCGTTGCGGTCGCCCATCGCGCCACGCTGGCTGATGGGGTAGTCGCGTTCGGGGGGAGTGAGTGTGTGGCCGACTCCGCCCCGCGCCCAGAATGCGGAGCTGTCGTATCCGGGCTTGTCGGAATCGGGGCCGCGGGCACCGAACCCGTGTCCGCGCGCGTAGATCAGGCGCGGATAGCGCAGGCGCAGCGTCTCGGCGTCCAGTCCGAGTCTCGCGAGTGCGCCCGGGCGGAGGCTGGTGATGAACACGTCCGCAGAGGAGAGAAGCTCGTGCAGCACAGTGATGCCCTCGTCGGTCCGGACATCGAGGGCGATCGAGCGTTTGCCGCGGTTGGCCAGGGCCATCGAGAGGTTGGGGCCGCCACGGTCGGCGCCGATGCCCTGGGTAGCGAGGCCGCGGTACGGATCGCCGTCGGGCGGCTCGATGCGGACGACGTCGGCACCCCAGTCGGCGAGCAGGGCTGCGGCAACGGGTACGAACACCCATTGCGCAAGCTCGACCACGCGGACGCCGTCGAAAGCACGCGGCGCGGTGTTCGTTTCCTGCTCAATCATTGTTTCCCGCTCCCTACCGTGCGACGTGTGACGGTGATGGCGCCGGTGGGGCAACCGGACGCGGCGACCTCGACATCCGATACATCCGTCACGATCGGTGTGGTCACCTCGGCCGCGGCGTCGCTACCCATGGCGAAGGTGCCTGCGGCATAGGACACACAGACGCCCGACCCCATACAGATCTCACGATCGAGTTCGACCACGTACTGCTCTTCAGGCATGTGTCGTCTCCGGTACATCTTGTGGTGCAGCGTTCGCGACCAGCTTCCGAATTCGGTTCTTCTGGACCTTTCCCGACGCGGTACGTGGGAAGTCGTCCACCTGGTGCAGTTCTTCCGGCCACTTCTGCCGCGCCACGCCGGCGGCCGCAAAGTGCGCTTTGACTTCGCCTAGGGTCGGCATCGCCTGTCCGTCCTTGAGTCGCAGGACCGCTGCCACACGCTCGCCGAGGCGGGTGTCCGGTGCCGCGACGACGATGGCCTCGGCGATCTGATCCATGGTGAGCAGTGTGTCCTCGACCGCTGCTGCGCCGATGTTCTCGCCTCCGCGAATGATGAGGTCGGACATGCGGTCGGTGATGGTCAGATAACCGTCGTCGTCGATCGCTCCGACATCGCCGGTGTGGTACCAGCCCTCGTCGTCGAATGCGCGCGCGGTCAGAGATGTATCGGTGTAGCCGAGGCACAGATCGGGGCCGCGGCTGACGATCTCACCGTCCTCGGTCAGCCGGATCTCGACGCCCGGGCGTGGGCAACCGTCGGTGAGAAGCCGTTTGGCTTCCGGTGCGGTGATGGAGGATCCGGTGATGGAGGGGTGTTCGGTGCTCCCGTACGAACGGGTGACGACGAGACCGAGATCGGTCAGCCGGCGAGGAACGGACGCCGGCACGGTGGAACCGCCGAGCCCGATCGGGCCGAAGAAGCGCAGATGGTCGGGCCCGAAATCGGGATGGTCGAGCAGGCTGGTGACGAAATACGGTGGGCCACCACCGATCGCGACGCCGTCGGAGTCCATGAGCGAGATGACCCGGGTGGGGTTCCACTCGTCGCACATGTCGGCGGGAATCGCGTCGAGGACCGGGAACAGGACCGCGCCCAGCATCCCGATGAAATGGCCTACCGGCAGGGCGGTGAGCTGACGCCCTCGACCGGGTTCGTAGTTCGACATCAGTTGTCGCGTCTCGCAGATGAGCGTCTGGTGGGTGTGGATGACGCCCTTGGGGTTTCGGGTGGTTCCCGAGGTGTACGCGATGAGCGCGGGAGCGGCAGCGTCCACCTCGACGACGCCGTGCAACGGCTCGTCGGCGAGCAGATCGTCGAAATCACGTCCTACCACGCCGACGATCGGCACATGTGCGCTGGTGTCCGGCGTGTGCGTCATGCGGCCGAACTGTGCGGCCGTGATGAACACGCGCGGCTCGGAATCGTCGAGAATGAAGCCGAGTTCCTTCGGACCGTAGAAATGTACGATCGGAACCGTCACTGCACCCAGGAGGGCGGATGCCCAGAAGGTTGCGGCTGCTTCCATCCAGTTCGGCAATTGCATTGCAATGACATCACCGGGGCCGACACCTCTGGCTTTCAGGCCTGCGGCGAGTCTGCGTGCGACAACTTCGACCTCGGCGAAGGTCCCCTCGTACGGGCGAACAGCGGAATGCACGTGAAATCCCATGGCGGGGTGCTTCTTCAGTCCGTCTGCGAGTATTTCTCCGAGCGTTTCGCCGGTCCACCACCCCTGTTCTTCGTAGTAGCTGCGCAGGGATGGGGGGACTTCGCGGACAATCGAGCTCAGTCGATTCGTAACCAACGTTTTCACAACACCTTTCGCAGATGCACAGTCGATATCAGCGCGCGGCGAAGAGGGGGCTGTTGCCGCTGGTGCGCAATAGATGCATGTCGAGGTAGAACGTGATTCTCGTCCAGCCTGCCACGATTCCCGTCCGGATTCAATACCCGGATCAGAATGTCAGCAGGGGGTCGAGAACAACTCGGTGGAGAGGGCGTCGTGGTCGGCAACCGCGGTGCTCAGGCGGTGCAGCAGGATCTCGATCAGTCGGGGCTCCACCTTGACGGTGATGCCCCAGAGGTAGAGGCCGCGCACCATTCCTCGTCGAAGTGCGCGTCGGCCGGAGTCGAACGGTGGTGGCTCGATGCCTTGGGAGGCAAGGCAATCGAGGTAGTGTGCGAGAAGGTCGTCCTCGGTGCGGCGTCGTTCCTCGGGGGTCAAGGCGGTCGCGATGTGGGTGCCGACGTCCATGTACCACATGCCGCGTTGGACGAGTTGCCAGTCGACGAGGCTCGGTCGACTCTGCCCGTCGAGGTAGATGTTCCCGACGTGCGCGTCTCCGTGGATCACGCACCAGTCGGAGGTTTCGTATTCGGATGCGAGGGCGTCGACCAGGCCCAGGTAGGCGGAGAGTAGTCGGGGTGCATCCTTCATCTCGTCGGGAACGCGTATGCCGTTCGGTCCGTGGAAGTTCCGGTCGATACGTGCGGTGATCTCCTCGGTGCCCATTGCTCGGATTGCGCCGGTGAGTCGCGGTGCCAGCCACTGCTGGTGTCCCCAATTCTGCTTGCCCCACGTGGCGGCGTGCAATTTGGCGAACTCTCCGAGGCTTTCTGCCACCTGGTCGGCGGTGTAGCTGCTGGCGGCATCGAGGAAGATACTGTTCTGGCTGACGATGTCCTCGGTGATCACGACGCCATGGCGGGTGTCCGGATCGAAGTCCGCGTAGTGGCTTCGCAGGGTGCGCGCTCCGATGTGGTCGCGGAGGTCGCGGTAGAAGCAGGCCTCCGGTTCGCCGGCGGCGCGGGTCGTTCGCCCTTCCTCGTTGAAATAGCCCTTGACGCAGAGGTCGGGGGACAGGCCCTCGGGTATCCCGCTTGTGCACTCGATAGTGAAACGGGCGTTGGTGGAGACCCGGTCGACTATCGGTCCGAGAGTTGCCGATGTGACCTCGATGCCCGGGAATCGGGGCTGGAGTGCCGATGTGAGCCATTGGGGCGACAGCGCCTCATCGAGGGTGTCCGGAACCGCGACGGTCATGAGGCGCACCTCGGTCCAAACAGCCTGGAAAAAGTAGAATGTGATTTCGCCATGGCAAGAATGTAGTACTTCTTATGGCGAGAGTCACACTCTTTTTTGAAAGCCCTGCTCCGGAGGGTGTCAGGCGAGCAGGCCGCAGCTTCCCTGCTGCTCGGGTTGCTGCTGACCCTCCGGCGCCTCCGGCATCACGAAGTGCCCGCCCTCGAGCGCCAGCTGCACGCCGGAATCGGAGACGTTCACCTCGGTGGCCTGCATGCCCAACGGATACTGCTGCAGACCGGAGGTGAGGATCTGCACCACGCCGTCGACGAGTGCCGTGGGCAACCCGATCCCGAAGAGTGACGCATCGGTGGTCTCCACCGTCACGATGCCGTTGTCGACCACCGGCCGCGCGGTGAACTCGGCGAGACCCTGCCCGCCGACGGTGAAGGTCAGGGTGCCCGTGGACTCGTCGGCGGTGACATCGGTGACGAGCGCGCCTACCGACTGGCTCTGCACCGTCTCGAGGATCCCGCTCGTGGGCCACTCGATCTCGGCGCGCGAGCTACCGATCGTCCCGGCGCCTTCCGCGGAATCGCGCAGATCGACGTCCTGGACCTCCGCGTGTACCTGCATCTGCTGCGCGGGACCGAACGCGGTGTCGTCGCTGTCGAAACTCACCGACGGCACTTGGCGGTCGAGGAGTTGCAGGAGCACCGGCTTCCAGCTCAGGTCCACGTCGACCCCGGTGCCGAGCTCGCTCTCGAACGACTGGGCGAGGCATGTCGTTGCGCGATTGCGCACGTAGACCTCGGCGCCCACCAGGACCGCGACAAGTGCGGCGATGACGATGACGGCGATCGTGGTGAGGCGACTGCGCTTCGGTTGCGTCATGTGGCCGATTGTTCCGGACGAGTCTGAAAATCCCATGAGCAGACACGTACCAACTGAATGAATAATGTGAGCTTTGACACATTCTTTGGGTACTGTGGGCGCCATGACTGGGTGGACGGATTCAGAGTACGGCGCATCCGGGCGGGCGGATGCAGACGAGCTGCTTCGGCGCCTGGCGGTGACGCAGGCCGGCTTCTTCACCGCCCGCCAAGCCGTGGGCCACGGCATCACGACCGAGCAGTTCTCCGCACGTATCGAGGCCGGGCAATGGCTACGGGTGGAGTGTGAACTGTTCCGCCTCTGCGACAGCCCGCCGACCAAGTTCGACGAGTTCGCGCAATGGTGCGCGTGGTACGAGGGTACCGCGGTGGTCTCGCACCAGAGCGCTGCGGACCTCCACGGAATGGGGCACCTCCAGCCCCGATTCCTGCACCTGTCGACGGTCGATCAGCGGACGGTTCCGAGCAACCGTCTGGCCTTGCATCATCGCGAACTCGCCGCCGCCGACTGTGAACTGGTGGGGTGTTTCCGGGTCACCACGCCCGCTCGTACCGCGGTGGATCTCGCCGCGGGCGGGGTATCACAGGAGGTTCTCGACGAACTCGTGGGAGACGCGATCGCTCTCGGCCGGGCAGATGCAGATGAGTTGCACGCCGCCGTCGCGGGTCAGCCCACCGCCGTCGCCGATCGCATCGAACTGGCGTTGCTCTCGGCGAGCTGACGGGCGGTCTCGGTTCCGCGCGGTGCCACGGTGTTCCATGGCACGGTCAGAATGCAGTCGCGCATCCGGCGGCGCTGCTCCTGCACCTCGAACCCCTGACTTCGGAGTAGATCCAGGGTCGCGCGCCACCGGAGCCGGGGGCCGAATGCGGAGTGCGGTGCGCAGGTCGCCCACGCCCGGTCTGCGGCCCTCAACAGTTCGTGGATCGGCTCACCCGGCACATTGCGGTGGATCAAAGCTTTGGGGAGCCGCTCCGCGAGGTCGGACGGACGATCGACGTGGAACGGGCTGAACGCCAGGGTCAGAGTGCGCGGACCGTGTTCGTCGAGCAGCACCCATGCGCAGCGGCGACCCAGCTCGTCGCACGTGCCGTCGAGGATCAACCCGCCCGGAGTCAGCCCCGAACGCAGACGCTCCCACGCCGGTGCAACCGCCTCTTCCGGATACTGGCGCAGAACATTGAACGCACGGATCAGTGTCGGCCGCAGGCCCGCCAGTTCGAAGCCGCCACGGGCGAACTCCACACCGCCCCGTCCCGGAACCACCCGATCGGGGTCGATCTCGAGGCCGACCACCCGCAGATCGGGTCGGACCGTGCGCAGACGCGCAGCCCACTCGAGAGTGGTGACGGGCATCGCGCCGTAGCCGAGGTCGACGGCCAGTGGTTTCGGGGTCTGCGTCAGCATGCGTGTCGCGACGGGCTCGTGCACCGTCCAACGGTCGCTGCGCCGCAACCGGTTGATGCCGGTGGTGCCGCGAGTGACGACGCCTTCAGGGTTTCGGCCTTCGGGGTTTCGTCGGACTGCTGTGTTCTGTGATCGCACGGTCCTACTGCCGCGCGAGCCAGTCGGCGGTGATCGCCGCCTCGGTGCGGAACACCTCCACGAGGTTGCTGAGGATCATCTCTTCGAGCTTGCCGCCGATGAACGGCAGATTGACCTTCGCTTCCGACGAGGTCCGCAGCGTGCATCCGGGGGTGCTCTCGAACAGCGACATGGTGCCGGAGAGGCTTCCCGGACCCGCGGGGATCGATGCTTCGTAGCGACCCGTCGTCGTGACGTCGAACGGACCGTACGACTCCGTCCGGGTGATGATCATGTCCTTCTTGATCACCGACTGCGCGATCTCCGGCAACTCCGTCCGGGGTATCACGTGGTGGAGGACGAGCTCGATACCGCTGTCGGTGACGGTGAATTCCTCGACGTGGTTCTCCGAGTACTTCCGCATCTCCGACATGCGGGCCTCCCAATGATCGGGATCGGACAGCGCCGAATAGACCCGCTCCGGGGAATACGGAAAGCGGGCAGAGTAATCGCTACGCCGTGCCACGGCAGGCCAGCGTACCGGCCGGCGCGCGGTGCGGAAAATCGTCCCGTGCGCAGACCGGTGATACTTCAGGACGGGGTCGCGCGGCCCAGCCAGTCCGCGGTGAAGGTCTTCTCCGCGTCGAACAGCCCGATGAGCTCGTCGACGATCATGCCCTCGATCTTCGCTCCCAGGAACGGAATCTTGACCTCGACCGTGCCGTCGACGAGCACCATCGACCCGGCGCCGTCGGGGATGAGCGTGAGCGTCCCCTCGACTTTTCCGGGCATCCCTTCGACGCCCGCGGAGAAGCGGCCCTGCGCCCGATCGCCGTCCAGACCGCCCCACGCCTCGTGGCGTCGGATGACGAGATCGCCCGGTCGGATGTTCGTCACCATGGCCGGGAGGTGCTCGGCGGGAATCGCCTGGCGGAGGTCGAGTTCGATCGTGCCGTCGCCGGTCGTCGCGCTCTCGACAGCAGCGCCCGGGCCGCCGGCCTCTGCGAGGCGGCTGTCCCAGTACTGCGGGTCGACGAATGCCGCATGCACTGCCGCAGGCGGAAACGAGTAGTGCGTCGAGTGGTCGATAGGGCTGCCCATATCCGGCACGCTACCGTTTGCAGGTGCTTGATCCACGTATCAGGGCCCGGCTCGTCGACGCGGGAGCCGCCGTCACCGAATCCGTGCCGCTGTCGACGCTGACGACACTGCGGCTCGGCGGCCCCGCCCACTACCTCGCCGACTGCAACACGACCGAGACGTTGATCGAGGTGATGCGGTGCCTCGACGCCGAGAACGTCCCAGTCCTCGTTCTCGCGGGCGGGTCGAATCTCGTGATCGGCGACGACGGATTCGCCGGTGTGGTCGTCAAGATCTCGAACTCGCGTGTCGACGTCGGCGGCGGGGCAGTCCGCGCCGAGGCCGGAGCCGGATGGGACGACGTCGTGGCACGCACCGTTGCGGCCGGAGTCGGAGGCCTCGAATGCCTCTCCGGCATCCCGGGCTCCGCCGGCGCGACCCCTGTGCAGAATGTCGGGGCGTACGGCGTGGAGGTCGGGTCGGTGCTACGGCGCGTGCGACTGCTGGACCGAAGCAGCGGCATCGACGAGTGGGTCGGCCCGGAGGCGCTCGGACTCGGATACCGAACCAGCGTCCTCAAACACTCCGACGACGCGGTCGTCCTCGAGATCGAACTCGATGTACGTCCCGACGGATTCAGCGCCCCTCTCGGCTATCGCGAACTCGCGACCTCGCTCGGTGCCGAGGAAGGGGAACGACTTCCCACTGCACAGGTGCGCGACCAGGTGCTCGCGCTGCGCCGGAGCAAGGGCATGGTGCTCGACCCCGACGACCACGACACGTGGAGTGCAGGTTCGTTCTTCACCAACCCTGTGGTGCCCGACGACCGGTTGCCGGGTGTTCTCGCGGCGATCACAGAGCACGTCGGCATGGATGTCCGCATTCCCCGGTACGCCGCGGTCGGCGGCACGAAACTGTCGGCGGGATGGCTCATCGAACGTGCAGGGTTCGTCAAGGGTTTCCCGGGCGACGACGCAGCCGCACGCCTGTCGACGAAGCACACCCTGGCGCTGACCAATCGGGGGTCGGCGACCACCGCGGATCTCGTCGCACTCGCCCGCGAGGTGCGCGACGGGGTCGAGGACGTGTTCGGCGTGCGGCTGCACCCCGAGCCCGTGACGGTCAACTGCGTGATCTGACCGTCACCAGCGGTTGCGGACCGCTTCGGCGAATCCGAGGAGGTTCTCGACCTCGATTCGGGTACCGTCGTCGAGCAACACGAACCCGGTGTAGCGGCCGAACACCTGGTGTTGTGTCGAGCGGATGACCACGGCATTGACGTCTGCGGCACGATCGAGGATGGGGTCGAACTCCATCTCGAAGCGGTCGTCGTTGCTCGTGAACCGCCACGGCGCGCCGTCGTAGGTGTCGGCGGGGCGATGAAAATGCACGCGGTCGAGCTTGTGCGCGACCCCGTCGTGGAACACCATGTTCTCGCTCGCCGCGGTGGTGTCGCCGAAGCCGTAGCCGATGCTGAAACCGAACGGAACGGCATCGACGAGCCCGGAGGCAGAACCCCAGTACCAGGTGTTGTCGTACGTCCACACCCCGCGCCCCCAGTCGAAGACCCCGAATGCGCTGGTCGCGTCGAACTCGTGGGTCGCGCGGTCGACCCTGATCGAACCCCACGCGGGCAGGCAGTTGATCTTCTGGTTGTAGTAGAACGCCTTCGGTGCGTGCGGGAACGGCGTGGCGATCGCCATGCGATCCATCGGTGGCTGCGACAACAACAACTCACCCGACAGCCCGCGACCACCGCCGAACCCCGGGTGGTCGACGATCAGGCGCCGCGCCCGCCCCTCGTTCCGGTACTCGATCCGCATCGCGCCGCGGTGGATCACGACGTCGCCGACGTCGGCGCTGCTCGGCAGGTGCATCCGTCCGAGTGGGAATGGGACCAGCTTGTTCTCGGTCACCTCCGTGCGGCCCGCGAGATCGAGCCAGCTGATGCCGAGCAGACCGATGTATCCGTTGTCGGCGACCGTCAACGCGATGCCGTACGGGCCCGCCTCGCCGTCCGACAGGACGCAGTAGTAGTCCCACTCCTTGATCCGCAGCCTCGACGCCGCGACACGGGTCCGCTCGTATACGCGGATTTCGCTCGCAGCCCAACCGGCTTCTGCGAGCGTGCCGTTCTCGTCGAGCAGGGGACCGGGCGAGAGGCGTTGTTGCTGCATACCTCGCGAGACTACTGCCGCAGGACGACTGTCAGCCGGTGGTGCGGTTGAACCGCCCCGCACTTGCCTGATCGCGGGGCTTGACGATGATCTGGTCGAGGTTCACGTGCGACGGACGCGACGCGACGAACCCGATGATCTCCGCGATGTCCTGCGCGACGAGCGGGGTGATGCCCTCGTACACCTTGTCGGCGCGGTCCTGATCGCCCTCGAAGCGGACCAGCGAGAACTCCGTCTCGACTGCGCCGGGAGCGATCTCTGTGAGGCGGACGGGTCTGCCGAGAAGTTCCCCGCGCAGTGTGCGGTGCAGCACTGCCTGCGCATGCTTGGCCGTCGTGTATCCGGATCCGTTGTCGTACGCCTCGAACGCGGCGACCGAAGTGATCGTGACGATCAGTCCGTCGCCCGAATCGATCAGCTTGGGAAGCAGCGCTTTGGTGACGCGCAAGGTGCCGATGACGTTGGTTTCCCACATCCACCGCCAGTCGTCCTCGACGGCGTCGAGCACCGTGGCGAGGCCCTTCGCGCCACCGGCGTTGTTGACCAGTACGTCCACACGCGGCAGAACCGTCGTGAACGCATCCACGGAATCCTCGTCGGTGACGTCCAGTTCGAGGGCTGTTCCGCCGATCTCGTCGGCCAGCGCCTGCAACCGGTCGAGGCGTCGTGCACCGACCACCACGTGGTAGCCCTGAGCCGCGAGGGTCCGTGCGGCGGCTTCTCCGATGCCGGAGGACGCTCCGGTGACGACGGCAATACGGGAATCGGTAGAAATGGTCATACGCCGAATCGTAGTGCCGACGGCGCTGACGTGCCCGACCGATTCTCCGGCTGCACCTGCCCCCGATGCGCTTGCCGTGCGGATCGCCGTAACCGGCGCTAGCGTCGGTTTTCATGACGATGAGCCGCGGGCGGTACAACTCGGGAGAGCGAACCCGCATCCGTCTGATCGAAGCCGCCGAGAAACTGTTCGCGCGGCGCGGATACGACGGTGTCACCCTCGCCGACATTCGGAAGGCGGCCGGTCAGCACAATTCGTCGGTCATCGGTTACTACTTCGGCACGAAGGACGGATTGCTCGGCGCGGTGGCCGACCATCGCTTCCCCGCGGTCGACGCGGAGCGCGGCGCGCTCGTTCGGCGATTCGTTCAGGACGGCCATGGACTGTCGACCCGCGAGGCCCTGTGGGCCGTCGCGGAGCCGCTGGCGAACACGGTCTGTCGGAACAACCACTATGTAGCGATGCTCTACCGGCTGCTCGATGAAGGCAGGCTCGCCGAGCATGTGGCTGCCGCGATGTCGACGTCGAACGGTTACCTCGTCGACCGCACATTGAGAACGTCGGCCGGGCACCTCCCGCCTGATGTGGTCGACCAGCGTCTCGATCTCGTGTACGAAAGCATCGTCCGAGCGCTGTCGCGGTGCGATGCGATGCGCAGACCTCCGGCGCATGCCGAGCTGTCGGCCTTGGTCGACGCGTGGGAAGCTGCGCTCGTGGCGCCGTTGTCGGAGGAGACGGAGGCGGCCCGAGCTGCACGCACGTAGGCCTTCGATGCGGGGAATGCGCGGGGAGACGAGTGGTGGCGATCAGGCATGATCGTCGCGCCGTCACAGGACTATTTCCCTTCCGGTTGTGGAGAATCCGAACCGTGACATAGCCTTCGTGGCATGTCGCCTGGTCGAGTCGCCGCCCCGCGCGTCACATACGTGACCGCCGCTCTGGGATCCCGGCTGCCTCTGGCTCGCGAACTCTGTTGTCGTTGCTGCGGTAGGTAGATCCGCGCCGACCCCGGTTTCCACTCCGGAATCCTTCACTCACGTGCCCAGTGCACGTCGAGGTCGGGCGCGCCGATGTCCGTATCGTGCCAACTCCGGGTCGATTCACTCGCGTTCGAGCATCACGCTCGCGTCGAGGCGCCCGGGACCGAGTCGCAAGGAACCCACACGTGTCAGCTCCCACCCTGTCCCGCTCAGCGTCACCCCGCCCAGCTTTGTCCCGTACCGATCTCTCCCGCCCCGCATCGCTCGCTCTGGCCTCCCGACGGGGTCAGGCGCAGGCGCGGATCGTAGCCCCCGACCTGCGCATCGCCGACGGCGCCGCGGGATCGGTGTTCCGTGTCGCGGCCGATCGCGGCCCCATCTCCCGCGATGTGATCGCCAAGGCCACCGGCCTGAGCATCGCCACAGTGAACAGGCAGGTGTCCGCGCTCCTCGCTGCCCGACTACTGCGCGAACGTGCCGACCTCACCGAGTCCGGCGCCATCGGCCGTCCGCGGATTCCGGTGGAGGTCGACCACGAACCGTTTCTCACCGTCGGAATCCACATCGGCGCCGTGACCACCGGGATAGTCGCCGCCGACCTGCGCGGCAGGATCATCGGTGCGGTCGAGATACCCACGCCCAGCGGAGATCAGGACCTCGCACTCGCGTCGATCGCAGCCAGTGCCAAGGCTTTCGTCTCGCGGTGGCACCGCCGTACTGCGCTGTGGGCCGGTGTCGCGATCGGCGGGCGCGTCGACTCCGCGACCGGAATCGTCGACCATCCGCGGCTCGGCTGGTCGCAGGCCCGTGTCGGCGAGGCCGTGGGCCTCGGCCTGCGTCTGCCGGTGTCGGTGGCGGCGCACGTCGAGGCGATGGCCGCCGCAGAACTCCTGCTGACCCCGAACAAGACTGCCGGCGACACAGCAGGTGCCGGTCTCTACATCTACGCGCGCGAAACAGCCGGTATTGCCATCACATTCGACGGCAAGGTCCATACGCCGACGACCGGGCCCGGGTCGATCTCCCACCTGCCCACCGGTTCGTCGGCACGGTGCACGTGCGGTGGTACCGGATGCCTCGAAGCGACGATCAGCGACCAGGCGGTGCTCGAACGTGCCCGCAACGAAGGGGTGCTCACGGGCGGCGACCAGTCGATCCGGGCGTTGTACGGAGTTGCACGCGAAGGGTCGGAAGCGGCACGTGCCATTCTCGTCGACCGCGCTTCTACGCTCGGACGGACCGTCGCGATCCTGCGCGATCTGTTCAACCCCGACCGCGTGGTTCTCGGTGGACAGGCCTTCACCGAGTACCCCGAAGGAATTGCGTACGTGGCGAAAGCGTTCGAGCGCGCATCTTCCCTGCCGCACAAGGACGTTCACATCACCGGGTTCGGCAACAGGGTGCAGGCCCACGCTGCGGGAGTGGTCTCGCTGAGTTCGTTGTACTCCGATCCGCTCGGTGTCATGCGACGAGTCGCGGCATGAGACAGCCTGTGGCATGAGGCAGTCCGGTGCTCTGATCGGCCGACAGTGCGGCCACCGCTACCGCGGGCCGTAGGAATCGAGCATCTCCTGCGGCAGCGGCTGCCCCATCACCACCTGCGATCCGTCCCAGGTGTAGTCGATGACGGCCGGTCCACCGGACGGACAGCAATTCGCGTCCTCCGGGGCGAGCCAGCGGTACTGCACCGACACCGTCGGCCCGCCGGCGCCCACCACTTCGGTGTACGAGTAGGAATCAGAGGTTGCGGTGCCGAGGTAGGTGCCGTCACGGAAGAACACCACGTGCGACGGTGAACTTGCCGTCCCACCCGGTGTTTCCGCCATCAGCCACAGCAACTCCCCGCAGGAACCCGTGACGTCCGAGTAGGCGCCCGCGATCCATGGGTTCCCGCCCGGCGCCGTATTGCCGAGCGAGGCAAGCGCGTCCGTGACCATGGGCGAGGTCGGGTCGATGCAGGGACCGGTGGTCTCTTGCGGTGCCGACGCTTCCGGAACCGGTGAGGCAAGGGGGGTGTCGGGGATAGGTGAGACCTGGGGTTGGGCTGTGCCCTCGGCAGGTGCCGGCGCCGGGACGATCTCGGTCGCTCCCGGTGCCGGTGTTCGCTCGGCGGGGTCGGGTTTCTGCAATTGGTCGGCGTCGGCCGGAGTCGTGATCGGCGCGGCAGGCGTCGTGGGGGTGGTCGTGGTGTCGCTGCCACCGCATGCGGTGAGCAGGGCTGCGGCGGCAACGAGAGCGATCGATGCTCCGATTCGGCGGTTCGTCAACATCTCACCTTCCTTCACGACACGGTGCGGTGGGTTCATGGAGATCGTCGTCGACGAACATGTATCCGTTAGCGACAGTTACGGATTCGTTACGGCGGGGAGGGGGATGCGTCTGTTGCGTCCGGTTTCGACCCTCGGCGACGGAGTTCGGTCTCCGCCCGTTCGAGGCCTCCGTGTTCGAGTGCGGCGAGCGGGGATTCGTCCTCCCACACCACGGTGCCCCGCTCCCGGACTGTCACTCGCAGCGTTCCGGCCAGATGCTCGATCGAACCGGCCACATTGCGGCGCTCCGCGGGAAGCGGTACTGGCAACACGTGTGCACGTCCGAGCGGGGAATTCCCCTCGATCTCGACGCTCCACCGCAGGTTTCCGCCGCGCAGTGACCACGATTCGTCGGTGACGTGGGCGCGGATCGGGGACACCACCGGATTGCCGAGCCGGATGACGCGCCCACCGGGCAGTGCCACCACGACCGCCGTCACGGTGGTGCGAAGCGGGCCGGTGTGGATCTCGCCGCCGGCGAAGGCGACGCACGCCGACGGATCCTCGAATCCCTGTGCCTGCCCCCACCACCAGGAGTCGGGAAAACCGCCGCGTCCCCAGTTCTTCTCGCCGTACACCTGGGCGCCGTCGAGCTCCCACACCGCATCGCCCAGCACGGCGCGACCCTCCGCATGCCCGCCGAGCAGCCACGGATGCCAATACTGATTCAATGCGGGCACCGACTGGAACACGCTCGAACCACCGAATCGGCGCCGCGGCCACGGCAGGGTCGGGGTGATGCGGACGTCGAGCTGTGCGTCGTGCCCGAGATCCATCTGCACGCGGTCCGCGCCGCCGCTGAATGCGGTCCCGGCGAGGGCACCCAACCTGCTCGGATGTGCGGTGCCCTCCGGATGCGCCCCGGTACGGAGGAATCCGCCGGGATGCGCTGCCAGCCCGAGTGTCGCCCAGTTCCCGTCGGGCGCCCGGTTGATCCCGCACAGCGCGATGACCACCCGACCTGTCTCGGGCTGGGTGAACCTCCAGAAGTAGCCCTCCATTGCCACGTCGTGCGCGGTGAGCAGATCACCGAACGGCAGCGTCGCACCGCCTTCGCGGTACCGCCTGAGCAGCGACATCCGTCTAACCCAGTCGTTCCGCGACCGCAGCGATGTCCTCGAGGTCCTGGCGCATCGATTTCGCCGTCGCGCGTTTCGCGAGTGGTCCGGTGACCGTCATCAGCAGTTGCGCTGCGGCACCGAGGGGTCCG
Source organism: Rhodococcus artemisiae (assembly GCF_036327795.1). Taxonomy (NCBI): domain Bacteria; kingdom Bacillati; phylum Actinomycetota; class Actinomycetes; order Mycobacteriales; family Nocardiaceae; genus Rhodococcus; species Rhodococcus artemisiae. The sequence continues at coordinate 65,669 of NZ_JAUTXY010000008.1, forward strand.
GAATCGCCGGAGAACTCCATCGTCAGATCCGTCCCCGTAGCGGTGGGTGTCAGCTCGATGACCGTCCGGTAGCGCGCGCGGCCGGATTCGGCCGTGATGACGGTGCGTTGCTCGGGCACCGACTCCGTCACCTGCAGCTCCTCGGTCGCGGATTTGCCGAACATCACCCGTGTCTCGCGCCACCGGGTCCCGACCCGGTACTCGCCACCACCCTCGACACGTTCGACGGCGGTGACGCCGCGGAGGGTGTCCGGAGCGGAGTCGAGGTCGGTCAGCACCGCCCACACCGCGCTCGGTGGCGCAGCGATCGAGCGGGTGACGGTGATTCGTTGTTCCACAGATTCTCGCCTTTCGTAGGGTGGATCCCTTTCACAACCGCAGCGACGTCTCCTGGAGGCCCGGTGCTGCGCCGCGCCGCCGGAACCACTCGATTCCGAACGCGGCCCGCAACTGGTCTTCGGTCATACCGAGCATCGGACCGAAATCGCCGATCTGAGACTCGTGGGCACGCATGGCTGCGACTTTCGCGGCAATGGTGCCTGTGACGTCGACTTCGGTGGTCAGTTCGGATTCGGGTAGGCCGAACGTGTCGAGGTCCGGTGGCTGCGCCTCACCCGTGACCTCGGGATTCGCCGCGAGCAGTCGCCGTAGGTGATCGCGGTTCATGGCGGATTCGTACACCGCGTCGTGGCCGGTCGCCTCCGCAGCCCGCACTCCGACGTTGTGGACCTGTATGTGATCGGGGTGCCCGTAGCCGCCGTGGGCGTCGTAGATGGTGACCGAGTCCGCGCGTTCGAACTCGATGATCGCGGCCAACCGGGTGGCCGCCTCGTCCACGTCGACATTCGCGAACGCCTCGGGATTGGTGTTCTCAGGGGTCCCCGCCATCCCGGAATCCGGATATCCGAGCGGCACGAGCCGCGCTACCCCGAGGGCCTCCGCGGATCGTTCGAGCTCCCGCATCCGACGATCCGCGAGCGATTCACCCGCCGCCAGCAGCCCGGAAGGGTGTTCGCCGGCGGCACCGTCCGTTGCCACGACGAGGACCACGCGATGTCCCGCGTCGGCAGCGAGCCGCATGACGCCACCCGTCGTGAAGACCTCGTCGTCGGGGTGCGCGTGGAAGCAGACCAGAACGCCCATACGCTGCATGCTGGCACGGTACGGCCGTGCGTGGTACCGAGAGAGGAAATTCCACCGAGGTGTCCCAGCGACCCGGCGGTTCCTACCGCACTCTGTTCACCGCCCAGGGCACCGTCGCGTTCTGCGCGGCGGGGTTCGTCGCGCGCCTGCCGATCGCCATGATCGGGATCGGCATCGTCACGATGTTCTCGCAGCTACGCGGCGACTACGCGCTCGGCGGTGCGCTGTCCGCGGTGTTCGCGCTGTCGTACGCCGTCCTGACGCCCCTGGTGTCGCGGGCCGTCGACCGGCTCGGCCAGTACCGCGTGCTGCCCGCGGCCGCCGCGATCAGTGCGGCCGCGACCCTCACGATGCTCCTGGGTGTGCGGTTCGAGTGGCCGGTACCGCTGCTGTTCCTGTGTGCGATACCGGCCGGCCTGATGCCGACGATCGGGGCGATGGTGCGTTCCCGCTGGACCCAGCTGTACGCCGGAACCCCTCAGTTGCGCACCGCGTTCGCTCTCGAGGCCGTGATCGACGAGCTGTGCTTCATCGTCGGCCCGGTCCTGTCCGTCGGACTCAGCATTGCGCTTTTTCCCGAGGCCGGCCCCCTGCTGGGCGCGGTCCTGCTGCTCGTGGGCACCCTCGTTCTCGCCGGGTTGCGCGGAACGGAGCCGCCCGTGAGGTCCCGCACGCCCGAGATGCCCAGTGTCAACCTCCTGAGGCTGCCGGTGCTCGTCGCGCTGATCGTCGTCATGTTTGCGATGGGTGTGATCTTCGGGGTCATCGACGTCGTCGGGGTCGCGTTCACTGCGGAACACGGTGTTCCAGGCGCAGCGACAGTGGTGGTGGCGTTGTTCGCTTTCGCTTCGGCGATCAGCGGCATCGTCTTCGGTGCGCGGGTGACGACATCGTCGCTGACCCGTCAGTTACTGATCGCGACGGCATTGGTCGCGCTTCTGCTGTGGCCTTTGTTGCTTGCCGGGTCGGTGCCGATGCTCGCGGCGCTGTACCTGCTCGCGGGCTCGGCGATCTCGCCCACGATGATCGTCGCGACCTCGCTCACGCAGCAGATCGTGCCGTCCGGTCGGCTCACCGAGGCGATCACCTGGACCGTCGCGGGTCTCGGTGTGGGCGTGGCCGCGGGGTCGGCCCTCGTGGGCCAGGTCATCGACCGGATCGACGCGGGCGCGGGATACGGGGTGGGTGTCGCGGCAGGCCTGATCGCAGTGACATGCGCGGCCGGGATCCACCTGCGCGCGCGGCTACAGTGACCGCCATGACAGTGCGAGAAGTCCTCAGCAACGATGGCACCCCGATCGTGTACCGCACGTTCGGGCAGGAATCCGCCCGCCCGCTCGTGCTCCTGCACGGCTGGGCGCAGTCGTCGCGATGCTGGGGCGAGGAAGTCCTGGGCGGTCTCGCACGCAGCTTCCGGGTGATCGCGGTGGACCTGCGCGGGCACGGATACAGCGGAGTCCCGCGCGACGGCTATGACAACTCCGAGAATTGGGCGGCCGACGTGCACGCGGTGCTCGAAGCCGAACGCGCCGAGAACGCGGTGCTGCTGGGGTGGTCCTACGGCGGCCTGGTGATCTGTGATTACCTCGCGGTGCACGGCTCGGCTGATGTGACCGGTGTCGTGCTCGTCGGCGCGATCACGAGTATCGGACGTGGCGAGAAGGGCGGGAAGGCCGGGCCGGCGATGCGCGCAGCGATCCCTGCGGCGATGTCCGAGAAACCCAAGGAGGCGATCGCGGCGCTCGGCTCGTTCGGCACTGCGCTGACCGGTCCGCCGGAGGGCAAGGGAGTGGTGTCGCAGGCACTGTTCGGAGCATCCCTGAGCACCGCTCCGCACGTGCGTGCCGCGTTGTTCGATCGGGCCGCGGGCAACGATGGGCTGCTTCGCAGCCTCGACATCCCGGTGTTGCTGCTGCACGGGACCGCGGATTCCGTGGTCGACATCGCAGCGGCGCGGCACGCCGAGTCGCTGCTGCCGAACTCGACGACGTCGTATTGGGAGGGTGTCGATCACGGTCCGTTCGTCGAGGATCCTGCGCGGTTCGTGGCCGAGGTGACCGAGTTCGTCGAGTCGGTCGACGGATAGGCGGCTGCGGCTGGGTGGCTGTGGTGTGGGCGGGGGAGGTCGATTCCTCGCGAGAAGGGGACGCAAGGCAGTATGGAGGGGTGACGTCCCAGCCCAGCCGCCCGCACCGCGTGGCCGTGATATCGGTCCACACCTCACCGCTGGCGCAGCCCGGCACGGGTGACGCCGGCGGCATGAATGTGTACGTCCTGCAGACCGCGATCCAGCTGGCACGTCGCGGCGTGGAAGTGGAGATCTTCACGCGTGCGACGTCGTCTGCCGATCCGGCCGTGCAGCATGCCGCTCCCGGCGTTCTGGTGCGCAACATCGAGGCAGGACCGTTCGAAGGCCTGGACAAACACGACCTGCCCACGCAGCTGTGCGCCTTCGCGGCGGGCGTGCTGCGTGAGGAGGCCCGGCATCCCCAGGGCTACTACGATCTGGTGCATTCGCACTATTGGCTGTCGGGACAGGTCGGGTGGCTCGCTCGCGACCGGTGGGGGGTGCCGCTGGTCCACACCGCGCACACGCTGGCCGCAGTGAAGAACGCCTCGCTCGCAGCAGGCGACAAACCCGAACCTGCCGCACGGCAGATCGGGGAACAACAGGTGGTCGCGGAGTCGGACCGGATGGTCGCGAACACCACCGACGAAGCTGCCGCGCTCGAACGCATCTACGGCGCTGATCCGTCTCGGATCGACGTCGTCGCGCCGGGCGCGGACCTGTCGCGTTACCGCCCGGGTGACCGGGATGCGGCGCGGGCCCAGCTGGGGCTCGATCCTCGCGAGACGATCGTGACGTTCGTCGGCCGGATCCAGCCGCTCAAGGCTCCCGATGTGCTGCTGCGTGCAGCGGCCCAGGCGATTGCCGATGCGCCCGACGTTCCGTTGCGTGTGCTCGTCGTCGGTGGTCCGTCGGGGAGCGGTCTCGAACGACCGGATTCGCTGATCGAACTCACCCGTGAACTCGGGATCGCCGCACAGGTGACGTTCATGCCCCCGCAGCCGTCCGACCGCCTCGCACAGGTGTATCGGGCCTCTGATCTTGTTGCTGTGCCGAGCTATTCGGAGTCCTTCGGGCTCGTGGCGATCGAAGCGCAGGCATGCGGTACGCCGGTGATTGCCGCCGACGTCGGCGGACTCGGTGTCGCGGTGCGGGGCGGCGAGACCGGTGTGCTCGTCGAAGGGCATCGCATCGATGATTGGGCGGCTGCATTGGGATCGCTCGTTTCCGACCCGGGCAGGCTGGCCGCATACGCGGAGGCCGCGCCGAAGCACGCCGAGAACTTCTCGTGGGAGCACACCGCGGACGGTCTGCTCGAGAGCTATCGGCGGGCGGGGATGCGCCGGAACCGCGCGTTCGGTTCGACGGAGCATTCGCTGCGCAGGCAGCGTGGATTGTGGAAGTTGCGTCGTACGAGCGGAGTGAAGGCGTGAGCGAACGGCTGAGCGAACTGATCGACGCGGCACTGCGCGAGCGGGAGTTGGAGTTCTCGCGTAAGGAGGGCGGCCACTTCGTGGTCGAACTACCCGGCGAGAACAAGCTGAAGACCACCACACTGCTGACGGTGGGCACGCACGGTCTTCGTGTCGAGGCGTTCGTGTGCCGCAAGCCCGACGAGAACTTCGAGGGCGTCTACAAGTACCTGTTGCGGCGTAATCGCCGGTTGTACGGAGTGGCGTACACGCTCGACAAGGTAGGCGACATCTATCTCGTCGGCCGGATCTCGGAGCATTCCGTCACCGCAGAGGAACTCGACGCTGTGCTCGGCCAGGTTCTCGAAGCCGCTGACTACGATTTCAATATCATTCTGGGAATCGGGTTCATCACGTCCATCAAGCGTGAATGGGAGTGGCGCGTGTCACGAGGTGAATCGCTGCGTAATCTCGAGCCGTTCCGGCACCTCATCGAGCAGGAAACCGGAATCGATTTCGCACCGAACGACGACGACCGATAACGTCACACTTCGGATTCGGTGCGATTCGGACGCATTTGATTCGTCCGGTTTGTGAGGCCTGCACCAGGTTATTTTGTGACCATCCCCACATCACGTGCGTGTAATTCATTGTTCCGAAGTTCTTATTTCGATCCTGCCACCTGGTGAAACCCCTGTTGATCAAGGGATTTTCTGCACGAATGTGCCAATAAATCGGTCCGTGACCTTTTCGTGATTGGCATTTAGCGTTGTTACCGACCGACAACGAACAGGTCGTTACACCGGACCCGCAGCCGCTGAATCTGCCCCGCGGAAAATCCGGATGAAACCACACCCGAGGGGCAGTGCGAGACAAATCGAGTCGTCGACAATCGGCGATCGACATTCGGTCGACATTCTGGCCCGGGTCCCGCAAAGCAGCCGAGAGGATTCATAAGACATGGCACAGTTCAACATCAAGCGCACCCTGGGCACCGTCGCAACCGCGGCCGCCCTCATCGTCACCCCCTTCGCTCTGGGAACCGGCACCGCGAGCGCAGCGTCCGGCAACTGGGATGCCGTCGCGCAGTGCGAGAGCGGCGGAAACTGGGCCATCAACACCGGTAACGGCTACTACGGTGGTCTCCAGTTCAGCCAGAGCACCTGGGAGGCGTACGGCGGAACCGGCGTCGCCAGCAACGCGTCCAAGGCCGAGCAGATCCGCGTCGCCGAGAACGTTCTCGCCGGCCAGGGTGCCGGTGCGTGGCCGGTCTGCGGTCAGTACCTCTGATCCGGCCGCTTCCGCGGATTCGTGACATGTCCCGCGTGCACACCGTGCACGCGGGACATGCGCGTTCGTCCGTGCGAGTCGGTTTTCGCCGGTGCGGCGTTGGTCGCGGCACCTCGACCCTCACGCCAGCAGATGCGGCAGGCCGGAACGATAGCGATCGGCGTCGATCTGCCTCAGTGGCTGCAACTCGGGCGGCTCGTGCAGCGTGAACATCGCCGGCGGCGGCGAGGGGGAGTCGGCGGCCTCGAGCAAGGCGCCCACAGCGGCGCGGGCGGACTCGTTCGCCGACTCCATTGTCGCCAGATCGATGTCGGTCCGCACGTAGTCGCCGGCCAGGAACAGATTCGGGATCGAGGTGCGGGCATCGGGCCGATCGGCATGTGAGCCCACCGTGTTGATCAGGAGCGGAGTGTCGTTGGTGTTGCGGCCTGTCGCGGCATTCCAGCGCACTCCGGGATCGATGAACCATGACACGAGATCCTCCTCGCGGAGATTCTGCTCGCCGGTGTCGTCGAGACATGCCTTCATCTGGGCCCACGTCTCGCGCGAGATCTCCTCGGCCGTGCATTCCTTCGCGGGCTTGCCGTAGAGGATTCCGGGAGTGTCCCAATCGGAGATGTCGACCGAGAGGCAGTCGACGGCACTGCCGTCGCCGTAGCGGTCGGCGAACGATCCGCGCCAGAACTGCGCCTGGCTGATCGACGTGAGCGCCCACGGCGTTCCGAGATATGCGACGTGCCCGGCGGCGATCGGGGTGGGCTTGCGCATGAAGTATTGGATGCCGACCATCCAATCGGTGACCAGGTTGTGCATGAGGCCCAAACGTGGTTCGGCGTCGAGCATCTCGCGCGACCACAGCGGGGCAGCGCGTTCGACGGGCATCGCGGCGACGAACCAGTCGGCCTCGACCTGCGCGCGGTCACCGGACGAATCGACGACGCGGACGCCGCTGATCTTCCCGCCCGACATGTCGAACGATTCAGCAGCCCAGCCCATCTCGAATCGGACCCCGCGGTCCCGAAGCAGCTGGGCCCACGGATCGATCCACGCTTCGTTGGTCGGTGCCGACAACAGACGATCGAGGTGCCCGTAGGCGGGCACGATGCCCATCGCATTCCAGACGAAAGCCTGGCCCATGATGCCGATCGTGCGGGTGGAAACCCTGTCGGGGCGGGCGGCCACAAGTTGCCGGGTCAACGCCGATACCAGAATATCGTGATATCCCTTCGACTTTCCGTCGGATTCCAGAGTCTGCGACCACGTCTGATGTTCCCACTCGCCGTCCCGGCGCTCGATGCTGCTGGTCAGGAACATCGTGAGCTTCCGGAGGAAGACCGACAGCTCGTGCGGCGGGATGGCTCCGCCGAGTGAGAATGCGGCGGCGAGCGAACGCTGTAGCGACTCGGCGTCGTACACGTCGAGCCGATCGATCGAGCTCGGTGCCGTCAGATCCGGTCCGCCGGGGACCGACATGCGGAACGCGGGCCCGGCAACGAGGTTGTCGAAAACCCCATTAGGATTGTGCGGGAACGGTATTCGACGCATCGTATCGGGAATGTGCTGATAGAATCCGGGGAAGAAGCGGAATCCGTGCTCGCCCGGAAGGTCGAGCCGGCCGCCCGCCGCGGTGTCCGGTGACGGCATGCTGCGGGCTTTGCCGCCGAGTGCTGTCGGCTCGTACACCGTCACGTCGAATCCGCGCTCGATGAGCTCGTGCGCCGCGGTGAGGCCTGCCATTCCGCCCCCGAGTACCGCCACGCTACGGCCGTTCGAACGTAGTGCGGGGGATCGGGGCACCGGATGTGAGCGTGGCCCGGCGTGCGCGATGCCGGGGACGGCGGCGGTTGCGCCGAGGGCAGCGGTTGCGCCGAAGGCGCCGAATGCGGTCAGGACGGCACGTCGGGTCATGTGGAATTCGGTCAATTGATCCCCCCGGTTTGCGATGGTCGCTTCGTGTTGCCCGGCGGCGCCCGGCAAGTATGGCAACGCGTGTTGTCAGATATAGCGGACATTTGACGCGCCCGTGGGGGAATCGGCCACACGATCGTGTCAGGATTGAAGCCATGAGTATCGGAACACTTGTTCTGCTCCGCCACGGCGAGAGCGAATGGAACGCGATGAACCTGTTCACCGGCTGGGTAGACGTGCACCTCACCGACAAGGGTGTCGCAGAGGGTAAGCGCGCAGGCGCCCTGCTCGCAGAGCAGAATGTTCTTCCCGATGTCCTCTACACCTCGCTGCTGCGTCGTGCGATCAGCACCGCGAACTACGCTCTCGACGCCGCGGACCGGCACTGGATCCCGGTCGTGCGCGACTGGCGACTCAACGAGCGCCACTACGGTGCCCTGCAAGGGAAGAACAAGGCCGAGATCAAGGACGAGTTCGGCGACGAGCAGTTCATGCTCTGGCGTCGTAGCTACGACACCCCTCCGCCCCCGATCGAGGCGGGGTCGAAGTACAGCCAGGATCAGGATCCGCGCTATGCGGACGTCGACGAGGTGCCGCTGACCGAATGCCTCCAGGACGTCGTGACCCGCTTGATCCCGTACTGGGAAGAGACCATCTCGAAAGACCTGCTGGCGGGTAGGACCGTGCTGGTCACCGCACACGGAAACTCGTTGCGGGCACTGGTCAAGCACCTCGACGGCATCTCCGACGAGGACATCGCCGGGCTGAACATTCCGACGGGCATCCCGCTGCGTTACGACCTCGACGAGAATCTGCGTCCGCTGAACCCCGGCGGAACCTACCTCGACCCGGAGGCTGCTGCGGCAGGCGCTGCTGCCGTCGCGAACCAGGGCGCCAAGTAGAGCGCAATCGGACAAACCGAACCCCGTGCGACTCGTCGTCGCGCGGGGTTCGGCAAATTTCAGGTGAACACCTGGCCAACCGTCGAAAAATGGCCCGTGACGTGCAGAGAGTGTTGGCTACCCGCTGTCGCTCCACGGTGGGGTGTCATTACGATTCGAATCGTGAATGTTCTGCAGCTCGTCCTGGTGGCCGTGGTCGCCGCAATCCTGGGCGCACTGCTCGCCGCCTCGCTGATGTGGTCGCGTCGTCGTCGCGACCGCAACGACGACGACGAACTCACAATGGCAACCGTGCTGGACCGTGTCGTGTACGGCGCTTCCACCGGCATTGCCGTCGTCGACAAGTTTCACGACGTCATCCTCTACAACCCGCGCGCGGAGGAGTTGGGTCTGGTCAGCCGGCGGCTTCTCGACGAACGCGCATGGATCGCTGCCTGCAGGGTCCTCGAGGGCGGGACCACCGTCGAACTCGACCTCAGCCGGAAGAACCCGCACGGCCGCGACCGTGTCGCGGTGCGTTGCCTCGCCAAGAAGTTGCTCGACGACGATCCACGCTTCGTGGTTCTGTACGCCTACGACGATTCCGAACAGGTCCGGATGGAAGCCACCCGTCGAGACTTCGTCGCCAACGTCAGCCACGAACTCAAGACACCGGTCGGCGCGATGGCGCTGCTGGCAGAGGCCCTGCTCGAATCCGTCGACGATCCCGAGAGCGTGCGGCACTTCGGGCAGCGGGTCCAGAGCGAAGCGACCCGGCTCGGCAACATGGTCACGGAGTTGATCGCGTTGTCACGGTTGCAGGGCGCCGAGAAGCTCCCGGACCTCGAGGAAGTCGATGTCGACACGGTGATCGAGGATGCTCTCGACCGCACCCGGCTCACCGCCGAGAACGCGAACATCGAGATCAACACCGACCGCCCGACCGGATACCAGATGCTCGGCGACCATCCCCTGTTGGTGACGGCGTTGACCAACCTCATAGAGAACGCGATCGCCTACTCCCCACCGGGCAGCCCGGTGACGGTGAGCAGGTCTCTGCGCGACGGGTGTGTCGCGATCGCGGTCACCGATCGAGGAATCGGAATCGAGCGCCAGTACCAGGAGCGTGTGTTCGAGCGCTTCTTCCGCGTCGACAAGGCGCGGTCGCGGGCAACGGGAGGTACCGGTCTGGGGCTTGCGATCGTCAAGCACGTCGCCGCGAATCACCACGGCGACATCGTGCTGTGGAGCAAACCGGGAACCGGCTCGACGTTCACCCTGCTCATCCCCGCTCATTTCGAGAAGCCCGACAACGAGCCCGCCGCAACGCGGCACGATACGGCGGTCGGACAATGAGTCCGGCCGTAACCGCACCCGGAATCGGGTGGAACAGAACCGAGAAAGCAACGGAGGACGCAACGGTGACGCGTGTGCTGATCGTGGAGGACGAGGAGTCGCTGGCAGATCCGCTCGCATTCCTGCTGCGCAAGGAAGGGTTCGAGACCACGATCGCGGGCGACGGGCCCACGGCGTTGGCAGAGTTCGACCGGGGCGGGGCAGACATCGTCCTCCTCGACCTGATGTTGCCGGGCATGAGCGGCACCGACGTGTGCAAGCAGTTGCGCAGCCGTTCGGGTGTGCCGGTCATCATGGTGACCGCCCGCGACAGCGAAATCGACAAGGTCGTGGGACTGGAACTCGGTGCCGACGACTATGTGACCAAGCCGTACTCGGCCCGGGAGCTCATCGCCCGGATCCGTGCGGTGCTGCGGCGGGGCGCCGATCCCGACATCGAGATCGGGCAGGACGACGCGGTGCTTGCGGCCGGTCCGGTGCGCATGGACGTCGACCGCCACGTCGTGCAGGTCAACGGTGAGGACGTCGCCCTACCGCTGAAGGAATTCGATCTGCTCGAATACCTGCTGCGTAATTCGGGACGCGTCCTGACTCGTGGGCAGCTCATCGACCGAGTGTGGGGAGCGGACTACGTGGGCGACACGAAAACCCTCGACGTCCACGTCAAGCGGCTTCGTTCGAAGATCGAGACCGACCCCGCGAAGCCACAGCATCTCGTGACGGTGCGCGGCCTGGGCTACAAGCTGGAGGGCTGATACAAGCCGGAGGGCTGACGCCCGAGGCGCCCGGTGCGTGGTTTCGGTAGCAGCAGCTACCGAAACCACGCACCTGTCAGTGGTGGTGCTCGGCGACCGCGGTAGCGGGATGGATCGCGATCAGTCCGAGGCCTTCGCGACGCTTGCACAGGCGGGCGAGTTCGTCGTAGGCCGGTTTCCCGATGAGCTCTCGGAGCTCGGGGGCGTAGGACTGCCATACCGGCTTCGTGCCGACATGCGCATCAGGGGAGCCGGAGCAGTACCAGTCCAGATCGTGGCCGCCCTCACCCCAGCCTCGCCGGTCGAATTCAGTGATCGCGGTGCGCAGGATCTCGGTACCGTCCGGTCGTTCCACCCAGTCCTGGGTCCGGCGGATCGGGAGCTGCCAGCACACGTCCGGCTTCATCTCGAGCGGCTCGATGCCGCGACGCAGCGCCATCTTGTGGAGCGCGCAGCCCACACCGCCTTCGAAGCCCGGCCGGTTCAGGAAGATGCACGCGCCCTTGTAGCGGCGCGTGCGCAGCGCGGGTTCGTCCTCGAGTTCGTCCTCCTCGAGGAACCCCTTCTTGCCGAGTCCCTTCTCCATGAATTGCCAGTCGTCGGGAGTGAGATGCTTCACTGCCCTGGTCAGCTTCTTCCGGTCGTCGCTGTCGGTCAGGAAGGCTCCGTGCGAGCAGCACCCGTCGTCGGGTCGCTCGGCAATGATGCCTTGGCACGAGGGCGTCCCGAACACGCAAGTCCACCGGGAGAGCAGCCAAGTCATGTCTGCAGCGATGATGTGTTCGTCGTTGTCGGGGTCGGTGAACTCGACCCACTCGCGTGGAAAGTCGAGGGGAACTTCTGGGGCCGGAACGATCTTGGGCTGAGCTCCGGACATACCTGCTGTCACAACCCCCGACGGTAGACCCAGTACCGTATTCATGTGCGCCTAGGGGTACTCGACGTCGGAAGCAACACCGTTCATCTGCTGGTGGTGGACGCCCATCGTGGCGGCCACCCCACACCCATGAGCTCGACCAAGGCAACGCTGCGGTTGTCCGAGAACATCGACGACGACGGGAACCTCACCGTCTCCGGTGCCGATCGACTGGTGGAGACGGCAGGGGAGTTCGCCAGCATCGCCGCGACCTCCGGGTGCGGTGAGCTCATGGCCTTCGCAACCTCGGCTGTCCGCGACGCGGGGAACTCGGAGGAAGTCCTCGCCCGGGTCCGGAACGAGGCAGGGGTCAACCTCGACGTCCTGTCAGGAGTCGACGAGGCGAGGTTGACGTTCCTGGCGGTGCGCCGCTGGTACGGGTGGAGTGCCGGCCGCATCCTCAATGTCGACATCGGTGGTGGCTCGCTCGAGCTGACCTTCGGCGGTGACGAGGACCCAGACCTGGCGTACTCACTGCAGCTCGGTGCCGGGCGTCTGACCCGTGACTGGTTCCGGGAGGACCCTCCAGGAAAGCGCCGTATCGCGGCATTGCGCGACTGGCTCGATGCCGAGCTCGCGGAGCCGACGAAGCATCTGCGTCATGCCGGCGACCCGGACCTTTCCGTTGCGACTTCCAAGACTTTCCGCACACTGGCACGATTGACAGGCGCAGCACCGTCGTCGGCGGGCATCCGTGTACGACGGACGTTGACCGCCAGCGGCCTGCGGCAGCTGATCGCGTTCATCTCGCGAATGACGACGTCGGACCGTGCTGAGCTCGAGGGCGTGAGCTCGGACCGGTCCCAGCAGCTCGTCGCGGGTGCGCTGGTGGCCGAAGCGAGCATGCGGGCGCTCGGGGTGGAGACCCTGGAGATCTGCCCGTGGGCGTTGCGTGAGGGTTTGATTCTTCGGAAGCTCGACACTGAGATGGGCGGCGAACTGGTGGTGGCATCCAAGTGACCGACGGCAAGAGCACGGATACCGGACAGATTTCGGTAGCGGAACTGCTCGCGCGGAACGGCAAGAAGGTGGGTTCGCGCAGCGGTGGCCGCCGCCGTCGTGGCACCACCGGCGGGATCTCCGTGGCGGAACTGACCGGCGAGATCCCGATCACTCGGGTGCCCGCGGAGTCGGAGTCGGAGCCGGATCCCCGGAGCGGCTCGGCTGTCGACGATCGCAGTCCGCAGACACCCGCGGTGGCGACCCCGAGGACTCCGAAAGTGGAGCCTGCCGTTCCTGAGACCCCACAGGTCGAGCCGGTCGTACCCGAGACCCCGAAGGTCGCGACACCGACCCTGCCGACGCCGGCACCGCCGTCCGCCAACGAACTGACGACGATCACGCCGAAGGCGGCCGGCCCGAAAGCGGTCGACACGGACGCGACGACGGTGACCCCTGCTGTCGTCGAGTCTGCCACCGACAAGTCGGCCGGCGGTAAGCGCGCTGTCGGAAAGTCCTCTACCGGCAAGACTGCTTTCGGCAAAGCCACCGTGGAGAACCGTCAGACCACGGTCTCGGACGGTGCGAAGGTCGAATCGCCGACCGAGATCATCCGCCCGGAGGCGCTGCCGCGTCGAGCGAGGGCACACCTGGACAACGTGGCCGGGCCCGTGCCGGCGGCCTCGCCGGCGTCACCGTCCCCGCGGGCATCGGATGTTCCGGAGCCACGATTGCTCTCGGGCCCCGCGAGCGATCTTCAGGGGACCGGCGCCGACGACGATAACGGTGACACCGACACCATCGGCGTCACGAAGGACGAGGACGGCGGTAAGGCGTCCTCGAAGAGCAAGTCCTCGTCGAAGGGCAAGGTCGCGGCGAGCAAGGATGCCACCAAGGCGTCCTCGAAGAGCAAGACCGGCTCCAGCGGAAACGTCGCGTCGAGAGACGAGGCCGGGTCGTCCGATGCGGCGTCGAAGAGCAGCTCCGGCAAGGGCAAACCCGACACCACCACGGACGACAGCGTCGACGGGTCCGGGGGCAGCGCCAAGCAGTGGATGCTGCTCATCGGAGAGAGCGTCGCTGCGATCGTCGTCGGCGGTCTTTTGTTCAAGGGTTTCGAGAAGCTGTGGGACATGATGCCGTGGGTGGCGTTCGGTCTTGCATTGCTGGTCATCGTCGGCCTCGTGGCGCTGGTGCGGGTTCTGCGCCGCACAGACGACATCACCAGTCAGCTCATCGCTGTCGGGGTGGGTGCGTTCGTGGCGTTCGGTCCACTGCTGTTCCTACTACCCAACGGTTGAGGTTGCGGGCATGGTGACAGCGCGGCGTATCCCGGTGGGGTTGTCGACGGCCTCGGTGTATCCGGAGAACACCGAGGCAGCTTTCCGGTTCGCCGCCGACCTCGACTACGACGGGGTCGAACTCATGGTGTGGGCCGACCCGGTGAGCCAGGATCCCGGGGCGGTACAGCGGCTCGTGCGTAAGTACGGGATTCCCGTGCTCGCGGTGCACGTACCGTGCCTGCTCATCTCGCAGCGGGTCTGGGGCGCCGATCCGGTGGCGAAGCTCGGACGGTCGGTCGAGGCAGCGGAGATCCTCGGTGCGTCGACCGTAGTGGTGCACCCGCCCTTCCGTTGGCAGCGTCGATACGCCGAGGGGTTCGTCGAGCAGGTGAAGACTCTCGAGCAGGGCAGTCACGTGTCGGTCTCGGTCGAGAACATGTATCCGATGCGTGCGGACGTGCTGTTTCGCGACCGTGGCGCACACCGCCTGCGGCGCCGCGGCGGCCCCGGGCCCGCAGTGTCGGCCTACAGCCCGTCACTCGATCCCACCGACACCGGCTTCGATCACTACACGCTCGACCTGTCGCACACCGCGACTGCGGGGATGGATGCGCTCGCACTCGCCGAAAGGATGGGGCAGGGCCTCAACCACCTGCACCTCGCAGACGGTCGCGGGTCGTCGGTGGATGAACACATGATCCCGGGAGCAGGGGACCAGCCGTGCGCCGAGGTGTGCCGGCGACTCGCCGCCAGCGACTTCGCGGGCCAGGTGGTGCTCGAAGTGAGTACGCAGAGCGCGCGGACCCGGTCCGAACGGTCGGTGATGCTCGGTCGGGCACTCTCGTTCGCACGAAAGCACCTCGATCGCCCCGCGCAGAGCGCGATCACCACACGCCCCGAGCATCCGCGCGCAGCGGGCGTCGCCCGAATACCCGGTGCGGATGTGCCCGTCCCGGGCGGTGCTGATGTGCCCGTCCCGGGCGGTGCTGATGTGCCCGTCCCGGGCGGCGAAGATGTGTCAGAGAGCGCTGATTCCGGCAGCGAGCACCGCGACGCCTGAGATCACGACGCCGACGGTCAGTGATGCGGCGCCGAGCCACACCGATGCCATCATCCGTCCCGGTCGCGCGGGATTCGCACCCAGTACCGACAGGAAGAACCCGGCCGGAATGAGGATCGCGGAAGTCAGCACGGCGATGGAGCCGGCGGCCGCCCATCCCGGTGATGCGCCGGCTACGTGGGTGGTGACGGCGACGACGAGTCCGAGCGTCACGAGCACTCCGGCGTGTGCGTGCCCGGCGCGGAAGAAGGACTTCTGAAGATCGTTGGTGGGCACGCCGCCGTTCGCGACGCGCAATAGGAAAGTGCCCCCGAAGGCAATACCTGAGACGGTCAGCAGTGTCGCTCCGAGAACGATGACGAGCACGGGATGCATGGGATGCCTCTGTCCCTAGATTGGATAGTGAAGGTATCCAATACTGGATAGTTGTAGTATCTGATGTCAAGAGGGAATCGGAGGTGAGCATGCGGATCTCGGAATTGGCGGCACGCGCCGGTGTGCCGCTGGCCACCGTGAAGTACTACCTGCGTGAAGGACTGCTGATGCCGGGTCGCGCAACGAGCGCGACGCAGGCACAGTACGACGACACGCACATGAGGCGACTCGGTTTGGTCCGCGCGCTCGCAGGTCAGGGGCTTCCGCTCGACAAGATCAAGGCGGTCGTCGCGCTCGCCGAGAATCCGGACGAGGATCTGTTCGTCGCCCTCGGTAAGGCAGTGATGGCGCTCCCGCCCTATGTCGACAACCCGCCCGACGCCGACTACCCGCGCACTCGCGCGCTGCTCGCGCGGCTCGGGCAGATATACGACCCGCGATTCACCGCGGTCGCCCAGCTCGAACATGCGCTCGCGGCGCTCGAATCGGCCGGCCTGACCATGTCTGAACGGCGCATCGACGTCTACGGCGAGCACATCCGCGAGATCGCGGACCTCGACGTGGACCTCCTTCCGACGACCTCGCGGCAGGAGACCGTCGAGGCCGCCGTCCTCGGCACCGCGCTGTACGAACCGGTACTTGCCGCGATGCGTCGCCTCGCGCACCAGCACCGCGCCGCCCGGATCTTCTCGGCAGCAGCCGACTCCGACCACCCGGACTCCGACCACCCGGACCACACCGAAGCCGATCGACAACCGCAGGAGACCCAGTGACCACCGACCATCCGTTCCGTGACCTGACCACACTCACGGCTACCGGCGAGGGCGCCTGGTCGGCGCACATCGCGCCCACCTGGACCATCGGACCCAAGGTGCACGGTGGATGCATGCTCGCAGTAAGTGCCTCCGCAGCCCGCCGCGCCGGGATCGAGGCCGGAGCCGATCCCGCGGTCCAGCCTCTCGCGGTGAGCGCGTCCTTCGTGTCCGCGCCGGACCCGGGCGACGTCGAGATCACCACCGTGGTCCGAAAGCTGGGCAAGCAGGTCTCCGTGGTGGAGACCGAACTCGGGCAGGACGGCCGAGTCGCGGTGCGTGCGAGCGTCACGCTGGGCCTGCCCGACGGCGGCGAGCCGCGCTACGCCGTACCGCACCCGGCCACAGAGTTGGCCGCCCGGCCGCCCGAGGACGCGGTGGTCGTCACTCCTGCTCACCCGATGGGTCAGATCGTGAACCTGTGCGGCTCCGTCGACATGCGCGTCGACGAGTCGACCGCGGGATTCCTGCGCGGCGACCGTGAAGGTGATCCACGTATCGCCATGTGGACGAAGCTGCGTCCCGCCGACGAGGCGGACCTCGACACGGTGGCGCTGTTCGCACTCATGGCGGGAGACATCTCGGCGCCCGTGACGATGAACCGCGGCATGTTCGGGTGGGCGCCCACCGTGCAGCTGACCGCCTACCTACGCGCGCTCCCTGAACCGGGCTGGCTGCGCCTGACGAACGAGAGCATCGTGCTCGGACAGGCCTGGTTCGAATCGGATCACACCGTGGTCGATACGACGGGGGCCGTCGTGGTGCAGTCCCGTCAGCTCGCGATGATCCCGCGCTGACGAGCCGCTCGGCCGCCGACCCCAACGACCACGGGACTGCGATGCGTGCCACAGCGAGACCCGTGGCACGCTGTCACCCATGACGAGAATTGCGGTGATCGGTGGCGGCAGGATCGGTGAGGCACTGATCTCGGGGCTGCTGCAGAACGGCTACGCGACCAAGGACCTCGTGGTGGTCGAGAAGCTGCCCGAGCGAGCAGACGAACTGGCGCGCGCATATGCGATCCGCGTCACCGACGGCACGGCCGATGCGGCCGAGGGCGCCGACGTGATCGTCGTGGCCGTCAAACCGGGCGATGTCGATGCGGTGATCGCAGACGTGACCTCGGCCGACCTCGACAGCGACACCGAGCAGATCGTCGTCTCGCTCGTTGCCGGCGTCACGACCGCCCACTACGAGAACAAGCTCCCTGCGGGATCTCCTGTCGTCCGCGTGATGCCCAACACCCCGATGCTCGTCGGGCAGGGCGCGAGCGTGCTTGCCGCGGGACGTCACGCGAAAGGCGAGCACCTGGACCTCGTACGCGAGATGCTCGGATCGGTAGGCACCGTGTCGGTGGTGCCCGAATCGCAGATGGATGCGGTCACCGCGGTCTCTGGCTCAGGTCCCGCCTACTTCTTCCTCGTCGCCGAGGCGATGATCGACGCCGGTGTTGCGCTCGGGCTGAGCCGCGCCGTAGCCACGGATCTCGTGGTACAGACCATGACCGGCTCGGCGGCGATGCTTGCGCATTCGGGGGAGAACGCGGCGGACCTGCGTGCTGCCGTGACGTCGCCCGGGGGCACCACGGCCGCAGCGATCAAAGAATTCGAGCGAGGCGGCATCCGCACCGCGTTCTACGACGCGCTGGACGCCGCACGACAGCGATCGGTGCAGCTCGGCGCCCGTACCGAATAGCCGAACTTCCCGGCGCCGGGCCTCGCAACACGCCGTAACCGTGTGACAGAAGTGAAATTGGTGGCCGCCATCGTCGCACAGGAACCATTCGTCACGCTAAGCTCGAATGAGCACGTGCGTGTCTGTTCCGCCGGAGGGGAAGCCGGCGGCGCGGACGTGCCGGAGGTGTGTAATGGTTTCAGGAAATACACCGTCGAAGGGTCAACCCCAAGACGGACAGTCGGTCCTCGCAGGTACCCAATTCCTGACGGTCGCCGAAGTGGCGTCGTTGATGAGGGTGTCGAAGATGACCGTGTACAGGCTCGTACACAGCGGTGAGCTGCCGGCTGTGCGCGTGGGGCGCTCGTTCCGCGTGCACGCAAAAGCGGTTCACGACTATCTCGAGACATCGTATTTCGACGTCGGATAATCCGACTCGGAGGCTGTCGAAGCACGGAGCGGACCTCGATTTCATCCGGTCGTTCCTGCACCGGTACGATTGCTATTCGTCGTACCGGTCAGCCGGTGTCGTGAGGCACTGACCTCGTCACCACGAGGCCCAGCGTCCGACAGAAGAAGGCGTACGTCACCGGCGTGCGCAGGAACGCTATTAGAACGTGAGGGATGCCCACATGGGGTCTGTGATCAAGAAGCGCCGCAAGCGCATGTCGAAGAAGAAGCACCGCAAGCTGCTCCGCCGCACTCGTGTGCAGCGTAGGAAACTCGGCAAGTAAGTCACTGTCGATATCGGCACCCGAGCTGCCGCCGGCAGCAGTCGCCGTCGGCGGCAGTACTGCCGAACGAATGCCCGTCACCCATGGTGGCGGGCATTCGTTGTTTCCTGCACGGTGAGCAACTCGACGTTTACCCAGGTGTCATGCGATGTTGCCGATGTCACCGTATTGTTGTAGCGCATACCGTCCAGTGGCGAGGTGGGGCCGACGACGGAGATGTTCTGCGAGCAGGGGGTGCTGTGACTTCACACGGGCGACAGACCGAGCCGCCAGGTGTCGTACTGGTGACGGGTGCGAGCCGATTTCTCGGTGGCTTCCTCGTCACCCGGCTGGCGCAGAACCCGGACATCGAACGCGTCATCGCCGTCGATACCCAGTCACCCACCAAAGACATGCATCGCCGCATGGGACGCGCCGAGTTCGTCCTCGCCGACATCAGGAACCCGCTGATCGGCAAAGTCATCAGAAACATGAATGTCGACACAGTCGTGCACGCCTCGGCGGTCACCAAGGCGCCCAAGTCCGGCGCACGCGCCGCGATGAAGGACATGAACGTCATCGGCGCGATGCAGCTGTTCGCGGTGTGTCAGAAAGCGCCGTCGGTGCGCAAGGTGGTGCTGCGGTCGTCGTCGGTCGTCTACGGCTCGAGCGCCAAGGACCCCGCGAAGTTCACAGAGGAGATGAGCGCGCGGCGTCGACCCACCGGTGCGTTCGCCCGCGACATGATCGAGATCGAGGGCTACCTGCGAGGCCTCGCGCGGCGGCGCAGCGACATCGACACCACGATTCTGCGGCTCGCACCCACGGTTGGTAACCGACTTCCGGGATCGGTCTCGAACTATCTCACCTCGCCGCTGGTCCCCAATGTCCTCGGCCGCGACGCACGGCTGCAATTGCTGCACGAGGAGGATGCGCTCGGCGCCCTCGAATGCGCGACGCTCGGCGGGCCGCCCGGTACCTACAACGTGGCGGGCGACGGCATCGTGATGATGACGCAGGCCGTGCGCCGGGCCGGTGGCCTGAGCGTGCCGATGCCCTACGGTTTGTTCCGCAATGTGGGCCATGCCCTCGTGGGATCGGTCATGAAGTCGTTCACGAAGGAAGAACTCGACTATTTCCACTTCGGATGCGGTCTCGACACGAGACGCATGCGCGAAGAACTCGGATTCGAACCGCGCTGGACCACCAAGGAAGCCCTCGACGACTTCGCACGAGGAATCGGGATGTCCCGCCTCGTGAAGTCCGAATGGGTCGACAAAGCCGAATCGATGCTGCTTTCCGCCCTCGGGGAGCGAACGGAGGTGCGATGACTCAGGTTGCCAAGGTCATACCGCTGCATGGAGGAAGCCGCCGCACCGCTCCGGGTCGGCCCGCGGAGTCCTTCGCGGCGCATCCGTCGCAGGGCCGCCCGACCGAGCGTGCCACGCCGCTGCCATCGCAGCAGACGGCCGTGGACGGTTTCCTCGACGAGCTGCGCACCGCCCTGATCGGGCACGTCACGGGTGGCGCCGAGTTCATCAGGCGCCGGATGACCGGAGACTACGAGGTCGACGACTTCGGCTTCGACCCGCATTTCAACGACAACATCCTCATGCCCGCGCTGCGTCCGCTGTTCGACAAGTGGTTCCGCGTCGAAGTCCGGGGGATCGAGAACATTCCGGCCGACGGTCGTGCACTCATAGTTGCGAATCACGCGGGTACCTTGCCCGTCGACGCCCTGATGACCTCGGTTGCAGTGCACGACCGTGCGCACCGGCCGCTGCGGATGCTCGCGGCCGATCTGGCCTTCGACATGCCGGTCGTCGGCACCGTGGCGCGTAAGGCAGGACACACCCTCGCGTGCCACCCCGACGCCGAACGACTTCTCGGGGAAGACCAGGTCGTCGCCGTGTTCCCGGAGGGGTACAAGGGGCTCGGCAAGCCGTTCAAGGAGCGGTACAAGCTGCAGCGTTTCGGGCGCGGCGGTTTCGTCTCCGCAGCCCTGAAGACACACGCGCCGATCATCCCGTGCTCGATCGTGGGGTCCGAGGAGATCTATCCGAACATCGCCGACCTCACCTCGCTTGCGCGGTTGCTCGGCCTGCCCTACTTCCCGATCACGCCGCTCTTTCCTGCGCTCGGACCGCTCGGTGCGGTGCCGCTGCCGTCCAAGTGGTACATCGAATTCGGCACACCCATCGCCACCGACGTCCACGACGAGGCATCGGCCGACGATCCGATGGTGTTGTTCGAGGTCACCGACCATGTCCGTGAAGTGATCCAGCAGACCCTCTACAAGCTGCTCACTCGCCGCCGGAATGTTTTCCTCGGCTGAGAACGTGTAGGTCAGGCGGCCTTGTCGCGGCGTCGTCCGAGCACGATAGCGACCGCGCCGCCGGCGGCGCCGAGGCCGAGCGCTGTCGGCACACCGACCTTCGCCGCCTTGCGTGCCGTGCGGAAGTCCCGTACTTCCCAGCCCCGAGTGCGTGCGACCTGCCGCAGGTCGGGATCGGGATTTATCGCGACCGCCGTTCCCACCAGTGACAACATCGGCACGTCGTTGTGGCTGTCGGAATACGCGGTGCACCGCTTGAGGTTGAGGCCCTCGCGGATCGCGAGAGCGCGCACCGCGTGGGCCTTGCCGAGTCCGTGCAGGATGTCGCCGACGAGACGGCCGGTGAACACACCGTTCTCCGACTCCGCGACGGTGCCCAAGGCGCCGGTCAGGCCGAGGCGTTTGGCGATGACGTCGGCGAGTTCGACCGGGGTTGCCGTGACGAGCCACACCTGCTGACCTGCGTCGAGGTGCATCTGCGCGAGCATGCGGGTACCGGGCCAGATCTTGTCGGCGATGATGTCGTCGTAGACCTCTTCTCCGAGTCGACGGAGTTCCGCAGTGGATCTGCCCTGCACGAAGGAGAGGGCCTTGTCGCGGCCGCTTGCGACGTCGTCGCTGTTCTCCTTGCCGGTGATCCGGAACTTCACCTGTTGCCACGCGAACTCGAAGAGGTCGGTCTTGCGGAAGTAGTTCCGCGCGACGAGTCCGCGGGCGAAGTGGATGATCGACGCTCCCTGCACCATCGTGTTGTCGACGTCGAAGAACGCGGCTGCTGTCAGGTCGGTCGCGCCGCGGGTACCGGTGTCGGTGCCGGGCTCGATTCCCGCTTCGGGTTCACTCCGTGCACCGTGCAGGGCGAGAGCCGCGTCGGCGCTCGCCTCACCTGCGAGGTTGGCGCGGACCTCTTCTTCGCTCGGCCCGAATTTGCGCGACAACAGTCGCCGGCCGGGCCGAATGATGCGCGCCCACGCCTCACCCATACCCCGCCCGTATGGCAACGAACGTTCAGGCACCCGCACCTCCCGTGTCGTGACGGTCGTGCCGACCCAGCGTCACACCCCGGTGCACGACCCGCCCGCAAGCGTAGCCCGTGGTGGACGCGTTATCAGGCTTCGACGTTCGGCCGATCCGTGGGTGTGACCTTCGTCTCCGGGGTCGATGCCGCAGAGTGGACGTCATGACCGATCAACCCTCCGGCTCGGCCGGGACCCCTGCATCCGCTCGCGAGGTGACGCTTCTGGTTCGTGCCGGGTGCGGTAGTTGCGGACCTGCGCGCACGGTTCTCGAAGCGGTGTGTGCGGACTTCGGTTTGCAGGTCACCTGCATCGATGTGGATGAAGCTGCCGCCACCGACCCTGAATTGCGGGCCGAGTTCGGGGACCGTCTGCCCGTGGTGCTCCTCGACGGTAAGGAGCACAGCTACTGGGAGGTCGACGAGCCGCGATTGCGCGCAGATCTCGCCCAGTGACGCGATGCCACTCGGCCGTGATGCAGGTGGGAAGCACATTCGGGGGCTCTCGAGCAACTTTGTGCATGGCTTCACAAGCAGTTACCGTGGTGAGGACGAAATCCCGGATCACCGTGAGGCCGGACGTGTCCACCGGCCGGACGAGGAGCCACGAACGTGACGCAACCGCACCCACCGCAGGGCGAAGACGCCCGCGGCACCGCCGGGACCGGCGAGGGTGCCACTCCCGATTCCGAGCGGGTTGCTCCGAGTTCTCAATACCGGGATATTCCCCAGGCTACTGTGACGCGTCTCGCGAACTATCTGCGGGTCCTCGGTAGCCTCTCCGAGACCGGCACACTCATCGTCTCGAGTGAGGAATTGGCGAGTGCGGCCGGGGTCGGATCGGCGAAGCTCCGTAAGGACCTCTCCTTCCTCGGGCCGAACGGAGTGCGCGGCGTCGGCTACGACGTGCTCCGCCTCCAGGCGCGCATCGAGAATGCGCTCGGGCTCGATCGCGGCCACCGTGTCGTTCTCGTCGGAGTGGGTAATCTCGGTCGCGCTCTCGCCTGCTACCCCGGATTCGATCGCCGCGGCTTCACCCTCTCAGGTCTGTTCGACGCCGACCCGGCTCTGGTCGGGTCGACCGTGGGCGATCTCGTGGTCCGGGGAGTCGACCGGCTGGAATCCGACGCTCGTGAATTAGGCGCCACCATCGGCGTCGTGGCCACACCCGAGGATGCCGCGCAGGACGTCTGCGACGTGCTCGTGCGGTCCGGTGTTCGCAGTGTCCTGAGCTTCGCTCCGATCGAGCTGGACGTGCCCGAACACGTCGAGGTGCGCCGCGTCGACCTGGCGGTCGAGATGCAGGTGCTCTCGTTCAACAGCGCTCGAAACGACGAACTTCTCCGGGCAGCCGGGGGAGCACACGCGGCGGGTATCCCGCCCACCCGCGGCCCGCTCGGGTCTGCGGTGTCCACGCCGAGTCCGGCTCGGCGATCCAGAACAGGTAAGGCGGGCCCGTTGGGTTCGGCCGTGACCAGAAACGGATCGGTGATTGCGCCGTGAGTGTTCTCCTCGTTGGCATTTCGCATCGGAGCGCCCCGGTGTCGGTTCTCGAGAAGGTGGCCGTCGCGGACACCGACCGGCCCAAGCTGACCGACAAGATGATGGCGTCGGATCACATCTCCGAGGCGATGATCGTCTCGACCTGCAACCGGGTCGAGATCTATGCCGTCGTCGATGCCTTCCACGGGGCGCTCGCCGATGTCAGTGAATTGCTGTCGGAACACGCCGGCCTGACCCTTGCGGATCTGCACAAGCATGCCTATGTGCGCTACAGCGAAGCCGCGGCGGAGCATCTCTTCTCGGTGGCCAGCGGCCTCGATTCCATGGTCGTCGGTGAGCAGCAGATCCTCGGACAGATCCGCACCGCATATGCGACCGCCGACGCGCAGCAGGCTGCGGGGCGTGCACTGCACGAACTCGCCCAGCAGGCATTGCGCGTCGGCAAGCGTGTGCACTCGGAGACCGGGATCGACTCGGCCGGTGCATCCGTCGTTTCGGTTGCGCTCGACAAGGCCGGTGCGCTGTTCGGTGGCGGGGGTTTGGGTGGACGGACCGCCGCGGTGATCGGTGCAGGTGCGATGGGCGGTCTGGCTGTGGCACACCTGACGCGGTCGGGCATCGCCAAGATCATCCTCACGAACCGCACCCGCGACCGTGCCGAGCGCCTCGCCGCGACTGCCCGCGGAAACGGCGTCGACGCGGAGGTCGTCGATTTCGGTGATCTGGCCGCAGCGCTGGCGCAGGCCGATGTCGCTGTCACCTGCACCGGAGCTGTCGGTACGGTCGTCACGCTCGCCGACGCACACCGGGCGCTCGCACAGTCCGGCCGTGGCGAACGCCCGCTGGCGATCTGCGATCTCGGACTTCCCCGTGACGTCGAACCCGCTGTGTCGGGACTTCCCGGCGTGACCGTCTTCGACATGGAGGCATTGCAGCGCGACCCCGCCGCCGGTGCTGCCTCCGACGACGCCGAGGCGGCCCGCGCGATCGTGGCATCGGAGCTTGCCGGGTACCTCACCACCCAACGGCTCGCGGAGGTGACGCCCACAGTCACCGCACTGCGCCAGCGTGCAGCGGAGGTCGTCGAGGGCGAACTGATGCGCCTCGATTCTCGGCTTCCCGATCTGGGAGACGGACAGCGCGATGAGGTCGCGCGCACGGTGCGCCGTGTCGTCGACAAGTTGCTGCACGCACCGACCGTGCGGGTGAAGCAGCTGGCGTCGACACCGGGCGGCGACCAGTACGCCGAGGCACTGCGGGAGTTGTTCGAACTGCGACCGGGGGCAGTCGAAGCTGTTGCGACCCCCACGAAAGAACTGGGGTCACTGACCGACCCGACCACGTCGGTGGATCTGTCCGCCGCACTTGATCCGGTCATCACGACGGAGCTTCGTGCTCCACGAAAGGACGGCAAGGTATGAGCGCCGAAGCCACCCGGATCGACGCACCGCGCGAGCAGCGCACATTGCGCATCGGTACCCGGGGCAGCGTGCTCGCCACCACCCAGGCAGGCACTGTTCGCGACGCCCTGATCGCCGCCGGGCATGCGGCAGAACTCGTGGTCATCACGACCAAGGGCGACATCACGCCCGGGCCTGTGCAGCGCATCGGTGTCGGTGTGTTCACCGCAGAACTCCGCGAGGCCTTGCTGGCCGGTGAAGTCGACGTGGCGGTGCATTCGTACAAGGATCTGCCCACGAAGCAGGATCCGCGCATGGTCGTCGCAGCAGTTCCTCCTCGCGAGGATCCGCGCGATGCGCTCGTCGCTCGCGACGGGTTGGTGCTCGGGGAACTGCCCGCAGGATCGAAGGTAGGAACGTCGGCTCCGCGGCGCCGTGCACAGCTGGCTGCGATGGGCCTCGGTTTGCAGCTCGAGCCGCTGCGCGGCAACATCGACACCCGCATCGGCAAGGTCGATTCGGGTGAGCTCGACGCAATCGTCATCGCGCGGGCGGGCCTGTCGCGCATCGGGCGGCTCGATCGGGTCACCGAAGCACTCGAACCGGTACAGATGCTGCCGGCGCCGTCCCAGGGCGCGCTTGCAGTCGAGTGCCGCGCCGAGGACGCTGCCCTGATCGAGATACTCGCCCAACTCGATGATCCGGCGAGTCGCGCCGCCGTTGTCGCGGAGCGTGCGCTGCTCGCCGAACTCGAAGCAGGGTGCACCGCGCCGGTCGGTGCGATCGCAGAGGTCGTCGAGTCGCTCGACGACGACGGCCGTGTCTTCGAGGAACTGTCCGTACGCGGGTGTGCGGCCGCGCACGACGGATCGGACGTACTCCGCGCGAGCATCGTCGGTTCGCTCGACCGCGCAGAGGAACTCGGAAGGGCACTCGCCCGAGAACTGCTCGACCTCGGTGCGAAAGAACTGATCGTCGACGACGAACAGTGGGCCGCCGATGATTGACGTTTCCATTCAGCCCCGAATTTCCCTTACCGCAGATTTGATTGCACTGGAGAACAACCGATGAGCCGAGTCCGAAAGAACACTCCCGGACGGATCCTGTTCGTGGGGTCGGGTCCGGGCGACCCGGCGTTGCTCACCGTTCGAGCGCGCGACGTCCTGACGGGTGCCACGATCGCCTTCACCGACCCCGATGTCGACAGGGATGTCGTCGCTCTCGTCGGTACCGACCTCGGCACCGACCCGGAGACGGGCGAGCCGATCGCCGATGTGCGTCCCGCGCTGGGCGAGCCCGCGGAGGTGGCCAAGACCTTGGTCGCCGAAGCGAAGAACGGCCACGATGTGGTGCGCCTCGTTGCGGGCGACCCGCTGACCACCGATTCTGTGATCGCCGAGGTCAATGCCGTGGCGCGCACCCAGGTGGTGTTCGAGGTGCTGCCCGGCCTGCCCGCCGGTTCCGCGGTTCCCAGCTACGCGGGCATGGCCCTCGGTTCGTCCCACACCGAGGCCGACGTCCGCGGCGAGGTCGACTGGGCTGCGCTGGCCGCCGCTCCCGGCCCGCTGGTCCTGCACGCGACGTCCGGGCATCTCGCCGAGACCGCGAGTGCACTCGTCGAGCACGGTGTAGCTCCGCAGACTCCCGCCGCCATCACGGTGCGCGGCACGACCCGTCAGCAGCGCACCGTGGAGGCCACGCTGGCGACCCTCAACGACGCCGGCTCAGAATTCGTCGGACCGCTGGTCGTGACGGTCGGCAAGGTCGTGTCGCAGCGCAACAAGATGTCGTGGTGGGAGTCGCGTGCCCTCTACGGCTGGACCGTGCTGGTTCCTCGGACGAAGGAGCAGGCCGGTGAGATGAGCGATCGGCTCGTCTCGCACGGCGCCATCCCGATGGAGGTGCCGACCATCTCCGTCGAGCCTCCGCGCAGCCCCGCCCAGATGGAGCGTGCCGTCAAGGGACTGGTCGACGGTCGCTACCAGTGGGTGGTGTTCACCTCGACGAACGCGGTGCGTGCCGTGTGGGAGAAGTTCGAGGAGTTCGGACTCGACGCCCGTGCGTTCTCCGGTGTGAAGATCGCGTGTGTCGGCCAGGCGACTGCCGAGAAGGTGCGCTCGTTCGGAATCACCCCCGAACTCGTCCCGACCGGCGAACAGTCGTCGGAGGGCCTGCTCGCCGAGTTCGCGCCGTACGACGATGTGTTCGACCCGGTCAACCGGGTGCTGTTGCCCCGCGCGGACATCGCGACCGAGACGCTCGCCGAGGGCTTGCGTGAGCGTGGCTGGGAGATCGACGACGTCACTGCCTACCGCACCGTCCGGGCCGCGCCGCCGCCGGCGGAGACCCGCGAGATGATCAAGACCGGTGGTTTCGATGCGGTGTGTTTCACCTCGTCGTCCACGGTCCGCAATCTCGTCGGTATCGCCGGGAAGCCGCACGCGCGTACCATCGTCGCGTGCATCGGTCCGAAGACCGCGGAGACCGCGATCGAGTTCGGACTGCGGGTGGATGTGCGACCCGAGACCGCTCAGGTCGGCCCTCTGGTCGAGGCGCTCGCCGAGCACGCCGCGCGACTGCGGGCCGAAGGCGCTCTGCCCCCGCCGCGGAAGAAGTCCCGCGCCCGCCGCTGACCCACTCGTGCGCGGTTCCGGTAGTAACCGCTACCGGAACCGCGCATGACTCCCCGAACTGATGAGGGTCCTGACGACATGTTCCCCGATATCCGTCCCCGCCGATTGCGTACGACCGCGGCGATGCGTCGCCTGGTCGGGGAGACCTCGCTCGAGCCCCGGCATCTCGTGCTTCCGATGTTCGTCGCCGACGGCCGCACCGAGCCTTGGGAGATCCCGTCGATGCCGGGCGTGTACCAGCACACCGACGAGTCGCTGCTCACTGCCGCGACCGCTGCCGTCGAGGCCGGCGTCGGTGGCCTCATGTTGTTCGGTGTGCCGCGACCCGAAGACAAGGATGCGCGGGGTACGGGTGCAACGGATCCCGACGGGGTGCTCAACCGTTCCCTCGCTGCCCTGCGCAGTGAGCTCGGTGACTCCACAGTGATCATGGCCGATACGTGTCTCGACGAGTTCACCGACCACGGGCACTGCGGGGTGCTCACTGCGTCGGGTGTGGTCGACAACGACGCAACCCTCGAGCGGTACACGGAAATGGCAGTCGCGCAGGCGGAATCGGGTGCCCATGTGCTCGGGCCCAGCGGCATGATGGACGGGCAGGTCGCCTCGATCCGGGCGGCGCTCGACGCGGCCGGTCACGTCGACGTCTCGCAACTCGCCTACACGGCGAAATACTCGTCCGCGTTCTACGGGCCCTTCCGCGAAGCGGTCGGCTCGTCGCTCGAGGGCGATCGCCGCACCTACCAGCAGGACCCGGCGAATCGACGCGAGGCGCTGCACGAACTCGACCTCGATCTGGCGGAGGGGGCCGACATGGTGATGGTCAAACCGGCCATGTCGTATCTGGACATCCTGCGGGAGGTGGCGGATCGGTCGCCGGTTCCCGTTGCTGCATATCAGATTTCGGGAGAGTACTCGATGATCACGGCCGCGGCCGCGAACGGCTGGATCGATCGTGATGCCGCGATCGCCGAATCGCTGCTCGGAATCAGGCGCGCGGGTGCCGACATCGTGCTGACCTACTGGGCTGCCGAAGTGGCGGGTACGTTGTCGTGAGCTTCCCACTGCCACCGACGCCCGACCGGTCCACCCCTGCCGACAGGCCGATCCCGCAGGACATCGTCACCGCCTACCAATTGTGGTGCGGAGTTCTGGTTCTCACCGTGGTCACCCTGCTGTTCGGAGCCTACGACCTCTGGAACGGGCGGACCGACCTCGTCGACATGATGACCGAGATGACGGCCGACACGGGGACACAGGAACTCTCGCGCTCGGACCTCGATGCCGCGATCCCGCTGGTCGTGATCCTCACCGTGGTCTTCGGGCTGGCCATCGTCGGTCTGCTCTATCTCGTCGTCCGGAAGATGTGCAAGGGGAGGAACTGGGCGCGGATGGCATTGACCCTGATCGGCGTGTTCATGACCCTCTCGACGCTACCGACGGTATTCGGTGTGGGTGTCGGCGGTGGATCCGGACTCGCCCTCGGCGTCATCTCCATCGTCCAGGCCGTGCTCACGGTGGGTGCGATCGTGCTGATGCATCGGCGCGAGTCCAATGCGTATTTTCTACGGCTACCGGAGAACTGAGCACTCGGTCGCATCAGCGACGAGCAGCTCCACAGGATCACCGACACCGACACCGCGGTGGGCGGTCGGTCGCCGGCTCCTCTGTCCGAGAACGAGCAGGCCGTCCATACAGCCCTCGTCGAGGACGGGCGCATGAGCTCGGCGGACATCGCGGCACGCACCGGCATGACCCCGCGCCGAGCCCGGGAGGGAATTGCGCGACTGCTCGGGTCGCGAGGGTCGCGCTGAGGACCGATGCCAGCGGACTGCATTGTGGATGGCCGATCAGCGCGTGGTATGTCATACGCGTACCTGCGACCTCGATCGAGCGGATCGGACCGCGGTTGCGCGATTACCGCAGACTCGCACGATGCTTTCGAGGGGACCTCCTGACTGACGCACCACCTGCGCCACACGGGTTTGCGCACCGGGACATGCGGAGTACGGTGATCAATCGTCGTGGGCCCGAGCGGCCGTACCCGTCGAGTGTGAGGACGTCATGCAGGTGGAACCCCGGCCCTACGGCCGTCGTCGCGAACTTGTGCTGATCGGTCTGATCGGCGTACTCGGTGTTGTGACAACGCTGCTCATCGTCATTCCCGGGGCACTCGCCGCTTGACCGGCCGGGCCGAACCACGAGGCGCGTCCGAGCCGCTGTTCCACGAGCCGGGCGCGAGGTGGCGCACGGTCGCGTTCGGGCCCGTGTTCTGCGCGGTGGCACTGATCGTCGAACTCGCGACAGGCCCCGTCGTGCACTGGTTCGCGCTGCCGGCGCTTGCGATCGTCCTCGCGGGATTCGCCTATCTCATGGTGACGGCGGCGCGTCGCCACGTCAGTGTCGACCTCACTCGCACGGTGTTGCGTCAGGGCACCGAGGAACTCGACGTCAGTGACATCGAGGCGGTACTGCCGCCCGCAATGGATTCGTGGGACGAACCGCAGCGCTGGGAGACAGCCCGCGTACTCGGAGAACTCGCCAACACTCCGCGCGGTCGTACCGCCATCGGGTTGCGGCTGCGAGGCGGGACGTTCGTGCGGGCGTGGGCCAAGGACGCCGACCGTCTCCGCGAACTCCTCGGAGAGCTGGTCGGCGCCTGAGAGTCCTGATCACGCTCAGGAGTCAGCAGCTCCCTCACGGTCGAGCATCGCCGATCCGAGCAGATATTCGGGCACACCGAGACCCTCGACGAGAGTCATCACGTGCGGTCGCAATGTGCGGCAGCGTTCGTTGATCCCGCGCAGCACCGCCTTGGAGCGTTCGACCGACAGGTGCCGGTGCTCCATGAACCACGCCTTGTCCTCGTCGATGACCGTCAGCGCGAACAGATCGCACAGGTCCGAGAGCAGATCGCACGCGGTTTCATCCTTGCAGTCGTCGATGGCCGCCACGAACGCCTCCAGGACGACACGGTCTATGTGGGCCCGGGCGGCGTGCAGCACGTGGTCCTGCACGAAGTTGAACGCGTCGAACGGATTGTCCTCGCGCTTGGTGGCGGCTTGCAGGCGCCGCGCCGCTGTGGAGAGGAGGTACTGCTCGCGATCCTCGAACATCGTGAGCTGCGTGCCCCGGTTGAAGAGGCTGCCGTCCTCCTCGTTGTCCTGGCGCGTATCGAGGATCGTCTGGATGATCTGCTGCGCCGCGGTGCGTTTCTTCACGACATCGGAGATCGTGTCGGCGGCGAACCGCATCCACTCCACGGGGCTCATCCCGCGGACCTCGTCGGCATACGCCGTGAGCAACTCCTTCGCGACGAGCTGCGTGAGTACGTGGTTGTCGCCCTCGAACGTGGTGAACACGTCGACGTCGGCGCGCAGTGCGGTCAACCGATTCTCGGCCATGTATCCGGCGCCGCCGCATGCCTCGCGCGCTTCCTGGATGGCGCGGGCTGCATGCCAGGTGTTGGCCACCTTGAGGCCGGCCGCGCGGCCCTCGAGCTCACGCTGTTCCTGTGGATCCACCTCGCTCGTCGGTACCGACTGGATGCGGTTCATCGTCGAGATCAGCTCGTTCTGAGCGAAACCCAGCGCGTAGGACTTCGCGATGTGCGGCAGCAGTCGTCGCTGGTGGACAAGGTAATCCATCAGGAGCACCTCGTCGTCGCGACCCGGCGCGTCGAACTGACGACGCAGCAGCGCATACCGCGTCGCGATCGACAGCGCGACACGGGCCGCGGCGCCGGCCGACCCGCCGACGGTGACCCGTCCTCGGACGAGGGTGCCGACCATGGTGAAGAAGCGGCGGCTGCCACTCTCGATGTCGGAGGTGTAGGTGCCGTCCGCGTCGACGTCCGCGTACCGGTTGAGCAGGTTCTCGCGCGGGACCCGCACGTTGTCGAAGACGATCCGGCCGTTGTCGACGCCCGGCAGTCCGCCCTTGTAGCCGCAGTCGGAGGTCGTCACACCGGGAAGGTCGTTGCCGTCGTCGTCGCGGAAGGGGACCACGAAACAGTGCACGCCGTACGATTCACCCTTCGTCACGAGCTGGGCGAACACTGCGGCGACCTTGGCGTGCTGCGCGGCGCCACCGATGTAGTCCTTGCGTGCCGACGCCGTCGGGGAGTGGATGACGAACTCATCTGTGTCCGGGTCGAATGTCGCGGTGGTCTCGAGGGCCTGCACATCGCTGCCATGACCGGTCTCCGTCATGGCGAAACAGCCGAGCAGATCCAGATTGATCAGGGGCGTGATCCACTTCTCGTGGTGACGCTGCGTGCCGAGATTCTCGATGGCACCGCCGAACAATCCCCACTGCACACCGGCCTTGACCATCAGTGACAGGTCGGACATCGCCAGCATTTCGATCGATGCAACGGCGCCACCGGCATCTCCGGTGCCCCCGGACCCGACGGAGAAGCCCGACTCGGCGTAACCGTGCTCTGCGAGCAGCCGCATCTGCTTCAGTGTGATCGCGCGGGCCTGTTCGAGGTCTGGGGTGTAGTGCGGTGCGAATGCCGGGTCGGCCATGTTCGTCCGGGCGCGCTCGCGTGCGCTGTGCCATGCGCCGTCGAGGGCCTTGCTCAGATGTTCACCTGTAGTCGCCATGCCTGTGACCCTATGGCCGCAACGCCGTCCAGTGGAGGCTTCGCGATCACACGGCACGCCCGAATCTCGCGTGAGATCCGTATCACAGCGCTTATCGCACACCGATCGACTTTTTGGCAAATCGGGGGAAACTGGGACACTGGACGTCGTGACTGCGACTCCCGCTGCTTCCTCTGTCCGCGACGCCGAATCGACGGCACTGTTCACCCGGGCATCGAAGGTGACTCCCGGCGGGGTCAATTCTCCCGTCCGCGCGTTCGGTTCGGTAGGCGGGACGCCTCGTTTCATTACCTCGGGATCCGGTTACACGCTCACCGACGTCGACGGAAATTCCTACGTCGACCTGGTGTGTTCGTGGGGTCCGTTGATCCTCGGACATGCGCATCCCGCTGTCGTCGAGGCCGTGCGCACCACTGCGTCATCGGGTCTGTCGTTCGGCGCACCGAGCGCCGGTGAGGTCGAACTGGCCGAGGAGATCGTCGCTCGTATCGCGCCGGTCGAGCAGGTCCGGTTGGTCAACTCCGGTACCGAGGCCACCATGAGTGCGGTGCGTCTCGCGCGCGGATTCACCGGACGCACGAAGATCATCAAGTTCGCGGGCTGTTATCACGGTCACGTCGACGCCTTGCTCGCCGACGCCGGTTCCGGGCTCGCGACATTCGGGCTGCCCACTTCGCCCGGTGTGACCGGGGCGCAGGCCGAGGACACCCTCGTCGTGCCGTACAACGATCTCGACGCCGTGCGCGCTGCCTTCGACGCGCACCCGGGCGCGATTGCCGCGGTGATCACGGAAGCCGCCGCAGGAAACATGGGCACCGTCCCGCCCGTCCCCGGATTCAACGAGGGACTGCGTGCATTGACCCGTGAGCACGGCGCCCTGCTGATCATGGACGAGGTCATGACCGGGTTCCGTGCGAGTGCCACGGGCTGGCACGGCATCGACGGTGTCGCGGGCGACCTCATCACCTTCGGAAAGGTCATGAGCGGTGGCCTGCCCGCCGCTGCGTTCGGCGGTCGCGCTGACGTCATGGCACATCTTGCGCCGGCCGGCGCGGTCTACCAGGCCGGGACGTTGTCAGGTAATCCCGTCGCCGTTGCGGCCGGTCTCGCGAGCCTGCGCGCAGCCGACACCGACGTGTACGCGGCACTCGAGCGCAACTCCGCCACACTCGGCCGTCTTCTCGGCGACGCACTGACCGCCGCGGGCGTTCCGAACAGGATCCAGAACGCCGGGACGATGCTCAGTGTGTTCTTCACCGAGGACCCCGTCACCGATTACGACGAGGCAAAGGCCGCACAGACCTGGCGATTCCCCGCGTTCTTCCATGCCCTGCTCGAACACGGTGTGTATGCACCTCCGAGCGCATTCGAGACGTGGTTCGTCTCGTCGGTTCTGGACGACAACGCGTTCTCCCGGATCGCCGACGCACTCCCGCACGCGGCGAAGGCAGCCGCGGCCGCCACTGCGCCGTGACCAGCGAGGGCAGTGACCTGCGAGGGCCCTGACCAGCGAGCGAATCCGACACCCATCCGCTTTCATCGACCTGAGGAACACGCACGTGACCGAAGCCGCCCCGTCCGAGACCCGCACCATCGTGCACGTGCTGCGGCACGGTGAGGTGCACAACCCGTCCGGCATCCTCTACGGTCGCCTGCCCGGCTACCGTCTGTCGGTCACCGGCGAAGCGCAGGCCCGGGCCGTTGCGGCCTCCCTCGCCGACCACGACATCGCGCACGTTGTCGCCTCGCCGCTCGAGCGTGCCCAGCAGACCGCGTCGCCGATCGCGCAGAAGCACGGTCTCGAGATCCGCACCGACGAGAACCTCATCGAGGCGGGCAACGATTTCGAAGGGCTCAAGGTCGCTGTCGGCGACGGTGCACTCGGCCGCCCGCGTCACTGGTGGAAGCTGCGCGACCCGTTCACTCCGTCCTGGGGCGAGCCGTACCTGCAGATCGCGCATCGCATGCTGGCCGCGGTCAATACTGCGCGTGTCGCTGCTGCCGGTCGCGAGGCCGTGTGCGTGAGCCATCAACTGCCGGTGTGGACGCTGCGCCGGTTCCTCGAAGGCGAACGCCTGTGGCACGACCCGCGTCACCGGCAGTGCAGCCTCGCTTCCCTCACGTCTCTCGTCTACGAGGGCGACACCCTCGTCGACCTCGTCTACTCCGAGCCGGCGGGCGCATCCGACCCGAACGTCCACGGCGCATGAGAAAGGCACTTCACGCGATTGCCGGGTTGTTGTGCGGTGTCGCGCTTCTGTCTTCCTGCGCGACGGGCACTGATGCGGTCGCGACCGGCGGTACGTTCGACTTCGTCTCACCCGGCGGCCAGACCCGCATCTTCTACGATCCGCCTGCGGACCGCGGCACCCTCGGCACATTGACGGGGGAGGACCTCATGAACGAGGGCGAGATGATCTCCCTCGACGACTTCGCGGGTGAGGTCGTGGTCCTCAACGTGTGGGGTCAGTGGTGCGCGCCGTGTCGAAGCGAAGCGGACGACCTCGAGCAGGTCTACCAGGAGACCAAAGATCTCGGGGTTGCTTTCCTGGGCATCAACGTGCGCGACAACCAGCGCGACAAAGCGCAGGATTTCATGACCGACCAGCAGATCGGCTATCCGTCGATCTACGACCCGGCGATGCGCTCGTTGCTCGCCCTCGGCCGCAACTACCCGACCTCCGTGGTGCCGACCACCATCGTCCTCGATCGTGAGCATCGGGTCGCGGCGGTCTATCTGACCGAGCTCCTCGCGAGTGACCTGCAACCGGTTGTCGAGCGTATCGCCGCAGAACCGACCGAGGACCAATAGGCATGACAGTCCTCGCATCCGGTATCGGCGATACCTTCCAGAACGTCGCGGCGTCCGGGCCGCTTCTGCTGGCCGTCGGCGTGTGTCTCCTCGCGGGGCTGGTGTCGTTTGCTTCGCCGTGCGTGGTTCCGCTCGTGCCCGGCTATCTGTCGTATCTCGCGGGTGTGGTCGGTGCCGAGACACCGGCGGTGACTGCAGCACAGGCCGGCTCACGCACCACCACGGTTCGTGACGACGGCCGACTGCGGGTCGCGGGAGCGGCAGGGCTGTTCGTCGCGGGATTCACCGTCGTGTTCGTCCTGGCCACGGCTTCGGTGTTCGGAGCGATCTCCCTGCTGTCGGTCAACCGTGAACTGCTGATGCGGATCGGTGGTGTCGTCACCATCGTCATGGGCATGGTGTTCATCGGCCTGATCCCCGCACTGCAGCGCGACACCCGCACCGCGCCGAAGCAGATCTCGTCTCTTGCCGGTGCCCCGCTGCTCGGTGCGGTCTTCGCGCTCGGATGGACCCCGTGTCTCGGACCCACACTTGCGGGGGTGATCTCGCTCGCCGCCGGTACCGAAGGCGCCACGGCTGCCCGTGGAGTCACGCTCATCGTGGCGTACTGCATCGGACTCGGACTGCCCTTCGTCGTCCTCGCGTTCGGCTCGGCCCGGGCGTTGCGGGGAGTCGGATGGCTGAGGAACCATACCCGCACCATCCAGTTGTTCGGCGGCATCATGCTGATGGCAGTCGGCATAGCCCTCGTCACCGGCGCATGGGACCTGTTCGTGTCCTGGGTGCGTGACACGTTCATCTCGGAAGTGACATTGCCCATTTGACGTCTCTCCTGCCTGCAAAAAGCAGGAGATTCCCCGTTCAGACAGCACCAACACCCGAAGGAGGCGGACCCCAGTGACCTACGTCGTCGACACCGGTGTGGCCACGCTCCGCCACAGCCGGCATCACTCCGGCAGCGTTCCGATCCCGACACGCGGTATACCCGCACGCCCAGCATCGGACAACTCGTTCCGCGAGCGCGCCCGGCTGCAACCGGTAGTTGCAGCGCACCACCTCGGTCCCTGTGCGCGGCACCGTAGCCGGATCCACCGACAGGTTTACTCGGCCCGATTCGGTTGCTCCACGCAGCCTCACCCCTTTGGAAGGAGGTCGGCGCTTCCTCTCGTGCACGAGGGCGTATCCGCGCCGAACAATAGATGACGGCCACCGACACGCAGACCTCCGCACCTCGGCCGGGCGCTCCGAAGCAGAGCCCGATCGGGCGCGCCGCGGCGTTCGTACGCAACACGTGGCGCGGACTGACATCGATGCGCACGGCGTTGGTGCTGTTGTTCCTCCTGGCACTCGCAGCAATTCCAGGTGCCTTGCTGCCGCAACGCAGTCTCAACGTCGGAAAGGTCGACGAGTACATCGCTGCCCGTCCGACGCTCGGGCCGTTCATGGACCGGCTCGAGCTGTTCGACGTGTTCGGCAGCTTCTGGTTCACCGCGATCTACGCCCTGCTGTTCATCTCGCTCATCGGCTGCATCTTGCCGCGCTGCGCCGAGTACTACCGCGCTCTGCGTGCCCGACCGGTCAATGCACCGCGCAACCTCTCCCGTCTGCCGCATCATGTCGAGACCACGTTCGACGACGAACCTGATGCGGTCATCGACCGGATCAGCGGAGAGCTGCGAGGATGGCGCGTCGAGCGTCGGGAGGGAACCACGAAGGGCCGGGACGGCGAGCTGACGCTCTCGGCCGAGAAGGGATACCTGCGCGAGGCGGGCAACCTCGTCTTCCACATCTCGTTGGTCGCATTGCTCGCCACCGTCGCCCTGGGCAAGCTCTTCGGTTACGAAGGCCAGCGCATCCTGGTCGCGAACGGCGAAGAGTTCTGCACCACGTCGCCCGCCTCGTTCGACTCGTTCATTGCGGGCATCGAACTCGACGGCACAGGACTGCGACCGATCTGCGTGCGGGTGCACGACTTCACGGCCGACTATCTCGACAACGGTCAGGCCGAGATGTTCACCTCCAACATCGAGTACCAGTACGGCGACGATGTCACGGCGAACATCTGGAGCGACGCGCAGCTGAAGGTCAACCACCCGCTGCGGGTCGGTGGCGACCGCGTCTACCTGCAGGGCCACGGATACGCGCCGACCTTCACAGTCACCTGGCCCAACGGAGAGACACGCACCGAGACGATGCAGTGGGCACCCGAGGACGCCACGACGTTCCTGAGCAGCGGCGCGATGCGATTCGATCCGCCCGGCGGGATGTACCCCGACGCCGACGAACGACGAAAGAACCAGATCGCACTCGAAGGGCTCTTCGCGCCCACCGCGGCGTTCCACGGCACGTTGTTGTCGTCGGCGTTCCCGGCAATGGTGGATCCCGCCGTCGCCATCGACATCTACAAGGGCGACTCCGGTCTCGACACCGGGAGCCCGCAGTCGCTGTTCTCGCTCAACACCGAACTGATCAACCAGGGCCGACTGGTCAAGCAGGAGCGCGTCAACCTGAAGCCGGGTGAGAGCGTCACGCTGGAAGACGGCACCGAGGTGCGATTCGACGGCGCCGTCGACTTCGTCAACCTGCAGGTCTCGCACGATCCGTTCCAGTCGTGGGTGCTGGTGTCTGCGGTCGCGATGATGGCGGGGCTGCTGCTGTCCCTGCTGATCAAACGGCGAAGGGTATGGGTGCGCGTCTATCGGGCGGGTACAGTATCGGACGGTGAACGACGAACTGTAGTAGAACTCGGTGGCCTCGCTCGCACCGATCAGGCCGGGTGGGGCGACGAATTCGATCGGTTGGTCTCCCGGCTTCTCGGTGAGAACCCAGCAGGCGATCGTGTGCTCGACGATGGAGCACAGGAGGAGAAGGCATGACGTTGAACGACACCCTCGCGAAGTACAGCGACTGGAGCTTCGAAGCGGCGTTCGCCGTGGTAGTGCTGGCCATGCTCCTGCTCGTGATCGAGTACGCGACCTACCGCTCCAAACTGGTCGCCGAACGCGAACTCGTTGCTGCCGGTGGTGTCGGATCGTCGCTTGCCGAGACCGTCCCGGGGCGCGTGGAGAACACCGCCGGAAGGACCCTGTCGGAGCGGTTCGGCAACATGGGACGCGCCCTCGTCGTGGTGGCCGCGGCGTTGATGATCGCCTCGATCGTGCTGCGCGGCCTGGCCACCGAACGATTCCCCCTCGGGAACATGTACGAGTTCGTGGCCATGGCGTGCGCCGCGGCGATCGTGTTCAGCCTGGTGATGTTGCGCAAGCCCGCGTACCGCATCCTGTGGGTGTACGTGCTCGCCCCTGTGGCGGTGTTGATGTTCGTGGCTGCCACCGTGCTCTACGCCGACGCCGCACCCGTTGTGCCCGCCCTGCGCTCGTTCTGGCTGCCGATCCACGTCACGATCATCAGCGTGGGCAGCGGCATCTTCCTGCTCGCCGGGGCCGCGAGCGTGCTGTTCCTGCTGCGGATCCATCAGCCCGAGGGTTCCGAGAGGGGCGTGCTCGGTGCTATCGCAGCACGACTGCCCGACGCTCAGGTGCTCGACCGCCTCGCTTACCGGACCACGATCGTCGGCTTCCCACTGTTCGGCATCGGCATCATTCTCGGCGCCATCTGGGCAGAGGCGGCATGGGGTCGATTCTGGGGATGGGACCCGAAGGAAACCGTCTCGTTCATCACCTGGGTGATCTATGCCGCCTACCTCCACGCCCGCGCGACGTCGGGCTGGCGCAACACACGCGCCGCGTGGATCAATGTCGCGGGCTTCGTCGCGATGCTGTTCAACCTGTTCATCATCAACATGGTGGTGTCCGGCCTCCACTCGTACGCCGGCCTGAACTGATCCTGCTATCGTCCTCGGCGGTGTGAGGAACTGCGATCGGGGGGAACGCGGATGACGGAAGGATCCGGGCGGCCATCGGAGGCGAGCCTGTCGGGCCGTGACACCGCGGGCTTGTCAGCTCAGGATCTCGACTCGTCGCTTCTGGTCCGCAGAGCCACACGGGCGCCTGAACGGGGATGGCGTCGCGCGCTCTTCCAGGCGACCGGCGGGCGGATCGACGTGGGCGACAGCGCGCGCGATCAGCGTCGCGGGGAACTCGTCGACCAGGTCTCACAACCACTGCGCGGGTGCTATCGCATCGCGCTGCTCAGCCTCAAGGGCGGTGTCGGCAAGACGACAACGACGGTGACCCTCGGTTCGACGTTCGCGGCGCTGAGGGGCGACCGCGTGGTCGCGGTGGATGCGAATCCCGACCGCGGCACGCTGAGCCAGAAGGTCCCGACGGAAACGTCGGCCACTGTGCGGACGCTTCTGCGAGACGAAGAGCGCATCGAGCGATACAGCGATGCGCGGGCTTACACATCTCAGAACGTGCACCGACTCGAGGTGCTCGCCTCCGACAGCGATCCTGCGGTGTCGGAAGCGTTCAGCGCGCGGGACTACGAACGGACCCTCGCGCTGCTCGAGCGCTACTACAGCATTGTCCTCACCGATTGCGGCACCGGACTGATGCACTCGGCGATGCGCGCGATCCTCGAGAACACGGATGCGCTGGTGGTGATCAGTTCGGGTTCGGTGGACGGTGCGCGGAGTGCGTCGGCGACCCTCGACTGGCTCGACGCGCACGGCCACCGCGAGCTGGTGAGTAGCTCGGTCGCGGTGGTCAACTCTGTTCGTCCGATGTCGGGCAAGGTCGACCTCGACCGCGTGGTGGGGCATTTCGAGCAGCGATGCCGCGCCGTGCACCTGATGCCATTCGACCCTCACCTCGAGGAGGGGGCCGAAGTGGACCTCGATCAGTTGCATCCTCGCACCCGTCGCGTCTTACTCCGGCTCGCCGCCGATGTGGCGTCGGATTTCGGGCGCCCGGCAGGGGCGGGATATCAGTCGATTCCGTCCTGACCCGGACCGTCGGTCCGGCCGGATTCGTCGGTGTGTCGCCGGCGAACCTCTCGATCGACCTTCCAGAGGAACTCGGGATCGTCGTCGGGGCCGAGACCCCGGGTCGGGGTACGGCTCGGGTCGGGTCCGAATGCCTTCCACAGCAGGAATGCGAGCGTCACCGCACCGATGAGTGCCAATAAATAGAGCATGATGCACCTCCTGGCCGTGGCGGACGTCGCGCGAGCTCCGACGTCGTACTGTCCGATTTCTACCAGTCTATGCGGCCTGGCCGAGTGTGACACCGGCGCGGGTGCATCGGAGTGAAATTCGCGATCGC
Source organism: Rhodococcus artemisiae (assembly GCF_036327795.1). NCBI lineage: Bacteria > Bacillati > Actinomycetota > Actinomycetes > Mycobacteriales > Nocardiaceae > Rhodococcus > Rhodococcus artemisiae. Next base: position 105,784 of record NZ_JAUTXY010000008.1, read on the forward strand.
ACGTTTCGTCCGAATGGTCCGGAGAATCGGGCAGGGCCCCCGGCCTCGGGTTCGAGGCCGGGGGTCGCCTCAGCGAGTGGCTTCGGTGGTGAGAGAGCGGAGCAGCGCGAGGACCTCGGATTCGCGGAATCGGCGGTGCCCGCCCGGTGTACGCAGGGAACCGAGTCGACCGGCATGTGCCCAGCGGGTCACGGTCTTGGGGTCCACATGGAAGAGGGCGGCGACCTGGCCGGGGGTGAGCAGGGATTCCTTGGCGCCATTGAAGGTGGGTGCGCTCATTGCGAATGTCCTCCCGGGTGATTTGTCTTGATCGGGTTGTTCGATCGGGTTGTCCCACGCCATGTTGACACCGAGACCCCTGGTTGCTCGAACGGTCAGTGTTTGGTAAAGCGGAAGTAATGGACAAAACGGACGGATGTCCGGTATCGGCACGCCACTTCCGGAGGCGGCGGGATCGATACCGCCGGTTACTCTGGTGGAGTGACCGACGAACACCGCACCGAGTCAGCGAATACCCCGGACGAGCCGGGTCGAAACACACCGAATGGTACGAATTCGGGCACCGGCTCGCTCGTGCGTGATGTCGCGTTGTACTCGCTTGCGAGGTTGGTTCTCGTCGTCGTCCTTGCAGCCGCGATCCTGTACATTCCGCGGGCATTCGGCGTGGAGATCCCGCTGCTCGTCGCGGCACTGTTCGCGGTCCTCATCGCATTGCCGCTGTCTCTGGTCCTCTTCGCTCCTCTGCGTCGACGGGTGAACGAGCGCATCGCCGCGGTCGACGAGCGGCGTCGCAGTACACGCGCCGACCTCGAGAGCCGGCTGCGCGGAGAAGGCCGGACGTGACGGATGTCGGTCCGGGGGTCGTCGATCGCAGTGCGTCTCGTGACTGGGTGGACAACGCGGTCCGATTGATCGAGGCCGATGCGCAGCGCAGTGCCGACACTCATCTCCTGAGATACCCGTTGCCGGTGGGGTGGGGGATCGATCTGTATCTCAAGGACGAATCGACGCACGTCACCGGGAGTCTCAAGCATCGGCTCGCTCGGTCGCTGTTCCTGTACGGTCTGTGCAACGGAGCGATCGGTGAGAACACGCCCGTGATCGAGGCCTCATCCGGTTCGACGGCGGTGAGCGAGGCGTATTTCGCGCAACTACTGGGCCTCGACTTCGTCGCGGTGGTGCCACGACGGACTTCGCCCGCCAAGGTCGCGTTGATCGAGGCGCAAGGCGGGCGGTGCCACTATGTCGACCGTCCCCCGGAGATCTACACCGAGGCCGAACGTCTTGCCGACGAACTCGGTGGTTGTTATCTCGATCAGTTCACCAATGCCGAACGCGCCACAGATTGGCGCGGCAACAACAACATCGCGGAATCGATCTTCGAGCAGATGCGACTCGAACGGAACCCGGTGCCCGACTGGATCGTCGTGGGCGCCGGCACCGGCGGAACCAGTGCGACGATCGGTCGTTACATCCGGTACCGCCGACACAGCACCCGGCTCGCGGTCGTCGATCCGGAGAACTCGGCGTTCTTCGGGGCGTACGAGACCGGCGTCGCCGACTATGCGACGGGGATGCCGTCGCGGATCGAGGGAATCGGCCGACCGCGCGTCGAACCTTCGTTCGTGCCGCAGGTCGTGGACCGGATGGTCCGGGTGCCCGATGCTGCGTCGATTGCCGCCATGCGCCACGGTAGTGCTGTGCTGGGCAGGCGTGTCGGCGGATCGACCGGAACCAACCTCTGGGGCGCGTTCGGTCTGATCGGAGAGATGCTGGCCACCGGTCGAACGGGCAGTGTGGTGACGTTGCTGTGCGACGGCGGGGAGCGGTACGCCGATACGTACTACTCCGACGACTGGCTTGCTGCGGCAGGGCTCGACGCGTCGGGGTGGAGAGCGACGCTGGAGAAGTTCGCCGCGACCGGTCGCTGGGAGCCGCGCGAAGGCGGCTGACCACGCGCTCGGGCAGCCTGTCAAGATTGGTTGACAGCTTTCACGGTGTCAACCTATATTGACACTATGAACGACGAAACCACCACGCTCGCCGCATCTGCTGCGAGTCCCGATCCCGCAGAAGGGCTGCGCGCTGTCGTTGCCCTGCGGCGACTGCTCGAACGGCTCGAATCCATCCAGGTCGAGAGCGCGCGTCGGCAGGGCTGGTCATGGCAGGCAATCGCAGACTCGCTCGAGGTGAGCCGACAGGCCGTCCATCAGAAGTACAACCGGAAGCGCAGGTAGATCCATGTTCGAACGTTTCTCCGACAGTGCTCGCTCCGCCGTCGTCGCCGCACAGACCGAAGCTCTCCGTCTGCACGCCGATCGGATCACCCCCGCACATGTGCTCCTCGGCGTGCTCATCACCGCAGATGAGCGTCTCCGTGTGTCACTTGCGGATCTCGGCCTGACCATCGACGGGGTCCGCACGCATCTGGCCGCGATGAACCAGGACCGGCCGCTGGGGCCGGACGACGCCGCAGCCCTCGAAGCGATCGGCATCGACCTCGATGCTGTACGTGCCCGGCTCGAGGAAACTTTCGGTGAGGGCGTGCTCGACAGTCCGCCAGAGAATTCGGACAAGGGGCGGCGCGGCCGATTCTCGGATCTGTTCGGCGGGCACATCCCGTTCGACCGCAATGCCAAGAAGACTCTCGAACTGTCGCTGCGCGAGGCGATCGCACATCACGACCGCTCGATCGGATCCGAACACATCATTCTGGGAGTGATCCGGAGCGACGACACGGAGACCACCTCACTGATCGAGGCCTACGTGACTCGCGACCGCCTCCGGCAGGTGCTGATGGAGCAACTCGACTCTGCCGCTTGATCCACGCCCGCCTCTCGGGAGCGCGTATGTCACAGTGACTGCATGATTTCACTGATCCTGCGGTTGATCATCAACGCGATCGGATTGTGGCTCGCGGCCCGACTCGTCACCGGCGTCGACATCGTCGGTGTCGACGGAGGTGAGTTCACTGTCGAGACAGCGATCAAGCTGCTGATCCTCGCCGCGATCTTCACCGTCGTCAACGCCCTGGTGAAGCCGCTGGTGAAGCTGCTGTCACTCCCGTTGGTGATCCTGAGCCTCGGACTGTTCCTGCTCGTGATCAACGCCCTGATGCTGTGGCTGACGTCGTGGGTGGCCGAGTTCTTCGACGGCGGCCTGACGATCTCGGGGTTCTGGGCGGCGTTCTGGGGTGGTCTCATCATCGCCATCGTCAACTTCGTTCTCGGATTGGTCGTTCCCGACCGGGACTGACGACCCGGTCCGACGCGGAGGCCTCAGCCGAAGGCGAGCGCGAGACCCGTCGCGCCCCGAGTGCTCAGCCGAAGGCGAGCGCGAGACCCGTCGCGACTGACCACACCAGCATCGCGAGCGCGGTGTCGCGCAACGCCGGCAGGAGCTCGAGCCCGAGCCCACCTGAACGCACCGGTGCGTGCGCGCGCACCGCGAGCGGTGCGGCAAGCAACCCGGCCAATGCCCACGGTGTTGCCGCCACCAGCGCGAGCGACATGACGAACGGCGTCGTGAGCAATCCGAGATGGAGTGTGCGGGTGCGTGGGTCGCCCAACCGGACGGCCAGCGTGCGCTTGCCGCTCTCGGTGTCGGTCGGGATGTCGCGCAGGTTGTTCGTCACCATCACCGCGCTCGAGAAGCAGCCCATCGCCACTGCACCCGCCAATCCGGAGAGGGTGAGTTGCTCGGCCTGCACGAACAGTGTGCCGAGCACTGCGACCAGACCGAAGAACACGAACACGGCCACTTCGCCGAGGCCGCTGTAGCCGTACGGCGTGCGACCTCCGGTGTAATACCACGCGCCCACGATGCACACGAGGCCCACCAGGATCAACCACCACGCGCTGGTCAAGGCAAGTGCAAGACCCGCCACTGCGGCGACCCCGAAACATGCGAAGGCGGCGCGCTTGACGGCCGCGGGGGACGCCGCGCCCGACCCGACCAGTCGCATCGGTCCGACGCGCTCGTCGTCGGTGCCGCGAATCCCGTCGGAGTAGTCGTTGGCGAGGTTCACCCCGATGTTGAGGGCGAGCGACACCACCAGGGCGAGCAGCGCTTTCCACCACACGGCCTCACCGAGTGCCGCAGCGGCACCTGTACCCACGATGACGGGAGAGATCGCGTTGGGGAGGGTGCGGGGGCGCGCCCCTTCGAGCCATTGACCAGCGGTTGCCATTCGTCGATCTTCGCACCTCGGCGTGCGGCCGCCCGGGGTGGGACCCGGTCTGTCGCTCAGGAAAATCTGGTGACGAGAGCGCGACGATCGATCTTGCCCGGCCCACGTAGCGGCAGCGCGTCAACGAGGTGCAACTCGCGGGGAGCTGCGGTCGCGTCCAGGGTCGAGGAGGTCCACACGCGTAGCTCGTCGAGGGTGGGGGAGGTGCCGTTCTCCGGAACGACCACCGCCGCGACCTGCTGGCCGAGCCGGTCGTCGGGCAGTCCGATCACCGCGACCTCCCGGACCGCGGGGTGCTCGATGAGGACGGCCTCGACAACCTGGGGCACCACGGTGAGCCCGCCGGACGAGATGGCCTCGTCGAGTCGGCCGAGTATGCGGACAACTCCGTCTTCGACCAGTCCTGCGTCGTCGGTTCGGAACCAGCCCGGTTCGGCGAACGCCGGATGGTCGGGGAGTCCGCGGTAGCCGGATGCGAGCACCGACCCGCCGAGCCACACGCGAGTATCCGCATCGATACGGACATCGACGCCGGTCAGTGATACACCGTCGTAGATGCAACCGCCGCACGTCTCACTCATCCCATAGGTGCGCACGACGTTCACGCCGGCGTCGCGGGCCCGACGCAGCACCGGTTCCGGGGTGGCGGCACCGCCGAGCAGGATTGCGTCGAGTTCCGCCAGCGCAGCGAGCGCGTCCGGATGGTCGAGGGTCTTGATGAGCTGGGTCGGCACCATCGACGAATAGCGTCGCGGTCCGCGCATCGCCGCGACCGCCGCAGGCAGGGCGGCGGGGTCGAACCCTTCCGACACATCCATGATCACGGGCTCGGTGCCCGACAGGCTGCTCCGCAGCAGCACCTGCAGCCCCGCGATGTGGTGCGCCGGCAGCGCGAGGAGCCATGAGCCGGTGCCGCCGATCCGTTCGTGTGTGGCGTCTCCGCTGGCGCGTAATGCGGGCGCGGTGAGCTGGGCGCCCTTGGGGGTTCCGGTGGTACCGGAGGTTGCGACGACCAGACCGACAGTGTCGGCGATCGGTTCGCCGGGGTGCAGTGCGTCGGTGAGGCGGCGGATCTCCCGGTGGTCGCCGGCGGGAACCGGCAGTAGGGGAGGGCCCTGGCCGTCGAGCATGCGCCGTAGCGCGGGGACGATGTCGTGGATGCGGTCGCCGGACGGAACTTCGAGGACCGCGAGGTTCGCGCTCACAGGTCGTGCCCGGTGAGCGGCCAACCACCGGCCTCGAGGTGGACCCGGACCCGGTCGATGTCGTGTCCGAGAGGCATCTCGTTGGTGATCTTGGTGATCAGGACGGCGATGTCGGTCTTGCTGATCGGCAGATCGCCCTCGTCGACGAGGGCGTCGGCGACCTGATCGACTTCGTCGTCGGACAGGCGCCGCTTCAGGAGCGCGAACAGTGGCACGTAGTCCTGCTCGGGCACACCCTCCGGGTAACCGGCGCGCAACCATTCGATGATCGAGGCGAGGAACGGGGGAAGCATCGCCGATGCTCCTCAGTAAGTTCCGGTGTGCTGGTTGGCACCGGTCTCGTCGTCGCTGGCAGCGGTACCGTCCGTCTCGATGTCGCCGGGCTCTTCGTCGATTCCGACCACGGGCCATCCACCCGCGACGAGTTGTTCGGTGACGCGTTCGATGTCTTCGTCTGTCGGCTGCTCATGCAGCACCCCCGCGATGATCTTCCGGAGCGTGTCGTAGTCGACGTGCCGCTGTGGGTGCTCGTGTGCGGTCGCGACCGACAGTTCGAGGATCTCGGCGATGTCCTCGTCCGTCAGCCTGCGCCGCAGGACCGACAGCAAAGCGAAGTGGTCCTTGGGGGGGATTCCTTCGGGATAACCGGCCCGTAGCCAGTCCAGTACCGAGCGAAGGGAATGCCGAGGCAAGGTTATCGTTGGTCCTTCTCTTCGGTGATGATCAGAACAGTTGGATACCGACGCTGCTGGACAGGAAGTCCGCAGTCAACAGCAGTATCCCAGCAATGATCGCGACGACGACAACGGTGAAACATGCGATACCCCCGACGCGGCCCAGCGTCCGCCGACCGGGATCGACCGTGCCTGTGCTGTCGTGCCCGAGCGACCACGACCGCATCCCGAGGGCGAAGACGGTGGGCAGACCGGCTCCCAGAACGAGACCGACCAGCACGACCTGCCACAGGGAATCGAGCGTGGAAACCAACAGATTCACGGACGTCCTTCCTGGGAAACGGGGGTGACGGTCTCGATCTCGGCGTCGCCGTCACCTTCCCACGAGGCGTTGACGTTGGACGCGTCGATCGGCTGCAGGCGGGACCGTAGATACATGACGCCCGCGAGCGCGCAGAGAATCGCGAATACGACGAGAACACCCGGAAGGCCGCCGATCAGGTGGGCGATCAGCCAGCACACGGCACCGACCACGCCGGCGCACGGCAAGGTGATCAGCCACGCCACAGCCATTCGGCCGGCGATGCCCCAGCGAACCTCGGCGCCCTTCGTGCCCAGACCTGTGCCGAGGATCGAGCCGGTGGCCACGTGGGTGGTCGACAGCGGCAGCCCGAAATGGCTCGACGTGAGGATGATCGCAGCCGAGGAGGATTCCGCTGCCATGCCCTGTGGAGGTGTGATCTCGACCAGGCCCTTGCCGAGGGTGCGGATGATCCGCCAGCCTCCGAGATAGGTGCCGAGTGCAATCGCCACGGCGCACGTGAACTTGACCCAGAACGGCATCTCGGTGTCGGGGGTGATGGTTCCGTATGCCACGAGCGCCAGGAAGATCACGCCCATCGTCTTCTGTGCGTCGTTGGTGCCGTGCGCGAGTGAGACGAGTGATGCGGTGCCGATCTGGCCGATCTTGAAGCCCTTACCGCGGGATTCTTCGGGAATGTCGTGGGTCAGGCGATGAACCGCCCAGGTGCCCACTGTTGCGACCAGTGCAGCGACGACGGGTGCGAGCAGAGCGGGGATGATCACTTTGCCCAGGACGCCGTCCCACACCACACCGCTCATACCGAGGGCGGCGATGGCGGCGCCGATCAGGCCGCCGAACAAAGCGTGGGAGGAGCTCGATGGAAGGCCGAACAGCCAGGTCGCAAGGTTCCAGAGGATGCCGCCGACGAGTCCGGCGAACACGATGAGCAACAGAGCCGAGCCGCCGGTGTTGTCGAGATTGACGACCCCCTTGGCGACGGTCGCGGCGACCTCGACCGACAGGAACGCCCCGACGAGGTTGAGAACGGCCGACAGGCCGACGGCCACTTTCGGCTTCAGCGCCCCGGTGGCGATGGATGTGGCCATCGCGTTGCCCGTGTCGTGGAAGCCGTTCGTGAAATCGAATGCGAGGGCAGTGACGACCACTACCAATAGGACAACGAACTCTGCGGTCACGTCTTCCGATTGTGGGGTAAACGTGCGGTGAATGTACAGCTAATGGGACGTTTCCACGGGCCTCCCGAGAGGTATTGGCGCTGGAGCGGGAGGTCGGCGGTTCCACCGAGTGTGCAACGTCACGCCGGCGGCTCAGCGGAGATCGCGGCGGATCGGGTGATCTGCCGGTATCTGGACCAGAACCACGGGGATCCCGTCCGGATCATCGATCCACATCTCGTGCAGCCCCCACGGCTCCTGCTGTGCTGCCCGGGTGATGGGGACACCCGCCAGCGTGAGTTCTGTCTGCGCTGCGTACACGTCCCGGACCTGAAGCCACAGCGCGCCGTGGAAGCGCTGAGTGTCATCTCGTCCACCGTGTGCGGCGATCTCGATCAAGCCCTGGCCTGCGAAGAACACGGTGCCGCCCGGATACTCCCGGGCTATGGCAAGGCCCAGTGTCTCGCCGTAGAACTGCAGTGTGGCGTCGTAGTCGCGGGGACGCAGGATCGTCCGGCTGCTCAGGATCTCCATGTCTGTATCTTCGCCGACTGCATCTTCGCCGCGTCTTATCCGTCCTGCGCGGGGCGAGCCTCGTGCCCACGCCGACCTCGGGTACGGCGTGCCTCCTTCGACTCGGCCTCGAACAGGTGGCGGCGACCGGCGACCAGCATGTCGCGCACCTGCGCGTCGAGGGTGCGCAGCTCCGTCCAGTAGCCGTCGTCGAACTCCTCGACGAGCTGGAAGGTCCATCGTCCCTCGGCGACGTTGCGGCCGATGAGTTCGCGCTCGATCCGGGCCGCGAGATCGGGGTGCCCCGCGGCCCGGAGCATGTGTGCGGCCTGCTCGACCTGAAGATCGGCGTGGCCCATCAGCTGATGGAAGCTGTATAGGTGACCGCGTGCCCGCTCCACGGTTTCGAGTGCCTCCGACAGTTTTCCGACGGCCGCGACCGTCGAATCGGAGACTCCGTCCGGCCGGGTGTGCGAGGAATCGGGACTCTCGCGATCTGTCATGCGTCGAGTGTGCCCGACCCGACGCGCTGCCGGTCCGTCTCGGGCCGGTCGGAATCGTTGCGGGTGAGCAGTTCGAACGATGCCTTCCACAGCCACTCGACCGGACCCTGCCGGAAGCGACGTAGCCACAGTCGAGTTGCGATGACGAGGATCGTGCACACCGTGATGTACACGATGACCGTGAATTGTGTTCGGTATGCCGGGTCGATCCGCGCGGCGAGGCCGAATCCCCAGCCGTAGCAGATCACGGACGCAATGATGTTCTGCAGGATGTAGCAGCTCAGCGCAGCGCGGCCGATGCCCTCGAGCCACCCGCCGACGGTGCCGACATGGTCGCGAGTCGAGTACCACTGCGCGATCAGCGCCAGCAGTCCCACCGCCACGAACGGCGCGATCGCGTAGCGCGCCGCGAACAGACCCGCGGTGCCACCGAACAAGCCCACTCCGATATCGACGGGTGCCGCGACAGCGCCGATCAGCAACAGCCGACGGCGCAGTCGAACACCTCGCTCGTCGAAGATGCCTGCGCCGAACAGTGCGGCGCCGACGAGGAACATCGCGATCGTCAATGGCACCAGGAAGATCACTTCGGAGCGGAAGGCGAGGAAGTTTTCGGCGCGGAACACCACCAGGTCCCACCAGCTGCCCGTCGCGAATACGTCCGTCGGCTCGCTCGAGGAATCCCCCGAGGCAGGGGTCGCGGCGAGCGTGACCACGAGGGCGGTCACGAGCAGCATGTGCACGATGGCGGCGGTACCGGCAATCCACATACGTGTGCGGCGCGAGGACACGACCACGCCGCACAGGAGCATCGATACCACTGCATAGCCCATCAGGACGTCGAACTCGGCGACCAGGAAGTAGTGCACGAGCCCATCGATGAACAGCAGGAACGCGCGGGTCCGGTAGTTCCCCGGCCACGCGCGTCCCCCACGGCGGGCCGACGCCGCTTGGATCGCGAGACCTATCCCGAACATCAAGGTGAGAAGGCCGAGGAACTTGCCCTGTGCGAGTTGCATCAGGATGCGCTGCGGCCACGGATCCGATCCTGCGGTCTCGAGGTAGCCGACGATCCCGGCAGGGTCGGTGAAGATCCAGATGTTGGTTCCGAGCGTGCCCAGGATCGCGATCCCCCGGGCGACATCGAGCGCGGCGATCCGGGTGCGGGGCCTGGTGGAGCCGACGGTGGTCATACCCTCGACCCTGCTGCACCGCCCGCTGTCATTGCGTCGGGCAAAGGGACGACCGGTGGGTCATCACATCGGAGGATCCGGGAACGCTATCACGGCGATAATTGTGATGACTATCACGTCGAAATGTGGTCGACGTCTGATATCGGGATGTTTGAAGCCGCATACTCCTGGACATATCTACCGCCGAGGTGCGACAACGCACCGACGCCCCGGCCTTGGGGCGGGACATCGATGCCCCGCACGGACCAGGAGACCACGATGAGCACCGACTACGACGTCCGCCGCACCAACGAGCTCGTCGGCACCAGCACTGCGATCGACGAACTCGCGCTGAAGCCGACGACACATGCCGACGCCGACGAAGCCGAGGTCGTCGAATCGCCGGATCTGCCCGGTGCGGATTTGTCGGGCGAAGAACTCAGCGTGAACGTCGTGCCCATCCAGGAAGACGAGTTCACCTGTTACCGATGCTTTCTCGTGCAGCATCACAGCAGGAAGGCGTCGTCGCCGAACGAGAATCCGTACTGCCGCGACTGCGCTTGACCGGTCCGTCGCCGCGCCGAAAGTGACGACCGGGCCGAGGGAACCTCGACCCGGTCGGCATCTCAGTAGTAGTGCGGGTAGGGCGACCAGTCGGGGTCGCGCTTCTCGAGGAAGGCGTCGCGGCCCTCGACTGCTTCATCGGTCATGTACGCCAGGCGTGTGGCTTCACCGGCGAACAGCTGCTGGCCGACGAGGCCGTCGTCCTGCAGATTGAATGCGTACTTGAGCATCCGCTGCGCCTGCGGCGACTTGCCGTTGATCTTCTCGGCCCACTCGAGCGCGACATTCTCGAGCTCGACGTGGTCGACGACCCGGTTGACCGCGCCCATGTGGTGCATGTCCTCGGCGGTGTACGTGTCGCCGAGGAAGAAGATCTCGCGGGCGAACTTCTGTCCGACCATCTTCGCGAGATACGCGCTGCCGTAGCCGCCGTCGAAGCTGCCGACGTCGGCGTCGGTCTGCTTGAACCGGGCGTGTTCGCGCGACGCGAGTGTGAGGTCGCAGGTCACGTGCAGACTGTGCCCGCCACCCGCCGCCCAACCGTTGACGAGTGCGATCACCACCTTCGGCATGAACCGGATCAGGCGCTGCACCTCGAGAATGTGCAGACGCCCGGCGCGCGCCTTGTCGACGGTGTCGGCGGTCTCGCCGCTCGCGTACTGGTAGCCGCTGCGCCCGCGGATGCGCTGGTCGCCGCCCGAGCAGAACGCCCAGCCGCCGTCCTTGCTGCTCGGCCCGTTACCGGTCAGCAGCACCACGCCCACGTCGGACGTCGTCCGCGCATGGTCGAGTACGGCATACAGTTCGTCGACGGTGTGCGGGCGGAACGCATTGCGTACCTCGGGCCGATCGAACGCGACACGTACGGTGCCTTGCGTGACATGACGGTGGTAGGTGATATCGGTGAGGTTCTCGAACCCCGCAACGGGGCGCCACAGTTCAGGATTGAAGGTCACGTCGCCACCTTAAGGCCGGGTCGGACCACTGTGCGCGCGTCGGCCGGATAACGTGCAGGATCATGAGCGAGCAGAACAGCCGAGGCGGCGACGACGCGTACGAGCATCACGGCGGGTTCCCGGTGTACGAGCCGGTGAAGGCGGGGCCGAATTTCGGCCGCTTCGTCGACGTGTTCCGCAGGCTGCAGGATCTGGCGGTCTCCACGCATGCACCCGATGATGTCGTCGATCAGGCCATTGCGCAGGCAGAGGCTCTCGGGGACCTCCTCGAGCCTTACAAGGTCGGGGAAGGCAAGTCGCCGGCAGGATTCAACGTCGACATCCCCGGACGTGGCAGCCTGCTGCTCCCGCCGTGGACGATCGAGAAATTCGACGCCGACGGGGTGCGCGAACGAGGCCACTTCCGCCGCTACCACCTCGGGGGTAACGGCGCTGTGCACGGCGGCACCATTCCGTTGCTGTTCGACGACCTGTTCGGGATGGTCATCCACGCGTCCGGACGACCCATCGCCCGCACCGGATATCTGCACGTCAACTACCGCAAGATCACACCGCTGTGGGACGAACTCGTCGTCGAGGGCCGCGTGGACAGCGTCGACGGGCGAAAGGCGTTCTGCAGCGCAGAGCTGCGTGATCTGGACGGTACGGTGCTCGCCGACTCCGAGGCGTTGATGATCGAATTGCTTCCGGGACAGCCGTGACCTCGTACGGGCTCGAGGCGATCCCGCCACTCGAGGAGGTGCTGGCCACCGCGGTGGTCGTCTCGCTCCCGATGAGGGTGCGGTTCCGGGGTATCACCGAGCGCGAGGTCGTGCTCGTCGAGGGCCCGGCCGGGTGGGGCGAATTCGGACCGTTCCCCGAATACGACGACGCGGAGGCTGCCGAATGGCTACGCTCTGCGCTCGAATCGGCATGGCTCGACGACCCCGAGCCTCTGCGTTCGGACGTTCCCGTCAACGCCACGGTGCCTGCGGTCGATCCCGATCAGGTGGCCGGCATACTGGCGAGGTTTCCCGGCGCGCATACAGCGAAGGTGAAGGTCGCCGAACGCGGTCAGGATCTCGCTCAGGACGTCGCGCGGGTCCGCGCCGTGCATGCGCTGGTGCCTCACGTGCGGGTCGACGCGAACGGCGGGTGGAGCGTCGATGACGCGGTCACGGCTCTGACGGCGCTGGCAGCCGAGGCTCCCCTCGAATACGCCGAACAACCCTGCGCGACCGTGCCCGAACTCGTCGAGGTCCGTCGCAGACTGCAGGACGACATTCCGGGCGGCATCCGGATCGCGGCCGACGAGAGCATCAGGCGGGCAGGCGATCCGATGCGTGTGGTTCGGGCAGGCGGTGCGGACGTCGCGATCGTCAAGGTTGCTCCGCTCGGGGGCGTCCGCCGACTCCTGACACTGGCCGGAGAGCTCGCAGATCACGACGTGCCGGTCGTAGTGTCGAGCGCCCTCGACTCGGCGGTAGGTATGGGGGCCGGACTCGCGGCGGCTGCTGCGCTGCCGGATCTTCCGTTCGCATGCGGCCTCGGTACCGGCGGCTTTTTCACAGCGGATGTGGCAACCCCCCGCAGTATGTCGAACGGCACATTGACCGTCGGTAGGGTTGCGCCGAGCCGGTCCGGAATCGATGCTGTGCGTGTCGACGCGGAGCGGGAACGATGGTGGCTCGATCGCGTGCGCCGATGCCACTCGCTGCTCGGGTGACTGCGAAATAGGCGCGGTGTGCGTCGTCGTATATCGTTCGGGCGTCCCAACAGTCACATTCTTCACAAAACGGAGGCATGGAAGTGGTTGCAGCTCTCGGTGATGCCCTGCTCGGCGCCGAAAAACTCCCGGCGGTTCAGAGCGACGTCCTCGCGCTCATCGACGCTGAGGTGTCGGACAAGAAGGGTGCGTCGGGCCTCGCACTCAAGGGCGGATACGCCGCAGTGAAGAAGGTCGGTCCGTCGATCGTGCCTGGTGCCGTCGAAGGACTCCTGCCCGACTTCGTCGAGCGGCTCCAGCCGTTCTGGGCGGACTTCGCCGGCAATGGCTCGTTCGCCGAGTACCTCACCGCACGCGGCGACGAGGTCGCCAACGCGCTGCTGGGCGTGACCGACGACAAGATCGCGGGAACCGACAAGGCCGCCGTCAAGAAGGTCTACGAATCGCTCCGCGGTTCGGCGCAGAAGCACGTCGTCGAAGCTCTGCCGCGTCTGGGTGACCTCATCCAGAAGCACGCCGCATAGGCCTGGGCCTTTCGTCGACAGTGCCGCCGTGGGATTCGACCGCGGCGGCACCGTCGTGTTCCGGGGGAGGCGGGTCTGTCGTCAGGTTGTCGGGCGGGGGATGTTCCGGACGGCCGGAGTGAGGCCCCACTCGATCCGCCCGAGCCGGCTCGCGGGTGCGAGCAGCGCGAAATCGGGTGCATCGTCGTCGGCGAGAACCTCGGGACGGACGGTCACCGTGACCACGTCACCCATGACGACGAACGAATCGCCCACCTCGATCACCCGATGCAGCGTGCACTCGATCGACGCCGGCGACTGCGCGACCCGCGGCGGACGCACCCGCTCGCTCGCCTCCGCGTCGAGGCCCACCGCCGCGAACTCGTCGATGTTGTGTGCGAACGGGGCCGACGACGCGTTCACCTGGTCCATCAAGGGCACTGACGCGACGTTGACGACGAATTCGCCGGTCTCCTCGATGTTGCGCAGACTGTCCTTCCGCCCCACCGACGTGAACTGGACGACCGGCGGGGAGGTGCTCGTCACAGTGAAGAAGCTGTACGGAGCGACATTCGCGATGCCGTCGGCCGACATCGTCGACACCCACGCGATGGGGCGAGGCACGATTGTGGCGGTGAGCAGGCGATAGAACCGTCCGGCGCTGAAGTCGGAGGGATCGAAGACGGTGCGCATCCCACCATTCTCGGCTGCGCATGTGGGGATGTCCCTCCGGTGTCCTGGCGCGGGTTGCGACCGGGTCGCTGCGCGGTCCGCATTACCCTGGTCGTCGTGAACCCGTCCACCGCCCAGGCCACCGCTGTCGTCGACGAACTTGCTCGGGGCGGTGTCCGGGACGTCGTGTTGTGCCCCGGTTCGCGCAACGCGCCGCTGGCCTTCGCGCTTCAGGCTGCCGACAACGCCGGCCGCCTGCGGATACACATGCGTATCGACGAGCGGACGGCAGGATTCCTCGCACTCGGTCTGTCGCTCGCGTCCGGACGTCCGGTGCCTGTCGTCATGACTTCCGGCACTGCCGTGGCGAATCTGGGACCCGCGGTCCTCGAAGCGAACTACGCGCGGATCCCGCTCGTGGTGCTCTCCGCCAACCGGCCGTACGAGATGCTCGGATCAGGCGCGAATCAGACCATCGAGCAGCTCGGACTGTTCGGCAGCCAGGTCCGGGCGACCATAAGCCTCGGCCTGGCGGAGGGGATCGAACAGAACAGCCAGTGGCGTTCGGCAGTGAGTCGTGTCCTGGCCGCCGCTCGCGGAACCCGGTCCGGAAACGCCGGACCCGTGCACTTCGACATTCCGCTGCGTGAACCGCTGGTGCCCGATGCAGGTCCGCAAGGCGCTGTGCCCGAAGGGAGGCCCGACGACCAGGCCTGGACCACGACGGTGCACGCGACGCTCGACGTGCCTGTGGAGATCGATATCACGCCCGACACCGTCGTGGTATCCGGGCACGGCTCGGCGCTCCGGCCCGAACTCGCGGGCCTGCCTACTGTCGCCGAACCCACAGCACCGTTGCACGGCCTCCCGCTCCACCCCCTGGCCCTCACTCAGCTGGCACCGAAGCAGGCCATCATCACGGGTCGGCCCACCCTGCACCGGCCGGTGTCGCGTCTGCTCGCCGACCCCGACGTCGCGGTGTACGCGCTGACGACCGGTCCACGCTGGCCCGATGTCTCCGGAAACGTGCTGGCGACGGGGACCCGTGCGGTGGTCTCCGGCTCATCCGACGAGGCGTGGCTCGAACGGTGCCGCCAATTGTCCGCAGACACCGACAAGGCGGTGCGGACCCAACTCGACGTGCACCCGGACGCGACCGGTCTCCACGTTGCGGCAGTTGTGACCGACGCGCTGCGCGAGGGCGACCAGATGTTGTTCGGTGCTTCCAACCCGGTGCGCGATGCAGCTCTCGTGAGCTATCCGAAGCCGGGTGTGAAGGTCCTGTCCAACCGCGGTGTCGCGGGTATCGACGGGACGGTGTCGACAGCGGTCGGCGCAGCCCTCGCCTACGAGGAAGGGCGCACCATCGCGTTGATGGGCGACCTGACTTTCCTGCACGATGCTTCCGGCCTGCTCGTCGGTACGCCGGAACCTCGCCCGCGCGACCTGACGATCGTCGTCGCCAACGACGACGGCGGTGGGATCTTCGAACTGCTCGAGCAGGGCGATCCCCAGTACGCAGGCGTCTTCGAGCGCGTGTTCGGCACTCCGCACGGGATGGATCTGGGGGCGTTGTGCGCGGCGTATCGCGTGCCACACAGCCGTGTGGATCTCCACGGGCTCGCGCTCGCGCTCGCCGATGTCACGCCGCCCGTCGGAGGTATTCGGGTCGTCGAGGTCACGACCGATCGCGCAGGGCTGCGCGAACTTCACGCGGCGGTGCGGTCGCAGCTGTGACGACAGAGTCCGGCGCCGCGGGCGGGCGCGCAGCGGGTGGGAACGGCGCGGGCGGACGCGCAGCGGGTGGGAACGGCTCTGGCCGGAGTTCGGCGGTGGCTGTTGCGCGTGCCCGGCGCGTGATTCTTGCCGTCGCCATCGGGGTCTCTGCTCTGTCGGTGATACTGGTGCTCGGTGCGTGGCGCAACGATCACACGATCCGATCCGACATGGGTACCGCCACAGCCGAAGTGTTGTCGGCGGGATCGCTCCGATCGGCAGTGAGTTTCGTCACTCCGGATGGTGTGACGCACAACCCCGAACTCGGTGTGCTCTATCCCACGGATCTCACTACGGGGCAGCGCATCGCTGTCGAGTACGCGCGCAGCGATCCTGATCTGGTGCGGGTCACCGGTCGGGATGCTCGCATCGCGATCGTGCCGGCAGGATCGGTGATCGTCGCCACGTGGGTGATCGCCGGTGGGCTTCTTTTCTACCTGCGGAGCTTCTCCCGAGCAGAGCCGGAGTCGGCGCCCCTCGCGTGAGTGCGGAACCTCCCGAGCGTGAGATCTATCCGAGTGCGAAACGTTCGTGTGGGATTCGTCGGCTCGTCAACTCCTGCGCACCTCGTCGACCGGTGGGTCGTTCATGGTGGCGTGGTGCGAGTAGCCATCGTCGCGGAATCCTTCCTCCCGAACGTCAACGGCGTGACCAACTCGGTGTTGCGGGTGCTCGAGCATCTCGATCGCGGGGGTCACGACGCGATCATCGTGGCACCGGACACCGTTGCGGGTCTTGCTCCCGCCCCGACCGAGCATCTCGGTGTTCCCGTGTACCGGGTCCCCGCGGTGCGTGTGCCGAAGATCAGTTCGCTGCCGGTCGGGGTGCCTCGATTCGACATGGTCACCACGTTGCGCGCGTTCGGTCCCGATGTGATTCACCTCGCGTCGCCGTTCGTGCTCGGGGCCGGTGGCGTCGCGGCGGCGAAGAGGTTGCTCGTGCCGACGGTCGCGATCTATCAGACCGACGTCGCGGGTTTCGCGGAAAGCTACGGACTCGGGGTCGCGGCGCGCGTGTCGTGGCGATGGACGCGGCGACTCCACAACGGATGCGACCGCACCCTCGCCCCGTCATCGGCGGCAGTCGACGCGCTCGTCGCTCACGGCATCCCTCGCGTTCATCGGTGGGGTCGCGGTGTCGACATCGATCGGTTCGCGCCGTCGAAGAGGGACGACGTGCTTCGCGCGCAGTGGTCGCCGGACGGGCGACCGATCCTCGGGTTCGTCGGTCGTCTTGCGCCGGAGAAGCACGTCGAGCGACTCGCCGACGCCGCGCAGGGCGGTGCATTCCGGCTCGTCGTGGTGGGCGACGGTCCCGAGCGTGCTCGGCTCGAAGCGCTGATGCCGGAGGCGGTGTTCACCGGGCAGTTGGGGGGCGACGATCTGGCCCGGGCCTATGCGAGCCTCGATGTCTTCGTCCATCCGGGCGAGCACGAGACGTTCTGTCAGGCGGTGCAGGAAGCGCAGGCGAGCGGTCTGCCGGCCGTTGTGCCCGACGCGGGCGGTCCGCGGGATCTGGTCGCGCACTGCCGCAACGGGTATCGGCTTCCCACCGACCGGTTCGCCGAGTTACTGCCCGGTGCGCTCAGTGCACTCGTCAACGCGCAACTGCGGTCGGAATTCGGCCGTGCGGCTCGTCGCAGTGTGCTCGGTCGTACCTGGCCGGTGATCTGCGATCAGCTCCTCGAACACTACGAGGACGTGCAAGGAGCCGGCCACTCCAGGCTTCGTCGCACCGCGTAGCGGGTGAGTGGTCTCGGGGGGAAAGCGCTCTGCGCGGGAAGGTAACGTTTCGACCCGTGGCAAAAACTCACGGATCGCGCGCATTTCTCGACAAGGAGCCGCGCGAGGTCGCGTCCATGTTCGACGGGGTCGCCGCGCGTTACGACCTGACCAACACGGTGCTGACTTTCGGGCTGGACCGCGAGTGGCGTCGCGCCACCCGCGCGGCTCTCGATCTCGAACCGGGGGAGCGGGTGCTCGATCTCGCCGCCGGAACAGGTGTCTCGACGGTCGAACTCGGGCGGTCCGGAGCGTGGGTCGTTGCGACAGACTTCTCCAAGGGGATGCTCCACGCCGGTGAGTTCCGGAAGGTGCCCATGGTTGCGGGCGATGCGATGCGGCTGCCGTTCGCCGACGCCGTGTTCGATGCCGCCACCATCTCCTTCGGTCTGCGCAACGTCGCCGACACCGATGCGGCCCTGCGCGAGATCGCGCGCGTGACGAAGCCGGGTGGTCGACTCGTGATCTGTGAGTTCTCCACACCCGTTCGTGAGCCGTTGCGGTCGGTCTACATGCAAGTGGTCATGCGAGCGCTTCCGGGCGTGGCCCGGTTGGTGAGCAGCAACCCCGACGCGTACGTCTACCTTGCCGAATCGATCCGCGAGTGGCCCGCGCAGGAAGGTCTCGCGAAGCGCATCGAGGCTGCCGGGTGGAGCAACGTGCGGTGGCGCAACCTGACGGGTGGTATCACCGTGCTGCATCACGCGGTCCGGTAGCGGCCGGCCTCTCACGCGAAGAGCGGCTGTCGATCCCATCGCATCGACATGCGTCCACTGGTCCGCCACGCGCGGGCGACCAGGTCGTCGTCCTCGTCGGTGACGAGATTTCCCATCACCCGTATTGCGACCGTCATCAAGGCGCGTGAGCGCATCCCCACCGGGCCGGTCGAGGGAAGGAACCTCGGTCGTGTGAGCAGGCCGGCGAGTCGCCGGGCCGTGGAGAACGACCGACCGTAGTGCTCGCGCAGCATTGCCGGCCACATCTCGGTGAGGTCGTCGCAGTCCAGGGCCCCGGCTATCAGCCTGCCGCCCTCGAGCCCGTAGTCGATTCCTTCACCGTTGAGGGGATTCACGCAGGCTGCAGCATCCCCGATCAGTGCCCAGTTGCGGCCCGCGACACCGGAGACCGCACCGCCCATCGGGAGCAACGCGGACGCGACGCGGGTCACGTCGCCGAGTTCCCATTCGGGGCGGCGCTTCGTCGCGTACAGGTCGATCAACGGACGCAGCGACCCGTTCGCGGGGCGCGCGGCGGTCGCCAGGGTTCCTACGCCGAGGTTGACCTCGCCGGTTCCCAGCGGGAACACCCACCCGTATCCGGCCTGGAGGACGCCGGCATCGTCCCGAAGTTCGAGGTGTGACGTGATCCACGGATCGTGGCTGCGGGGTGAGGTCGCGTAAGCGCGGGCCGCGACGCCGTAGACGGTGTCGCGATGCCAGTTCCGGCCGAGCACCTTGCCGAGGGGAGAGCGGACACCGTCGGCGACGACGAGACGCCGGCAGGTGACAGTGCGTGGGCCGGCGTCCGTGCGGAAGACCACAGCGGTCACTCGATCGCCGTCGTGCTCCACGTCGACCGCTTTCGCGCCCTCGACCATCTGTGCGCCGGACTCCACGGCGGTACGCCGGATCCGATCGTCGAGTTCGGTGCGGGGGACCGCACTGCCCGACGACGGGAACGACCCGGATGGCCACGGAAGTTCGAAGCTGCCCCCGAATCCTTCCAAGCGCAATCCACGGTTGACGGTGCGTGTGCGCACCCACTCGCCCAGTCCGAGTCGATCGAGTTCGGCGACCGCCCTCGGGGTCAGACCGTCGCCACATGTCTTGTCGCGCGGGAACGTGGCCGCATCGACGAGCAGCACCTCGCGTCCGGATCGTGCCGCCCATGTTGCGGCCGACGACCCGGCCGGACCAGCGCCGATGACGAGCACGTCGGTACTGTCGGGCATGTAGGACAGGGATCGGTGCGGTTCTCCCGCGGAATTGTCGGCCACCACACGTCCATCTTCTCAGGCGTGGATGTGCGCCTCGGCGAGGTGGGCGACGAAACGAGCGGCTAGGTTCACTACCGTGGAGCCGAGCCGACAGACAGGATGGGTACTTCTGTGAGCACTGAGGGGACGGCGCCGGCCGCCGGCATGGTGTCGAACACCATGGTCGCAGGTGTGGAACTCGACGACCCGGTCCTGGCCGAGAACGTGCGGGACGGGTTGGCCGCGGTCGAGACGTTGATGGTCGAGGAACTGTCCGACGGTGAGGACTTCCTCACCGAAGCGGCACTGCATCTCGCGAAGGCCGGAGGTAAACGGTTCCGACCGCTGTTTGCCGTGCTCACCGGACAGTTGGGGCCCAAGCCGAACGATCCGTCGATCGTGACGGCTGCAACAGTGGTGGAGCTCGTCCACCTCGCCACTCTCTACCACGACGACGTCATGGACGAGGCGACCGTGCGCCGCGGAGCACCCAGCGCGAACGTGCGATGGGGCAACAGCGTGGCGATCCTTGCCGGGGACTACCTGTTTGCCCACGCCTCGCGGCTCACGTCCACACTCGGGCCGTCCGCAGTGGAGGTCATCGCGAAGACGTTCGCCGAGCTGGTCACGGGCCAGATGCGTGAAACCATCGGCGCGAGCGAGAAGAAGGACCCGATCGAGCACTACCTGCGTGTGGTGTGGGAGAAGACCGGGTCGCTGATCGCCGCTTCCGGCCGGTTCGGAGGTACTTTCTCGGGTGCCGACGACGATCAGATCGAGCGGCTCGAGCGGCTCGGTGACGCGGTCGGAGTCGCATTCCAGATCGTCGACGACATCATCGACATCGCGTCGGACACGACGGACTCGGGTAAGACTCCCGGAACAGACCTGCGCGAGGGTGTCCACACCCTGCCGGTGTTGTACGCCCTGAAGGGCGAGGGGCCCGACGCCGACCGTCTCCGTGAACTCCTCGTCGGTCCTCTCGAAGACGAGGAGCTGGTCGCGGAAGCTCTCGAACTGCTCAAACGGTCGTCGGGCATGGACGCCGCCAAGAAGACCCTGCAGACCTACGTCGATCAAGCGCACGCCGAGCTCGAGGCACTGCCGCAGGGCCCTGCCAACGAGGCACTTCGACGCCTGGTCGATTTCACCGTCGCTCGCGTGGGGTAGGCACCGGGAACCTCCGGATCTGCTCGTCCGTTGAACGGACAAGTAGACGGGACAGATATCGCCGGGTCGGGTATCCGAAGCGTTGTCCCCGGTCGAGCGATGTTGGGGAAGAGGGCGTGACGTGCACGGAAATGCCAACCGCCTGAAGACGGCAGCGTTGCTGATCGGGATGTCCGCGCTGATCGTGTTCATCGGCGCGTTGTTCCAGAACACCACGATCCTGGTGATCTCGGTTGTCATGGCCGTCGGTATGAACGCCTACGCGTATTTCAACAGCGACAAGCTCGCACTGCGGGCAATGCACGCTCAGCCGATCACCGAGGTGGAGGCGCCGCAGATCTATCGGATCGTGCGCGAACTCGCGACGACCGCACACCAGCCCATGCCGCGCCTGTACATCAGCCCTACCAACGCGCCCAACGCGTTCGCGACCGGACGGAACCCCCGTCACGCCGCTGTCTGCTGCACCTCCGGCATCCTGCAGATCCTCGATGAACGCGAACTCCGCGCGGTACTCGGGCACGAACTGTCGCACGTGTACAACCGCGACATCCTGATCTCGTCGGTCGCGGGTGCGATGGCCGCCGTGATCTCCGGCCTGGCGAATTTCGCTTTCTTCGCGAGTGCCTTCGGCGGAAACCGTGGGGGCGGTGCCAACCCCCTCGCGCTGCTGCTGGTCTCACTGCTCGGCCCTATCGCGGCGTCGGTCGTCAAACTGGCCGTATCGCGCTCACGGGAGTATCAGGCCGATCAATCCGGGGCCGAACTCACCGGCGACCCGCTCGCGCTGGCATCGGCGCTACGAAAGCTCGAACAGGGAACGCAGGCCGCACCGCTGCCACCGGAACCCAAGCTGGCCGCTCAGTCGCACATGATGATCGCGAACCCGTTCAGGGCCGGCGACAAGGTCGGCCGGCTGTTCTCGACCCACCCGCCGATGGCCGATCGGATCGAGCGGCTCGAACGCATGGCAGGCCTGCACTGAGCCTGTCGGCCCTGAGCCTGTCGACACTGAGCCTGTCGACACTGAGCCTGTCGACACTGAGCCTGTCGACACTGACAGGGGTGCCTTCCGTGAGTTCACGGAAGGCACCCCTGTCAGTGTCGAGACCGGAAGCGGATCCGGATCGATCTAGCGGTAGTTGACGAACTGCAGTGCGATGTCGAGATCTGCGTTCTTGAGCAGCGAGATCACCGCCTGGAGGTCGTCGCGCTTCTTGCTGCTCACCCGCAGTTCGTCGCCTTGGATCTGGGCCTTGACGCCCTTGGGGCCCTCGTCACGGATGAGCTTGGAGATCTTCTTCGCGTTCTCCTGCGAGATGCCCTCCACCAGCGAACCGGTGAGCTTGTAGGACTTTCCGGACTGGGCGGGCTCGCCCGCGTCGAACGCCTTGAGCGACAGGTCGCGGCGGATCAGCTTCTCCTTGAACACGTCGAGCGCTGCAATCACGCGGTCTTCCGTGTCGGCGGTGATCGTGATGGATTCCTCGCCTGCCCACACGATGGATGCGCCGGTGTTCCGGAAGTCGAAGCGATTCGAGATCTCCTTCGCTGCCTGGTTCAGGGCGTTGTCCACCTCCTGGCGATCGACCTTGCTCACCACATCGAAAGACGAATCAGCCACGTTGAGTATCTCCACTTCGGATCGGTCGGTTGGGGTCGTGTCCAGCCGACGGTAGCCCTTCGCGCAACCCTGTAACCACCCGGTTTGCAATTCAGGGGGGTCTGCGTTGTATATTTTCAAACGCATCGAGGACGCAATCCCGATCGCACCCGGCAGGTTGCCCGAGCGGCCAATGGGAGCGGACTGTAAATCCGTCGGCTTACGCCTACGTAGGTTCGAATCCTACACCTGCCACACAGAACAGCCCCGGTCTTCGGACCGGGGCTGTTCTGCTTTCCGGGGATTATTTCGTTCGGGTCGCCCCGCCGAGAGGTGCCGGCCTTGCCGGTACGCTCGGGGTCGGTCGCTGAGCGCGGTATCGTACCGCTGGTGCCCTGCAAAGGTGCGTTTTCACGCAACTACCTGCCGATTTTGTACTCACGGCGACTGTGTGTAATCTTTTGGAGGCCGCAGGGAGCAGAGATGCTCACGGTGGCCGCGCCCCCTTAGCTCAGTCGGCAGAGCGTTTCCATGGTAAGGAAAAGGTCGACGGTTCGATTCCGTCAGGGGGCTCGCTGGATTGGAGTGACGCCCTATACTTGCGACACTCGACACCGAGGCGGTGTAGCTCAGTTGGTAGAGCAAACGACTCATAATCGTTGCGTCGCCGGTTCAAGTCCGGTCACCGCTACCGAAGTAGAACGAACCACCCTGATCGGAAGCGATCAGATTCACGCGAAAGAAGGCATCCCGTGGCCTCCTCCACCGACGTTCGGCCGAAGATCACCCTGGCCTGCGAGGTGTGCAAGCACCGCAACTACATCACCAAGAAGAACCGTCGCAACGACCCCGACCGCCTCGAGCTGAAGAAGTTCTGCCCGAACTGCGGCACCCACCAGGCACATCGCGAGTCGAAGTAGTCTGTTCGGGATCGACGTCGACGCGTGAGCTCTCCGCAGTGCCGCCCACGCCGTTAGGCGTTGAGCGGAATTGCGGAGGTTTTGCGTATGACAGACATTCTCATGAATGAGCAACCCGTGGACGTGACCGAACGGGCCGGGATCCCGTTCGATGCCGCGGCTCACGCCGCGTCCATGGTCGGACACCACTACCGTGTCGACGATTTCTACGAGGTCGGCCGAGAGAAGGTCCGTGAATACGCCCGGGCTGTGCTCGACTCCCACCCCGCGCATCACAACGAAGAAGCAGCCAAAGGTCTCGGGTACGACGGCCTGATTGCGCCGCTGACCTTCGTATCGATCGTCGGGATGATCGCGCAGCGCAAGCTGTTCGAGGAGATCGTCACCGGATACGACCTCAGCCAGATCATGCAGACCGATCAGCGGCTGGTTTTCCACCGGCCGATCCAGGTCGGCGATCGGTTGTTCTGCGACGTGTTCCTCGACGACTTCCGCCAGGTGGCCGGCAGCGACATCATCACCACCAAGAACGTCATCACGGATCAGTACGACAATCTTGTTCTGACCACGTGGACCACGCTCGTCGGTCGCACGGGCGGTGAGGTCGACGCGAACATCGCGGAGGCCGTCAAGGATGTGATGATGCATGACGCTCCGTAGTTTCGATGATGTGGCTGTGGGTGAGGAACTTCCCTCACGGGTCGTGACGCTCACGCGTGGAAACCTGGTCAACTACGCCGGTGTGTCGGGTGATCCCAACCCGATCCACTGGAGCGACAAGGTTGCCGAACTCGCCGGTTTGCGCAACGTGGTCGGACACGGCATGCTCTCCATGGGCATCGCCGCCGGCTTCGTCACCGACTGGCTCGGCGATCCGGGTGCTGTGAACGAATACAACGTCCGCTTCACGAGCCCGGTGTTCGTGGAGGCCGACAAGGCCGCCGCACTCGAGTTCACCGGCAAGGTCAAGTCGGTGGACCCGGACAGCAAGACAGCAGTGGTCGCGATCGTGGCGAAGTCCGAAGGACGTAAGATCTTCGGACGGGCCACGGCAACGGTCCGCCTGGCCTGAGGGTCGAGCGGATTGGGTGGTCCCGGGGCAATGAAGTACACTAGGGCTTCTGGGATCGCATAGCGCAGCGCGCTGCTCTTCGGTACTTGGATGTACCGGTGGAGTGGCGCGCGTGTCATGTGATCGCAGATCGGCCGATCGGCGAGGTGTCGAGGATTCGACGCCGATGATCGGCCAAAGGGGCGTAGCTCAATTGGCAGAGCAGCGGTCTCCAAAACCGCAGGTTGCAGGTTCAAGTCCTGTCGCCCCTGCACCCGGACTGCCCAGCGACCGAGAGGAACGATGTGAGCGAGGAGCGCGGTAGGCGCGACGGCGACACCGGAGAGTTTGCACCCGGTGACGCTGGAACGGAAACCGGCGCAACCCCCGACGCTTCCTCTTCGGTTTCGCGTCCGAGTGGTAAGCGCGCAGTTCGCCGATCCGGCGCAGCGCAGACATCTCCCTCTGTAGAGGAGGGCTCGCGTGGACGCCGGTCCGCGGTCGAATCGACCGACCGGCCCGCTCAGCAGAAGTCCGAGAACATCTTCAAGCGCCTGCGTCGATTCTTCCGCGAGGTCATCGCGGAACTTCGCAAGGTGATCTGGCCGAATCGCAAGCAGCTGACGACCTACACACTCGTCGTCATTGCATTCGTGACCGTCATGACTGCGCTCATCTTCGGATTGGATCTGGCGTTCGCGCAGGGCGTCAACTGGTTGTTCGGCTAGCGCGTACGCGCGCCGGCAAATTGTGATCGACGAGAGGAAAGTGCCCCGGTGAGCACCCCCGAGAACGACTCCTACGAGCCCTCGGCCGACGAGCGCGTTTCGGACGAGGTCGTTGTCGACGAGCGCGTCTCGGACGAGATCGCTGTCGACCAGGAGGTCGTCGACGACCCCGCGACCGAAGAGTCGGTGGAGGCGGGCGTTCCTGCCGAAGCCGAGCCCGCCGACGATGTCGATCCTGCGGAAGCGCTCGAGAAGCAGCTGCGTCTCGAACCGGGCGACTGGTACGTGATTCATTCGTACGCCGGCTACGAGAACAAGGTGAAGGCGAACCTCGAGACCCGCGTGCAGAACCTCGACCTGAGCGAGTACATCTTCCAGGTCGAGGTGCCCACCGAAGAGGTCACCGAGATCAAGAACGGTCAGCGTAAGCAGGTCAACCGCAAGGTGCTGCCCGGCTACATCCTGGTGCGCATGGAGCTGAACGACGAATCGTGGGGCGCGGTGCGCAACACGCCCGGTGTCACGGGATTCGTCGGTGCCACGTCTCGACCGTCGCCGCTGACGATCAAGGAGGTCGTGAAGTTCCTCCTTCCGCAGCAGGCGAAGAAGAAGCCCGCCGCAGGTACACCCGCGGCAGGCGAGCAGGCGCCCGCAGCCACCAGCAAGCCGGCCATCGAGGTCGACTTCGAGGTCGGCGAGTCGGTCACCGTCATGGATGGTCCGTTCGCCACGCTTCCCGCATCGATCAGCGAGGTCAACGCCGAGCAGCAGAAGCTCAAGGTCCTGGTGTCGATCTTCGGTCGTGAGACCCCCGTGGAGCTGTCCTTCACTCAGGTCTCGAAGCTCTGATCCGCTGATCGTTTCGACACACGAAAGCTTGCAGTAGGAATACGCAAGAACCACACCGAGCAAGAAACTAGGAATAGAGATGCCCCCCAAGAAGAAGAAGATCGCCGGGCTCATCAAGCTCCAGATCCAGGCCGGCCAGGCCAACCCGGCTCCGCCGGTCGGCCCCGCGCTGGGTCAGCACGGCGTCAACATCATGGAGTTCTGCAAGGCCTACAACGCGGCGACCGAGTCGCAGCGCGGCAATGTAGTGCCGGTCGAGATCACGGTCTACGAAGATCGCTCGTTCGATTTCAAGCTGAAGACTCCTCCGGCCGCCAAGCTGCTGCTCAAGGCTGCTGGTGTGCAGAAGGGCTCCGGCGAGCCGCACAAGACCAAGGTCGCCAAGGTGACGATGGATCAGGTGCGTGAGATCGCGAAGACCAAGCAGGAAGACCTCAACGCGAACGACATCGAGGCCGCCGCGAAGATCATCGCGGGCACGGCACGCTCGATGGGCATCACCGTCGAGGGCTGACCCTGGCGGCGTCGCCCGCCGCGTCGACGCAGCAAGCAAGCGTGGGAGGGCCGGCCAGGCCCGCACCACTCCCGAACCATTCACCTATCGGTGAGAAGTTAGGAAACAACATGGCAAAGCGCAGCAAGGCTTACCTCGCCGCCGCCGAGAAGATCGACCCGGACAACCTCTACAGCCCGCTCGAAGCAGCGAAGCTGGTCGAGGAGACGACGTCCAAGAACTACGACGCCACGGTCGAGGTCGCGATGCGCCTCGGTGTGGACCCGCGCAAGGCGGACCAGATGGTCCGCGGCACGGTGAACCTGCCGCATGGCACGGGTAAGACCGCCCGCGTGGTCGTCTTCGCTGTCGGCGAGAAGGCCGCAGAGGCCGAGGCTGCCGGCGCGGATGTCGTCGGTGCCGAGGACCTGATCGAGCGGATCCAGGGTGGATGGACGGACTTCGACGCCGCTATCGCGACCCCGGATCAGATGGCCAAGGTCGGCCGCATCGCGCGTGTTCTGGGCCCGCGCGGTCTCATGCCGAACCCGAAGACCGGAACCGTCACCCCGGACGTTGCGAAGGCTGTGACGGACATCAAGGGCGGCAAGATCAACTTCCGCGTGGACAAGAACTCGAACCTGCACTTCGTGATCGGCAAGGCGTCGTTCGGCGAGACCAAGCTGGTCGAGAACTACGCTGCTGCCCTCGACGAGGTGCTTCGTGCGAAGCCGTCGAGCGCGAAGGGGCGCTACATCAAGAAGGTCACGATCGCGACGACCACCGGACCGGGCATCCCGGTGGATCCGGCGCGTACGCGTAACCTCCTCGAGGTCGCCGAATAAGCTGCGATCGTTCTACGAACGCATCGAACGCATCGAACGGTCGGCACGGATTCCTCCGTGCCGACCGTTTTGCATTCCGGCGGTTCCATCCGCTAGTCTGTACCACGTAGTTCGGCATTGTGTCGATCTTCACCCCGATCATGTTCTACCCAAGACCGTTGGTCACCTTTTCCGCGTGCGGAATCGGTTGAAGGTCCGGATTTGTCCGGCGGCCCACGCAGGAGGACGAGGTTAGGGGAGATGCGAGAGAATTGCATCGAGTCTTCGAACTCGAGCCGGATTCACCGCCTTCTCCTTATATGCCCCGTGTGCCCTGCGCCGGGGCGTTCGTCGTTTCTCGGCCCAACGCCTGTCGCAGGTGGGACGTCCCGTTCGGGACGTCGGGAAAACGACTGAAACTGAGAGGAGGCGAAGTATGGCAAAGCCCGAGAAGGTCTCCGCAGTTGAGGAGATCACCGAGCAGTTCAAGACCTCGACGGCCGCTGTGGTCACGGAATACCGTGGCCTGTCGGTGGGAAATCTGACCGAGCTGCGTCGCGCGCTCGGAGAGGGTGCGACCTACTCCGTCGCCAAGAACACCCTGGTCAAGCGTGCCGCCGCTGAGGCGGGCGTCGAGGGTCTCGACGATCTGTTCGTCGGTCCGACCGCCATCGCGTTCGTCAAGGGCGAGCCGGTGGACGCTGCGAAGGCTCTCAAGGCCTTCGCGAAGGACAACAAGGCACTCGTCATCAAGGGCGGGTACATGGACGGCGACGTGCTGTCCGTGGACCAGGTCAACAAGATCGCGGACCTCGAGTCCCGCGAGGTTCTGTTGGCCAAGCTCGCCGGCGCGATGAAGGGCAACTTGGCAAAGGCCGCGGGCCTGTTCAATGCTCCCGCTTCCCAGGTGGCTCGCCTCGCGGCCGCCCTGCAGGAGAAGAAGGCGGCAGAAGAAGCCGCCTGACGCTGATCCGCATCACCGCGAATCTGCATCACCGCGAAAACAGATACATCCACGCGTGCTCCGGCATGCACACTCCCAACCGGTCGCGGATCAGCGACATGGGACTTATGAGGAAGGACCGCCACCATGGCGAAGCTCACCACCGAAGAGCTGCTCGACGCTTTCAAGGAACTGACCCTGCTCGAGCTCTCGGAGTTCGTGAAGGCGTTCGAGGAGACCTTCGAGGTCACCGCTGCTGCTCCGGTTGCCGTTGCTGCTGCGGGCGCTCCGGCCGCTGCTGCTGAGGCCGAGGCCGAGCAGGACGAGTTCGACGTCGTCCTCGAAGGTGCCGGCGAGAAGAAGATCCAGGTCATCAAGGTCGTGCGCGAGCTCGTCTCCGGCCTGGGCCTGAAGGAAGCCAAGGACCTCGTCGAGGGTGCTCCGAAGCCGATCCTCGAGAAGGTCGCCAAGGATGCTGCCGACGCTGCCAAGGCCAAGCTCGAAGAGGCCGGCGCCAAGGTCACCGTCAAGTAGGACAGCTCTTCCCACTCGCGCGGGAGTCACTCCCGCGTAGGGGCGTAAGCGCGAAGCCGCCCCCACGGATGTCGAATCCGTGGGGGCGGCTTTCGTCGTTCGTGCCGAATCTGTTTCCGATTCGGAATCGCCAGCGTGTTCCGGCACATCCGGGGAGCTTTCCGAATACCGTACTCACTGTGCATCTGTGCAGGTCATGGCATAAGTCCCCCTATGCGAGAGGCATTGATTTGCCAACTTACTCGTTAGTAGTATTCACTGTCACAGGTAACACTTCGATGCGATAGAGTGGCCCAACCCACAGGGGTGGATGGCGTCGAAACAGTGTGGAGGTAATCGTGGGCGTAGAGGTTTCTGTCGAGGGATTGACCAAGTCCTTCGGCTCGCAACGGATCTGGCAGGACGTGTCGCTGACGCTTCCGGCAGGTGAGGTCAGTGCGCTGCTCGGTCCGTCCGGCACGGGTAAGTCGGTGTTCCTCAAGTCGCTGATCGGTCTGCTGAGGCCCGAGCAGGGCTCGATCATCATCGACGGCACCGACATCCTGCAGTGCTCGAGCAAGGATCTGTACGAGATCCGGAAGCTGTTCGGCGTGCTGTTCCAGGACGGTGCTCTGTTCGGGTCGATGAACCTGTACGACAACGTGGCCTTCCCGCTGCGCGAACACACCAAGAAGTCCGAGTCGGATATCCGCAAGATCGTGATGAGCAAGCTCGAGTTGGTCGGTTTGCTCGGTGCCGAGGACAAGCTTCCCGGTGAGATCTCCGGTGGTATGCGCAAGCGTGCCGGACTGGCGCGTGCGCTGGTTCTCGATCCGGAGATCATCCTTGTGGACGAGCCGGACTCGGGTCTCGATCCAGTGCGTACGACGTACATCTCGCAGACTTTGATCGATATCAATGCCGAGATCGACGCGACGATTCTGATCGTGTCGCACAACATCAATCTTGCTCGTACGGTGCCGGACAACATCGGAATGTTGTTCCGCCGGCAGTTGGTGATGTTCGGTCCGCGCGAGGTGCTGCTCACCTCGGATGAGCCGGTGGTCAAGCAGTTCCTCAACGGCACGATGATCGGTCCGATCGGTATGTCGGAGGAGAAGGACGAGGCGCAGATGGCTCACGAGCAGGCGCTCGTTGATGCCGGACACCACGCCGGTGGTGTCGAGGATGTGGAGGGCATCGTTCCGCAGATGCAGGCGACGCCGGGTATGCCATTGCGTCAGGCGGTGGGGCGGCGCCAGGATCGCGTCCGTCAGATCCTGCACACGCTCCCGCCGGCAGCCCAGGCCGCGATCGTCGAATCGCTCGAGGGGGAGGGCTCGGCGTCGGCCTACCCCGAGCACGAGTACCGCCACGACAACCGCGACGACGACACCCAGGTGATTCCCGCGTACTCGCCCGAAGGATACGACCAGCCTCACGGCCTTAAGTAGGAGAATAGATGGGGGGAAGTACCTCGCTCGTGCGCCCCGTGCACGGCGCGCTCACCCAAGCCGGAAACATCTTCGAGCTGTTCGTCGACGTCGTCCGCAACACCTTCCGACGTCCCTTCCAGTTCAGGGAATTCATCGAACAGGCCTGGTTCATCGCCAGTGTCACGATCCTGCCCACCGCGCTGGTGGCGATCCCGTTCGGTGCTGTCGTGTCGCTGCAGACCGGGTCGCTGATCAAGCAGCTCGGCGCGGAATCGTTCACCGGTGCAGCGAGTGTGCTCGCAGTGATCCAGCAGGGCAGTCCGATCGTGACCGCGTTGCTGATCGCGGGTGCGGCGGGTTCGGCGGTCACGGCCGATCTCGGATCTCGCACCATCCGCGAGGAGATCGACGCGATGAAAGTGCTGGGTATCGACCCGATTCAGCGCCTGGTGGTGCCGCGTGTGCTCGCGATGGTGCTGGTGGCCCTGCTTCTGAACGGACTGGTTTCGGTCGTCGGTATCGCGGGCGGGTACTTCTTCAACGTCATCCTCCAGGACGGAACCCCTGGCGCGTACCTCGCGTCCTTCTCCGCCCTGGCGCAGCTTCCCGACCTCTACGTGGCGGAGCTCAAAGCCGCAGTCTTCGGCGTCATCGCCGGCGTTGTGGCGTCGTACAAGGGACTGAACCCGGGGCCCGGGCCGAAGGGCGTCGGTGAAGCGGTGAACCAGACCGTCGTCATCACGTTCCTGCTGCTGTTCTTTGCAAACCTGATCCTGACGATGGTGTATCTGCAGGTCGTTCCGGCGAAGGGGTCCTGAACCGATGACAATCGCCAAGGGTCGCGGGGATCTCGTTCTGATCCGTGGCCGGAGAGTGCTGCGTGCACCACTGAACATGCTCGACCGCGCGGGCGAGCAGATGTCGTTCTACGCGCGGGCCGTCGGGTGGATTCCGCGGACGATCACGCACTACCGCAAGGAAGTGCTTCGGCTCCTCGCCGAGGTCACCTTCGGCAGCGGTGCCCTGGCCGTGATCGGCGGCACCATCGGCGTCATTGCGATGATGTCCGGGTTCACCGGCGTCGTCGTGGGCCTGCAGGGGTATGCGGCTCTCGAACAGCTCGGATCGTCGGTGCTCACCGGCTTCCTGTCGGCCTACGTCAACACTCGTGAGCTCGCACCGATCGTCGCGGCACTCGCATTGTCGGCGACCGTGGGCTGTGGTTTCACGGCCCAGCTCGGTGCGATGCGGATCAGCGAGGAGATCGATGCCCTCGAGGTGATGGCCGTCCCGTCGATGCCGTTCCTCGTGACCACCCGGATGATCGCCGGCTTCGTCGCGGTCATTCCCCTCTACATCGTCGGCCTGCTCGCCGCGTATCTCATGACACGGGTGATCAGCACCCTGTTCAACGGGCAGTCGCCGGGATCGTACGACCACTATTTCAACTTGTTCCTCCCACCGGAGGACGTGCTCTATTCGTTCGCGAAAGTGCTGGTATTCGCGTTCGTACTGATCCTCATCCACTGCTACTACGGATTCCACGCGAGCGGCGGACCCGCGGGCGTCGGTGTGGCCGTCGGGCGTGCGGTCCGGACCGCGATCGTCACCATCGCGGTGCTCGACTTCTTCCTGAGTCTTGCGATCTGGGGTACGAGCACGACGGTGAGGGTGGCCGGATGAGCGACACATCGACTTTGCGGCGGCGCACGCTCGGTCTGGTCTTCTTCCTCGTTCTCGCATTGTTCGTAGGTGGCACCATCGCGATCTACAACAAGACCTTCACGAAGGTCGTCGAGGTCGAACTGCTCACCGACAGCGTCGGCAACGCACTGCCCAAGAACGCCGACGTCAAGGTGCGCGGTGTGATCGTGGGGGAGGTGCGGTCGACGAGCGTCTCGGGCGGCCAGGTCTCCGCGCACCTCGCGATCGACCCGGACCAGGCCGATCTCATCCCGGCCGACGCAACGGGTCAGCTCCTGCCGAAGACGCTCTTCGGTGAGCGGTACGTGTCGCTGATCATCCCCGACGACCCCGGCCGTTCGCTGCAGGCCGGTGACGTCCTCGTGCAGGACACCAGCGAGAAGACCGCCGAGCTCGGCGAGGTGCTCGACGGCCTGCTCCCGCTGCTGCAGGCGATTCCACCGCAGGACCTCGCGAACACCCTCGGTGCACTCGCCCAGGGACTCAGTGGTCGAGGTGAGACCCTGGGCCGGACAGTCGACAACCTCGAGCGGATTTTCCGAGAGGTCAACGTGGAACTACCGACTCTGCAGGAAGACCTGCGCGGACTCGCCGATTTCACTCAGACCTACTCCGAGGCGGCTCCGGATCTCATCAACGCACTCGACAACCTCCGGACCACCGGCACGACCATCGTCGAGGAGCAGAACCAGATCCAGACCCTGCTGGCCAGCGCGACCAGTGCATCCGCGTCGACCGCAGATTTCCTGCAGACCAACGCGAACTCCCTGATCAGCATCGCCGCAGATTCCAAGGAAGCATTGCAGTTGCTCGCTCGGTACTCGCCGTCGTTCCAGTGCACGTTCCGGGGTTTCGCCGAAGCCAAGCCCGCCGCGGTGGAACTGCTCGCCGCCGACGACCCGTTCCCCGCCGCGCGCGCGAACATCCAGTTCACCAACCCCAAGGGGCGCTACCTGCCGAATCAGGACGAACCGCGTCTGCTCGACACCCGCGGTCCCGCCTGCTACGACCAGGTGACCGAGCCGGGCAGGCATTTCCCGCAGTACCCAGGTGGTTCGATCAACGATGGTTCCTACCAGGTGCCCTCCCGTAACCGGGGCCCCGAATCGATCCCGATGTTCCCTGCTCCTGAAGGCTCGGGCGTGCCCGACGACGTGAGCGCCATCATCGGACTTTCCGGGTCCGACTCCGCGACCCCGGTCTCGTACGAAGGCTCGCGTGCCGAGCAGGACACCCTCGACGTGATCTACGGCCAGGCCACCGGAATTGCACCGCAGGACGTCCCGGCGTGGACGACACGGCTGGGTGCCCCCGCACTTCGTGGCACGGAGGTGAGCTTCCAGTGAGAGGTCTCGCTGCACCACTGATCAAACTGATCGTGTTCGCCGTGGTCACCATCCTCGCGACCGGTGTACTCGCTGCCACCATCGCGAGCGTCGGAGGACGAGGAGGAACGAAGTTCCACGCCGTGTTCTCCGACGTGACCTCACTCAACGAGGGCGACGACGTGCGCATCGCCGGCGTCAAGGTCGGGCAGGTCGACGACATCGCGATCGTCAACGAACGCGAGGCCCGCGTGACGTTCTCGGTCGATCAGCGCGACTGGCTTCCTGCGACATCGACTGCAGCCCTGCGTTTCCGCAATCTGGTCGGTCAGCGCTACATCGCGCTGGGACAGGGGGAGGGAGACCAGGGTCTGCGCATGACGGAAGGGGAGACCATCCCCATCGAACGGACGAGGCCGGCCGTCAACCTCACAACGCTGTTCGACGGATTCCGCCCGCTGTTCCAGACGCTCAGCGCCGACGACGTCAACAAGCTGTCGTTCCAGATCATCCAGGTTTTCCAAGGCGAAACGGGAACGATCGACGATCTCGTGCGCAGCACTGCAAGCCTGACGAACACGATCGCCGACAAGGACGCGGTGATCGGTGCTGTCATCGACAACCTGAACACCGTCCTCACCACGATCGACGAGCGCGACGAACAACTCGACTCGCTGCTGGTGAACACCCAGGCGCTCGTCAGTGGTCTCGCCGCGGATCGCGACACGGTGGGTTCGTCGGTGCAGTCCCTCGCGGGCCTGACCGATGCGGTGGCGGACGTGCTGGAGCCGACCCGCTCGTCGGTCACCCAGTCGATCACCGCGCTGGACGAGCTGACCGGCAATCTCAACGCGAACAGCGGTGAGGTGAACGATGTGCTCGCCAACCTGCCCGTCAAACTCGAGAAACTCGGCCGTGTCGCCAGCTACGGGTCGTGGTTCCAGTTCTACCTGTGCGGTATCGACATCATCGCCGGGCCCGGCTCGGTGCCCTACCTGAACCTCCCCACAGGGCTACCCACCGTGAACCAGCCCATCTATACGAATGCGGCGCAGCGATGCACGCAGGAGGGGATGCAGGAGTTGCAGGGACGATGAGTAAACGCCGCAGTCCGGCAGCCGCCGGTGCCCTGGGCATCGTCGTGATTCTGCTGGCGACACTGTCCGCATTCTTCCTCGATTCGCTGCCGATCATCGGTGCCGGGGCGACGTACAAGGCCGAGTTCAGCGAGGCTGCAGGGCTCAAGCCCACCAACGAGGTCCGCATCGCCGGCGTCAAGGTCGGCACCGTCAGCGCCGTCGAACTCGAAGGTGATCGCGTCGTCGTGTCCTTCCGGGTTCAGGACGCGTGGGTCGGCGACAACACCTCGGCCTCGATCCAGATCAAGACGATCCTGGGACAGAAGTACCTCGCGCTGAACCCGAGTGGCGCCGAGGTCCTCGACCCGGACGACCGGATTCCGCTGGACCGCACGGTCTCGCCGTACGATGTGATCGAGGCGTTCTCGTCTGCGGCCACGACGCTCGGCGACATCGACTCCGACCAGCTCGCAACGAGTTTCGAGACCCTGGCAAGCGCGTTCTCCGAGACCCCCGACGACATCCGCGCGTCACTAGACGGCGTGAGCAGGTTGTCGGAGACGATCGCGAGCCGCGACAAGGAACTCAAGCGGCTCCTCGAAGCAACGGGCAACGTGTCGCAGATCCTTGCCGACCGGAACACCGAGTTCAATCGTCTCCTCAGCGACGGAGCTCTGCTGATCACCGAGCTCAACAACCGTCAGCAGGCCATCTCACAGCTGCTCGACGGGACGAAGCGGCTCTCGACCGAGCTCTCGGCGCTGGTGGTCGAGAACCAGGAACAGATCGGTCCTGCCCTCGAGAACCTGCGGGGGGTCGTACAGATCCTGCAGGACAACAACGACAACCTCGACAGGGCCATGAAGCTGTATGAGCCGTTCGTGCGTCTGTATGCCAACGTCGTCGGCAACGGGCGCTGGTTCGACCAGGTGGTCGTGAATCTCACGCCGCCGGGTCTGCCCGAGATTCCGGGATACCGCGAGCCGGGTCGCACCCTGGGAGAGGGGAACTGATGGCACACGCAGAAAACGCCGATTCCCCGAAACAGGGCGGTCGCGGGCGCATTGCGCTCATTGCTCTCGCAGTGGCTGCGGCGCTCGTGGTCGTAGGCGCGTTGTGGTGGGTGTTCACCCGTGCCGGAACGACGACGGTCACTGCATATTTCGACAAGGCCGTCGGCATCTACGAAGGATCCGACGTCCGGGTTCTCGGTGTCCAGGTCGGCAGCGTCACCTCGGTCGAACCTCAGGGAGAGCTCGTCAAGGTCGACCTACGCGTCGATCGCGGGGTGGACATCCCGGCAGACGCCAGGGCAGTGCAGATCACGCCTTCCGTGGTCGCCGACCGTTATGTTCAGCTCACCCCCGCATACTCCGGTGGCGAGACGATGGGCGACGGCGCCGTCATCGATCTCGAACGCACGGCTACTCCCGTCGAGGTCGACGAACTGTATGCGAGCATCGACGAACTGGCCCGGGCACTCGGGCCGGAGGGCGCGAACGCCAACGGTGCGCTGACCGATTTCGTGGAGGTCGGAGCCGAGAACCTCGAAGGCAACGGTGCGGCTCTCGGCCAGAGCATCGACGAGTTGTCCGCTGCCGCACGCACGCTCAACGAATCGCGCGGTGACCTCTTCGGAACCATAGAGAACCTGCAGATCTTCGTGAGTGCACTCGCGGCCAACGATCAGCAGGTACGGCAGTTCAACACTCAGCTCGCCGACTTGTCCGGCTTCCTCGCCGGGGAACGCCAGAACCTCGGTGAAGCCCTCGAGCAGCTCTCCCTGACCCTCGGGGACGTCACCACGTTCGTGCGCGACAACCAGGACGCGGTCAAGGACAACGTCGACGCCTTGGTTCCTGTCACGGAGAACCTGGCGAACAATCGTCAGTCCCTCGTGGATTCCCTGACGCTGCTGCCGCTCGCAGTGAGCAACCTCGTCAACTCGTACGACGCGGAATCGGGCTCGTTGTCGTCGCGCCTGGTCCTGCCGGATCTGGAGGATCCCGCCGCGGTCCTCTGCAAGCTCATCGACGTGGGCCAGCTGATGCCCGGCGATCCCGAATTCGAAGCGCTGGGACGGCAGATGCAGCCTGTGATCGACCGCTGCGGCGACATCATGGGACAGATCACCGAGGACACCAGGTCACCGGATCTGATCCTGCCGTTCGGGATCATGAGCGGTGAGAACATCCAGCGGCAGGTCGTCCCGGGCACGGTACCGGGAGTCGTGTCGCCGCGGCTGGACGTGAGCGGAGAGGGAGGCGGCCAGTGAGGCGCACGGTGGCTCATGGACGGACGAGCCTGCCGCGTTCGGCGCTCGTCGGTGTGGGGGCATGTGTCGTCGCGGTGACGATCTCGGGTTGCGGTGGCATCTATGATGTTCCGCTGCCCGGCGGCGCCGATCTCGGCGACGATCCGATCCGCGTCAGCATCGAATTCGACGATGTCCTCGATCTGGTGCCGCAGTCGACCGTCAAGGTCGACGGCGTGCCGATGGGCCGCGTCCAATCGATCAACGTGGCGGGGGAGGGGTGGACCGCTGACGTCGAGATCGTCCTCAACTCGGCGGCGGACCTGCCCGCCAACACGTTCGCTGTCGTCGAGCAGAGCAGTCTGCTGGGCGAGAAGTTCGTGCAGCTCGCGCCGCCGTCGGACGAGCCTGCGACGGGCGAACTCGTGGACGGCGCCACCATTCCCCTCGAACGGACACGGCACGCGACGGAGATCGAACCGGTGCTCGGAGCCCTGTCGTTGCTGCTCAACGGTGGCGGTGTCGGTCAGCTCGCCCCGGTGATC
Source organism: Rhodococcus artemisiae (assembly GCF_036327795.1). Taxonomy (NCBI): domain Bacteria; kingdom Bacillati; phylum Actinomycetota; class Actinomycetes; order Mycobacteriales; family Nocardiaceae; genus Rhodococcus; species Rhodococcus artemisiae. The sequence goes on from NZ_JAUTXY010000008.1 coordinate 142,888, forward strand.
GAAGAGTTGTCGACGGCATTCGACGGTCGCGAGGGCACCACGCGCAGCCTCATCGAGGAGGCCGAATCCCTCATCACCGGACTCGATCAGCAACGAGAGGACATCACCCGCGCGATCGATGGACTCGACGCGCTGTCCGAACGGGTCGCAGCTCAGAACGATCAGGTCGCCGCGATCCTCGACGACCTTCCGGTGGCGACAGAGGTGCTCGAGCAACAGCGACCGGAGCTCACACAACTCCTGGTGCAGCTCGATCGGCTGGGAACGGTCGGCACGGATATTCTCGATCAGTCCAAGGACGATCTCATCGCCGACCTGCTCGCGCTGCGTCCGACTCTTCAGGCGCTCGCGGCGTCGGGAGATGATCTCGTGCAGTCCCTGGCGTTCGTCCCGACGGTGCCGTTCCCGGACAGCGTCGAGGACATCATCGTCGGCGGATCCATGAACCTGTTCCTCATCGTCGACCTGCAGATCGGCGACGCGCTCGCCTCGCTCGGTGTGGGACAGGGAGAGCCTGTGTACCGGCAGCCGAAGTTCGGAAATCCGAAGCCTGTCGTCGACCCGTCCAATCCGTACTACGACGGAAACGGACCGCACGTGGGGTGGCCGACGGTGTCGTTGCTACCGGTCCTGCCCGCTCCGACGTTCCCCGATCTCCTGACCCTTCCCGAAGGTGTCGCGCTGCCCGAGGGCATCGAAATTCCCGGCATCGGTGAGGCCGGCTCACAGCGTGCGCCCGCACCGCCCCCGCCGCCCGATCCGCTGGAGGGTCTGATGGATCAGCTCGGAATCGGGGGTGGCCGATGAGATCGCGGCTGGTGAGGATTCAGCTCGTGGCATTCGTCGTCATCGCGCTGCTCGGCGTGGTGTACGTCGGCGCCCGCTACGTCCGGCTGGACAATCTCATGGGCTTCGGCCAATACACCGTCAACGCCCGATTCCCCAGTTCGGGTGGTGTATTCAAGAATGCGGAAGTCACCTACCGAGGTGTCCCTGTCGGCCGGGTGGGCACCCTCTCGCTGACCAGCGACGGCATCGACGTCGAACTGAAACTCGATGACGGCGCGCCGAAGATTCCTGCGTCGGCTCGGGCCGTGGTCGCGAACCGATCGGCGATCGGCGAGCAGTACGTCGATCTGCGGCCACCCACCGACGAAGGTCCGTACCTCGTCGACGGTTCGGTGATCGAATCGACGGCCGACGACCTTCCGGTGCCCGTCGAAGACCTGCTGGTGAGCACCAACGAACTGACACGGTCGATTCCGACGGATGCGCTGCACACGGTGGTCACCGAACTCGGCGATGCCTTCGACGGCCGCGGCGACGAACTGCAGGTACTCGTCGATTCGCTCGCACAGCTCAGTGACTCGGGTGTCGAATACCTGCCGCAGACCGTCACGTTGATCCGCGACAGCCGGACCGTGCTCGACACCCAGTCCGAGCAGTCGTCCGCGATCATGCAATTCAGCTCCGATCTCGACCTCATCACCGCGCAACTGCGCGACAGCGACCCCGACATCCGCCGGCTCATCGAGACCGGAACCTCCGCGAGCGATGAGCTGAACCGGCTGATCGCCGATTCGGGTCCGGGACTGACTGCGAACCTGACCAACCTCGCCGCGCTCGGCGAGACCCTCGCACCTCAGGCGATTGCACTGCAACCGCTGCTGGCGTTCCTTCCTGCTGTGGCGGCCAGCGCCGGAACCGTCGCCCCGGGCGACGGTACGGTGAGGCAGGGCATCGTGCTGGAGACGAACAACCCGCCGTCGTGCACGCTCGGATACGAGGGAACCCACGAGATCATCGAGCAGATGCGTGCGGAGAACCCGAACTTCGATGATCACGCGCAGGACTTCCCGTTCAACACGGAGGCTTCGTGTGAGGCGCCGCAAGGAAGCGTGACCGGCGTGCGCAGCGCGAACCGGATCGTGTTCGCCGATCCTGCGACGATCCAGCCGTGGGATTTCACGCCGAAGAAGGACCCCGACAAGCTCAATCTGAATCCGGTGGCGACGCAGTTGGCGCCGCTTCTCGGAGTCACCCCGAAGTGAGCAGTGAGTAGGTTATTGGAGTGAGAGCAAGAACCGTCGCCCTGTCGATCGTGAGCGCATTGGCGGTGGTCGCCCTCGTGGCCGTCGCGTGGTTCGGATTCGGCTGGGCGAAGGCACTGATCGTCGATCGCTCGGTGGCCGACACGCGCGATGCCGCGTTGGCCGGCGCGTTCCAGGCGGCGATCAACCTCAACAGTGTCGATGCGCAGAATGTCGATTCCTCCCTCGACAACATGCGCTCCTCGATCACCGGTGATGCGTTGCGCAACGATCTCGCCGCGACCGAGCAACAGATCCGCGACCAGGTCGCCGCGACCGGCACCAGCATGTCGGCGGAGGTGCTCTTCGGATCGTTGACCGAACTGAACACCGATGACGATCAGGCGAAAGCGCTCGTCGTGCTCGCGGTACGCACGACCACCCCCGAGTACTTCACCGTCAACAAGGTCTCGCTGAACGCCTCGATGGCGAAGGACGGCGACGTCTGGAAAGCGGTGACGATCGAGCCGCTCGGGTCGGTCGGGATGGAGGAGGGCCTGGTCCCGGGTGCACAGCCGGCGCCGGAAGGTGATGCGCCTGCCGAAGCTGTGCCCGTCGAACCTGGGCCCGCAGAATCTGTACCAGAGGGTGTTGCGACACCGTGACCTGCAACAACTTTTCGATCAGCAGTGACGGCTCGAACAGCAGCAGTAGCGAGCCGACGAAGGAGAACGTCTAGTGCCACCGCAGCGCCGCAACCCCGGGCCGCCGCGCCGTCGACCGAAGATCGCCGGCGGATCCCGTCGGACCGAGTCGACCACCGGTCCGGTCACACCGAGCCCGGTTTCTCCGAGTAGTGAGTCCGATCAGGTCGATCAGGGCGACGCGGTCGGTGCGCCCGGCCCGGCAGCCGAGGGCTCTGACAGTGCGGTCGACTCCGGTCGGTCGGGAGGCGTCGACGAGAACGCCGAGCCGGTCGAGAGGGCGGAGCCGGTCGCGAACGAGAAGGCCGAGCCCCCTGCGACGGCCGCGCCGGAGGAGAAGTCCGAGGCCGAATCGGCCGATCCTGAAGCGACATCCGTCCCGGGACCGGGCGAGCCCTCGCTCCGGACCGACCTGCCCTCCCAAGCCGTTGAGGTGACAAGATCGGGATCGAGTTGGATGCCGGTACTCGCGGTGGCAGTGGTCGCCGTGGTGCTGGGTGCGCTCGCGGTAGTAGCGGCCCTTCGACCCGGAGCGTCGGACAGCAATATCGCGTGGGTCGACCAGGGAGCGACCGTTGCGGTGACCGACGCTGCCACGCACGCGATCGAGGCGATGCACGGGTACAACTTCGAGACGATCGACGAGGATTTCGCCGAGATCCGCGAACTGCTCACAGACGAACGCCGCGCGGAATTCGACTCGACCGCGCAGGTCACCAAGGACGCCGCAGTACAGACCCGTACCGTGACGGAAGTGAATGTGGCGCATATCGGCGCACGGATGATCGATGAGTCCCACGCCGAGGTCGCTGCGTACATCAACGTCAGCGCGACCGGTGACGGAGTGGCGCAGGGAAGTGCGGCGGCGCCGTTGCTGGTGCGGATGGAGAAGGCGGATGGCCGCTGGCTGGTCTCGGAGATCCGTGATCAGTAGGCCTGTCGTGCCAGGCCGGTGGTCGCGTTGCGGGTGTGACACCGGGGACCGATGACTCTTGACGAGAACGGCGGGAGACGTCACTCTATCGGTACGCCTGTGCGATACCGACTCCGTGACGTCGCCTCGAGGTTTCTTTGAGGCACCCCTGTGGACATTTTCGTGTGTTCGGTGTAAGTTGGTTCTTTGCGCTGGCTGCCTCCTGTCCACACCTCGACCTGTGAGCCCGTGAATCGTTCGTCGAGAGCGACTTCATCGGATTCTTCGGTGGGGTTTCAGTTCGGGTTGCGACCAGCCGAAACGCCCCACATGAAGAAGCAGGTACAGCGGCGGTCGCACCGGTTGGAGCGACCCGCGTGAGGTGCTGGAAGGACGCATCTTGGCAGTCTCTAGCCAGACCAAGGCAGTTGCCGGAATCCCCGGAGCCCCGAAGAGGGTTTCGTTCGCGAAAATTCGCGAACCACTCGAAGTTCCCGGGCTCCTCGATCTACAGACAGATTCCTTCGAATGGTTGATCGGGTCGGAGCGCTGGCGCGCGAAGGCTGCTGATCGCGGTGACGGCAGCGTCGCCGGTGGTCTCGAAGAGATCCTCGCCGAGCTTTCGCCGATCGAGGACTTCTCGGGCTCGATGTCCCTCTCCTTCTCCGACCCGCGCTTCGACGAGGTCAAGGCCTCCGTCGAGGAGTGCAAGGACAAGGACATGACGTACGCGGCTCCGCTGTTCGTCACCGCCGAGTTCATCAACAACAACACCGGCGAGATCAAGAGCCAGACGGTCTTCATGGGTGACTTCCCGATGATGACCGGCAAGGGCACCTTCATCATCAACGGCACCGAGCGTGTCGTCGTGTCGCAGCTCGTGCGTTCGCCCGGTGTGTACTTCGACAAGTCCGTCGACAAGAGCACCGAGAAGGACCTGCACAGCGTCAAGGTCATCCCCGGTCGCGGTGCATGGCTCGAGTTCGACGTCGACAAGCGCGACACCGTCGGTGTGCGCATCGACCGCAAGCGCCGTCAGCCCGTTACCGTGCTGCTCAAGGCGCTCGGTTGGTCCACCGAACAGATCGTGGAGCGCTTCGGCTTCTCCGAGATCATGATGTCCACGCTCGAGAAGGACAACACCGCCGGGACCGACGAGGCGCTCCTCGACATCTACCGCAAGCTTCGTCCGGGCGAGCCGCCGACGAAGGAGAGCGCACAGACGCTCCTCGAGAACCTCTTCTTCAAGGACAAGCGCTACGACTTGGCGCGCGTGGGTCGTTACAAGATCAACAAGAAGCTGGGGCTGAACACCGGCCAGCCGATCGAAGCGTCGACCCTCACCGAGGAAGACATCGTCGCGACCATCGAATACCTCGTGCGTCTGCACGCGGGCGAGAATTGGATGACCGCTCCGGAGGGCGTCGAGGTTCCGGTCGAGGTCGACGACATCGACCACTTCGGCAACCGCCGCCTGCGCACCGTCGGCGAGCTCATTCAGAACCAGATCCGCGTGGGCCTGTCCCGCATGGAGCGCGTCGTTCGTGAGCGCATGACGACTCAGGACGTCGAGGCGATCACGCCGCAGACCCTGATCAACATCCGTCCGGTCGTGGCCGCGATCAAGGAGTTCTTCGGAACTTCGCAGCTGTCGCAGTTCATGGACCAGAACAACCCGCTGTCGGGTCTGACGCACAAGCGTCGCCTTTCGGCACTCGGCCCCGGCGGTCTGTCGCGTGAGCGTGCCGGCCTCGAGGTCCGTGACGTTCACCCGTCGCACTACGGCCGCATGTGCCCGATCGAGACCCCTGAAGGCCCGAACATCGGCCTGATCGGTTCGCTGTCGGTGTACGCGCGGGTCAACCCGTTCGGTTTCATCGAGACCCCGTACCGCCGGGTCGTCGACGGTGTCGTCACCGACCAGGTCGACTACCTCACGGCAGACGAAGAAGACCGCTTCCTCATCGCGCAGGCGAACTCGCCGATCGCAGCGGACAACACGTTCGCCGAGGATCGCGTGCTCGTCCGTAAGAAGGGCGCGGAGATCGAGTACGTCGGCGCCGACGCCGTCGAGTACATGGACGTCTCGCCGCGCCAGATGGTGTCCGTCGCGACGGCCATGATCCCGTTCCTCGAGCACGACGACGCCAACCGTGCCCTCATGGGCGCAAACATGCAGCGTCAGGCTGTACCGCTGATCCGCAGCGAGGCTCCGGTCGTCGGTACCGGCATGGAGCTGCGTGCAGCAGTGGACGCCGGCGACGTCATCGTCACCGAGAAGCCCGGTGTGGTCGAGGAGGTGTCGGCCGACTTCATCACGGTGATGGCCGACGACGGCACCCGCCGAACCTACCGTCTGCGCAAGTTCGACCGGTCGAACCAGGGCACCTGCTCGAACCAGCGCCCGATCATCGACGAGGGTCAGCGTGTCGAGGCCGGCCAGGTTCTGGCCGACGGCCCCTGCACCGAGAACGGTGAGATGGCGCTGGGCAAGAACTTGCTCCTCGCGATCATGCCGTGGGAAGGCCACAACTACGAGGACGCGATCATCCTGTCGCAGCGCCTCGTGGAAGAGGACGTCCTGACCTCGATCCACATCGAGGAGCACGAGATCGATGCCCGCGACACCAAGCTCGGTGCCGAGGAGATCACTCGCGATATCCCGAACGTCTCCGACGAGGTCCTGGCAGACCTCGACGAGCGAGGCATCGTTCGTATCGGTGCCGAGGTCCGCGACGGCGACATCCTGGTCGGCAAGGTCACTCCCAAGGGCGAGACCGAGCTCACCCCGGAGGAGCGGCTCCTCCGAGCGATCTTCGGTGAGAAGGCTCGCGAGGTCCGCGACACGTCGCTCAAGGTTCCTCACGGCGAGACCGGCAAGGTCATCGGGGTCCGCGTGTTCTCCCGCGAGGACGACGACGATCTGCCTCCGGGCGTCAACGAGCTCGTCCGCGTGTACGTGGCGCAGAAGCGCAAGATCCAGGACGGCGACAAGCTCGCCGGCCGCCACGGCAACAAGGGCGTCATCGGCAAGATCCTCCCGCAGGAGGACATGCCGTTCCTGCCCGACGGCACGCCCATCGACATCATCCTGAACACGCACGGTGTTCCGCGTCGTATGAACATCGGCCAGATCCTCGAGACTCACCTCGGCTGGATCGGCAAGGCCGGTTGGAACGTGCAGATCGCCGATGACGGGTCGCGCCCCGACTGGGCACAGAACCTGCCCGAGGAGATGCTCGCTGCCGAGTCCGACTCGAACATCGCAACGCCGGTGTTCGACGGTGCTCGCGAAGAGGAGCTCACGGGTCTGCTGTCGTCGACGCTGCCGAACCGCGACGGCGAGGTCATGGTCGGCCCCGACGGCAAGGCGACGCTGTTCGACGGTCGTTCGGGCGAGCCGTTCCCGTACCCGGTGGCGGTCGGCTACATGTACATCATCAAGCTGCACCACTTGGTCGACGACAAGATCCACGCGCGTTCGACGGGTCCGTACTCGATGATCACGCAGCAGCCTCTCGGTGGTAAGGCCCAGTTCGGTGGTCAGCGCTTCGGTGAGATGGAGTGCTGGGCCATGCAGGCCTACGGTGCCGCATACACGCTGCAGGAGCTGCTCACCATCAAGTCCGACGACGTCGTGGGTCGCGTGAAGGTGTACGAGGCGATCGTCAAGGGTGAGAACATCCCCGAGCCCGGCATCCCGGAGTCGTTCAAGGTGCTCCTGAAGGAACTCCAGTCCCTCTGCCTCAACGTGGAGGTGCTGTCCAGCGACGGCGCTGCAATTGCAATGGCAGACAGCGACGACGAGGACCTGGAGCGGGCAGCAGCCAATCTGGGCATCAACCTTTCCCGCAACGAGTCGGCCACGGTCGACGACCTCGCGAACTAGGAGCCGAACCGATGCGGTACGCCACCGAGTACACCGGGCGCGTACCGCATCGGGCCCCGGCAGCGATAGCGACAACTAGCAGCAACAAAGCCCGCACAGGGGAAAGGAAGTTACGTGCTCGACGTCAACTTCTTCGATGAACTCCGGATCGGTCTGGCCACTGCGGCCGACATCCGTAATTGGTCGTACGGCGAGGTCAAGAAGCCGGAGACCATCAACTACCGCACACTCAAGCCCGAGAAGGACGGCCTCTTCTGCGAGAAGATCTTCGGCCCCACGCGGGACTGGGAGTGCTACTGCGGCAAGTACAAGCGTGTCCGCTTCAAGGGCATCATCTGCGAGCGCTGCGGCGTCGAGGTGACCCGCGCCAAGGTGCGCCGCGAGCGGATGGGCCACATCGAACTGGCCGCGCCCGTCACACACATCTGGTACTTCAAGGGCGTGCCGAGCCGTCTCGGCTACCTGCTCGACCTCGCTCCGAAGGATCTCGAGAAGATCATCTACTTCGCTGCGTACGTCATCACGTCGGTCGACGACGAGCTCCGTCACAACGAGCTGTCGACGCTCGAGGCCGAGATGGAGGTCGAGAAGAAGGGTGTCGCCGATCAGCGCGACGCCGACCTCGAGGCCCGCGCGCAGAAGCTCGAAGCCGACCTGGCCGAGCTCGAGGCCGAAGGCGCGAAGTCGGATGTCCGCCGCAAGGTCAAGGACGGCGGCGAGCGCGAGATGCGTCAGCTGCGCGACCGCGCTCAGCGTGAGCTCGATCGTCTCGACGAGATCTGGACGACCTTCACGAAGCTCGCTCCCAAGCAGCTGATCGTCGACGAGCTGATCTACCGCGAGTTGCAGGACCGTTACGGTGAGTACTTCACCGGCGCGATGGGTGCAGAGGCGATCCAGAAGCTCATCGAGACCTTCGACATCGACGCCGAGGCCGAGCTGCTGCGCGAGATCATCCGCAGCGGCAAGGGACAGAAGAAGCTCCGCGCGCTCAAGCGTCTCAAGGTCGTGGCGGCGTTCGCGCAGTCCGGCAACTCGCCGATGGGCATGGTCCTCGACGCTGTTCCGGTGATCCCGCCGGAGCTGCGTCCGATGGTGCAGCTCGACGGTGGCCGCTTCGCGACCTCCGATCTCAACGACCTGTACCGCCGTGTCATCAACCGGAACAACCGCCTCAAGCGGCTGATCGACCTCGGTGCTCCCGAGATCATCGTCAACAACGAGAAGCGGATGCTCCAGGAGTCCGTCGACGCGTTGTTCGACAACGGTCGTCGCGGCCGGCCGGTGACGGGTCCGGGCAACCGCCCACTCAAGTCGCTGTCCGACCTGCTCAAGGGCAAGCAGGGTCGTTTCCGTCAGAACCTGCTCGGTAAGCGCGTCGACTACTCGGGCCGTTCGGTCATCGTCGTCGGCCCGCAGCTCAAGCTGCACCAGTGCGGTCTGCCGAAGCTCATGGCTCTCGAGCTGTTCAAGCCGTTCGTGATGAAGCGTCTCGTGGACCTGAACCACGCGCAGAACATCAAGTCGGCCAAGCGCATGGTCGAGCGTCAGCGCCCGCAGGTGTGGGACGTCCTCGAAGAGGTCATCAACGAGCACCCGGTGCTGCTGAACCGTGCACCTACGCTGCACCGTCTCGGCATCCAGGCGTTCGAGCCGCAGCTCGTCGAGGGTAAGGCCATCCAGCTGCACCCGCTCGTGTGTGAGGCCTTCAACGCCGACTTCGACGGTGACCAGATGGCCGTTCACCTGCCGCTGTCGGCAGAGGCTCAGGCCGAGGCACGCATCCTGATGCTGTCGTCGAACAACATCCTGTCGCCGGCATCGGGCCGTCCGCTCGCTATGCCGCGTCTGGACATGGTGACGGGTCTGTACCACTTGACCCGCCTCGTCGAGGACGCGGTGGGTGCGTACAAGCCTGCCTCGGCCGACGAGCCGGAGCAGGGTGTGTACTCGTCGCCGTCCGAGGCCATCATGGCCGTCGACCGCGGTGTGCTCTCGGTGCAGGCCCCCATCCGGGTGCGGCTGTCCCAGCAGCGTCCGCCGCGCGAGATCGAGAACGAGCTGTTCCCAGAAGGCTGGCGCTACGGCGAGGAGTGGCTCGCCGAGACCACCCTCGGTCGCGTGATGTTCAACGAGCTGCTGCCCGTGAACTACGGCTTCGTCAACGACATCATGCCGAAGAAGCGTCAGGCCGGGATCATCAACGATCTCGCCGAGCGCTACCCGATGATCGTCGTCGCACAGACCGTCGACAAGCTCAAGGACGCAGGCTTCTACTGGGCCACGCGTTCGGGTGTCACCATCGCGATGTCGGACGTTCTGGTTCCGCCGGAGAAGAAGGAGATCCTCGAGCGTTACGAGGGTCAGGCCGACTCGATCCAGCGGCAGTACGACCGAGGCAAGCTGTCCGAGGACGAGCGTCGCGATTCGCTCGTCAAGCTGTGGCAGGAAGCGACCGAAGAGGTCGGCCAGGTCATGGAGGCGCACTACCCGGACGACAACCCGATCCCGACGATCGTGAAGTCCGGCGCTGCGGGCAACATGACCCAGATCCGCTCGCTGGCGGGTATGAAGGGCCTGGTGACGAACCCGAAGGGCGAGTTCATTCCTCGCCCGATCAAGTCCTCGTTCCGTGAGGGCCTGACCGTCGCCGAGTACTTCATCAACACTCACGGTGCGCGTAAGGGTCTGGCCGATACCGCTCTGCGTACCGCCGACTCGGGTTACCTGACCCGTCGTCTGGTGGACGTCTCGCAGGACGTCATCGTCCGCGAGGTCGACTGTGGCACGCCGCGTGGCATCGAGATGGTCATCGCCGAACCCGAGCGCGACGCACAGGGCAACGAGACCGGCAAGCTGGTTCGCGACGCTCATATCGAGACGAGCACGTACGCCCGCACGCTGGCGACGGACGCAATCGACGCCGCCGGCAACGTCGTCGTCGAGCGCGGCTCCGACCTCGGCGATCCCGCGATCGAGGCCCTCCTCGAGGCCGGTATCCAGAAGGTCAAGGTCCGCTCGGTCCTCACCTGCGACACCGGCACCGGTGTCTGCGCGACCTGCTACGGCCGATCGATGGCGACGGGCAAGCTCGTCGACATCGGCGAGGCCGTCGGTATCGTCGCCGCTCAGTCGATCGGTGAGCCCGGTACGCAGCTGACGATGCGTACGTTCCACCAGGGTGGTGTCGGTGAGGACATCACCGGCGGTCTCCCGCGTGTCCAGGAGCTGTTCGAGGCCCGCGTCCCGAAGGGCAAGGCTCCGATCGCCGACGTCTCCGGACGTATCCGCCTCGAGGACGACGATCGTTTCTACAAGATCACGATCATCCCCGACGACGGTGGCGAAGAGGTCGTCTACGACAAGCTGTCGAAGCGTCAGCGTCTGCACGTGATCCGCAAGGCCGACGGCACCGAGGGTGTCCTGGGCGACGGCGACCACGTGGATGTCGGTCAGCAGCTCCTCGAAGGTGCTGCCGATCCGCACGAGGTGCTGCGCGTGATGGGTCCCCGCCAGGTTCAGATCCACTTGGTCCACGAGGTCCAGGAGGTCTACCGGAGTCAGGGCGTGTCGATTCACGACAAGCACATCGAGACGATCGTGCGTCAGATGCTGCGTCGCGTGACGATCATCGATTCGGGCTCGACGGAGTTCCTGCCCGGTTCGCTCGTCGAGCGCAGCGAGTTCGAGGCTGCCAACCGTCGTGTGGTCCAGGAAGGTGGCGAGCCGGCCGCCGGTCGCCCCGTCCTCATGGGCATCACGAAGGCATCGCTGGCCACCGACTCGTGGCTGTCGGCGGCCTCGTTCCAGGAGACCACTCGCGTGCTGACCGATGCGGCCATCAACTGCCGCTCGGACAAGCTGATCGGTCTCAAGGAGAACGTGATCATCGGCAAGCTGATCCCGGCCGGTACCGGCATCAACAAGTACCGGAACATCCAGGTTCAGCCGACCGAGGAGGCTCGTGCTGCCGCATACGCCATCCCGGCGTACGACGATCAGTACTACTCGCCGGACGGCTTCGGCCAGAACACCGGTGCTGCAGTGCCTCTGGATGACTACGGTTACTCCAACGACTACCGGTAGCTCGCTGCCGTAGTCACAAAGGTCCCGCCCTCTCTCTTCAGGGCGGGACCTTTGTGGTTTCCGAGGTATGTCGTAGGGAAGTGCCGCTCAGCGCGCTGTCGTGAATGCGCCGCTCAGCGCGCTGTTTTGAATGCGCCGCTCAGCGCGCTGTTTTGAATGCGCCGCTCAGCGCGCGATGTGAAAGTCGGTGAGTTCGGCACGGCCCGGCTCGAGGTCGTCCCAGCTGCCTCGAACGGTGAGGACCGCGAGCGCTGAGGTCGGAAACTTCTCGGAGAGTTGGTGGGCGATGTCGCTGCTGTGGTCGGTGGCCAGGCTCAATGCCGTCTCGGACAGTGACGGCTCGTGCCCGACCACGAGCAGAGTGTGAACATTCGGGTCCACCGAGCCGATCTCCGCGATGACGCCTGCGGGAGTGGCTCCGTAGAGTGCCGCGCGGTAGTCGACGGGTGCGTCGATCGTCGCTTCGGCGAGGGTCTTGCGCGTGCGTGTCGCGTCGGAGCACAGCACTGCGTCGATCTCAGGCAGGTTGGCTCGTATCCATCGACCGGCGAGACCTGCTTCTCGTCGGCCGCGTGGAGAGAGGGGGCGCTCGTGATCGTCCACGTCGTCCGGATACGCGGACTTCCCGTGGCGCAGCAAGATCAGGGTGCGGGTCATTGTTCCACCGTAGGGGCTGCATGCCCGAACCGGAACGCCGACGTCGACTTCCCGCTGCCCGCGCATCCCGTAGCACCTTGCGGAGCACACGAATGCGCGGCTACAGTCTAAGTAAATGTTACTGAGTGTTACATGAAACTTGGTTGCCGAGCCCGCACCGGAGGACATCGCCATGGCCTACGTCATCACCCAGACGTGCTGCAACGACGCGAGTTGCGTCGCCGTCTGCCCGGTCAATTGCATTCATCCGACCCCCGAAGAGCGTGAGTTCGGGGCGGCCGAGATGCTGCATATCGATCCGCAGACCTGCATCGACTGCGGTGCGTGCGCCGACGCCTGCCCGGTCGAAGCGATCCTTCCGGACGACAAGCTCGAACCCTCCCAGGCCCGCTTCCTCGAGATCAACGCCGACTACTATCGGACGCACCCCATGCCGGACGGCTGGAATCCTCTCGTGCCGACACCGGCTGCGCCGCGGGATCGCGGAACGTTGCGGGTCGCCGTCGTCGGCGCGGGCCCCGCAGCCTGTTACGCGGCGCAGGAACTGCTCGAGCGATCCGATGTCGAGGTCGAGATGTTCGATCGGCTGCCGACACCGTTCGGTCTGGTCCGCGCCGGCGTCGCGCCCGACCATCCCGGCACGAAGTCCGTCACCGAGTCGTTCGAGTGGTCCTTCCGCCGCGAAGCCTTCGCGCTGCACCTCGACACCGAGATCGGTCGTGACCTCACCCACGCGGAACTGCTCGACCACCACCACGCGGTGGTATACGCGGTGGGCGCCTCCTCCGACCGTCGTCTCGGCATTCCGGGCGAAGATCTCGCGGGGAGCCACGCCGCCACCGAGTTCGTCGCCTGGTACAACGGCCACCCCGACTACGCGGACCGCACCTTCGATCTGTCGGGCGAGCGCGCCGTCATAGTCGGCAACGGCAACGTCGCGATCGATGTCGCCCGCATCCTCACGATGGACGTCGACGAGCTCGCGCACACCGACATCGCCGACCACGCACTGGAGGCGCTGCGGCACAGCAAGATCCGCGAGGTCGTCCTCCTCGGTCGTCGAGGGCCCGCGCAAGCCGCGTACAGCAACCCCGAATTCCTCGCGCTCGGCGACCTGTCGGGGGTGGACGTCGTCATCGACGAATCCGACCTGGATCTCGACGAGGCCAGCGAACGTGCCGTCGCGGGCGATCCCGCCGTGGCGATGCGCGTGCAGCTCGCACGCGAGTACGCGGCGCGCGAGGTGCGGGAGGGCAATCGACGCATCGTCTTCCGCTACCACGCCGTCCCGGACGAGGTGCTCGGTGAGAACCGCGTGGACGGCATCCGTGTCGCGCGTACCGAGCTGGTCGAGAACTCCGAGGGTGCGCTCGTGGCGCTGGCGACGGACGACGTCGACGATGTGGATGCCGGCCTCGTGCTCCGGTCGATCGGCTATCGGGGCGTGCCCGTTCCCGGTCTGCCGTTCGACGACCGGCGCGCTGTCGTCCCCAATACCGAGGGCCGAGTCGAGACCGGCGTCTACGTCACGGGTTGGATCAAACGTGGACCGAGCGGCGTCATCGGCACCAACAAGGGGTGCGCAAAGGAGACCGTGGCCGCGCTGCTGGCCGATTTCGACTCCGGACGGCTGACGCAGCCGAAGGGTGACCGTCGGAGTCTCGGGAAACTTCTGGCCGCTCGGCGTCCCGACCGCGTCGACCTCGACGGGTGGCGGGCCATCGACGCTGCGGAACGCGCCGCCGGCCGCGCGAGCGATCGCCCCCGCATCAAGATCACGAACCGGGCGGCGCTCGTCGAACTCGGTCGTCGCCGTCGTCGCCTTCCCCTGATCGGAGCCGTGCGGCGATAAATCCGTTGGGCGCGTTGGCGCATCGTCGTTAAGATTGGCAAACGGTGCGCACGCGTTCCGGTATCTGCCACGACCACCGGCGCTCTCTCGCGCGGGCCTGCCACCTCGAATCCCGTCAGGCGGAAGCCTTTGCATTCATCGGAGTAGCCCATGACAGCGCCACCTGCAGGTTCTTCGGCCTCGGACACGAAACTCGACGCTGCAGTCCTGAAAATTGCGTCGGTGGTGGTGCTCGGTGCCATCATGTCGATCCTCGACGTCACCGTCGTCTCCGTCGCGCTTCCGACCTTCATGTCGGAATTCCAGGCGAGCTACGCGACGGTCGCATGGACGATGACCGGCTACACCCTCGCCCTTGCCAGTGTGATTCCTCTCACTGGATGGGCGGCCGATCGGTTCGGTACCAAGCGCCTCTACCTCACCGCTCTCGTTCTGTTCGTGGCCGGCTCGGTTCTGTGCAGCCTCGCGTGGGATGTCACCTCGCTGATCGGATTCCGCGTCCTCCAGGGCTTCGGCGGCGGCATGCTCATGCCCCTGGGCATGACGATCATGACGCGGGCAGCGGGGCCACAGCGCGTCGGTCGCGTCATGGCGGTCCTCGGTATCCCGATGCTCCTCGGTCCCATCGGCGGCCCCATCCTCGGTGGCTGGCTCATCGACGTGGCGAGCTGGCACTGGATCTTCCTCATCAACCTCCCGATCGGTGCCGTCGCGCTGATCACGGCCTTCGTCGTGCTCCCGAAGGATTCGCCGAAGAAGTCCGAATCGTTCGACTTCGTCGGCATGCTGTTGTTGTCGCCGGGCCTTGCGCTGTTCCTCTTCGGTGTGTCGTCGCTGCCGGAGACCGGCACGGCCGCGTCGGCTCGGGTCCTCGTCCCCGGCATCGTCGGGGTCGCGCTCATCGCCGCGTTCGTGTACCACGCGGTACGCACCGACCATCCGCTCATCGACCTGAGGTTGTTCAAGAACCGGCAGCTCACCTTCGCGGTGCTCACCATGACGGTGTTCGCGATCGGCTTCTTCGGTGCCGGACTGCTGTTCCCGAGCTACTTCTTGCAGGTGCACGGTGAAACCACACTCATGGCCGGACTCCTGCTCGCTCCGCAGGGCCTCGGTGCGATGCTCACGATGCCCATCGCCGGACAGCTCGTCGACCGCATCGGGCCGGGCAAGATCGTGCTCGTCGGCCTCGTGCTCATCATCGCGGGTATGTCGGTGTTCACGCAGGTCGGCGTCGACACCGGCTACCCGCTCCTGCTCGGGGCACTGTTCGTCATGGGTATGGGAATGGGCTGCACCATGATGCCGACGATGACAGCGGCCTTGCAGACGCTCACCGATCACAGCATCGCGCGTGGTTCGACGTTGATGAACATCGTTCAGCAGGCGGCGGGGTCGATCGGTACGGCCACGATGTCCGTGATCCTCACCAGCCGGATCATCGCTCCCGAGGGGGCACCGGAAGGAACGACCGGTCAGCCCGACGCAGAGATGCTCGCGCAGCTCCCGCCGGAGGTGCAACAGAGCGTCCTCGGTTCACTCGCCGATGCCTTCGGGGACACCTTCCTGGTGGCGATGCTCGTCATGGTGGTTGCGTTGATTCCCGCGGCGTTCCTGCCGCGCACGAAGTCGGCGCAGCCGACCGATCCGACGGCTGTCTCGATGCACTGAGTCGTGTACGAGGTGGACGGGGCCGTGACGCACGTCGCGGCCCCGTCGCGGTTGCGAGACTACCCTGAGCCGGGACATGTCAGCGATCGGAACGGACAGTGTGAATGAGTAGCGACCTCGCCCCGATGTCCCGGCGAGCCGTATTGTCGAGCGCAGGTACCGCCGTGGCGGCAGGGGCGCTGACCGCGTGCGGCGCGTCGACGTCGCAGGCGCCGGTGTCGGAGACCGTCGCGACCACGACCGTGCCGCCCGGACCGGACGCGGAGGTCGTCGCCGCCGCGGCCGACGTGCCCGTCGGCAGTGGTGTGTTCCTGGAAGGGAAGCGGCTCGTCGTCACCCAGCCGACGGCAGGCGATTTCCACGCGTTCGTCGCCATCTGCACCCATCAGGGGTGCAACATCACCGACGTCGAGGACGACCTGATCGTCTGCCGATGTCACGGCAGCAAATTCGCGCTCGACGGGGTCCCGGTGGCAGGGCCCGCTCAGAAACCGTTGAAGTCGCGTCCCGCGCAGATGCGTGGCACGGATGTGGTCGTCGGCTGAAGGGTCGCCGCGAGGTTGGGTGAACCGGAACCGGCTAGAGTCCGCCGTGTGAGACCGATACGACGAAACCGAAGGCCGCGGGCCCTGCGCGAGGGTATCGATCCGGACCCGCGGTTCACACTGGCCAACGAACGCACCTTTCTCGCGTGGATTCGGACCGCTCTCGGCCTCATTGCCGCGGCAGTGGCGCTCGAAACCTTCGCCGGCGAAGTCATCGATCCGGTTCTGCGCACGGTGCTCACGTGCGTGTTGCTGGTGTTCGCCGTCGTGCTCGTCGTGGCCGCGGTGATGCGCTGGATCCGCGTGGAGAGCGCGATGCGCTCGGGCCTGGCATTGCCGTTCCCCTGGATCGCGTATCTGCTCGCCGGGTTGCTGGCAGTTGCCGGGATCGTTCTGGCCGTGGCGATCGTGGTGTGATCGCGCGTGCGGCATGATGATCCAGGCCTTCAGCCCGAACGCAGTTCCCTCGCGTGGCTGCGCACGGAGGTCGTCCTCGGTGCGATCATCCTGGGTTTCATGCGACTGGCTCCGGGGCCGGGGCCAGTGGTGGCGACGATCGGGCTGGTGTGCCTGGTGCCGGTGCTGGTGCTGTTGTTCACCGCGCGGGAAGGGCACCACGCGCGAGTGCGCGCAATGGAGCGCGGCAGCGGCACCTATTTTCTGTGGCGCAACCTGCTGCTCGCCGGCACTGTTGCAGCGCTCGGGAGTTGTGCTCTGGCCCTGATACTGCTCTCAGCGTGAAACCTCGATCAGCCGGGCGCCGCCCTGGGCCGCCGCGCACACCTTCTCGGAGCCGTCCTCTGCGACCACGACGATCTCGCATCGGCACAGTCCTTGGCGTTTCGTGGATTCCACGACGTGGGCGTGGGCGCGCAGCAGAGTGCCCTGTGCGGGACGCAGATAGTCGATGGTGAAGCCCGTCGTGACGATCGACGGTCCGAGCGCGGTGCCGGCGGCGAACGTGATCGCGTTGTCCGCTGCATACGACAGGACTCCGCCGTGTGCGAACCCGAACTGCTGAAGCAGTTCGGATCGCAGCGGTATCTCGAGCGACACCCCGTCCGGGCCGTAGGCCGACAGGCGTGCGCCGATCAGCGTGCTGAACGGTTGCGCGGCGAGGACGTCCCGGGCCTGGTCGATACCGAATGACGACATGCCCGCATTCTGCCTCAGAGGCCTAGCCCTGACATATCGTTCCTGTATGACCGAATGGCCGGATCTCGCAGCACTGGAGCTTCTCGTCGGCATCGACGACCACGGAGGCCTCGGGGCAGCGGCCCGAACGGTGGGGATCGCACAACCGAATGCGACGCGATCGGTCCGGCGTCTCGAGAAGCAATTGGGTGCCGTGCTCGTGAAGCGCGGCCGGTCCGGGTCGGTCCTCACCCCGGAGGGCACGGTGGTCGCGCACTGGGCCAGGGAGGTTCTCACCGGCGCGCACCGACTGCTCGACGCGGCTGCGGCCTTGAGCGCCGAACATCATCCCGAACTCGTCGTCGCGTCCTCGATGACCGTCGCGGAACACCTGATCCCGCGATGGCTCGGTGCGTTCCGCGCGGTCCATGATGACGTTCAGATCCAACTGCAGGTGCACAACTCGATGCAGGTGTGCGACATCGCGGCGGCCGGGGGGTGCGACGTCGGGTTCGTCGAAGGGCCCAGCGTCCCCACCGGCCTGCAGAGTGTGGAAGTCGCGCGCGACGAGCTGGTCGTCGTGGTGGCACCGGGTCATCCGTGGGCGCGTCGCCGTCGACCGCTCACCGTGGCCGAACTCGCCGCAACACCGTTGGTGGTCCGTGAAGAGGGATCCGGCACGCGCCGCACACTCGATCTCGCACTGCAGGAGTACACACGACCGGCCCCGCTGCTCGAACTCGGCAGCGGCGCAGCGGTGCGGACGAGTGCGCTCGGCGGCGTCGGGCCCGCGGTGCTCAGCAACCTTGCCGTCGCCGACCATGTCGAGACGGGCCAATTGAGGGTGGTGGCGGTCGAGGAACTCGACCTGTCCCGGGTACTGCGTGCGGTGTGGCGACCTCCACGCGTGCTCGAGGGACTCGCCGGCGAACTCCTGCGCATGATCGTCCGATCCCGGCAGGCCGGACCAGTTCGGGGCCGCACCACCGGAACGTGACGTGCGGCCGTTCCGGACTGCCGGCAGGAATGACCGCTGTGCGGGACTCGCTCTCGATACCCGCTGATCGGTCGGTACGTTCACGGCAGCTCGCATCGACCGCAATCGAGAGGATGCTGCATGGAGAACGGCGAGAGTCCTCGGAGGACCGTACTGGTGACCGGCGGGACGGGTGGGATCGGCGCGGAGATCTGCCGCTCGTTCGCTGCCGATGGGTATGACGTCGCCTTCACATTTCGTAGTCGGGCCCAGATCGCCGAGCGGCTGGCCGGAGACCTCACCGATCTCGGAGCGACGGTCGCATATGACTCTCTGGATCTGACAGATCCGGACGCGACTGCCCGGTGGGTCGGCTCCGCGACGGAGAGTTTCGGCGGATTCGACACGATCGTGCACAGTGCGGGACCGCATATTCCGATGGTGCACCTGTCGGTGGTGTCGCCTGCTCGGTTCGGCGCGGCCGTCGATGCCGAGGCGAAGGCCTTTTTCAATCTGATCTTCGCGGCGCTGCCCGAGCTCCGTCGATCGTCCGGATCTGTCGTCGCGGTGACGACGGCGGCGACGACCCGCTACCCGGTGCGCGATGGGCTGTCCGCGGGTCCGAAGGCCGCGGTCGAGTCGCTCATACGCGGATTCGCCGCAGAGGAAGGGCGCTTCGGAGTCCGCTTCAACTGCGTCGGGCCGGGCATGCTGGTCGACGGGATGGCCGATCGACTCATCTCCTCGGGCGAGCTCGACGACCACGCCCTCGACGTGGCCAAGGCCGACATCCCCCTACGCAGATTCGGGACGGCCATCGATATCGCCGAGGCGGTGCTGTTCCTCGCGTCGGAGAAGGCCGGGTTCATCACCGGTCAGAAGCTCGATGTGGACGGCGGCTACGGAGTCTGACAGTGGCAGGGGTGAGATGATCACTTCCCACAAAACAATCATGCGTGCTTGATTTTATGGATGCGGCATGTGACGCTGATCGCATGGCGGACTTGCCCGAACTCTTCGACGATCTGCGCGCCGAAGGTGCTGCCCTCGACGCCCTCGTGGCCGACCTGTCCGACGACGACTGGCGGCGCCCCACCCCGGCGGCCGGATGGACCGTGGCGCACCAGATAGGCCACCTGCTGTGGACCGACCGCGCGGCACTCACCGCGGTCGACACCCCCGACTCTTTCGTCGCCGAACTCGAAAACGTCACCGACCCCACTGCATTCGTGGACGAAGGTGCCGCCGAGTATGCTGCGCTGCCGCCTCAGGAGTTAC
This sequence comes from Rhodococcus artemisiae, assembly GCF_036327795.1. Classification (NCBI taxonomy): domain Bacteria; kingdom Bacillati; phylum Actinomycetota; class Actinomycetes; order Mycobacteriales; family Nocardiaceae; genus Rhodococcus; species Rhodococcus artemisiae. The sequence continues at coordinate 162,623 of NZ_JAUTXY010000008.1, forward strand.
TCGCCGACTGGCGTCGGTGTCGCGAATCCCTCGGCCGTGCTCTCTCCGAGGTCTCGGCGGGGGTGAAGATTCCGTGGTACGGACCACCCATGTCGGCGGCCTCGATGGCGACGGCGCGGCTCATGGAGACCTGGGCGCACGCAGGTGATGTCGCGGCTGCGCTCGGGGCGGCGCCCCGGCCGACACGGCGCCTGCGGCACGTCGCGCACCTCGGTGTCCGCACCCGCGACTTCGCCTTCGTGATCAACGATCGTGCGGTTCCGGTCGAGCCGTTCCACGTCGAACTCGCCGCACCCGACGGTGGCACCTGGGAGTGGGGGCCGGCCGATGCCGCGCAATCGGTGACCGGGCCCGCTGAGGACTTCTGCCTGCTCGTCACCCAGCGCGTGCACCGCACCGACACCGCGCTCGTCGCGCACGGCCCGGACGCCGATGCCTGGCTCGACATCGCGCAGGCATTCGCAGGGCCGCCAGGGTCCGGACGCGAACAGGGTGGGGGAGCGCAATGAACCGGCAGCGACCCGCCGTGGTGCGGATCGGTAACTGCTCCGGCTTCTACGGAGACCGCCTGTCGGCGATGCGCGAGATGCTCGAGGGCGGCGAACTCGACTATCTCACCGGCGACTATCTCGCGGAACTGACCATGCTGATTCTCGGCCGCGACCGCATGAAGGATCCCGCGGCGGGCTACGCCAAGACCTTCCTGCGCCAAGCCGAGGAGTGCATGGGTCTCGCGCTGGACAAGGGTGTCCGCCTCGTCGCGAATGCAGGCGGCCTCAACCCCGCGGGTCTCGCTGCCGCGTTGCGAGATCTCGCGGGCACGCTCGGTCTCGCTCCGCGCATCGCCCACGTCGAAGGTGACGACCTCATCGCCCGCGTCGACGAACTCGGCCTGACCACCGATCCTCCGCCGCTCACCGCGAACGCGTATCTCGGTGCGTGGGGGATCGTCGACTGCCTGAACGCGGGCGCCGACATCATCGTTACCGGACGCGTCACCGACGCCTCCGTCATCGTCGGTCCCGCCGCGGCCCACTTCGATTGGGCACGAGACGAGTTCGATGCGCTCGCGGGCGCCGTTGCTGCGGGACACGTCATCGAGTGCGGTACCCAGGCGACCGGCGGCAACTACGCATTCTTCACCGGAATCGACAACCTCGACCGCCCGGGATTCCCGATCGCCGAGATCGAGGCGGACGGCTCGTCGACAATCACCAAACACCCCGGAACCGGTGGCGCTGTCACCGTGGGAACTGTCACAGCGCAATTGCTGTACGAGGTCACGGGCGGACGCTACGCGGGGCCGGATGTGACCACGCGCATCGACACTGTCCACCTCGAACAGGTCGGATCCGACCGCGTGAAGCTCACGGGAGTGCGGGGCGAGGCGCCGCCTCCCACGCTCAAGGTGTGCCTCAACGCGCTCGCGGGATTCCACAACCAGGTCGAGTTCGTCCTCACCGGCCTCGACGTCGAAGCCAAGGCACAACTCATGCGGCGCCAGGTGGAGGCGAACCTGCCGACCCGCCCCGCTGAAGTGGAATGGGCGCTCGCCCGCACCGACCACCCCGATGCGGACACCGAGGAAGCTGCGAGTGCGCTGCTGCGCTGCACGGTGCGTGATCCCGACCCGAAGGTCGTCGGACGCGGATTCACTGCGACTGCGGTGGAGTTCGCCCTCGCCGGGTATCCCGGATTGTCGCTGACTGCGCCCCCCGGCCCCGGAAGTGCCTACGGCGTGTACACCGCGGGGTACGTCGATGCCGCCGATGTTCCGCATGTGGCCGTGCTACCGGACGACACCCGCGTCGAGGTGCCGCCGGCCGACCGGACCAGCGCACTCGACGCACTCGTCGCCCCCGACCTGCCCACTCCCTGGCCGGATGGCCCCACCCGCCGCGGACCGCTCGGAGCGGTGGCAGGTGCGCGCAGTGGAGACAAGGGTGGCGACGCCAACATCGGTGTGTGGGTACGCAGTGAGGACGAATGGCGTTGGTTGGCAAACACTCTCACCGTCGACCTCATCAAGACTCTCCTTCCCGAAACCGCACCGCTGAACGTCACGCGCCACCTGCTGCCGAATCTGCGGGCCGTCAACTTCGTGATCGAAGGCATCCTCGGCCGCGGTGTGGCATCCCGCGCGAGATTCGACCCGCAGGCCAAGGGGCTCGGCGAATGGCTGCGGGCGCGCCACCTCGAAATCCCGATCGACTTCCTGGAGGAACACACGTGAGCATCTGGAACAGTCCCGAGCGCCGTGCATTGCGCGAGACCGTCACCGGCTTCGTCGAACGCGACGTCCTGCCGCATCTCGACGAATGGGAGCGCGACGGCGAACTTCCCCGTGAACTCCACAAGAAGGCGGCTGCGCTCGGGCTACTCGGCGTCGGCTTTCCCGAAGAGGTCGGTGGCTCCGGCGGAGACAGCGCCGACACCCTCACCGTGTGCGAGGCATTCCACGAGGCCGGAGCCTCCGGCGGCGCATTCGCGTCGTTGTTCACCTGTGGTATCGCTCTACCCCATCTGATCGCCGCAGGTGACCCGGACCAGATCGACCGATGGGTGAAGCCCACGCTCGCGGGTGAGCTCATCGGGTCGCTCGCAATCACCGAGCCCGGCGGCGGCTCCGACGTCGGGAACCTGACCACCACCGCGGTGCGCGACGGCGACCACTACATCGTCAACGGCGCGAAGACGTACATCACGTCCGGCTGCCGCGCCGACTTCGTCGTCACCGCCGTCCGGACCGGCGGACCGGGTGCTGGTGGCGTCTCACTGCTCGTGGTCGAAAAGGGAACACCGGGCTTCACGGTCTCCCGCAAACTCGACAAGATGGGCTGGCGCGCCTCCGACACGGCCGAACTGTCCTTCGTCGACGTTCGCGTATCGGCTACCAACCTCGTGGGCGCCGAGAACTCGGGCTTCGTCCAGATCGCCCAGGGCTTCGTGTCCGAGCGCATCGCGCTTGCCGCCCAGGCATACTCGGGCGCCCAGCGGTGCCTCGACCTCACGGTCGCGTGGTGCCGCGACCGGGAGACGTTCGGTCGACCGTTGATCACCCGGCAAGCAGTGCAGCGCACCCTGTCCGACATGACGCGCCGGATCGACGTCGCCCGGGTCTACTCACGGGTAGTCGTGGAGCGGGCGCTCGGAGGAGACCAGGACCTCATCGCCGAGGTGTGCTTCGCGAAGAACACCTCGGTCGAAGCAGGGGAGTGGGTGGCACACCAGGCGGTCCAATTGTTCGGCGGGCTCGGCTACATGGCCGAGTCCGAAGTGGAACGCCAATACCGCGACATGCGTATTCTCGGCATCGGCGGTGGCACCAGCGAGATCCTCATCGAACTCGCCGCGAAACGATTGCGGTACCACGGATGAGTACATCGGCCTCCATTGTCGACCCCAGGTCCGCCGACTACGGTGCTGCCGCCGACGCGATGCGCGCCCGGCTCGTCGAGATCGATGGCGAACACGCCAAGGCGCTCGCGGGCGGTGGCGAGAAGTACGTCCGACGCCACCACGATCGCGGCAAGCTCCTGGCGCGAGAGCGGATCGAGCTGCTGATCGACCCCGACTCGCCGTTCCTCGAACTCTCGCCTCTTGCGGCCTGGGGAACCGAATTTCCCGTGGGCGCCGGCGTGGTCACGGGTATCGGCGTCGTCGAGGGTGTCGAATGTGTGATCGTCGCCAACGACCCGACCGTGCGTGGCGGCACCAGCAACCCGTGGACCCTTCGGAAGAGCTTGCGTGCCAACGATATCGCGCTGCAGAACCGAATGCCCCTGATTTCGCTGGTGGAATCGGGTGGTGCAGATCTGCCCACACAGAAGGAGGTGTTCATCCCCGGTGGACGCCTCTTCCGTGATCTCACCCGGCTGTCCGCCGCCGGTATCCCGACCGTCGCCCTGGTCTTCGGCAACTCCACTGCGGGCGGTGCCTACATCCCGGGCATGTCGGATCACGTCGTCATGATCAAGGAACGCTCGAAGGTGTTCCTGGCGGGGCCTCCGCTCGTGAAGATGGCCACGGGCGAGGAATCGGACGACGAGACACTCGGTGGCGCCGAGATGCACGCCCGCACGTCCGGCCTCGCCGACTACTTCGCGGTCGACGAACACGACGCGCTACGAATCGGGCGCAGTATCGTGCGGCGGCTCAACCACCGCAAGCAGGGCCCCGCGGCCGTGCCGAACGTGCCCGAACCCCGGTACGACGCCGAGGAACTGCTCGGGATCGTCCCCGACGACCTCAAGCGCCCCTTCGATCCACGCGAGGTGATCGCCCGGATCGTCGACGACTCCGACTTCGACGAGTTCAAACCCCTGTACGGGTCGTCGCTCGTGACAGGGTGGGCGCAACTGCACGGATTCCCTGTGGGCATCCTCGCCAACGCCCGCGGCGTGCTGTTCAGTGAGGAATCGCAGAAGGCCGCGCAGTTCATCCAACTCGCCAACCGCGCGAACACGCCACTGTTGTTCCTGCACAACACCACCGGCTACATGGTGGGCCGGGAGTACGAGGAACGCGGGATGATCAAACACGGCGCGATGATGATCAACGCGGTCGCCAACTCGACCGTGCCGCATATCTCGATCCTGCTCGGCGCCTCGTACGGCGCGGGGCACTACGGGATGTGCGGTCGCGCCTTCGACCCACGGTTCCTCTTCGCATGGCCGAGTGCGCGGTCCGCGGTGATGGGTGGCGCACAACTCGCCGGTGTCATCTCGATCGTCGGCCGCGCCGCTGCCGAGGCCCGCGGCCAGGCGTTCGACGAGGCGGCGGACGCCGCGATGCGCGCCGCGATCGAGAATCAGATCGAGGCCGAATCGCTGCCGATGTTCCTGTCGGGCCGCCTGTACGACGACGGGATAATCGATCCGCGCGACACCCGCACCGTGGTGGGCATGTGCCTCTCGGCCATCGCCACCGCACCGATCGAAGGCGCCGACGGCTTCGGCGTCTTCCGGATGTGAGGCAGACAGTGCGAGATGTGAAACACACAGGGAACGACACGACCTTCGACACCGTGCTCGTAGCCAACCGAGGAGAGATCGCCCGCCGGGTGTTCGTGTCGTGCCGTCGCGCGGGTCTCAGCACCGTCGCGGTGTTCTCCGACGCCGACTCCGGGAGTCCGCACGTCGCCGATGCCGACGCCGCAGTCCGGCTTCCGGGCGTCGCACCGTCCGAGACGTATCTGCGGGGCGATGCCGTCATCGCCGCCGCGCACGCAGCGGGAGCGGACGCGATCCATCCCGGATACGGATTCCTCTCCGAGAACTCCGATTTCGCGCAGTCGGTCGTCGACGCAGGTCTGGTGTGGATCGGACCGCGCCCCGACTCCATTTCCAGGATGGGGTCGAAGGTCGAGGCGAAGAAGCTCATGGCCGACGCCGGGGTCCCGGTCCTCGCGGAACTCGACCCGGCCCGAGTCACCGACGCCGATCTGCCGGTGCTCATCAAGGCCTCCGCCGGTGGTGGCGGACGCGGCATGCGGATCGTGCGGTCGGCGGATGAACTGTCCGCGCAACTCGACGCCGCCCGCCGTGAAGCGGAATCGGCATTCGGCGATCCGACGGTGTTCTGCGAGCGCTATCTCGAAACCGGCCGGCACATCGAGGTGCAGGTTCTCGCCGATCGGTACGGTACCGTGTGGACCGTCGGTGAGCGGGAATGTTCCATTCAGCGCAGGCACCAGAAGGTCGTCGAGGAAGCGCCTTCTCCACTGGTCGACTCGGTTCCGGGCATGCGCGAGAACCTCTTCGCCGCCGCCCGCCGCGCCGCCGAAGCCATCGGCTACGAAGGTGCGGGCACTGTCGAGTTCCTCGCATCCGGTGAATCGGGGGAGTTCTACTTCCTCGAGATGAACACCCGCCTGCAGGTCGAGCACCCCGTCACAGAATGCGTGACCGGCCTCGACCTGGTCGACCTGCAACTGCAGATCGCCGCAGGAGGTCGACTCGCTCCAGAACCGCCCCCGGTCCGTGGGTATTCGATCGAGGTCCGGCTCTACGCCGAGGACCCCGCCCACGACTGGCAGCCGCAGACCGGTGTCGTGCACCGGATCGCGGTACCGGGAACTGATACCGAATTCGGGGTACTGCGCAGTACCGGGATACGTCTGGACTCCGGCGTCGTCGACGGGTCGCACGTGGGGATCCACTACGACGCGATGCTCGCCAAGGTGATCTCCTACGCACCGACGCGGACTCAGGCTGCGCGGTTGCTTGCCAAAGCGCTCGTGGGAGCCGAGATCCACGGCGTCCGCACGAACCGCGACCTACTGGTCAACGTCCTGCGGCATCCCGCGTTCCGTGCGGGAGACACCGACACCGCGTTCTTCACCACGCACGGTCTCCCCGCGCTCTCGGAACCGGTCGCGACCCCGGAGGCGGAGGCGATCTCGGCTCTCGCCGCCGCCCTCGCGGATTCCGAACGCAACCGCGCCGCCGCAACGGTCGATGCGGGACTGCCCACCGGATGGCGAAATCTGACGTCGGCGCCGCAGGTCAAGACGTTCACCGGGATCCACGGTGAGCACGAGATCCGCTACCGCCGTGCTCGGAACGGGCTGGTAGCCGACGATTTCACGGACGCCGTCGCCGTCGAATTCGCAGCCGACCGTGTCGTCCTCGACCGAGGCGGGATTCGCCGTGAGTTTGTCGTCGCCCGGTACGGCGACACCGTATACGTCGACTCGTCTCTCGGGCCTGTGCGACTGGACGTGGTGCCCCGATTCACCGACCCTGCATCGCACCGCCCGGTGGGTTCACTGCTCGCTCCGATGCCGGGATCGGTGATCAGATTGGGTGCGGCCGTCGGCGACACCGTCGCCGCAGGCCAGCCCGTCCTGTGGCTCGAGGCGATGAAGATGGAGCACACCGTCACCGCGCCCGGAGCCGGGACGCTCACCGAACTCAACGTCGACGTCGGTTCGCAGGTCGATGTAGGTGCAGTGCTGGCCGTGGTGTCCAGCGAAGATCAGCCGTCGGACGAAGAACAATCCGCAACCTCAGGAGTAGGCGAATGATCGTCACCGAATCCGAAGAACAGCAGGCACTCCGATCGTCCGTAGCGGCTCTGGCGCAGCGCTACAACTACGTCGACTATGTGCTGCCGAAATCGCGCAGGCACGAGCCTCTGACCGAACTGTGGTCGGAAGCATCGAAACTCGGATTCCTCGGCGTGAACCTTCCCGAGGAATACGGCGGCGGCGGGGCCGGGATCTACGAATTGGCCCTGGTGCAGGAGGAACTCGCCGCGCACGGATGCGGCCTCCTGCTCGTAGTGGTGTCGCCGGCCATCTGCGGAACAATCATCTCCAAGTACGGCACCTCCGGCCAGAAGGAGCAGTGGTTGCCCGGACTCGCCGACGGATCGAAGATCATGGCCTTCGGAATCACCGAAGCCGACGCGGGTTCCAACTCCCACAAGATCGGAACCGTTGCCAAGCGTGACGGCGACGACTGGATCCTGTCGGGCAACAAGGTGTTCATCTCCGGCGTCGACCAGGCGGACGCCGTACTCATCGTCGCGCGCACCGAGGATGCCGCCAGCGGTAAGCTCCGTCCCGCACTGTTCATCGTGCCGACCGAGACCGCCGGGTTCGTCAGGACCCCGATGGAGATGGACATCATCGAACCCGACCGCCAGTTCGCTCTCTTCCTCGACGACGTCCGCCTTCCCTCGAACGCACTCGTGGGCGAACCCGATGCGGCGCTCGCGCAGTTGTTCGCCGGACTCAATCCCGAACGCATCCTCGGTGCAGCAATGGCTGTCGGTATGGGCCGCTACGCGCTCGATGCCGCGGTGAAGTACGCGAACGAGCGGACCGTGTGGAAGACGCCCATCGGTGCGCATCAGGGAATCGCACATCCCTTGGCGCAGCGCAAGATCGAAGTGGAACTGGCCAAGTTGATGATGCAGAAGGCCGCATCGCTCTACGACAGTGGCGACGACTTCGGTGCCGCGGAGGCCGCGAACATGGCCAAGTACGCGGCGGGTGAGGCTGCGATCGCGAGCCTGGACCAGGCCATCCAGACTCATGGCGGAGGAGGGCTCACCCAGGAGTACGGACTCGCGGCGATGCTCGGTGCCGCCAGGATTGCGCGGGTGGCCCCCGTCAGTCGCGAGATGATCCTGAACTTCGTGTCGCAGCACTCGCTGGGACTGCCACGCTCATACTGAGACAGGGGAACTCGATGACGTCCACCGAACCTGCGGATCCGTTCGTTCACTACGACGTCGCGCACGGTGTCGCGACACTGACATTGGACTCGCCGCACAACCGCAACGCCCTGTCGTCGACCCTGATACGTCAACTGCGGCAAGGGCTCGCTGACGCGGCCGCGGACCCTCACGTGCGCTCGATCGTCCTCACACACGCCGGCGGAACATTCTGTGCCGGAGCGGATCTTCGTGAGGCCGGCCGGGCCGGTTCGGGGGGGACACCGGACGTAGCGGCCGCGGACCGGACACATCAGATGATCGACCTGCTGCGACAGATCCTCGAAACACCCAAACCCGTTGTCGGGCAGATCGACGGCCATGTCCGGGCCGGAGGGATGGGGATCGTCGGTGCGTGCGACGTCGTTGTCGCGGGCCCGCGCACCACGTTCGCCCTCACCGAGGCGCGTCTGGGGCTGGCTGCCTCGATCATCTCCCTCACGGTGTTGCCGCGACTGTCGCCACGGGCAGCCTCGCGGTATTTCCTCACCGGGGAGCGCTTCGGCCCGGAAGTGGCCCTCGCACATGGGCTGGTGACGATCGCCGCCGACGACCCCGCCGACACCGTCGCGGAACTGCTCGCCGAGTTCCGCGAGTGCTCACCACAGGGGCTCGCGGAGTCGAAGCGGCTGCTCACCCGGCAGATCCTCGAGGAGTTCGATCGGCACAGCGGTGACCTCGCCGCACAATCGGCCCGGCTGTTCGGTTCGGATGAGGCGGTCGAGGGGATGACCGCCTTCCTTCAGCGGCGACCACCGTCGTGGGCCAGGCCGTGACGAACCGGTCGCCGATCCTCGGTCTGTCGGACTCAGGGCTCCGAGGTGGCAAGCAGCTCGCGCAGAATTCGTTCGAGTCCCCACCGCAGCGTGTCCGGTTCGGGCAGCGGCACCGTCTGCTGATACCCGACGAGGCAGTAGAGCGCCGTGCGAGCGAAGCCCTCGGCTACGGCACTTGCGCCCAGGATGGCCGACGTGGCCTCCACCACCACCAGATACCGCTGGTAATCGACGGTGGCCTGCACCGAACGCACCTCCGCGTCGGTGTGCGCCCATCCTCGGATCGACGATTCGGCACTGTGGGGGAGCCCGCACGCGAATTCGATCAGCATCTCGAGGCGCCGGACCGGGGAGGCTTCGAGGCGCGCCGTCGCGACGAGCCGGATCGTCTGCCGTTCGAGCCAGTTCTCGAGAAACTCCTTGCGGAACTGCGCCCAGCTGGCGAAGTAGTTGTAGAACGACCCCGTGGTGACGTCGAGGTGTGCACACAATTGAGCCTGCTTGAGCGCCCCGTAATCGTTCGACGAGAGAAGTTCGATCGCAGCGTCGAAATAGTCCTCGCGTCTCACCAACGTCGCCACAGTGAAACTGCCCTTCTGTCTCGTCCTGGGGTACGAGTGTACGGAGCCGTGATGTCCACAGACGGTCTCGGGACCAGGAGAATGCACTTCGATGACGCGCGAACCGAAGCAGGACCGAAGCAGAGCGACACGTCTACGCCTGCTCGAGGCCACCATCGACACTCTGGCCGAATCCGGCTGGGCTGCGACTACGGTCGGAGTCGTCGCGCAGCGCGCGGGGGTCTCGCGCGGCGCAACGCAACACCACTTCCCGACCCGGGAGGACCTCATCACCGCGGCGCTCGAGTACATGTTCGACAGTCGTATGGATCAGGTCCGCGATGAGAACCTCGACGTCGTTTCCGGCGTCGCGCACACCGAGCGGGTGGTCGCGGGCCTCATCGAGCAGTACTCCGGAACCCTGTTCAAGGCGGCGTTGCAGGTGTGGACGGCGGCCGCCGCCGATCCCGCTCTGCGTGAACGCATCGTTCCCCTCGAAGAGCGGTTCGGACGGGTCGCGCACCGTGCCGCGATCGAACAGCTCGGTGCCGATGATTCCGACCCCGTCGTCCACCGCATGGTCCAGGCGACCCTCGACCTGGCACGTGGACTGGGTCTCGCGGATGTGCTGACCGACGATTCGCGCCGACGCGCCGAGATCGTGCGGCATTGGGCGGCTCAGCTCGACGCCATCCTGGTCGATGCGCGAGGTCGACAAGCGAGCGGACGCACGGCTGGGTAGTGTCTGTGCACATGCCTGTCGAGGGGAACGGGAGGATGCCGACGATCGTGGCGATGGCCGCGCTCGCCGCGGTGTTCGTGACGGGGTGCGGATCATCGGACGATGACGCGCGCGGTGGCGCCCCGGAGACCACGGCGCTACAGGTCACCGAACCCGGGCCGTTCTTCGGCGAGTGCGGTTCGATCTCGGACGACGAGGTCGAAGCGGCCTTCGCGCTGGGAGAGTTCTCCGCGGTCACCCGGAACTCTGTGGGATGCGAGTGGGAGACCTACGTCGGTGGCCCGAGCGTGAGTTTCTCGTGGTATCGGGGCAGCCCGATCGGCCGTGAGCGTGCGGGTTCGGATCTGATCGGCCGGCCTGCGGCGGACGTCGAGGTCGGCGGCCGTCCCGGATTCATGGGGTCCGCTCAGAACGAACTGGGCCAGACCGTCCTGTGTGAGATCGGTGTGGATTTCGGTGGCGATTTCATCCACTGGTCTGTGACGTACGCGAACTTCACGCCTACGGCCGACTCCTGTGCCGTAGCGCGGGACCTCGCCGAACTCAGCGTGGAGAGGGCACAGTCATGAGAGCGGACGTGCACACGAACCGCGGCTCGCACCCGGCCTCCGTGCGCCCCAGGTCTCGTCGCATGGCCCTGAGCCTCGTCATGCTCTGCACCACCCTGCTGCTGGTCGCCGGATGCGCGCGCAGCATCGAAGGCCGCGCGGTGCCGCAGGGCGCGGGCGGCGGGCCGGGGCTGTCAGCGGAGTTCACGAAGTTGCTCACCGAGTGCGACGCCGTCGCCGACGACAAGATCGCGGAGACGGTGGGTGCGGCAGCGGTGTACCGAGGGTTCTTCGGCGCCATCTGCCGCTGGGAGGGGGACGGCCCGGCGGGCGTAGTGAAGGTCACGTTCAATTGGTTCGAGACCGGGTCGCTCGATCATGAACGCAAGGCGGGTGAGGAACTCGGCTACACGGTCGAGAACACCACCGTCGAAGGCAGGCGGGCCCTGCAGATGCGCAGGCCGAACGACCCGATGTCCTGTGGTGTTTCCGCCGGCGCAGCGACCACAGGGATCTTCGGATGGTGGGTGCAATACACGGCCGCCGGCACGGACCCGTGTGAGGCTGCTGCTACGTTGGCACGGCTCACCCTCAACCTCAGCAGTTGACTTCTCGCTCTCGCCGCGCGACGTGCGCGGTCATTCGTCGCGTCTCGCTTTGACCGCATGCGCCGCCGCCGGGTATCGTTGTGGGTCGTGTCCGGCATGCCCGGACCGATCTGTGTGCCTATGCGAGGCGATGCCGTACGCGCGGTCTGTAGATACCTGCAGGTGCGAGTCCCCGGCTGCCTGTGTGGGGGTACGCGACACACCCGACCTCGTGTGCGCACGGGGTGCGAGTGCGGGGCAGTTGCTTCCTTGCCCCAACCGATGGATCCCTAATTTCAGAACAGCCAGTGTTGCTCGCCTGAGCAGCTCCAGACAACGAGAAAGCCGATAGATGCCAACTATCAATCAGCTGGTCCGCAAGGGTCGCCGCGACAAGACCGCCAAGGTCAAGAGCGCGGCCCTGAAGGGCAGCCCGCAGCGTCGTGGCGTGTGCACCCGCGTGTACACCACCACCCCGAAGAAGCCGAACTCGGCGCTTCGTAAGGTTGCTCGTGTGCGCCTGACCAGTTCTGTCGAGGTCACCGCTTACATTCCGGGCGAGGGCCACAACCTCCAGGAGCACTCGATGGTGCTCGTGCGTGGCGGTCGTGTGAAGGACCTCCCCGGTGTTCGTTACAAGATCATCCGTGGCTCCCTCGACACCCAGGGTGTCAAGGGCCGCAAGCAGGCACGTAGCCGCTACGGAGCGAAGAAGGAGAAGGGCTGATGCCACGTAAAGGACCCGCTCCGAAGCGCCCCCTCATCGCCGATCCGGTCTACGGTTCGCCGCTGGTCACCCAGCTCGTGAACAAGATCCTCCTGGACGGCAAGAAGTCCACGGCCGAGCGCATCGTCTACCAAGCACTCGAGCAGGCTCGCGAGAAGACCGGCACCGATCCGGTCGTCACGCTCAAGCGCGCGCTCGACAACGTCAAGCCCGCACTCGAGGTGCGCAGCCGTCGCGTCGGTGGCGCCACCTACCAGGTGCCGGTCGAGGTTCGCCCCGGCCGTTCCACCACGCTGGCGCTGCGCTGGCTCGTCACCTTCTCGCGTCAGCGTCGCGAGAAGACCATGGTCGAGCGTCTCGCCAACGAGCTTCTCGATGCGAGCAACGGCCTCGGTGCTGCTGTGAAGCGTCGCGAGGACACGCACAAGATGGCTGAAGCCAACAAGGCGTTCGCGCACTACCGCTGGTGAGTCGACGCCGGTCGGGTGGATCATCGAATGTTCCCCCGACCGGCTGCTCGCACATCTGTGTCGGTCCCGTAAAGGCCGGCTGACATCATAAGAAATGTGGTCCGCACCCAAGGGCCGACACGAGCTACGAGCGGGGTTTACCTGTGGCACAGGAAGTGCTGACCGACCTGAACAAGGTCCGCAACATCGGCATCATGGCGCACATCGATGCCGGCAAGACCACGACGACCGAGCGCATCCTCTTCTACACCGGTGTGAACTACAAGATCGGTGAGACCCACGACGGTGCTTCCACCACCGACTGGATGGAGCAGGAGAAGGAGCGTGGTATCACCATCACCTCCGCCGCGGTCACCTGTTTCTGGAACAACAACCAGATCAACATCATCGACACACCCGGCCACGTCGACTTCACGGTCGAGGTCGAGCGGTCGCTGCGCGTCCTCGACGGCGCTGTTGCCGTGTTCGACGGCAAGGAGGGCGTCGAGCCCCAGTCCGAGCAGGTCTGGCGCCAGGCTGCCAAGTACGACGTCCCCCGCATCTGCTTCGTCAACAAGATGGACAAGATGGGCGCGGACTTCTTCTTCACCGTGCAGACCATCATCGACCGTCTCGGCGCCAAGCCGCTGGTCCTGCAGATTCCGATCGGTGCCGAGGACGACTTCGACGGTGTCGTCGATCTCGTCGAGATGAAGGCGCTCACCTGGCGCGGCGTCACTCCGATCGGCACCGAGGCCACGGTCGAGGAGATCCCCGCCGAGCTCGCCGACAAGGCCGCCGAGTACCGCGAGAAGCTGCTCGAGACCGTCGCCGAGTCCGACGAAGAGCTCATGGAGAAGTACTTCGGTGGTGAGGAGCTCACGGTCGCCGAGATCAAGGGCGCCATCCGCAAGCTGACCGTCAACTCCGAGCTGTACCCCGTGCTCTGTGGCACCGCGTTCAAGAACAAGGGCGTTCAGCCCATGCTCGACGCGGTCATCGACTACCTGCCCACTCCGCTGGACATCGGTGAGGTCATCGGCCACAAGCTGAACGACGAGGAAACCACCCTCACGCGCAAGCCGAGCAAGGAAGAGCCGTTCTCGGCCCTCGCCTTCAAGATCGCTGCGCACCCGTTCTTCGGCAAGCTGACCTTCGTCCGCGTGTACTCCGGTCGGGTCGAGCCGGGCGCCCAGGTGCTCAACGCCACCAAGGGTAAGAAGGAGCGCATCGGCAAGCTCTTCCAGATGCATGCCAACAAGGAGAACCCGGTCGAAGAGGCCGTGGCCGGCCACATCTACGCGATGATCGGCCTGAAGGACACCACGACCGGTGACACCCTGTGCGCGCAGGACGCTCCGATCGTCCTCGAGTCGATGACGTTCCCGGACCCGGTCATCCAGGTCTCCATCGAGCCGAAGACCAAGTCCGACCAGGAGAAGCTGGGCACCGCGATCCAGAAGCTCGCGGAAGAGGACCCGACGTTCTCCGTCGAGCTCGACGAGGAGACCGGCCAGACCGTCATCGGCGGCATGGGCGAGCTCCACCTCGACATCCTCGTCGACCGCATGCGTCGCGAGTTCAAGGTCGAGGCCAACGTCGGCAAGCCGCAGGTCGCGTACCGCGAGACCATCACCAAGCCTGTCGAGAAGCACGAGTTCACGCACAAGAAGCAGACCGGTGGCTCCGGCCAGTTCGCGAAGGTCATCATCGCCCTCCACCCCTTCACGGGCGAGGACGGCGCGACCTACGAGTTCGAGAACAAGGTCACCGGCGGTCGCGTCCCGCGCGAGTACATCCCGTCGGTCGACGCCGGTGCGCAGGACGCCCTGCAGTACGGCGTGCTCGCGGGCTACCCGCTGGTCAACGTCAAGGTCACGCTCCTCGACGGTGCGTACCACGACGTCGACTCGTCCGAAATGGCGTTCAAGATCGCCGGCTCTCAGGCACTGAAGGAAGCGGCCCGCAAGGCTGCCCCGGTGATCCTCGAGCCGCTCATGGCCGTCGAGGTCACGACACCCGAGGAGTACATGGGTGACGTGATCGGCGACCTCAACTCCCGCCGTGGCCAGATCCAGGCCATGGAGGAACGCAGTGGTGCCCGTGTCGTGAAGGCGCTGGTTCCGCTCTCGGAGATGTTCGGTTACATCGGGGACCTGCGGTCGAAGACCCAGGGCCGCGCGAACTTCTCCATGGTGTTCGATTCCTACGCAGAGGTTCCGTCGAACGTCTCGAAGGAAATCATCGCCAAGGCCACCGGCGAGTAACCTTCGGGTTGGAACCGGTCGCCTGCACGACCAAGTAATACAAACCGCACTGCTGCATACTGCACGCAACAACAGTCCAGGAGGACATTCCAGTGGCGAAGGCGAAGTTCGAGCGGACCAAGCCGCACGTGAACATCGGCACCATCGGTCACGTCGACCATGGCAAGACGACGACCACGGCTGCGATCACCAAGGTGCTGGCCGACAAGTTTCCGGATCTCAACGAGAGCTTCGCGTTCGACCAGATCGACAAGGCTCCCGAGGAGAAGGCTCGTGGCATCACGATCAACATCTCCCACGTCGAGTACCAGACCGACAAGCGCCACTACGCGCACGTCGATGCTCCGGGTCACGCGGACTACATCAAGAACATGATCACCGGTGCTGCTCAGATGGACGGCGCGATTCTCGTTGTCGCCGCTACTGACGGCCCGATGCCGCAGACGCGCGAGCACGTGCTGCTCGCTCGCCAGGTCGGCGTGCCCTACATCCTCGTCGCCCTGAACAAGGCCGACATGGTCGACGACGAGGAAATCCTCGAGCTCGTCGAGATGGAGGTCCGCGAGCTCCTCGCGTCGCAGGAGTTCGACGAGGACGCTCCGGTCATCCCGATCTCCGCTCTCAAGGCTCTCGAGGGTGACGAGAAGTGGGTTCAGTCGGTCGTCGACCTCATGCAGGCCGTCGACGACTCGATCCCGGACCCGGTCCGTGAGACCGAGAAGCCGTTCCTCATGCCCGTCGAGGACGTCTTCACCATCACGGGTCGCGGCACGGTCGTCACCGGCCGTATCGAGCGTGGCGTGGTCAACGTGAACGAAGAGGTCGAGATCGTCGGTATCCGTCCCGACGTCACCAAGACCACGGTCACGGGTATCGAGATGTTCCGCAAGCTCCTCGACCAGGGCCAGGCGGGCGACAACGTCGGCCTTCTGGTTCGTGGCATCAAGCGTGAGGACGTCGAGCGCGGCCAGGTCGTCATCAAGCCCGGCACCACGACTCCGCACACGGAGTTCGAGGGCCAGGCCTACATCCTCAACAAGGAAGAGGGCGGCCGTCACACGCCGTTCTTCAACAACTACCGTCCGCAGTTCTACTTCCGTACCACGGACGTGACGGGCGTTGTGACCCTTCCCGAGGGCACCGAGATGGTCATGCCCGGTGACAACACCGAGATGTCCGTCAAGCTGATCCAGCCGGTCGCCATGGACGAGGGCCTCCGCTTCGCGATCCGCGAGGGTGGCCGCACCGTCGGCGCCGGTCGCGTCACGAAGATCATCGCGTGAGCTAGTACTCACCGACGCTCGAACGGCGTCCACCCTCCGGGGTGGGCGCCGTTCGGCGTTCAGTGCGCATCCCATCGAACTCGATGCGGTGGAGTTCTGCCGGATTCTGCCGGGGCGGGGGTCCGGCAAGAGGCATCCTCTGCCGTGCAGAGTCCGTTCTGACCGGACAGCCAGGAGCCTGCCGCGGATCAGCGAACCTCGGCGGCGGGGTCCAGATGCAGGAGAACCTGGGTCGCGACACGGGCACCACCGACCGCGGCGGCGGCACGACGCGCGGCGTCCTCAGCGGCGGCCGTGAACTCGGGCACATCGATGCCGGACTCGGCGTGGACGGTTACCGAGAGTGTCGGGAGGTGACGTTCCACGACCGCGCGGCCACGCACGGACCGGACACCGGGGAACGTTTCGAGTTCTCTCGCCACCCCGGTGGCGACCGGACCGAGGTCGACGCCGAGCGTCGCATCGGTCACCTCGTCGTACAGTTCCACGGTCGAGGTCCGCCTTCGCGACAGGTTCACGACCAGAAGCACGATCCCGATCGCGCACCCCGCGGCCAGGACGGTCCACAATGCCGGCGTCCACCACGGCTGATCGGGCAGGTCCATGATGAGCGGCCGGTCGAGGTCGGCGAGTCGCTCGCGTGCGAACGGCACCCGCCACACCCACGCCAATGCGAATGCGCCTGAGCCGAGGAGAGCACACCCCACCACGAAGGCGAAGAACCTGTTGACGAGTACGGTGCGGAGCTTCACGGCAGGGTTCCCGTTTCGGTGGTGGGGGTGTGCGCCTCGTGGCGCGACACCTTCAGAACCAGCGGAATCGGATCTGTCAGCAGCGCCAGCCGCGGTTCCACTTCGGCGCGGATGGTGGCGCTCAGATCGTCGATCGAGCTGTCGGACGCCGCGACCACACGGATCAGCGCGCGCCTGCGGTCGACGACGGTCCGTGCGCTGAGCACACCGGGCAACGCGGATGTGCGTGCGCTGCACATGCGGGCGACGTCGGTCCGCCGCATCCAGACGGTCGGAACCGCGCCGGACAGCCTGAGCGGCAGGTGGGTGCGCCTGCGTGGCTTCAATGCCACCACGATCGAGGCGAGACCGAGCACGACGAGCACCACTGCAATGGGCGCGATCCACGGATGCCAGTGCAGCCGGCCGAACCATTCGAACGAGTTGCGGATCCACGGCGCTCCGTCGTAGGTGCCGCGGACGATGAGCAGTTCCCGTGCCGCGACGAACGCGAGACCGAGTGCCCCGATCGCGATGAGGGCCGCGGCGGGTGCCGCGGCCGGTGTGGCGAGTGGCGGAAGCGGCGACACCACCGGGATGTCGGAGCGGGGCCCGGTGTGTCCGGCGACGATGTCGGACTCCAGATATTCGACGGGCACGGGCTGCTCCGCCGGCTCGTCTTCGACCGCTCGCGCAGTCGACACGATCAGCACGTTGAGTTCGTGCACCACGAGACCGGTGTACTCGTGCAGATGCCAGGCGACGGCGTCGTGCACCCGCCGCGTGAGCGCAGCGGCGTCGTAGGGCCATTCCGCCGCGATGTAGAGGTTGACTGCCACGGCACTGCCCGCGGTGATCACCTCGGCGCGGGGTAGTTCGCGGCCTGTGAGCAGGCTCAGGTTGCTGCTCTGCCGGACGACGTGGGGTACCTGCAGTGCGGCGGACGCGGCAATCCGCTCGATGGCACGGTCCTTGATGGTGAGACTGCCGCGTGATCCTGCGAGACCGACCGATTCCGGGTCGGAGGGCGCGGTCGGTGTTGCAGGTTCAGCCACGGCCACGGCTTCGCAACAGCGCACCCAGGTCGAGGATGCCGTCGCGGTGCGCGCCGATGGCAGCGCCGAGGGCGCCCAGCAGTACTGCGAACAGCAGCCCGCTGAATCCACCCAGGATTCCTGCCAGGGCGAGCAGCAGGCCCGCGATGAGTCCGACAACGGTGTTCGTCGTTGGGTTGTGGTTCACGATGGCACCTGTTTCTCTGCGGAGACCTGGTCGGCAAGGGGTTGTCGGATGTCCTGGAACACCACGCGGACCGGACCGTCGACGATGGGTTCGACGTATCGCCGCACAGCTTCTCCGAGCGCGGGAAGGTCGGCGGGGTAGAGGGCGATCACGTGGATTTCGCACCCGGCGGGGCCGCCCAGTCGGATACCGGCGACACGCCGGCCCGGCAGATATGTGGCGATCTCACCGAACTCACCACCGTGCAGACCTGCGATTCCGGAGATGCTCAACACCGTGTTCGCGACGTCGTCGACGAGATCGGCCGCGGTGCGGTCGGTGCGGACAGGGGCCTCACGGTGAGAGGTCCCGCCGTTCGAAGTCCCGCCGTCAAGTGTCACTGCACGCGCGGTTTCTGTTCCGCTGCGGCGTCCGCTGCCTCGTCCGGGAGGACGACGTCGAACACGGTGATGTTGACTTCGGTGACCTCGAGTCCGGTCATGCGCTCGACGGCCACGATCACGTTGTGGCGGATGGCGACGGCCAGTTCGTGGAGTGCGACGCCGTACTCGGCGACGATTCCGATGTCGATCGCGGCCTGTTTCTCACCGACCTCGACTGCGACGCCCTGTCCGTGGTTGATCCGGGCGCCCGGAATCCGGTCGCGAAGGGCACCGACGACGCGTGCGGTACCGGCGCCGACGTCGAACACTCCGCTGATCTCGCGGGTCGCGATTCCGGCGATCTTCGCGACGACGGCGTCCGCGATGATCGTGCGCCCCTGGGTATCGACGGGGCCCGGAGACGAACCGACCCCGAATTGCACGCGGCTGAGTCCTGCGCCGCTGTCACTTGTCATGAAAACTCCCTCGTGGCTGTGTCGCGTGGGGCTGTGCCGGTCGCGTGTGGGGGTCTGCGTGTACGTTCGACTCTAATTATCCGCCAGGCCGGACGTGATGTGCCGCGCAGAAGGATCGACGCTCTGTTCACCGTCACCTGTATTTGGTATGAAGACCCGAAGCACTCGCGTGGCACACGTCACGAAATCAGGAGGATGGACTCAGGTGGCAGTTGATCGGATCGTCGTTGTCGGAGCGGGGCTCGCCGGTGTGCGAACCGCGGAGGAATTGCGCCGCGCAGGGTTCGAGGGGGAACTGGTCCTGGTGGGTGACGAGGCGCACCTGCCGTACGACCGTCCTCCGCTGTCGAAGGATGTTCTCCGTGGCGACCGCGACGACACGACGTTGCGCCCGCGGGAGTTCTTCGAGGAGCAGGCGATCGACCTGCGGCTCGACAGCCCGGCTGCTTCCGTGGACACGGGTGCGCAGACTGTCACGCTGGCCGACGGGACGGAGCTGAGGTACGACGAGTTGGTGATCGCGACGGGTTTGCGCCCGCGCCGGATCCCGGGTCTGAAGGAACTCGCCGGCGTGCACGTCCTGCGATCGATGGACGACAGCCGTGCGCTGCGGGACGAGGTCGTGTCGGGAGCGCGTGCTCTCGTGGTCGGTGCCGGGTTCATCGGGTGCGAGGTGGCGGCGAGCCTGCGCGCGAAGGGCGTAGAGGTCGTGCTCGTCGAGCCCCAGGAGACGCCGCTCGCGTCCGTTCTGGGTACCGAGGTCGGTTCGTTGGTCTCGCGGCTGCACGCCGAAGAGGGTGTCGATGTGCGGGCAGGAGTCGGCCTGACCGAACTGCGCGGTGGTGAGCGCGTCACGTCTGCGGTGCTCGGCGACGGTTCCGAGGTCGACGTCGATCTGGTGGTGCTCGGTATCGGATCGATCCCGGTCACCGAGTGGCTCGACGGTTCGGGCATCGAACTCGACAACGGCGTCGTGTGCGACGAGGTGGGTCGTGCGTCGGCGCCCCACGTCTGGGCGGTCGGCGACGTCGCATCCTGGCAGCTTCCGGACGGAGGCCGCAAGCGCATCGAGCACTGGACCAACGCGGGTGAGCAGGCAACCGTGCTCGTGAAGGCCCTGGTCTCGGGAGATGTGGGTGTCGCGTCTGCGGTGCCCTACTTCTGGAGCGACCAGTACGAGATCAAGATCCAGGGGCTCGGTGCAGTACGCGGCGACGACACCGTGCATGTGGTGCGCGACGACGGTCGCAAGTTCCTGGCCTTCTACGAACGTGATGGCCGACTCGTCGGTGTCGTCGGCGGTGGTATGCCGGCTCAGGTCATGAAGAACCGGATGAAGATCGCGGCGGGCGCACCCATCGAAGAGCTCTTGGCCACCATGGCGTGAGCCCGATCGCCCGGACCCGTTAGATTCGTAGGGTGATCGTTGCTCTCATCGACTCGGGTTTCGGGCTGCTTCCGACGTCCGCGTGCCTGCGGCGCTTGCGCCCCGACCTCGATCTGATGTTGTCGATGGATCCCGCAGGCTCCCCGTGGGGACCGAAGCCGTCCGATTGGGTGATCGAGCGTGTGATCACGACTGCGCGGCGGGCAGTGGATCGGGGAGCCGACGTCGTGGTGTTGCCGTGCAATACCGCATCCGTCACCGCCCTCGACCACGTGCGCGCCGACCTCGGCGACGCTGTACCCGTCGTGGGCACGGTTCCCGCGATCAAACCGGCGGCTGCCGCGTGTGAATCGGTCGCGATCTGGGCGACCGCGGCGACCACCGCGAGCCGGTACCAGGCGGATCTGATCGCGCAGTTCGCGAACGGCAGTGAGGTCGTCGGGGTCGCGTGCCACGGTCTCGCCGATGCGATCGATCGCGGCGACCGCGCCGGCGCATCCGCTGCGATCGCGTCGGCCGTCGAGCGCACACCCGACGATGTCCAGGGGGTCGTCCTCGGGTGCACGCACTATCCGCTGGTCGCGGACACGATTGCCGCGCAGTTGCCGACGGGGGTGCGTCTGTTCGACAGCGCCGAAGCGGTCGCGCAGCAGACGCTCCGACGCATCGACGCACTCGGCCGTGAATCGACGGGATCGGGGCGGGTCGAGGTGTTTCTCAGCGGCGCGCGCGGGATCCTCCCGGCCGGCGCCCGCGCCTTCGCGGCCGGTCGTGAGTTGCTCGGGACGGCGCCGAACCCGATCGGTTGACTCGTTCCGTGCCCGATGCCTCGTCACGTCCACGCGCGGGCCAGCATCCTCGGCAACGGTGTCATCCCCGACATGCCCGCCGCGATCAGGCGTGCAACGTTCTGCAGTTCCTCGTGGGCCCGCGGTAGTCCGTCGCGTCCGAACAGGCGGTCGGTCGTGGCGGCGGAGAGCATCGCCGACACCCATGCCGTTGCCGCAGTGCGCACGGCGCTGACGGACACGGGCGCCGGTGAACTCGCTTGGAGCACGCGCATCGTCGTGTCGTGGAGGTGCGCGCGGAGGGTCCGCACGTGGGTGCGTACGTCGGTGTGTGTTTCTGCCTCCCGCCAGATGATCACGCGGAGCACCGAGGAGTCGTTCTGTCCGAGGTTCAGTGCGGTGTCCAGATTGACCAGGCTCGTTGCCGGATCGCCCGGTGCGACGAGCGCGACGACGTCGGAGATCGGTTCGGTGGGGAGTCGTTCGGCGATCAACGCGTCGAGGATCGCCTCCTTGGTGGGGAAGTAGTAGAAGATCAGGCCCTTCGGCACGTGCGCTGCCGTCGCGATGGCAGTGGTGGCGGTCGAGTCGAATCCTTGCTCCGCGAACAGTGCCTCGGCCGCATCGAGGATGCGGGTGCGCGCAGCCTGCGCTGTGCTGCGAATTCCGTCACGGCGGTTGCCGCTCGAGGGATCGGGGTGCCTGCTCACTGATCACCTCCGGGTAGGAGAATGCCGGTGAAGTCGGCCGGGACGGCTCGCCCTCACCGGCGGGACGGTGATCGGATCAGTGATGGGTTGCCAGGCCGCCTCCGTGCATGCGGGTGTTCATGGCGGGCAGTGCCGCGACGGCGACCACCACGCTCAGTACGCCGACGATCCACGCGGTCCACGATGCACCGCTGAAGGCGGTGTAGCTCATGACCCACGGCGAGATGAACAGCAGTGCGCCGAAGAGTCCCATCGCATAGTCGATCCCGGCCATCGTGGGGCGCGCGATCTGCGCGATGCCACATAGAGCGACGAGCACGCCGAGGACGATGAGCGACCACATTGCGTTGGTGTTGGTGTCCAACCAGAGCGGAGACAGGGCGGCGAAGACGCCCAGGACGACGGCTACGTAATCCTGAAGCCGGCTGTCGGAGAACATGGTGAGCCTCCTTCGGGTGATGGTTCGTGAGAATGTGTCCCCTCTACTCGGTATAGGCCTGATCGACCGGTCGGTCAATGTCGAGGAGAGTTGCTAAGTGATAAATCTTTCTGCAGGTGGAGTGACCTTTTCGAAGTTGATCGTGACGTAGGCGAAATATTTCCTCCGCGGAGGGTGTTCATACAAGCAGCAGCGCCGCGTGGCGGCGCTGCTGCTTGTATTCGTAGCTTTGGTTCCTATTCGCTGTTTCCCTGCTGGAGGTTCGATGGTCTCGCCCGCCCCATCCGCTACCGGGTCTCGTGTGTTCGGATTCGCGGTCATGGGGGTGGGGGCGTTCACCCTCACCGGATCGTCGTCGGTGCCGTCGCCTCTGTATCCCGTCTACCAGGAGATGTGGGGATTCTCGGCGGCGGTGCTCACCGTGGTCTTCGCGATCTACGTCGTTTCTCTCCTCGCGACGCTGCTCACCGTCGGTGCGTTGTCCGACCGCATCGGTCGTCGTCCGATCATCGGGGCAGCGATGGTGATTCTCGCGATCTCGATGGTCGTGTTCATCTTCGCCGACAATGTCGGGTGGTTGATCGCGGCGCGCATCATCCAAGGGTTGGCGGTGGGCACTGCCACGGGAGCAGTCGCCGCGGGGATGATCGATCTGCAACCCAACCCTCGGGTCGGTCCGCTGATCAACAGCATCGCGCCGTCGTTGGGGCTCGGCCTGGGCGCGGCGGGCGCCGGTCTGCTGGTTCAGTTCGCGCCGTTCCCGACGGTGTTGAGCTATGCGCTCATCGCGGTCCTCGCGATCGGAATCGTCATCGCTCTCCTGTTCGTGCCGGAGAATTCGCAGCCCACAGGCTTCTCCTCTCGGGGAGACGCACTGCGTGCACTGAAACCGAGCGTGGCGTTACCCCAGGACGTGCGTGCGCAGTTCTTCTTGGTATTGCCCTGCTTGATGTCGGCGTGGGCGCTCGGCGGCCTGTACATGTCGTTGGGGACGTCGATCGTCGATGTGGTGTTCGGCATCGACGATCGGCTTGTTGCCGGGCTCGCCGTCGCGACCATGTTCACGTCGGGTTCGGTCGCGGCAGTGGTCATGCGCCGCTTCGCCGAACTTCGCGTCGTGGTGACGGGCGTGGTCCTGCTCGCGACCGGTGTCGTCGTGGTGGCGGGTGCGCTGTTGTCCGGCGTGGTGGTGCTGTATTTCGTGGGCACGGCAATCGCTGGGTTCGGCTGGGGATCGACGTTCTTGGGTGCCATGGGCATCGTCGCCGGGCTGGGTCGTCCGAACCAGCGCGCGCAGGTCTTCGCGACCACATTTGTTGTCTGCTACATCGCGTTCTCGGTTCCTGCGATCGGAGCAGGCGTGGCCACAGGACGGTTCGGCCTCACCGCCACAGCGGTCGGTTACAGCGCGATCGTCGCGACGCTCGCGCTCGCGTCCGGGGTCGCGCTGGTGCTACGTCGCCCGAAGCCGGAGCCGGTGCGTCTCGAGGAGGTCGCGCCGGCGCCGGAGCGGCAGGCAGGCTGACGGCCGTCAGAACTCGATCTTGAGTGTGTCCGTGACGGGACGCGCCTGGCAGCCCAGGATGTATCCCGCCTCGATGTCCTCGGGGTCGAGGACATCGCAGTGTTCCATCTCGACCTTGCCTTCGAGGACGGTGCACGCGCACGAGCCGCACTCACCCTCCTGACACGAATACGGCACGTCGATGCCCTTGGCGAGCATGATGTCGACGAGTGTCTGCTTGCGGGGCCACGACAGGGTGTGTACCTCGCCGTCGAGTTCGACTTCGACGGTCGCTGCATCGGCGGCCTCGTCGTCACTGATCTCGACGGGCTCGTGGTCGGCGAACGGATCGCCGGCGAGCGAATTGAACACCTCGGCGTGCACGCTGGTGCGCGGCATTCCGGCATCGTGTAGCGCCTGGTGTACCGCGTCCATGAACGGGCCGGGGCCGCACATGAATGCTTCACGGTCGGCGAACGGCGCTGCGACGGTGGCGAGCTGTGTAGCCGTGGGCAGGCCCTGCACCGACTCGAGCCAGTGGACGATCGTGAGCCGCTCGGCGTGCTTCTCCCCGAGTGCGCGTAGTTCCTCGGCGAAGATGACCGACTTCTCGTCGCGGTTGGCGTAGACGAGCGTGACTTTGCCGGATCCCTGGGTCAGCGCGGACTTGAGGATCGAGACGACCGGGGTGATGCCGCTGCCTGCCGCAAAGAGCAGGAAGTCGTGGTCGAAGGACTTCGGGGTGAACACACCGGACGGGGGGAGGACCTCGAGGCTGTCGCCGGCGGAGATGCGGTCGCAGAGCCAATTGGAGCCGTACCCGTCCGCGGTGCGCTTGATCGTCACCTTGGGGGCGTCGTCGCTGAACGGTGAACTCGCCAGCGAGTAGCAGCGCGCGACCGAGCCGGTGCGGTCGCTCGGGATGCGCAGTGTCAGGAACTGGCCGGGCCTGTACTCGAACTTGTCGCGTAGATCCTCGGGCACGGCGAAGACGATCGAGCGGCTGTCGGACGTCTCCTCGATAACGGCAGACACGGTGAGAATCACCGATCGCGATCCGTGCGGCACCTCGACTGTCGTCATAGGTATGTCACCTCTCGTGCAAGCGTGGGGCCGCAGTGTGCTGCTCACCACAATTCTAGAACGTGTTCTAGTTTGAGAATACCAGCCGGAAGGCGGCACCGACACGCTACCGGGAGTGGGGCCGGGATGTGCTGCCCACCCGTTCGGTCCTGGCCCGCCTGCCCGATCGGACGGTCCTGCCGCCGCGACCGGACGGTTTCCGTGCGCAGCCCTTCTCCGAGCGAACCCCCTGGTCGATTGTTGGTCGTGCATGAGGCGTACATCACACCCGCCGATCATCCCCGCCGATAATCGAGGAGAATCACGATGGCAATCGAGCTCAACCAGATCTGGGACTTTCCCATCAAGGAGTTCCACCCCTTCCCGCGCGCTCTCATGGGAGTCGGGGCGCACGACATCATCGGTGTCGAGGCCAAGAATCTCGGGTTCAAGCGCACCCTTCTGATGACCACCGGCCTGCGCGGTTCCGGGATCATCGAAGAACTCGTAGGCAAGATCGAGTACCAGGGTGTCGAGGTCGTCCTGTACGACAAGGTCGAGTCCAACCCCAAGGACTACAACGTCATGGAAGCAGCGGCGCTGTATCAGAAGGAGAAGTGCGACTCGATCATCTCCATCGGCGGCGGTTCGAGCCACGACGCTGCGAAGGGCGCGCGCGTCGTCATCGCGCACGACGGCCGCAACATCAACGAGTTCGAGGGTTTCGCGAAGTCCACCAACAAGGAGAACCCGCCCCACATCGCGGTGTCCACCACAGCCGGTACCGGCTCGGAGACCTCCTGGGCCTACGTCATCACCGACACCTCCGACATGGATCACCCGCACAAATGGGTCGGTTTCGACGAGGCGACGATCGTCACGCTGGCCATCGACGATCCGCTGCTCTACTACACCTGCCCGCAACACTTCACGGCGTACTGCGGGTTCGACGTCCTCGCTCACGGTTCCGAGCCCTACGTCTCGCGCCTGGATTTCGCACCGTCGCTCGGTAACGCCCTGTACTCGATCGAACTCGTCGCGAAGAACCTGCGGGAGGCGGTGTACGAGCCCCGCAATCTCAAGGCGCGTGAAGGCATGATGAATGCCCAGTACATCGCCGCACAGGCGTTCAACTCGGGCGGTCTCGGCATCGTGCACTCCATCTCGCACGCGACGTCGGCGTTCTTCGACAGCCACCACGGCCTCAACAACGCGATCGCGCTTCCCCGGGTGTGGGAGTACAACCTGCCGTCGCGGTACGAGAACTACGCGCGCATTGCGACGGCGATGGGTGTCGATACCCGCAACATGACGACCGTGCAGGCTGCCGATGCTGCAGTCGAGGCCGCGATCCGGCTGGCGCAGGACGTCGGGATTCCCGACAACTTCGGCCAAGTCCGCACCGACTCGTACGAGAAGAACCGGATGAACACCGGCAAGTACGCCGGCCGCGGCGAGACGATCCCGGGCGACGAGAAGACCGTGCGGGCGATCTCGGAGCACATCCAGGGTGACTGGTGCACCCCGGGCAACCCCCGTGAGGTCACGGTCGAGTCGATGATCCCCGTCGTCGATCACTGCATCAATCGGTCGTACTGACCCGACCAGACCCCGCGCCCGGGGGCGGCTTGCCCCCTGCCCGCTCCCGGGCGCGATCCTGAGCACTGCCCGCTCCCGGGCCCGAGCCCGCACGCACCGGAGGACCCATGACCATCTTCTCCAACGGCGCCGAACTGCAGGACGAGCTGCGTCGGCACGACTACATCGCCGACGACGAATTCGCGACCGTCGTTCACCTCGCCACCGCACTCGAGCGACCGCTGCTGCTCGAAGGTCCGGCCGGTGTGGGCAAGACGGAGCTCGCCAAGGCGCTCGCCGCAGTAGGAGGTCGCAGGCTCGTCCGGCTCCAGTGCTACGAGGGACTCGACGACAGCCGCGCGCTGTACGAGTGGGACTACGCCAAACAGTTGTTGCATGTACAGATGCTGCGCGACCGTATCGGTGAACTTCTCGGCCAGTACCCTGACATTGCCGATGCGTCCCGATTTCTCGCCGAACAGGATTTCGGCCTCTACTCCGAGGCGTTCCTCTCGGTCCGTCCGCTGCTCGATGCGGTGCTGTCGCCGGAGCCGGTGGTGCTCCTCGTCGACGAGGTGGACCGCACCGAGGAGTCCATGGAGGCGTTGCTGCTCGAGGTTCTCGCCGAGCGTCAGGTCACGATTCCCGAGGTCGGTACGTTCACCGCCCGTTCGATGCCGTGGGTGATCCTCACCTCCAACGACACCCGGGAGCTGTCCCCGGCCCTCAAACGCCGCTGTCTGCACTATCACGTGGGTTACCCCACCCTCGAGCGCGAACGCGAGATCGTGACCGCCCGCGCACCCGAGGTGTCCTCGGGTACTGCGGGGCAGGTCGTCGAGCTGGCCCGCACACTGCGCGATCTGCCATTGCGGAAAAGCCCGTCCATCTCCGAGGTGATCGATGCGGCTCGTGCCGCATCGGTGATGGAAGGCGTTGCACCCGAGTCGAATCCGGTCATCGATATGCGCGACGTACTGTTGTCGACGTTGCTCAAATACACCGGTGATGTGGACCTCGTCAAGAACCGCCTCGACGGTACGGCTCCGGCTCCGGCTCCGGTACCCGCTGCGGCGACGGTGCCCGCGGAACGTGTGACCGTGGCGTCGAATCCTGCCAACACCACCACTGCGGTCTTCCGAGGTCGTGGTGGAGGCGGTCGCGACGCGGCCGCCAGCGGTGCGCGGCGGTGACTGCGTCATGCATGTGAGTGCTCCCGAGCGCCGGCGCGCCGGGAATCCGCTGGACGTGGTGTCCGCGGTGTTCGGTCTGCTGCTGCGTAAACACGGTGTCGCGGCTTCACCCGCCGAAACCATCGAAGTGCGGAGGGTGTTCGGCCTTGTGGGGGCCCGTGAGCGCGTGGCGTTGCGGTCGTGTCTGCGCGCAGTGTGCGCGAAATACCCGCACGAACGTGCCGGTTTCGAGCGCGCTTTCGACGAGCTGTTCGGTGCGGTGGACGCGGCAAAGGCCGACGCTCACGACCCGCTGCGTGCCCAGTTCGCCGACTCCCTTCCTGCCGCTCTCGAGATCGACGACGATCCGAGCATCGCCCGTTACGCCGAATACAACGAGCGTGCTGCAGAAGTCGGCGACCACTTCGACACTCCCGAGGCCGAGAAGGGCTTCAATCCGCACAAGGACGACGACGATGTGTCGATGACGTCGTCCGATGCCGAGCTGTCTGTCGACACCGGTGTGGACTCGGGCCGGCGCGGCGTGACCTACACGGTCGACGTCGAGCGGGCCGGTTCGACGACGGTCGGCGATCTGTCCGCGGATCCTGGTGCCGCGGTCGTCGGGTCGTTGTCGTGGGACGACCCGACGTCCATCCTCGCGTGGCTCGATGCATACGATCCCCACCGAATGTACGGCGGCGACGTCCTCGACGGGCCACTCAGCGAGGCGCAACTGAGCCGTCTCGTAGACGCGGTCGAGGCGTTCGTGGCATCGCTGGCCGAGGTGAGTCCGTCAGGTACCGGGGAGGTCGAAGCTCCGGAGTCCCGTGACGCGGCGGGTGTCGATCGTGCCGAGATCGAGCTCGCGTGCCACGAGGTGCTGCGACGGATGCGCGGCCCCGCGCGACCACGCCCTCGTGAACTGACCCGCGGCCGGCTCGACATGCGCCGCACCGCGCGCGCCGGGATGCGCACCGACGGAGTGCCGTTCCACCTCGTCGTCCGCGCCCCGCGTCCCGATCGCGTGCGATTGCTCGTGCTCGCCGACGTGTCGCTGTCGGTCCGTCCGATCACTGCGTTCACGCTGCGTCTTGCACAGGCGATGCATGGTCGAGCGCATCGCTGCAGGGTGGTCGCGTTCGTGGATCGCCCGGTGGACGTGACACAGCAGCTGCTCGCTGCCGATGGAGACGGTGCGCTCGCGGCGGTGCTTGCGCATCCCGGCGTGGATCTCGAGGCCAGCAGCGACTACGGCAGGATGTTCGACGAACTGCTCGCCGAACATGCGGGCTCGATGGACAATCGAACCTCGGTTCTGGTCGTGGGGGACGGGCGGTGCAACGGGTTGCCGGCGCGGGTCGATCAGCTCGAAGAGTTGCGGCGACGGGTTCACCGCCTGGCGTGGATCACGCCTGAACCGGAGCGGTACTGGGCCCAGGCGACATGCGCGATGTCCGACTACGCGGACGTGTGCGATCACGTGGTCGTTGCGCGTGACGGCGAACAATTGCTTTCGCACGCAGCGGAACTCGGCCACGCACTTCGATGAATCGGTGCGTGGCCGAGCCCGGCTGTTCACGGCGCCGACACGCGTGCCAGAACTTCGTCGAGCTGGTCGTAGCCCTGGCTCATGCCGGTCTCCATCCCGGACGATGCCATTCCGTCGCGAGCTTCCATGCTCGGGTACACAGCGTGGCCTCTGAGCTTGCAGCGCCCGCCGCCGAGATCGGTGAAGGTGAGGAACTCGATGCTCACCACATCAGCGAAGCCGTCGAATTCGAACGTTTGAACGGCGAATTCGTTCTCGCGCACGGTGTGGAACATTCCCGTGAACGTGTACGAACCGTCGTTGTCGGTGTGGGTGTACCGGTAACTGCCGCCGGTGTGGAAATCGTAGTGGTCGATCGTCATCTCCATGCCGCGTGGGCCGAGCCACTGCACGATGAGATCAGGGTCTTTGTGGGCGCGGAACACGTCGGCGACAGGAAAGTCGAATTCGCGCTCGTAGTCGATGAAGGGGACGCTGTCGGGGACTGTGACGTTCAGGGCATTACTCATGACGAACCTTGCGAACCTTTCTGGGAGGTCCTCGGGGAACCCCTATGGTTTCGGGTCGGCCGATTCCCCGGCCAGCACGGCGTCGAGATCGCGGAACTGCTGTTCCTTGACCAACCGGTAGCGGTCGATCCAGGCGGTCAGCATCTCCAGCCGCGCGGGATTCAGATGGACGGGGCGACGCTGGGCGTCGCGTGTGCGCGTGACGAGTCCGGCGTGTTCCAGCACCTGAATGTGCTTCGAGATCGCCTGTTTGGTGATCGCGAAGGGTTCCGCGAGTTCGTTGACGGTGGCGGGCCCGCGGCTGAGCCGGGCGACGATGCGGCGGCGGACCGGGTCGGCCAGGGCAGTGAATGCCAGGTCGAGTCGGTCGTCGTTCGCGTCGTCGTGCATAGTCGGGCCTCCATTCCGCAACCTTCTGGTTTATCAACCATCTGGTTGAATAAAGGATGCGCTCGTACGCGCCTCCTGTCAAGGCCGTTCGGAGAAGTTCGAATGGCCGTGTAGTTCGAAGGCCGTGTAGTTCGAATGCCCGCGCAGCTGCGATCACCCGGTTACCGTCGGAGGATGATCTCGGGGGTGCGAATTCGGTCGGGAATCAGGGTCGCTGCGGCAGCGGCGGTGTCGCTCGCGCTCGTCGGCGCGTGCGCGTCGGGGTCCGAGGGCGAGGGAGGCGACGACACGCAGGGTGCCGCCGCGACCTGTACCGCGGCGCCCAACGGCACGCCGCTCACGGGCGCACCACCGTCGCCGGAGACGGGTGAACGCGACATCTCGACCAATCCCGAGATCGCGACCGGCTATCGCACGGGCATGACCGCGGTGACCGCCGATTCGTATGCGGTCTCGACCGCGAATCCCGTCTCCACCGAGGTGGCGTGCGCAGTCCTCCGCGATGGTGGCACCGCGGCCGACGCACTGGTGGCGGCGCAGATGGTGCTCGGACTCGTCGAACCCCAATCGTCCGGCATCGGTGGTGGCGCGTTCCTGGTGTACTACGACGCCGAATCCGGCGAGGTCCAGGCCTACGACGGCCGCGAGACGGCCCCCCTGTCCGCGACCGAGAACTACTTGCGCTGGATCAGCGACACCGACCGCACGGAACCGAAGCCCGACGCGCGCGCCAGCGGGCGGTCGATCGGAGTGCCGGGCGTGTTGCGCATGCTCGAAACGGTGCACGCCGAACACGGCTCGACGGGCTGGGCGGACCTGTTCGACCCCGCAATCGAACTCGCCGACCAGGGAATCGTGATCAGCGATCGCATGGCCGATTCGATCGCCGATTCCTCGGCGCAACTTGCGGTCGACGACGACGCCCGCGCGTATTTCCTGCTCCCGGACGGGAGCCCCAAACCGGCGGGGGAGACACTCACCAATCCGGCCATGGCCAAGACTCTGGGCGCGATCGCCACTGGTGGCGCCGACGCTTTCTACACAGGCGACATCGCGCAGGCCGTCGTCGACGCGACGGCAACCGACTCGGGTGGGCGCACCCCCGGCACGATGACCCTCGACGATCTCGCCGGATACGAGGCGAAGGTGCGCACACCCCTATGCACCTCGTACCGCGACTACGAGATCTGTGGGATGCCGAATCCGTCGTCCGGTGGTATGGCGGTGGCGGCAACACTCGGCATCCTCGAGAACTTCGACCTCGCCGGGTTGCCGCCCAGCGACGTCGATGCCGACGGTGGTGTGCCGAACGCCGATGCCGTCCACCTGGTCTCGGAGGCCGAGCGACTCGCCTACGCGGATCGCGACAAGTACGTCGCCGATTCCGATTTCGTTCCGCTGCCCGGCGGTTCGCTCGACACCCTCGTGAACCCCGACTACCTCGCAGAACGTGCCGGTCTGATCGATCCGGGTAAGAGCATGGGCGAAGCGCAGCCGGGCGACTTCGGCCCCGTACCACTCGGTGTTCCCGCGCAGAGCCCCGAACACGGAACCAGTCACATCTCGGTTGCCGACAGCTACGGCAACGTCGCGTCGATGACCACCACCATCGAGTCGGCATTCGGGTCGTTCCACATGACCGACGGATTCCTCCTGAACAACGAGCTGACGGACTTCTCCGCCGAGCCGGTCGACGAGGAGGGCCTGCCCGTCGCCAACCGCGTGGAACCCGGTAAACGGCCGCGCAGCTCGATGGCCCCGACCCTGGTGTTCGACCGCACCCCCGACGGTGGACGCGGCGATTTGCAGATGGTCGTCGGATCGCCCGGTGGCTCGGTGATCATCCAGTTCGTGGTCAAGACCCTCGTCAACTCGCTCGATTGGGGACTCGACCCGCAGCAGGCCGTCTCGGCGGTGTCGTTCGGGTCTGCGAACACCCCGGTCACCGGAGTCGGTGGAGAACACCCCGCGATCGATGCGTCCGACGACGGCGCACACGACCCCGTCGTGCAACAGCTTCGCGACATGGGGCACGAGGTGTCCGTCGCCCCGCAATCCAGCGGGCTCAGTGCGCTCCAGCGCGACGGCGAGGGCTGGATCGGCGGCGCCGATCCGCGCCGTGAAGGCGCCGTCATGGGAGACACCGGTCAGTGACCACGACCTGCACCCGACGAGACCTGTCGCGACCGGACCTACCCGATCGGGTAGGTCGAGCGCCCGCCCGCAGGTCCGGTGCGTGCCTGTCCGCAGCGGCCTAGGCTCGAGGTGCCCCGCGTAAGCTGGATCACAGCAATTTCGTCCGGATCGTCAGGAGTGAGAAGTGGCCGTCGTCGTGCCGGAACCCGGGTATGCAAGGGCGGGCCACCATATCGGCGAGGGGAGCCGCCCCGGGGTCGTGAAGTTCCACGCTCCCGAGATCGTGTTCGGGGAGGGATCGCTGGTCGAGGCGGCACACGCCACGGCGCGCCTCGGCGGGGTCCGGCCGATGCTTGTCACCGACCCGGGACTGACGGCAGCCGGCTGGGTCGACGAGTTGCGACGCCACCTCCTCGACCGGGGCCTGAGCCCCACCGTCTGGTCGGACCTGACTCCGAACCCCAAGGACTACGAGGTCACGGCAGGTCACGAGGTGTACCGGGAGGCCGGCTGCGACGTGCTCGTGGCGCTCGGTGGAGGCTCCGTGATCGACGCCGCGAAGGGGATCGCGATCCTCGCCGCGAACGGCGGCAGCATCCTCGACTACGAGGGCGTCGACCGCGCGAGCCTGCCGATCCCGCCGATGGTGATGGTGCCGTCGACGTCCGGTACGGGTGCCGACGTATCCCAGTTCTGTGTGGTCACCGACACCGCACGCGGCAGCAAGATCACCATCATCGGGCGGTCCCTGGTGCCGGATCTCACGGTGATCGACCCGCGCCTGCTCACCACCATGCCCGACGACCTCAACGCGGCAACCGGCCTCGACGCGCTGACGCACGGCGTCGAGGCATTCGTCTCCCTCGCACACAATCCCCTCACCGACCATCACGCGCTGCGGGCGATCGACATGGTCACCGGCACGCTGGTCCGCACGATCGACGACCCACACCACATGGCGGCGCGCGCGGCGATGGCACAGGCGAGCCTGGAGGCCGGGCTGGCCTTCACCAACGCGATTCTGGGTGCCACGCATGCAATGAGCCATCAGGTAGGTGGTCTCCTCGATCAGCCCCACGGCGTCATCAACGGGGTGTTGCTCCCGCATGTCATCCGATTCAACGGCGCGTCCGATCCCGACCCGTACGTCACGATCGCCGCGACACTCGGGCTCGACGAAGCACGTGGACCCGCAGCCGACGCAGTCGAAGCGGTGGCCGCGCGGATCGACGACCTCTCCCGCCGGGTGGGTGTGCCACGAGGGCTGAAGCAGCTCGGAGTCACCGAGGGCGACCTCCCGCGGCTCGCCGAGGGGGCACTCCGCGACGCCTGCATGTCCACAAATCCGCGTACCGCAACTCACGAGCAGATGATCGAACTGTTCCGGACGGCGCTGTGAGCGCGCCGGATCTCTCGGCGCTTACTGGCCTCAGGTCGGGAAAGCCGACGTTCTATCCTCAATATCGCGGTGCGGCAGAACGTCTCGAACGGGTTGTGTATGCGCTCGAATTGATCTCCCGAGCCCTGGTCCGCACCGTCGAGGGCCCCGAGACATTGATCTGCGCAGTTGCGGAGGCTGCCCGCGCACATCTGAGCGCCCGCTGGGTGGCGTTCGCACTCACCGACGGCACCCTGCCGGATGCGGGCCCGCGCCGGCTCGTGCTCGGGCCCGACGCCACCCCGTTCCTGGTCGACAACGTCGAAGGGCCACCGTTGCCCGACGAGGTGGTCTCCGTCCTCGAGGACATCCGCCGCGGATCGATCGAACAGGACACCGAGGTCGCGCCGCACCGTGCGTTCGTGCCGATCGTCCTCGACGGGGGTACGGCCGGAGCGATCGCGGCGTGGACACCCGAGCACCGCGTCCTCGACACCACGGATCGGGCGGTGCTGTCGATCCTGGCGAGCCAGACCGCGGTCGCGCTCCAGAACTCGGCGCTGTATCAGCGGGGTCAGTTGCTGCTTCACCGCGCCGAGCTGGCGTACCAGGAAGCCAATCGGTCGGCGGCCGACTTGCAGGCACGCAACGAAGAACTCGAGGCGACGCTGCGCGAGTTGGCACTGACCCAACGCAGGCTCGGTGCGGCGCACCGACATCAGGCGCTCGACGAGGAACGGCACCGTATCGCACGTGAACTCCACGACAGCGTCACCCAGGCCGTGTTGTCCGCCGGAATGCAGATAGAAGTGTGTCGCAGCGAGATTCCCACCGAGGAGCGCAGCGAGCGGCTCGATCTGGCCAAGGAGTTGACCCGCCGCGCCGTCGAACAACTCCGGTCCGCCATCTACGCCCTCAACCGCACCTCCGACGCCGATCGCTCGTCGCTCCCCGAGATGCTCGAGCAGCTCCGGGTCGCGCACACGCCCGCAGAACTCGACATCGCGGTACGGGTGGGCGGCACACCCGTCGAACTGTCCGGCGACGCCGAACACTCCCTCCTCCGGATCGCGGGTGAGGCCCTGTTCAATGCTGCCGTGCACGCGAACGCGACCAGGGCGATCCTGCGCCTGACCTACAGCCCCGATTCGGTGCTGTTGTCCGTCGCAGACGACGGTGACGGCGACCCTGCACGCATGCGGCTGATGTTGAAACTGGCCGACGGCAACGACCTCGACGGTCGTCATCGCGGGCTGGCCAACATGAAGGCCCGCGCACACGAACTCGGCGGCACCCTCGAGGTGCGCCGAGCCAGGATCGGCGGGGTTCGCATCGCCGTCCGGATCCCGGTTCGCCGCCCGGCTGCACCGGCCACGACGGGAGAACTGCAATGACCTTGCCGCAACAGCACACACAGCGTGCCCATTCCGGCACCATCAGGATCGCGCTGGTCGATGATCACGCGATCCTCCGCCAGGGATTGCGTTCGATCCTCGACCGCGAACCCGACCTCGAAGTGGTGGGGGAGGCGTCCACAGATGTGGAGGCGGTCGCGCTGGTGGACCGGATGCGCCCGGACATCGTCCTGCTCGACCTGAAGCTGTCGGCCGGGTCCGACTTCGAAGGTCTGGCCCTGTGCGGGCAGTTGTCCGCATCCCACCCCGGCACTGGATTGCTCGTACTCACTACCTTCCTCGACGAGCAGATCGTCGTCCGTGCGGTGCATGCAGGTGCCCGCGGCTACGTCGTCAAGGATGTCGACACCACCGAACTCGTTCGTGCCATTCGCGCGGTGTCGCGTGGGGAGAGCGCATTCGATTCGCGCAGTGCGGCGGCGGTGGTGCGGTCCCTCAACGGTCAGGGCGTCTCGGTCGAACAACTGACCGGGCGGGAACTCGAGGTGCTGCAACTGCTCGCGGGTGGCCTGTCGAACGCGAAGATCGGTGAGCAGCTGTATATCTCGGCGACCACCGTGAAATTCCATGTCAGCAACATCATGCGCAAGCTCGGAGTGAGCCGACGTGCGGAGGCGGTGTATGCGGCGAGCAAGCAGGGCCTGATCTGACCTCGTCAGGATGAGGGCAGCTGCTCCTCGAAGTTCTTGCCCCACTGGTCGAGCCAGGCGACTGCGGTGTCGAGTGTCCGCCCGAGGTCGGTCAATTCGTACTCCACCCGCGGCGGCACCTCGGCGAAGACGGTACGCGAGACGATGCCGTCGGTTTCGAGGTCGCGGAGCTGCCGGGTGAGGACTCGCGGACTGACAGGTCCGACGAGTCGTCCCAATTCCCCGAATCGACGCGGTCCGTCGAGCAGGTACTTGACGATCGTCAGCTTCCACGCCCCGCCGAGGACCGCGACCGCCACCTCGACCGGACATACCTGCAGCGCCGTCTCCACCGCTTTCCTGTGCATCGGACCTCCAATGCTTACATTTATGTCACTATCGGACATGAATGTGCGTACTTCACAATAGAGCTGCAGCATCAGAGTATGGGAGTATGACGTCGAACGAAAGCGTGCTGTGGGTGCACGCGCATCCCGATCGAACCTCGTTGAATCATGCGCTGTTCCGGTCCGGTACGGATCGACTGCGGTGCGTCGGCCATGATGTGTCGATTTCGGATCTCTATGCGCAGAACTGGAATCCGGTGCTCTCCGGCGCGGATTTCGTCGGTCCGGTGGGCGACACCTTGTCGGCGCAGCAGAAGCATGCCACCGCGACGGGAGGGCTCGCTGCCGACATTCGTCGTGAACAGGACGCCGTGCGGGCGGCACGGTACATCGTCGTGCAGTTCCCGCTGTGGTGGTACGGCATGCCCGCGATACTCAAAGGCTGGTTCGACCGCGTGTTCACCAACGGGTTCGCGTTCGGAGTGCACGACGAGCACGGACATGTCGTCAAGTACGGGGACGGCGGCCTCGCGGGCAAGACGCTCCTCGTCGTGGTGACCGCGGGTGACCGGGAGTCGGCGCTGGGGCCGAGAGGAATCAGCGGTTCCATCGATCACGTCCTGTGGCCGCTGCTCCACGGCACCGGCTTCTACACCGGAATGCGGGTGCTGCGACCGCATCTGATCGCGAGTGCGAACTTCATCGACGCGCAGGGTTTCGACGTGGAGGAGAAGCGGTTGCACGCCCGGCTCGGCAAGCTCGATGCCGAACCGGCAATCGATTTCCGGTCGCTACGCTCCGGTGACTACGACGCCGATCACGTGTTGTTGCCGCACATCCCTGCCGGTGAAGGCGGTCCGGACAGCCATGTGCGTCAGCGGGCGTCGAGCACCAGCCAGCCGCCGTGGTGCTCGAACGCCTCGTAGGGCAGGCCCGTGCCGCGACCCAGCGCCTCGAGCGCAGTGAGATCGAACGTCCGGATGTGCCCATGGCACGCGGTGGCCTCGTCCTCGAACGGCACGGCAACCACGACGCGCTCTCGTGCGACCCGCAGGGCCTCGCGCAGCACGGCATCGCCTATCTCGTCGTCGACGTGTTCGAGCAGGTGGATGGCGGTGACGGTGTCGGAGCTGTTGTCGGGGACAGGCACGTTCGCGGCGTCGCACACGATCGTGTCGAGTTCGATGCCGAGCTCGGGCGCGACGGCGTCGAGCAGGCGCATGGTGCCGGGCAGGATGTCGGTGGCCGTGACGCGAGCACCGGCGCGGGCAAGGCGGAGCGGGAGGAAACCGAAGCACGACCCGAGGTCGAGCACGTGGCCCCGGACGAGCTCTTCGGCCTTGTCGTGGATCGGGGCGAAATCTGCCGTGCCGTCGAGGAGCTCGCCCAGAGAATTGCGGTAGTAGGTAGCCCACGCGTCGAGTGCGCCGGTAACCGTGGAGCGGACGAGCCCCACCATGGTCAGTTCGAACTCCTCCTGCCCGAATGCGGCGTCCTGCACCGACGCGGTGACTGCGGCAACGAGCCGTTCGCTGAGCTGGTCGGCGGTGAGTGAGTGCGTCACGTGCAACCGGTCGTCGCCGCGACGCAGGGTGAGACCGCCGGACGGAACGTGCTCGACCGTCACGTGGTCATGAGACCAGCGTCCGGGAGGGCACGGGGCGAGGGAATCGAGCACGGTCATGGCAGGCCAACCTCGGTGGAGTGTGGAGCGACGGTGAGACCACTGTAGTCGAGTCCTGCTGTGAGGGGCTGCATTCCGGTTGCGAGAAGCTCTCGGAGATTCGCCGCGGGATTGTCGAGCCACTCCTCGTACGCGGCGAGTGCCACACCGAGGAGCAGGTACCCGCATGTGCGCGGCATGTGGTCGTCCGGGGACGCGCCGGTGCGCCGCGCGGTGAACTCGGCAACGACGCGTCGCCACCCTTCGTACATCACCGACGAGTACCCCTGGAGCGCCGGCGTGCGCAGGATCAGGCTCATCCGTGCACGATGGCGATCGGCCTCCGAGTCCGGGAAGGTGTTGAAGTCGAGTATCGCGGTGGTGAGTGCTTCGGTCAGCGGGACATCGTCGGGGATCGCTGCGAGGAGATTCCGCATGTGATCGAGGTGCGCATCGAAATCACCCCAGGCCAGAGCGTTCTTCGAGGGGAAGTACCGGAAAAAGGTACGCCGCGCGATACCGGCCTCCTCGGCGATGTCGTCGACGCTGGTCTCGTCGAAGCCGGCCCTCTGGAACAGCTCGATACCGATCGCGGACAGGCCCTCCTTCGTGGTGGACGGGCGTCGCCCTACCCGAGCGGACGGTTTTCGCCGGCTTCGCATCGTTGTTGCCCTCCTTGCGTGACATTCTGCACCCGATGCCATTACAGTGGTGAACCGGGTCACAGCGCAAGTGTCGTGTGACACCGGCTCCAGCCCTGGAGCGTGAACCAACCCGAGGAGGAAGCATGTCCGATCGTGACAACGCGGTGATCGAGTCCGGCCTGATCGAGGAATCCCTCGTCGAAGAGGTGTCCATCGACGGTATGTGCGGCGTGTACTGACATGACCGCGCCCGGAGCCACCGACGTGTCCCCCGAAAAGATGGATACCGAAACGTTCGATCCGGGTGCCACCTGGCGGCTCCATCCGCAGGTAGCGCTTCGCCCCGAACCCTTCGGGGCGTTGCTCTACCACTTCGGCACCCGCAAATTGTCGTTCCTGAAGAACACCGTCATCGTCGACGTCGTCAAGTCGCTCGACGACCATGAATCGGTGCGAGAGGCGTTGCGCGCCCACGGGATCGACGAAAGCGCCGAGCGGCCCTATGTGCGTGCCCTCGGCACGCTGGCCGCTTCGCACATGATCGTTCCCGCCTGACGTTCCGACCCAGCAAGGATCCGCCATGACGTCTCTGCTCGAACCGCCCGTTACCGCTGCTCCACCGAAGGTGGGTCGCCTCGTCGACCAGTTCGAGAAGGGCCTCGACGCCCCGATCTGCCTGACCTGGGAACTGACCTACGCCTGCAACCTGTCGTGCGTGCACTGCCTGTCGTCGTCCGGTAAGCGCGACCCGCGCGAGCTGAGCACAGAACAGTGCAAGTCGATCATCGATGAGCTCCAGCGCATGCAGGTGTTCTACGTCAACATCGGCGGTGGCGAACCGACGGTGCGCTCCGACTTCTGGGAGCTCGTCGACTACGCCACCGAGCACCAGGTCGGAGTGAAGTTCTCGACCAACGGCGTGCGCATCGACAA
Organism: Rhodococcus artemisiae; assembly: GCF_036327795.1. Lineage (NCBI taxonomy): Bacteria > Bacillati > Actinomycetota > Actinomycetes > Mycobacteriales > Nocardiaceae > Rhodococcus > Rhodococcus artemisiae. The sequence continues at coordinate 201,832 of NZ_JAUTXY010000008.1, forward strand.
GAAGGTCGCCGCACGCCTCGCCGCCTCCGACTACGTCGACGTGCAGATCTCCCTCGATGGCGCGACCGCCGAGGTCAACGATGCTGTGCGCGGTCCCGGTTCGTTCGCGATGGCCGTGCGGGCACTGGAGAATCTGTCCGAGGCCGGATTCCGCGATGCCAAGATCTCCGTGGTGGTCACCCGCCAGAATGTCGACCAGCTCGACGAGTTCAAGGCCCTCGCCGACCAGTACGGCGCGACGCTGCGCATCACGCGCCTGCGACCGTCCGGGCGTGCCGTGGACGTATGGGACGATCTGCATCCCACTCACGAGCAGCAGCGGCAGCTCTACGACTGGCTCGTCGCGCACGGCGAAGGTGTGCTGACCGGCGACTCGTTCTTCCACCTGTCCGCCTTCGGAGGCTCCGACGGTGGAGGTGGGCTGCCCGGCCTGAACCTGTGCGGTGCGGGCCGCGTCGTGTGCCTGATCGACCCGATCGGCGACGTCTACGCCTGCCCGTTCGCGATCCACGACAACTTCCTCGCCGGCAACATTCTCACCGACGGTGGTTTCTCGCAGGTGTGGAAGACCTCCGAGCTGTTCCGATCACTGCGAGAGCCTCAGTCGGCCGGTGCGTGTGCGTCGTGCAACTTCTACGATTCGTGCCGTGGCGGCTGCATGGCCGCGAAGTTCTTCACCGGTCTGCCGATGGACGGACCGGACCCGGAATGTGTTCAGGGATACGGACAGTCGGCCCTCGAAGGGGAGCGCACCGTACCTCAGTCGAGTGTCGACCACTCGCGCACCGGTAAGCGTGCCGAGCGTCGCACTCCGGCGGCGCCGGTACCTCTGACCTTGCTCACCAAACCCCCCGCCAAGTTCTGCGACGAAAATCCGCTCGCAGGCCTGTAACTCCCGAGGAGACCACTTCAGATGGCCAAGCCCTCCTGGCTGAAGAACCCGTGGGCGCAGGACCCCTGGTTCGAAACGGTCGCGATCGCGCAGGAACGCGCCCGCAAGCGACTGCCCAAGTCCGTCTACGGCGCGCTGGTCGCCGGGTCGGAAGCCGGTCTCACGGTGGACGACAACACGGCTGCGTTCCGCGAACTCGGATTCGCTCCGCATGTTGCCGGGCTCTCGGACAAGCGTGAGATGAACACCCATTTCCTGGGGCAGGACGTGTCGCTGCCCGTGATGATCTCGCCGACGGGTGTGCAGGCCGTGCACCCCGACGGCGAGGTCGCGGTGGCGCGTGCCGCCGCTGCCCGAGGCGTCGCGATGGGACTGAGCTCGTTCGCGAGCAAATCCATCGAGGAGGTCGCGGCCGTCAACGACAAGACCTTCTTCCAGATGTACTGGGTGGGCAGTCGCGAGGTACTCGTCCAGCGAATGGAACGTGCGCGCGCAGCAGGCGCCAAGGGTCTGATCATGACCCTGGACTGGTCGTTCTCCAACGGTCGCGACTGGGGTAGCCCGGCAATCCCCGAGAAGATGAACTTCGACGCGATGGTCAAGTTCGGCCCCGAGGGCATCACCCGCCCCAAGTGGTTGCTCGAATGGGCCAAGACGGGTGCTGTTCCCGACCTGACCACCCCGAACCTCACGCCCCCGGGTGGGCGGGCTCCGACGTTCTTCGGTGCCTACGGCGAATGGATGACCACCCCGCTGCCCACGTGGGAAGACGTCGCGTGGCTGCGCGAGCAGTGGGGCGACGGCCCGTTCGTGCTCAAGGGCGTCATGCGTGTCGACGACGCCAAACGTGCCGTCGACGCCGGAGTCACCGCGATCTCGGTGTCCAACCACGGTGGCAACAACCTCGATGGCACCCCGGCGCCGATCCGTGCGCTGCCGGCCATCGCCGAGGCGGTGGGCAAGGACGTCGAGGTGCTGCTCGACGGCGGCATCCGCCGCGGTAGCGACGTCGTCAAGGCGCTCGCGCTGGGAGCCAAGGGGGTCCTCATCGGACGCGCCTACCTGTGGGGTCTCGCCGCGAACGGCCAAGCGGGTGTGGAGAACGTCCTCGACATCCTCAGCGGCGGAATCGGTTCCGCCCTGATGGGTCTCGGGAAGAACTCCATCCACGAGCTCACCCCGGACGACGTGTTCGTCCCCGACGGTTTCCGCCGGGACCTCGGAATCTGACGACCCGCCTCGGCCCGAGACAGATGAGCGCCGGCTCCGACGTTCCGACCAGGCTCACCGATCCGATCACCCTCGCCGGACGCACCGCTCCGGCGAGGGTGATCTTCGGTCCCCACGAGACGAATCTCGGTGAGGGAAGGTCGTTCTCGCGCCGTCACGTGGCCTACTACGAGCGGCGGGCACGTGGCGGCGCCGGGATCGTCGTCACCGAGGTCGCGTCGGTCCACCGGCTCGACCACCCTTACGAACGCGCACCCCTTGCCGAGACCAACGGTGACGGATGGGCGCGGATCGTCGCCGCGTGCAGGCCTCACGGATCTCTCGTCCTCGCCGGCCTCGGACATTGTGGCCTGCAAGGGTCGAGTGCCTGGTCGCAGTCGGCGCTCCGGTCGCCGTCGCGGGTACCGGATCCGTCGACCCGCGAACTTCCCGCCGAGATGACCGGCGCCGACATCGATGCCGTGATCGAGGGATTTCGGCGTGCCGCGGCGATCGCCGTCGTGGCGGATGCCGACGGTGTGGAACTCGATGCGGGAGCGACCGCGCTGCTGCGCCAGTTCCTGTCCGGGCTCACCAACCATCGCGAGGATGAATACGGTGCGGACAGACTGCTCCTGTTGCGCGAGGTGCTGACCGCAGTTCGCGACGAACTCGGAACGAAACGAATAGTGGCACTGCGCCTCTCGTGTGACGAGAACGCTCCCTGGGCAGGTGTCACCCCGGATGCTGCGGCCATGTGGGCCCGCGACCTCGCCCCGCACCTCGACCTGCTCACCGTCGTGCGAGGTGGCCTGTACACGCCCGAGACCTACCGGCCCGACGCACACACTCCCGAGGCATTCAATGGCGACCTGTGTAGCGGGATACGCCATGCCGTCGACGGCGCCGTGCCGGTGGTCCTCCAGGGCAGTGTCGTCGACCCTGTTCGTGCGGCACGCGCTCTCGGCGGGATCTGTGACATGGTCGAGATGACGCGCGCTCAGATCGCTGATCCCGATCTCGTGCGAGCGATCCGGGATGGGCGACAGCCGAGACCGTGTGTGCGCTGCAACCAGGCGTGTCTCGTCCGGGATTTTCGCAACCCTACCGTCGGATGCATCGGGAACGCCGAAGCAGGTCGAGAGGTACGACCGCCGGTTCGGCCCGCAAGGGCCGTCCGCGACGTGATGGTCGTCGGTGGGGGACCGGCGGGACTCGAGGCTGCGCGCGTGCTCGCCGAACGTGGGCACCGCGTCGTGGTGACCGAACGGGACGACCATGTCGGGGGCCTGCCGCACCTGATCTCGGTCGGGCAAGGGCGCGCCGACTTCGCTGCGCTCACCAGCTGGCTCGAGAGTCGGTGTCGTGCCCTCGGTGTCGAGATTCGGACCGGCGCCGAGACCGTCGAGACCGACATCGAATCGGCAGTTGCACAGGGCGTCGTCGTGGTGCTGGCCACCGGTGGTGAATCCCGCCCGCCGGTATTTCCCGTCACAGGTGAAGGCCGGTACCTCACGGCAGCCGAGGCGCTGACGAAGTTCGGCCGAATCTCGGGCCGGGTGGTCGTGTGGGACCCGGCCGGTGGCCCGATCGCCGTCGCGGTGGCCGAACGCCTCGCGGAGCTCGGAGCGGAGGTGCACTACGCGACCGTCGACCCGATCGCCGGGTCCCGGTTGGCACCCACCGGCGATCTCGTTGCGGCAAATGCTCGGTTCGCGCGGGCCGGGATCACCCGGCACCTCGACGTCACGATGTGTGCGGTCGATGGTGACGGTGTTCACCTCGAGCACCGCCACGCGAGCGGATCGACCATGGTGGAGGGCGCGATGCTCGTCGACTGCACACCGCTGCGTCCTGGTTCCCCGGGGGCTCGGCCGGGGATGACTCGTATCGGCGACTGTAGTGCACCGAGAACTGTCCGATCAGCGGTCGAGGAAGGGTACGACCTGGGGTGCACGCTGTAACCTCAAGAAACTGAAACAAGTTCTACTCGACTATCGAAGGGAACGGCTGCAATGGGCGAATTCGACGGAAAGGTCGTCTTCATCACCGGCATCGCGCGTGGACAGGGCCGAAACCATGCCCTGCGGTTCGCGCGCGAAGGCGCATCGATCATCGGAATCGACGTCGCGAAACCGGTCACGGAGTACGCCACCTACGAGCAGGCGACGGAGGACGACTTCCAGCAGACGGTCCGGTCGGTCGAGGAAGCCGGCGGCAAGATCGTGGCCCGAATCGGAGACGTCCGCGACAGCGCCGCATTGAAGGCCGTCGTCGACGAGGGCGTGGCGCAGTTCGGCAGGCTCGACGTGGTGGTGGCCAATGCTGGTATCTGCACGTGGAACCGATTCTGGGAAATGCCCGACGACCAGTTCGAAGAGCTCATCGACATCAACCTCACGGGCGTGTTCAAGACCCTCAAGGCTGCGGCACCCGCGATGATCGAGGCGGGCAACGGCGGTTCCGTCATCGTCGTCAGCTCGGTCGCGGGACTCAAGGCGATGCCTGGTCAGATCAACTATGCAGCAGCAAAATTCGGCCTCGTCGGACTCACGCAGGCTGCAGCCAAAGAACTCGGCGAGTTCAACATCCGCGTGAACTCCATCCACCCGTACGGTGTGAACACTCCCATGGGTACCGACGTCGCCGTCCTGAAGCTGTTCGAGAAGTACCCGTCGTGGGGTCCGAACTTCGTCCCGATCCTCACCGAGAAGCCCATCGCCGATCCCGACGACATCTCCGACTCGGTGCTCTTCCTCGCAAGCGACCGCGCGAAGACCATCACCGGAAGCCAGATGGCGCTCGACCAGGGCAATTCGAAGGTCTGACCGGTGTCGCGCGACGTGGGCGGAGCCGATCCGCAGAAAACCCTGCGGATCGGCCCGTTCACGTTGCGCAACCGAATGATCTTTCCCGCCCACCTCACCAACTTCTCGTCCGGCGGCACGATCACCGAGCAGCACATCGCGTACTACGAGGCGCGTGCACGCGGCGGTGCGGCCATGATCATCACCGAGGAACACACCGTGCACCCCTCCGATCGGCCGTACGAAAAACTGATCCGCGGGTGGGATCCGGCGGTGCTTCCCGGATATCGGCGACTCACCGACACCGTGCATCGACACGGAACCCGAATCCTCGCGCAGCTCAATCACAACGGCGCACAAGGTAGCTCGATGTACACCGGACGTCCGCTGTGGTCGCCGGGAACGGATCCGGACCCGTTGTTCCGGGAAGTGCCGATGGCGATCGGTGAACCCGAGATCGCCGAACTCGTCGACGGATACTCCGACGTCGCGCGTCGATGCATCGACGGCGGATTCGACGGCGTCGAGATCCAATGTTCGCAGGCCTCGATCCTGCGTGCTTTCCTGGCGTCCGGTACCAATCCGCGCACCGACCTATACGGCGGCGATCTGCACGGACGTGCACGGTTGCTGCTCGAGGTGGTAGCTCGTGTCCGGGCCGAGATCGGGCCGGACCATGTGGTCGGGGTGCGGCTGAGCGGATACGACGGCACCGACGGCGGTATCGACGTCGACGACGCGGTGCAGGTTGCCCGGATGCTCGAGACCACCGGTCACATCGACTACCTCAACACCTCGGTGGGTGTCGCGACCGAAACTCTGCACCTCATCGAGGCGCCGATGTCGACCCCGCATGGCTATTCCCTGTTCGTGCCCAGCACGATCCGCGCCGCGGTGTCCCTGCCGGTGGTGGGTGTCGGGCGGTTCACGAGACCGGACCAGGTTCGAGCAGCCCTGTCCGACGGTGTGTGTGATCTCGTCGGCGCCGTGCGAGCCCAGATCGCCGATCCGGAGTTCGCGGGCAAGGTTCTTTCGGGCCTCGACGACGAGGTGCGCCCGTGTATCGGGTGCAACCAGGAATGCATCGGCCGCGTCGGTCTCGGCCGGTGGATCGGTTGCACCGTGAATCCGCGCGCGGGCCGGGAGTCGGTGCTGTTGCCCGAGGTGCGGTCGCCGGGCCGCAGAGTGCTCGTGGTGGGCGGCGGACCGGCCGGTCTACAGGCTGCGGCGACGGCTGCACATCGGGGACACGTCGTCACCCTGTGCGAGCGGGAGGCATCGCTGGGAGGCCAGGTTCGAGGTGCAGCAACGGCACCCCACCGCGCTGAACTCCTCTCGATGGTGACGAGCCTCGAAGCGGAATGCCTGCGGGCCGGTGTCGAGATCCGGACCGGTATCGACGTCGTTATCGCGGTTGTCGAGGAACTGCGACCCGACGCGGTGATCGTCGCGACGGGCGCGCGCCCACTCCGTCCCGCATGGGCAGGTGAATCGCAGCGGGTCGTCGATGTGCGCGACGTGCTCGAGGGTCGCGCGGAGCCGTCCGGCCGGATACTCGTCGTCGACGATCTCGGATTCCACGAGGCGACGTCGGTCGCCGAGCTACTCGCCGACCGCGGCTGCGACGTGACGGTGTGTACCCCCGGAATGATCGTCGGCCAGGACCTCGGCCTCACTCTCGACATGGACGGCTGGCTGCGTCGCGCACACGAGAAGGGCATCGGGATGGTGCCCGACGTGGCGGTCGCGGGGCTGGTGGTCCGCGACAACAGTCTCCATGTGTCGCTGGTCCATCACCCCACCGGGAAGACTCGGGTGCTCACGGTCGACGGAGTGGTCGTCGCGACGCACCAAGCGCCGGTCGACGAACTGTGGACAGCTCTGTCGGAGAGCGGGATCTGTGTGTCGCGAGTGGGCGATGCCGTGGCCCCGCGCCGCGCCCACGCCGCGATCCTCGAAGGCGACCGTGCGGCACTGGAGTTGGGAGTCTGACGTAGGTGTCGCGAATGTCGGTTTGTGTATCGAAATATGCGACACCTACTGTCATTTCTGACCCCAACAGTCGTGCCGTGGAGAAAACGTCAGACAGACAGTGCCGTCAGACAGACAGTGCAGCGTGGTGCCGACGTAGCGCCGGATCCGGGACGGGCACCGCGTCGATGAGCGCTCGGGTGTACGGCTCGCGCGGTGAAGTGAAGACCGCATCGACCGGACCGGTCTCGACGACCGCCCCCGACTGCAGCACCACGACGCGGTCGGCGACCTGGTGTACCACAGCCAGGTCGTGACTGATGAACAAGCACGCGAACCCGAGTTCGCGCTGGATCTCGGCGAACAGGTCGAGCACCTCGGCTTGCACCGAGACATCGAGGGCGCTGGTGGGTTCGTCCGCGATGAGCAGTCGCGGCGTCAGAGCCAGCGCTCGGGCCAGCGCGACACGCTGCCGCTGTCCGCCGGAGAGCTGATGTGGGAAACGGCCGGTGAGGGCCGCAGGCAGGCGCACCGCGTCGAACAGATCGAGAACACGCTTCCGTCGTTCTGCCGGGGTACCCACGGAATGCACGTCCAGGGGCTCCCGGACACTGGCTCCGACGGAAAGCCGCGGATCGAGTGAGGTAGCGGGATCCTGCTGCACGAACGCCACATCGCGACGTAGGGTGCGGAGCCGAGTGGCGGAGATGGAGGCCAGGTCCTGGCCCTCGACGGACACCCGCCCGGATGTCGCCTGCACGAGACCGATCGCGACGCGACCGAGAGTGGACTTGCCGGAACCGGATTCGCCGACGAGGCCGACCACTTCGCCGGCGTGCACGGTCAGGTCGACGGAGTCGACAGCGCGGAACGCCGCGGTGCCGCGCCGCGCAGGATAGGTGACGCCCACCTTGGCGAGATCGAGGACGACGTCCCCGGCGGGCTTCTCGGCAACAGTGGTGCTCGCGTGCTCGGGCAACCGGGGTACAGCGGCGAGCAGTGCCCTGGTGTACGGGTGCTCGGGCGCATCGAAGAGCGAGTGCGCCGTGTCGGTCTCGACGACGTTCCCGTTGCGCAGGACCACCACACGATCGGCGTGCTGGGCGACGACGCCCATATTGTGGGTGATGAGCAGGATGCCCATGCCTGTGCGCTCACGAATGCGACCGAGCAGTGCGAGGATCTCCGCCTGGACAGTGACATCGAGTGCGGTCGTGGGCTCGTCGGCGACGAGCAGATCGGGATCGTTCGCCAGTGCGAGCGCAATCGCGACACGCTGTTTCTGCCCGCCGGAGAGCTGATGGGGAAAGTGGTCGACCCGCTCGGCGGGCTCGGGGATCTCGACCTGTTCGAGAAGCGAGATCGCGAGTGCCCTCGCCTCGGAGTTCGAGACCTTCCGGTGTGCACGGATGGCTTCGCGTAACTGCCAGCCGATGCGGCGCACGGGATTCAACGCGCTCTGCGGTTCCTGGAAGATCAGTGCGACGTCGGACCCGCGACGTTGTTCGAGGTCCTTGTCGTCGGCGCCGATGATCTCGGTGCCGGCGAGGAGGATCGAACCTGTCGCGGATGCACTCTCGGGAAGCAGACCGAGGATCGCCCGCGCGGTCATGGACTTGCCTGATCCGGATTCGCCGACCAGCGCCACGACCTCGCCGCGCTCGATCTGGAGCGAGACATTGTCGACGGCGGGATGCCCGGTTCCGAAGTCGATGGTGAGGCCGGAGACGGTGAGCAGTGGTGTGGTCACGGGAAGGTCCTTGCTAGTGAGTGCGGCCGGTGTCAGCGGCGACGCGAACGGGCGGCCAGTGCTTGCGAGATCAGGAGCAGGCCGAGGACGAGAACGACCACCACGACCAGCGGACCTACGACGAACAACGGTGAGTGATAGGCGTTCTGGGTGCCCTCCTTGATGAGCGAGCCCAGGGACGGTGTGGGCGGCGTGATCCCGAGGCCGAGGAAGCTCATTGCACCTTCGATGAACACTCCGACAGACATCGCGAGCGCGAGCTGCACCGTGAGTGGTTCGAGGCAATTCGGGAGGATGTGCCGGCGCATGATCCATCCCTCATCGGCGCCGACGGATCGTGCTGCCTCGACGTACGGTGCCTGGCGCACCGTGAGGACCGATGTCCGCATCAGTCGTCCGAACACCGGGATCTCGGCGAGCACGATCACCGTGGCGATCGTCCATACACCCGGGCCGATCACCATCGCCAGAGCGATGGCCAGCACGATGGTCGGGAACGCGAGGATCAGATCGAACGCGCGCTGGACGAGCGTGTCGAGCCGGTCGTACCGGGTTGCGGCCAGACCGAGCAGCGAACCGAGCGCTGCGCCCACCGGAACTGCCAGGAACACGACTAGCAGGTCGATGCGGATGCCGTACAGGGTGCGGGAGAGGACGTCGCGGCCGACGGAGTCCGTACCGAGGAGATGTTCGCCGCCCGGCGGCTGGAGGGTGGCACCGGGGATCTGCTGGTCGGGGGCGAACGGGGAAAGCCACGGCGCGAGCACTCCGGCGAGGACCACGATCCCGACCAGGATCAGACCGGCGAGTCCGCGGCCGCGGCGAAGTGCGCTCCAGGCGCCGGCGCGGTCCGCGCCGACCGGGGAGAGTGGTTCAGTGGTGACAGTCGTAGTGCTCATGCCTTGTCTCCCAACCGGATTCGTGGGTCGAGTGCTGCATTGATCAGGTCGGTGACCAACTGGATGATCACGAACAGTGCCACCGAGAACAGCAGCATCACCTGCACCACCGGATAGTCTCGGCTCGAGATGGCGCGCTCGATGAGATGGCCGAGCCCAGGCCACGCGAAGATCGCTTCCACGAGTACGGCACCTCCGAGCAGGTGGCCGATCTGGATGCCGAGGACGGTGATCGATGCAGGAAGAGCGTTCGGGAGGGCCTGTGTGAGCACGATCCGACGCCGGGAGATGCCCAGAGCCCGTGCTGTCGTGACGTAGGGCTCCTCGAGTTGGGTGCGCAGCGATTCGGTGAGGAATCGCGTCAGAGAGGCCGCGATCGGCAACGCCAGGCACACTGCGGGCAGGACCAGGTACTGCGCCGAGATGCCGATGTCGTCGAGAAATCCCCTGCGGGGTGTGCCCCCTGCCGGCAGGACGGCCCACACGACACCGAAGAGAACCACCAAGGCCGCACCGGTGACGAAGTTCGGAATGGCGACGGCGACAGTGCCGAAAGTGGTCACGACGCTGTTCAGCCACTTGCGGTCCACGATCACCGACACGGTGCTCAGAGTCAGTGCCACGGCAACAGCGAGGACCAGGGCCGACAGCGCAAGAACGAGGGTGTTCCCGAGTGCATCGAGCAGGAGCGAACTGATCTCACCGCCGAGGATCAGTGACCTGCCCGGATCGAACGTGATGATCCCGGATATCCACGAGAAATACTGTGCAATGGGAGATCCGGTGAGTCCGAGTTCGGCGCGCAGGGCGTCGATCGCTTCCGGGGGTGCGTCCGGTCCCGCGAGGACCATGGCGGGATCGCCGGGGACCAGGCGGAGCAGCGCGAAGATCAGAACGGATCCGACGGCGAGGACGATGAGCGCGGAGGGAATCCGTCGCAGAGCGTAGTTCAGCATATTCGGTCACTCACTCAGATAAGTGTCGCTGAGGTCGAGCTCGGCCTTCTTCGACCAGTCGACGCCGTGGACGTTTCCTGACATGGCGAGCCAGTTCTCGGAGGCGAACAACTCGATGAGGAACGCGTTGTCGAGCAACTCGGTGTTGAGGACCTTGTAGGCGGCCTCGGCCTCTGCGCTGGTCGGATCGACGATCTGCCACGCGTTCGCGACGGCTGCCTGATAGTCCGGATCGATGAAGTTCGAGGTGTTCTTCTGCGCGTTGAACGGGTAGGCGCTGGTCGGCAGCGTCGCGGGCGTGTACTGCGTGTAGGTGTGGGCCGTGATCCAGAGCCCGCCGTAGGTTCCGCCGATCAAGTGTTTGAGATTGGTTGCCTGGTCCACCGGCTCGAGCCCGGTCTCGATCCCGGCTGCGGCGAGATCCGCCTGGATGATCTGCGCAACGGCCTCGGACTCGCTCGAGCCCGTCGTATAGGTGATCGGGATGACCGGGATGGCGCCGACTTCCGCAACCAGAGCCTTGGCTTTGTCGACGTCCTGGGCGTAGGTGTCGTTGAGGTCCGCGTCGTACGCGGGGGAGTAGTCGGGCCAGGGCAGACTGCCGACGGTCCCGTATCCCTGGTAGACGTCGGCGAGGATGCGATCGTTGTCCACCGCGTAGGCGATGGCCTGACGAACCCGGACGTCGTTGATCCCGGGTGCCTGGACATTCGCGCCGATGTACCAGTTACGTTCCACGCCGACCTGATCGACCAACTGATAGCGGGTGTCGCTCTCGAGCTGTTCGGCGTCGCGCGGAGCTATCGCGAGCAGCAGGTCGAGCTGCCCGGAGCGCAGCTGGGAAACTCGTGTCTGGGCATCGGGGATGACGAGGTATTCGACGCCGTCGAGGTGAGGCGCGCCGTCCCAGTAGTCCTCGTTGGCTTCGAATGTCATCGACGTACCGGGTTTCCACTCCACGAAGCGGAACGCTCCGGTGCCGATGTATCCCGAACCGGCGTCGAAGCCGGCCATGGAGTTCTCGTCGATGATCGGCACGATGTCGAGCAGATCGAGGATGTTGCTCGCCGGCTGCGAGAGCGTCAGGGTGAGGGCGTGCGGGTCGGAGGTGTCGTACTCGGTGATCAGCCCGGCAGTACTTGCGAGCTGACCGGCCCGCATGGGGTCCGCGTACGTGCGAAGACTGAACTCGACGTCCGTGGAGGTGAACGGTCTCCCGTCGTGGAAGGTCACGTCGGGTCGCAGCGTGAGGGTCACCGACCTGCCGTCGGGCGAGATCTCCCACGACTGCGCCAGCGCGGGTTCCGGTTCCAATCCTTCGGGGGGATAGCTGATCAGGGTGTCGTAGACCAAACCGGTGAGGGTCGCCTGCGCCATGGCTCCCGAGTACAGCGACGCCGGGGTCAGGTCGCCGGCGTCGCCTATCCGGAGCACACCGCCCTCGGTGACCTCCGCGCTTCCGGCCTCCGTCGCGGCCTGGTCGACCGCCGAGGTACATCCCGCAACGGCGAGGACACCGGCGAAGGACAGTGCGATCGCTCCGAGCATGGAGCGGCGCCGAAGGTGTGCGGGGCGGCTGAACACGGAAGGTTCCTTTCGGGAGCGGTTCCGGTCACTCATGAGGGGGAGTGACCGGATCCGAAGGGGACGAGGTGAATCAGGATTCGAAACCGGGGAAACGGTCCGGGGTGTCGACGACGGAGAAGTGCGAGGCGTCGCCGGTGATGATGCGGCTGGCTTCGCCGTCGACCGAGACGGGGACATCGCCGGCCACGGTCACTCGGTGGACGCTACGCTTGTGGTCGCCGTAGTCCGCGATGCCGTAGTGCTGGGTGGCGCGGTTGTCCCAGATGACGAGGTCGCCCGGCGTCCAGGCCCACCGTAGGGTGTTCTCGAGCTTGATGATCCGCTCCTGCAGGAGCTGGTAGAGGGCGGTCGACTCGGAGCTCTTCAGTCCGACGAACTTCTTGACGAAATGGCCGAGCACGAGCGACTTCTCACCGGTCTCGGGATGGACACGAACCACCGGATGTTCGGTCTCGAACACCGTACGGGTGAAGTTCTGCATCGTCTCGTTCGTTCGTGCAGTGATGCCCTGCTTGTCGGCGTGCACCCCGGCGTAGTCGTATTCGTTGCTGTGGACCGCCCACAGGTTGTCCACGAGTGCCTTCAACGGAGCGGGAAGCTGCGCGTACGCGGCGGTCGTCGACGCCCACGTGGTAGCACCGCCGTAGGGCGGGATCTCGACGGCACGGAGGATCGAGGCCTTCGGGATCCGATCGATGAAGGTGACATCGGTGTGCCAGCTGTTTGCAGCGCCCTCGAGGATCAGGGTCCGGTTGTCCTCCGAGGTCAACGTCGGGTGTGTGGTGGTCGGTGTACCGAGCGTCCCGGCGAACGCGTACTGGATCTCGTCCGTGAGGTGATGCTGGCCGCGGAAGACGACCACCTTGTTGGCGGCGAGTGCATAGCGCACGGCGTATGCGGTGTCGGCCGAGATATCGCCGGAGACATGTACGCCTTCGATGAGCGCGCCGATGTTCTCACCGAGCTTGGTGACGGTGATCCCGCCGGCCGCATAGATGTCGGTGGCGGTGCTGGGACGGGTTTCGACGGTGGTCATGTGCATCTCCTCGTGTGATGTGAAGTAGTCGATGACGGGGTCAGCGGGCGGCGGCGGGTGCCTCGGGGGCCGCCTCGATGCGATGGATGCGGCGCGGCTCGTCGCCGTAGTCGTAGATCGCGTTGTGCTGGACGAAATGGTTGTCCCAGATCGCGATGTCGCCGACCTGCCAGCGGCGACGGACCGTGAATTCCGGGCGGATCGAGACCGATACGAGGAGTCGAAGAAGCGCTTCACTCTCGTCTGTGGACAACTCGTTGATGTGAGAGGTGAACAGATCGTTGACGAACAACGCCTCGCGGCCGGTTTCCGGATGACGGATCACCAGGGGGTGCGATGCTTCGGTCGCATCCGGCCGGGGGGAGATCCGATGTGTTGCGGTCAGACCGTACAAAGCTTCGCGGATCGGGGCAGACAGCGCTTCGAGCGCGGCGTACTGGTTCGACCACAGCGTGTCACCACCTGCCGAGGGCAGCACCTGCATGTGCAGGATGGAGAACCGCGACGGCGCGGCCCGCCACGAGACATCGCAATGCCAGCGATTCGCTTGATAGGCACTCCCATTGTCGGTGCCGATGACGCTGATCTCGCGATAGCCCTCGGACTCGAGGTTTGCCAGATACTGGTGCGGATACACGATTTCGCCGAAATGCTGCGAGAAGGCCCGGTGGACGGCCGGGTCGACACCCTGGCCCGGGAAGAACAACACACAGTGCCGAGTGAGCGCGTCCTCGATCGTGCGGACGTCTGCGTCCGTGAGCGAGTTCAGACGCAGTCCGTGGATCTCGGCGCCGATGGTCCCGGTGAGGGGCACAACGGTCACTGTGGGTTGTTCGAGCGTGGTCATCGGTCGGGCCTCTCGACGCATGGCGGTGGTTCAACGAGGGTCAAAGTAATTCCGAAAAATTAAGTTGGGTACGCATACGATCGGTGTGCGTCGAAGGGTTTACACAGGGTGAGTGATCCGGTAGAGCTACGGATCCGACAGGTCCGTTCCGCGGCGTATCGCCGCACGACTTCAGACTCGGGGTGGATGCTCGTGACGAGCCGACGTGGCCGGTACAACTCGGGGCAAGAGACACGACTGCTACTCGTCGAGACGGCCGAACGGCTGTTCGCGATACGGGGATATCACGCGGTGACACTGGCAGACGTCAGGGTCGCCGCGGGCCAGAACAACGCATCGGTCGTCAGGTACTACTTCGGCTCGAAGGAGGGTTTGCTCACCGCAATCCTGGATCATCGCCTCCCTCGGATCAGCGCCTATCGCGGCGAATTGATCCGTGAATGGGTCGCGGTCGGCGCGACATTCACTGCCCGGGATGCCTTGTGGTGTCTCGTCGAGCCTCTGGCGGACAGCGTCCGTCGTGGCGAGTACTACGTGGCCCTGCTCGACAGGCTCCTCGAAGCGGAGATCATCGGCGAGACCTTCACCGCGGCTGACCCAGGTGGCACCGCGAGTGGATTCGAGATCGACCGGGTACTGCGCGGCGTTATCGACGATATCCCGGAAGATACACGGAGACAAAGGATTATCATGGTTTACACGAGTGTTCTCGGAACGCTCGCGCAGTACGCCCGCACAGGAACCGAACTGGCGCCGACCGAGTTGCCCGCCCTTGTCGATGCGTGGGAGGGACTACTCTGTGCGCCGACGTCCGAGGAGACCCGCGAAATTCGGGCCCTGGCGGGGCGGTAGCGCCGATCAGTCGAGCGCGCGCACCATCGCGATGCGTGGCCACCGCCCGATGTTGCGTGCCCGCTCGTCCGCGAGGATCGCCCCCAATTCGGGTGTGAGGCGGGTATCGTCCACGTTCTCGAAGCCGAGTCGCTCGTAGTACGGGGCGTTCCACGGGACGTCGCGGAAGGTGGTGAGTGTCAATGCGGCGCAACCGCGATCACGTGCCCCTGCCGCGGCATGGTCGATGAGTGCTCGACCCACTCCGCGTCGCGCGGCATCCGGATGCACCGACACCTGTTCGATATGGAGTCCGTCGTCGACGTCTGCAGCGACGAGATATCCTATCGGGTAGTTCTTTTCGTCGATGGACACCCAGCATCGGCCGGCATCGAGATAGGTTCGGAGCTCAGCGATCGTGGGCGGTTCGTCGTCCGCCACCAACGACATCCCGATGTCGGCGAACGGTTGCCCGGCGGCACGTTCGATGTCCTGCAGGGCGGGCAGCTCGTGCTCGGTTGCACGGCGGATCGGCGGCAGGTCCTTGCAGAAGTACAACGCCACTTCTGTGTCGGCATAGTGACCGTAGCGCTCGGGCATCGGATCGTATCCGGCGGTCGCGTACATCGCGATTGCTTCGGGCTGCTCGATGCCGGTCTCGAGTACCATACGTCTGCGGCCCGCGTCGGCCGCCGTGCGTTCCAACGCATCGAGTAGCCGCCGTGCGATGCCCCGACGCCGTGCATCGGCCCGCACGTACATGCGCTTGATCTCGGCGTCGCCGTCGCGCAGCCCTCGGGACGCGGAACTGTGGGCGCGCCAGCCGCCGATCCCCACGGGTCCGTCGCCGAGTCGTGCCAGTAGGAAGAGTCCGTTCGGCTCGGTGAACTCGTCCGGTTCGAGGACGGTGTCGTCCGGTCCCCCGTAGCGGCGGGTGTATTCGAGCTGGACCTCGTCGATGAGTGTCTGGACTTCCGGGTCGTCGAGTGGTCGAGGTTCGATCTGCACTCGGGGGATCGTACTCACCGGCGGATGCACCCGGCGCACATACCGCGGTCTTGAAGAATAGATCACCCCTGGTCATCGGCCGGGTGTGGCGACGATCGCACCACCGCCTAGCATCGGAGCGGTGACAGGGGAGCTTGCCAACGCCTACTGGCCGGACGTCGAATCCGGCTCGGTCACGGTCGCCGTACCCGTGGGTGCATTCGAACAGCACGGTCCCCACCTGCCACTCGACACCGACACCCGCATCGCCGTGGCCGTCACCGAAGCCCTGCCCGGCGTCGCGCTCGCCCCGCCGATCGCCTACGGTGCGAGCGGCGAGCACGAGGGATTTCCGGGCACCGTGTCGATCGGCGCCGACGTCGCGAAGGCGATGTTCGTCGAGTACGGGCGCTCGGCGTGCCGGTGGGCGCATCGGGTGCTGTTCGTCAACGGGCACGGCGGTAATGCGTATCCGCTGGCCGAAGCCGTCGCGCTGCTGCGCTACGAGGGTCGGGACGTCGCATGGTTGCCGTGCGCAGTACCCGGGGCCGACGCTCATGCGGGCATCACCGAGACGAGCCTGATGTTGCACCTCGCCCCCGACACGGTCGATATGAGCCGTGCCGCAGCGGGTGCAACCGAACCGCTCCGCACTTTGATGCCGCGGCTGCGCGAAGCCGGTATCGTTTCGGTGTCTGCGAACGGTGTGCTGGGTGATCCGGCCGGATCAACCGCCGAACTCGGGGCCGACTTGTTCGCGAATCTGGTGGCGCGGGCGACCGCGCAGGTCGCCCGGTGGCAACCAGGGACGGAGGGGAGACTTCGGTGAGTCAGGCGACATCACCTCGGGTTGCGCAGACCCGACTGGCCAGGCTTCCCGATGGCTTCGGGGTGCGTATCGATCCACGGGTACGCAAGTTCGCTGCGGGCCGTGTCCTGATCGGCGGTTCGCCCACGCGGATGCTCAAGCTCGCGCCAGCGGCCGCGTCCATGATCGACGGAGATTTCCTGAAGGTCGTCGATTCGCAGACGGCGGTGGTAGCGAGGCGTCTGCTCGACTCCGGGGTGGGAAACCCCCGTCCCGCCGTGCTGCCGTCGACGTCCGACGTCACGGTGGTGATCCCCACCAAGAACAACGAGGCAGGCCTGCGACGACTGCTGGAAGCGTTGCACGGGCACGAGGTCATCGTCGTCGACGACGGCTCCGACACTCCGATCAAGACTCCCGAAAAGGGCAAGGTCCGTGTGCTTCGGCACGATGTGTCGCGAGGGCCTGCCGCCGCCCGGAACACCGGATTACGTGACGCTTCAACGGAATACGTGGCGTTTCTCGACTCCGATGTTGTGCCGCGGCTCGGGTGGCTCGAGGCGGGTCTCGGACACTTCAGCGACCCGGCGGTCGCACTCGTGGCCCCGCGCATCGTCGCGCTCGATCCGGACAACGGTGCGCTCGGACGGTACGAGCACGCGCGATCGTCACTGGACCTGGGGCGGCGCGAGTCCGCGGTGATCGCCGGCGGTCCTGTCTCCTACGTGCCCAGCGCTGCTCTGCTCGTGCGCCGTCACGCGCTCGAGGCGTGCGGCGGATTCGACGAGTCGATGCAGGTGGCGGAAGACGTCGACCTGTGCTGGCGACTGCAGACCGACGGATGGCGGCTCAGGTACGAACCCATCGCACGGGTCGCGCACGACCATCGGACCAAGTTCCGGAACTGGATCACCCGCAAGGCGTTCTACGGCACGGGCGCTGCCCCACTGGCCGAGCGACATCCCGGGTCGGTGCCCCCGATGGTGATGTCGATCTGGACTCTGCTTGCCTGCCTCGCGCTGGCGACCCTCACCCGGATCGGTGTGGTGGGCGCGCTGCTGACCCAGGTGGTGACGCTCGTCCGCCTGCGCCGGATGTTCGCCGAACTCGATCAGCCGACACGGATCGCCGCGGTCCTCACCGCGCAAGGGTTCGCCGGTGGTCTGTGGCAGGTCGCGTCGGCGGTGTGCCGGCACTACTGGCCGGTGACCGTGGTCGCGTCGCTGTTCTCGTCGAAGGTTCGACGAGCTGTCCTGGCTTTTTCTGTGGCCGAGGGTATCTGGGACTGGATCGGGCATCGTGAGGACGGTGGGATCGATCCGATCCGCTACGTGTTCTACAAGCGACTCGACGACCTCGCCTACGGCGCCGGCCTGTGGAAGGGTGCGATCGACGCCCGCGATCCGTCCGCGTTGATCCCGGACATCCGGAACTGACATGCTGCCGCAGCATGCCGACGTGGTGGTGGTCGGTGGTGGCAGCAGCGGCAGTGTGGTCGCCGCGCGGCTGAGCGACGATCCCGGTCGTTCGGTGTTGCTGCTCGAAGCCGGACAGGGATACGAACCGGGGCCCACGCTTCCGTCGGAGTTGCGTGATGCTGCACTGATCCCGGTCGGACCCGGCAGTGAGTGGACCGCAGCCTATTCGGCGCACCTCACGGAAGGACGCGACGCGACCGTGGTGCGTGGCCGGGGCCTCGGCGGTTCCGGAGCCGTCAACGGTGCGTACTTCATCCGTGCACGCCCCGGCGATTTCGAGCAGTGGCCACGATCCTGGTCGTACAACGAGGTACTCCCGTACTTTCGGGCGATCGAAACGGACGCCGACTTCATCGGTGGGATACACGGCAGTGACGGCCTCATCCCGGTCATGCGCACGCCGCCCCACCGGCTCCACCCGGTGTCCGCCGCATTCCACTCCGCAGCTCTGGCGTCGGGGCACCACCCGGTCGACGACCTCAACGCACCTGGACCGGTGGGGGTCGGCCGTGTGCCGATGAACGTGCGCGACGGCGCGCGCCACGGTCCCGGGCTCGCCTACCTCATGCCTGTGATGGGCCGACCCAACCTGTCGGTGCAGACCGGAACGAAGGTCGTTCGGATCGTTCTGTCGAAGCGGCGCGCGACCGGCGTCGAGGTCGCCGACGGTGCGAGTGTCCGCCGGATCGAGGCGGGGCGCGTCGTTGTGTGTGCGGGCGCGGTGTGCTCACCGCAACTCCTGATGCTGTCGGGAATCGGCCCCTCGTCGCACCTGCGGAGCCTGGGAATCGACGTCGTCCACCCTCTTGCAGGAGTAGGTGACGGATTCAGTGACCACCCGGAAATCGCTGTGCCGTACCGATACCGGGACGTGGTTCCCACGCCGGCACCCCTCCTGGAAACGGTGCTGCACACCGACGCGCTCGAATTCCGCGCGTATACGGTGCCGTTCGGGACGGCGATACCCGGTAGCGGTGTAGTCGACCCGGTGCTCGGCGTCGTACTCACGCGCCCCCGCAGCCGCGGAAGCGTGATCCTGAATCCACAGGATCCGTCGATGCCGCCCGTTCTCGACTACCGCTATCTCGCGCATCCCGACGACCGTGCCGCGGTGCGCGGCGGTGTCCGCACCGCAGCCGATCTTCTCTCGGGCATGACGGAGGTTGTTGCACCCGGCAGTGTCGCGGTCGAATCCGGGAGGGGCGAGCCGAGCGACGCGTGGCTCGTTTCCCACCTCGGGACATCGCTGCACCTGTCCGGTACGTGTCGTATGGGGGACGACGAGCACTCTGTGGTCGACGAGAGATGCCGAGTCCACGGCATAGAAGGACTGAGCGTCGTCGACACCTCCGTGTTTCCCGAGGTGCCGAGCCGGGGCCCGCATGCGACGGCAGTGATGCTCGCCCACCGCATCGCCGTCGAATCGAGCTGAACCGGCCACACACTTATGATGTGATTCGGACTACAGTGGCCGCATGGAGGACGCCGCCAGATGACCGATCGTGGGACCGCGACGACCAACCCCTGGGTGGCGCTGCGCCCGGGTGAGGATGCAATTGCGCATGCGCGGACGGTGCTCCGCGCGCACGGCACGATCGTCGGCGCATCCGGGGGACGGCGGCCCGACGGAGTGCGGTCGGTGGTGCACGACTCCTGGCTCCGCAGCCTGCAAAGAGGAATCGACCCCGATCTGGTCGCGCAGCCGGCTCTGCTCTCAGGTCATGAGCTCGAGCAGTACCGTGTCGGTCATCCGATGGCGCTGATCCGTCCGGTCGTGCGCAAGCTCCTCGTCGAGGATGCCGCCGACAGCGGACTCCTTGTCGCCATCAGCGACGAACAGGGCCGGCTGCTGTGGGTGGAGGGTGATCACAGCGCGCGCGACCGCGCACAGACCATGAGCTTCGTCGAGGGTGCGGACTGGAGCGAAGATCGCGTGGGCACCAATGCTCCGGGAACCGCTTTGGCGCTGGACCATTCGGTGCAGATCTTCGCGGCCGAGCATTTCAACCGCACCGTGCACGAATGGAGCTGCTCGGCAGCGCCCGTCCACGACCCGACCAGCGGGCGGATCCTGGGGGCCATCGACATCACCGGCGGCTCGCGGGTCGCGGTCCCGGAAGTCCTGCAGCTGGTCCGCGCGACCGTGGTGGCGGCCGAAGCCGAACTTCGGCTGCACATGATGACCTCGCCGCACCTGTTCGCCTCATCGGCCCCGCGACTCGACACATTCGGCTCCGGCCGGCCGACACTCCGCACCGGCGGTGAGCAGACATACCTGTCACAACGGCACGCCGAGATCCTGCTGATCCTGGCCGATCATCCAGAAGGGCTGAGCTCGGACCGGCTCGCAGTGCTGCTCGACGAGAGTGAACTCGACTCCGTCACGATCCGGGCCGAAATGTCCCGTCTGCGGAAAGCGCTCGGACCGGAGCATCTCGGGTCGCGGCCGTATCGGCTGCTCACCGAGCTCGACACGGACGTCGCGGAAGTGCGCCGTGCGCTCGATCGTGGTGACGCCGCGTCGGCCGTCCGTATCTACAGCGGCCCGGTGCTGCCCGGCTCCGACGCGCCCGGTGTCGAGGAGATCCGGGACGACCTGCGCACCCGGCTGCAGGCGGCGCTGTTGCGTGGCGGTGATTCGGATCTGCTCGCTCGGTGGACGGCTTCGATCCACGGGCGCGACGACCTGGCGGCGTGGTCGGCCTATCTGACCACCCTCGCCCCGGCTTCCGCGCAGTACGCGCAGGTGAAAGCGAAGATCGATCGCCTGGACAGGCAGCTCGCAACGTAGTTGCAACCTTTGTGTTCGTAGTGTTCCGAATCACACAAGATTCGAACCTCGACGCAACAGGAGATGCACAATGACCGTGTACGCCCGCCCCGGTTCGCCCGACGCCATCATGTCCTTCCAATCCCGGTACGACAACTGGATCGGTGGTCAGTGGGTGGCACCGGTGAAGGGGGAGTACTTCGAGAATGTCACCCCCGTGACCGGCCAGGTGTTCACCGAGGTCGCCCGGGGCACTGAAGAGGACATCGAACTCGCACTCGACGCCGCCCACGCCGCCGCACCGGCATGGGGCAAGACGTCGCCCGCCGAGCGTGCCGTGATCCTCAACAAGATCGCCGACCGCATCGAGGAGAACCTCGAATCGATCGCGCTGGCCGAGTCGTGGGACAACGGCAAACCGATCCGCGAGACTCTCAACGCCGACATCCCTCTCGCGATCGATCACTTCCGGTATTTCGCGGGTGCGATTCGCGCGCAGGAGGGTTCGATCTCGGAGATCAACTCCGACACGGTCGCCTACCACTTCCACGAGCCGCTCGGCGTCGTCGGCCAGATCATTCCGTGGAACTTCCCGATCCTCATGGCCGTGTGGAAGCTCGCCCCCGCCTTGGCCGCCGGTAACGCGATCGTCCTCAAGCCGGCCGAGCAGACGCCCGCGTCGATTCTTCACCTGGTCTCGATCATCGGCGACCTGCTGCCCCCTGGTGTGCTGAACATCGTCAACGGGTTCGGTGTCGAGGCCGGCAAGCCGCTTGCGTCGAGCCCTCGCATCCGCAAGATCGCCTTCACCGGCGAAACCACCACCGGGCGCCTGATCATGCAGTACGCGTCGCAGAACCTCATCCCCGTCACGCTCGAGCTCGGCGGCAAGAGCCCCAACATCTTCTTCTCGGACGTCCTCTCGGCGAACGACGACTACCAGGACAAGGCACTCGAGGGCTTCACGATGTTCGCCCTCAACCAGGGCGAGGTGTGCACCTGCCCGTCGCGTGCTCTCATCCAGCAGGACATCTTCGACGATTTCCTGTCGCTCGCGGCCGTCCGCACGAAGGCGGTCAAGCAGGGCGACCCGCTCGATACGGACACGATGATCGGTGCCCAGGCGTCGAACGACCAGCTCGAGAAGATCCTGTCGTACATCGAGATCGGCAAGAGCGAAGGCGCCAAGGTCATCACCGGCGGTGAGCGCGCCGACCTCGGTGGAGATCTGTCGGGTGGCTACTACGTGCAGCCGACCATCTTCCAGGGCAACAACTCGATGCGTATCTTCCAGGAGGAGATCTTCGGGCCAGTCGTGTCGGTCACATCGTTCAACGATTTCGACGACGCGATCAAGATCGCCAACGACACGCTCTACGGTCTCGGTGCCGGTGTGTGGTCGCGCGACGGCGGCGTCGCCTACCGGGCCGGTCGCGAGATCCAGGCGGGACGGGTGTGGACGAACACCTACCACCAGTACCCGGCACATGCCGCGTTCGGTGGTTACAAGCAGTCCGGCATCGGTCGCGAGAACCACCACATGATGCTCGATCACTACCAGCAGACGAAGAACCTCCTGGTGTCCTACGCGCCGAAGGCCCAGGGCTTCTTCTGATCGAAGACCCCGGCGCCTGTCACGTCTCGACGTGGCAGGCGCCGGTTCCATTCGCCCGACAGACCCGTCTGCCGGCAAGAGGAGGTTCACATGCCCGCTCCACTTCGTGTGGTCGCGACCGCGAGCGCCGTCGATCTGCTCCGGCGATTGTCGAGCCGGAACGGGTCGCTCATGATGCACCAGTCCGGTGGCTGCTGCGACGGCTCCGCCCCGATGTGTTATCCCGACGGCGACTTCATCGTCGGCGACCGCGACGTGCTGCTCGGTGTCCTCGATCTGCGACTCGCGGTGGGGGAGACCGCTCCCGATCTGCCGTCCGGGAAGGACGCGGTTCCCGTGTGGATCTCGGGTTCCCAGTTCGAGGCGTGGAAACACACGCAACTCGTCCTCGACGTGGTGCCCGGACGCGGGTCCGGATTCAGCCTCGAGACTCCGGACGGTCTGCGGTTTCTCAGTCGCGGTCGTGCGTTCGCCCCGGCCGAACTCGCCGAACTCGACAGGGTCGCAACGCTGTCGGGTCGCGACTGGGCCGCCGGAATCCGCCCCGCACCCGCTACCGCACCGCCGGTCGTCACCGAGGCTTCCGATGCCTGCCCGGTGCCGCCGAGAAAGCCCTAGCCCGAACAGTGTGATTCCGTATGCCGCGGGGCGTCTCCGCGCCACCACAGTTCCCGCGTCACCACAACTCTCCTGCGCATCGTGTGTTCCTCCAGCATCTTGTGGGCCGAGTTCGTCCGACGCGTCCCCACCCGACGCTCGAGTCCGTTGCGCTCCTCCTACGCCGCTCCACAGCAGTACGCTCGACTGGAGTGGCTCCGTCCGTAGTTCGAAAGAGGGCAGTCATGTCGTTGACAGATCCGGCCGCCGGCCACCTCGGCGCGCATCACGACGGTGCCGACTTCCACGAGGAGTCGCGCGCGTATCTCGAGAAGCGGACCCTGCGCAAGGGGTCCGCCGGGTGGGTACTCCTGGCCGGTCTCGGCGTCAGCTATGTGATCTCCGGCGACTACGCCGGCTGGAACAACGGCCTGGCCGAAGGCGGGTTCGGCGGATTGCTCGTTGCCGCCGTCGTCATCGCGGGCATGTACCTGGCGATGGTTCTTGGTATGGCAGAACTCTCGTCCGCGCTGCCGGCCGCCGGCGGCGGCTATACCTTCGCCCGCCGCGCTCTTGGGCCCTGGGGCGGATTCGCCACCGGCACTGCGATTCTCATCGAATACTCGATCGCCCCAGCGGCGATCGCGACGTTCATCGGGGCGTATGTCGAATCGCTGAATCTGTTCGGTATCACCGATGGTTGGTGGGTGTATCTCGCGGTGTACGCGGTGTTCATCGGTATCCACCTCACCGGCGCCGGGGAAGCGCTCAAGGCGATGTTCGTCATCACCGCGATCGCCCTGGTCGGTCTGGTCGTGTTCGCAGTCTCCGCGTTCGGGTTGTTCAATTCCGCACACCTGACCGACATCCCGGTGGACCCCTCGGCCGTCGGCGCCTCGGAGTTCCTGCCGTTCGGGTTGTTCGGCATCTGGGCGGCCGTGCCGTTCGCGATCTGGTTCTTCCTCGCTGTGGAAGGAGTCCCGTTGGCAGCAGAGGAGGCCCGTGAGCCGGAAAGGAACGTGCCCAAGGCATCATCACCAGCATGTTGCTGCTCGTGGTCACAGGCGCTACCGTTCTGTTCCTCGCGACAGGTGCGCTGGGCGCGGAGGCCCTCTCGACATCCGGTAACCCGCTCGTGGAGGCACTCGGCGACACCACCGGCGCCAAAATCGTCAACTATATCGGCCTGGCCGGCCTGGTCGCCAGCTTCTTCTCGATTATGTATGCATACTCGCGGCAGACGTTTGCGCTCTCGCGCGCCGGGTATTTACCCACGAGTTTGTCGGTGACCAACAAGCGCAAGGCCCCGATGCTGGCGCTGATCGTGCCCGGCGTCATCGGCTTCGCGTTGTCCCTCACCGGTGAGGGTGCCATGCTGCTCAACATGGCGGTGTTCGGTGCGGCCGTGAGCTATGTGCTGATGATGGTCAGCCACATCGTGCTGCGCGTGCGCGAACCCCATATGACCCGGCCGTACCGCACGCCCGGCGGTATCGTCACGACGTCGTTCGCGCTGGTGATCGCGGCGGCGGCAGTGGTCGCAACTTTCCTGGTCGATCCCATCGCTGCCCTGTGGACTCTCGGTGCCTTCGCTGCGTTCATGGCCTACTTCGGTCTCTACAGTCGGCATCGGCTGGTCGCCAATTCCCCGGACGAGGAGTTCGCGGCCCTGGAGAAGGCGGAGGCGGAACTCGAATGACGACCTACACCCAGCATCTTGCCGGCACCACCTACGCTTTCGACGGAATCGTCGAGCTGCTCGCCAAGGCCACCCCGCTGCGCTCGGGAGACGAACTCGCCGGGTGCGCCGCCGAATCGGACGCCGAACGGGCCGCCGCGCAGTGGGCGCTGGCCGACCTGCCGCTCGATACGTTCCTGCACGAGTTGGTGGTGCCGTACGAGGACGACGAGGTCACGCGGCTGATCATCGACTCCCACGACCGGCACGCCTACCGGGCGGTGGCGCACCTGACGGTCGGCGGTCTGCGGGACTGGTTGCTCGAGACCGCTACTCGGTCGGACGCTGCCGAACGGCTCGCGGCGGTGTCCTCGGGTCTGACACCGGAGATGGTGGCGGCGGTCAGCAAGATCATGCGCAACCAGGATCTGATCGCCGTCGCCCGCACCAGGACGGTCACAGCGGCCTTCCGTACCACGGTCGGAGCGCCGGGCCGGTTGGCGACGCGACTGCAGCCCAACCATCCGACCGACGATCCGCGGGGTATCGCCGCAGCTACGCTCGACGGGCTGCTCATGGGGTGTGGCGACGCGGTGATCGGCATCAATCCCGCCACGGACTCGCCGCAGGCCACCGCGGAGCTGCTACACCTGCTCGACGAGATCCGGCTGCGGTTCGACATCCCGGTGCAGTCGTGCGTGCTTTCGCATGTGACGACGACGCTCGGCCTCATCGAGGGCGGGGCACCGGTGGACCTGGTGTTCCAGTCCATCGCGGGCACGGAGGGCGCCAACTCCGGGTTCGGCGTAAACCTCGGATTGCTGCGTGAGGCGAACGTCGCCGGGAAGGCGCTGGCGCGCGGCACGGTCGGCGACAACGTCATGTACCTCGAGACCGGGCAGGGGTCGGCGCTGAGTTCCGGCGCGCACCTGGGCACCGATGGGCGCCCGGTCGACCAGCAAACCCTCGAGGCCCGTGCGTACGCCGTCGCGCGTGACCTGCAACCGCTGCTGGTCAACACCGTTGTCGGGTTCATCGGCCCCGAGTACCTCTATGACGGCAAACAGATCATCCGGGCCGGCCTCGAAGACCACTTCTGCGGCAAGCTGCTCGGTCTGCCGATGGGCGTGGACGTGTGCTATACCAATCATGCCGAGGCCGACCAGGACGACATGGACACCTTGCTCACGCTTCTCGGTGCTGCCGGGGTCGGGTTCGTCATCGCCGTACCCGGGGCGGACGACGTCATGCTCGGCTATCAGAGCTTGTCGTTCCATGACGCGCTCTACGTGCGGCGGGTGCTCGGACTGCGCCCGGCCCCCGAGTTCGAAGCGTGGTTGCAACGCCTCGGTATGGCCGACGAGCGGGGCCGAGTGCTGCCCGTCGATTTGTCCGGTTCGCCGCTGCGTGCTCTGGCAGGTGTGCGATGAGTGCCGCGGACTCGTCTGCAGCGCAACCGAATCCGATGGATCCATGGAGCGAGTTGCGATCGACCACCCAGTCCCGGATCGGCCTGGGCCGGGCCGGGGACGCTCTGCCGACCCGTCGCGTCCTCGAATTCCGGGTCGCGCACGCTGCTGCGCGTGACGCGGTGCATCTGCCGTTGGACGTCGCGGCGTTCACCTCCGCGGTGGGCGACGTCGGACTCGGCAAGCCGTCGGTGGTGCGCAGCCTCGCCGCCGACCGCGGACAGTATCTGCGCCGTCCCGACCTCGGACGTGCTCCCGCCGATCTCGATGCGATCCGCAGGGCTGGGGCGGACGTGGGTTTTGTCCTCGCCGACGGTCTGTCACCGCGGGCCCTGATGGATCACGGTGCGCCGCTGCTCGCCGCGATCGTGGCAGAGTTGCCGGGGCACTACACGCTTGCGCCGCCGGTGGTCGCCACCCAGGCGCGGGTCGCGCTCGGCGATCACATCGGTGCGGCGCTCGGAGTGACGACCCTCGTGATGCTCATCGGGGAGCGGCCGGGCCTGTCGGTGGCCGACAGTGTAGGTATCTACCTGACCCATCGCCCGCAGCCGGCTCGGACCGACGCCGACCGCAACTGCATCTCCAACGTCCACCCGCCCGACGGGCTCGGCTACGTCCAGGCGGCCCGAGTGGTCGCCGGCCTGGTCTCCGGTGCTCGCCGGCTCGGTCGCTCGGGTGTGGACTTGAAGGATACCTCGCGTGCCGCCGCCATCGGCACGGCCGAAGCTCTCGAACTCTGATCCCGGAACCGGGCACGCGCCCGATGGCCCGGTTCACGAAACCCGGCTTGCGCGAGCCTGTTTCAGTCCGGCTCCGGATGAGATTCGCTGGTGCTCGACGAGAAGGTGGAATGCCGGTGGTGGCGACGCGTTCACCGGGCATGACCAGTGGTCCACACGGACGTGTCCAGCACAGCGACCAGGGTCGATCCGGTATATGGGGTCTGACCGTCCACTGCACATCGCGCGCGGGCAGAATTGGGCGGCGGGCCCGGCCGGGTCCGGGCATGGTGCGTGGGACGGTAGGGTCCGCGCGGAGTGGCCCCTGCGGGGCCGGTGGGAGTGAATGATGGCCTTCGCGGGCAACGTGGACGAGTTGGCACTGCTGCAGACGGTGCGGTTGAAGAAGCAGGTCACGGCGGAGGTGCTGGCTGCTCACCTCGGTGTGTCGGTGTCGTCGGGGCAGGCCGCGCTCGCGGCGCTCGTCGAGCAGGGCAAGGCCGTGTCGTCCGACGGCGGTGTCGCGCTGACCGACAAGGGGTTTGCGGAATTGAGCGACCAGCTCGATGCGGAACGGGTGTCCATCGACGAGGACTCCATAGCGGACCTGTTCGAGCAGTTCGGCCCGCTCGACGAGACTCTCTCGAAGTTGCTCGAGGACCCGGACGCCGACGGCTTCCTCGATGCGCTGATCGGCATCGACCGGAAGGCTCAGAACCTGTTCGACGACGTGTCCGCCTTCGTTCCGCGTCTGTCGCGGTACCAGGACCTGTTCGCGGAAGCGCTCGAGAAGATCAAGGGCGGCTCGCTGGCGTGGGCGACCGCTGGCAACATCGATTCGTACGCGACGGTGTGGCGGGAGATGCGCGCAGAGCTCGAAGGCGCATCCGGGAACTGACCTCAGAAAGTAGTTCGTTCGGCACACTATGTGGTGTGATTCACAGCCACCCCCTTTCGGGGGTGGTGAGAGGGTGAGGCGGATCACTAGTTTTCCTCCCAACCCGCGGCGACGTATCCGACCGCGGTCAGGACGGACAACGGAGGATCCACGTGACCACTGTGTCGACACCCGGGGCAGGTGAGCCCCCAGTGGAGCAGGCGGTGGGCGCCGGGCAACCCGGCCCCGCCGCTACAGCACGGCCCGGCAACACCGGAGGACCGGGCATACGCCGTGTCGCTATCGCGAGCTGTATCGGCACGACGATCGAGTTCTACGATTTCTTCATCTACGGCACCGCCGCAGCGCTCGTGTTCCCCACGGTGTTCTTCCCTGCGCTCGGCGCTACCGCCGGCACGGTGGCGTCGTTCGCAACGTTCGCGGTGGCGTTCGTCGCCCGTCCTGTCGGAGCCATGCTCTTCGGTCACTTCGGTGACCGCATCGGCCGCAAGAAGACGCTCGTCTCGACCCTGCTCCTCATGGGCATCGCGACCCTGCTCATAGGCCTGCTTCCCGGCGCCGAGACCATCGGCGTCGCAGCTCCGATCATCCTGGTGCTTCTCCGGTTCGTTCAGGGCTTCGCGGTCGGCGGTGAATGGGCGGGCGCCACACTGCTGACCGCCGAATACGCCCCACCGGGCAAACGCGGCCTCTATGCGATGTTCCCGCAGCTCGGTCCCGCTATTGCGTTCGCCCTCTCGAGTGGAACCTTCCTCTTCACCGGGCTCGCGCTCGGCGACACCAACGAGGCGTTCCTCAACTACGGATGGCGGATCCCGTTCCTGTTCAGCATCGTTCTCGTCGCGATCGGCCTCTACATGCGCCTCGCGATCGAGGAGACACCGGTGTTCCGCGCCGAGACAGAAGCACGCGCCGCCGAGCCCGAGCAGAAGCGCACCCTGCCCTTCCTGGACGCACTGCGCCACCAGACGAAGGAAATTCTTCTCTCGGCCGGTGCTCTCGCGATCATGTTCGCGTTCTTCTACATGGGCACCGCCTACCTCACGAGCTACGCGACGTCGACGCTCGGCTTCGACCGGCCGTTCGTTCTCACGGTGGGAATCGCATCATCGGTGGTCTTCGGTGCGGCGATCGTGCTGTCCGCGCTCTACTCCGACCGGTTCGGCCGGAGGCGCGTGATCATGGTGTCGTGCGGATTCTCCGTCGTCTGGGCACTGGCACTGTTCCCGCTGCTCGATACGGGTTCCCCGGTTGCATTCGTCGTGGGAATGATGGTCACCCTCGCGATCTTCGGTATCGCCTACGGCCCATGCGGTGCGCTGCTGCCCGAGATGTTCCACACCCGGTATCGCTACACCGGCGCGGGTCTCGGGTACAACCTCGCGGGTGTGCTCGGCGGCGCCATCCCGCCGATGATCGCCGCCCCGCTCGCGGCTGCGTACGGCGGTATCGCGATCGGCGTCATGCTCATGGTGATCGGTCTCGTGAGCTTCGTCTGCACCGCGGCCCTCGTCGAGACCCGCGACCGAGCGCTCTAGGAGCGGGCGCCTTCCCCGACGTCCTCGGGGAAGGCGCATTCTGTCGTCGGCAGCTGTCCAGAATCCGCACACCTGCGGCCACGAAAAGACGAGGATGGTGGAAGAACCCGTCTGTCCGGCCGCGCCCCACCGCAGGAGATTCATCATGACCGGTATCGCCACCCCCGCACTGCCCAGCTACGACTCCGGGGCATGGGATGTCCCATTGCTGGGCGACACCATCGGCGACAACCTCGACCGCACTGTCGCCCGCCACGGCGACCGCGACGCACTCGTCGAACGAGCCACAGGTCGACGCTGGACATACTCCGAGTTCGCCGCCGAGGTCGACGCACTGGCCCTCGGACTGCTGCGAGCGGGCATCGGCAAAGGCGACCGCGTAGGAATCTGGGCTCCCAACTGTGCCGAATGGACGTTCGTGCAGTACGCCACCGCCAAGGTCGGCGCCGTGCTCGTCAACATCAACCCCGCGTATCGCTCGCACGAACTGCAGTACGTGCTCGCGCAGGCGGGTATCCGGATGCTGATCTCCGCACCGGAGTTCAAGACCTCCGACTACGCCGCGATGATCGGTGAGGTGCGCGGTGAGTGCCCAGACCTCGAGCAGGTCGTGCTGATCGGCCGCTCGGAGTGGGACGAGCTCGGCGCCGCGGGTCGGGCGGCGCTGGAAACCGATCGGTCGCCGCTCGACGCAGCCCGGAAGGGTTTGTCTCCTGACGACGCGATCAACATCCAGTACACGTCCGGAACCACCGGATTCCCCAAAGGTGCCACCCTCAGCCACCACAACATTCTCAACAACGGATTCTTCGTCGGGGAACTGTGCCATTACACCGAGCAGGACAAGGTGTGCATTCCCGTGCCCTTCTACCATTGCTTCGGCATGGTCATGGGCAACCTCGCGTGCACGAGTCACGGCGCGACCATGGTGATTCCCGCACCGGCGTTCGATCCGGCCGCCACCCTCGCTGCCGTCGCCGAAGAACGCTGCACGTCGCTGTACGGCGTGCCGACGATGTTCATCGCCGAACTCGCCGACCCCTTGTTCGAGACCGTCGACCTGTCGAGCCTGCGCACCGGCATCATGGCCGGGTCGCCGTGTCCGGTCGAGGTGATGAAGCAGGTCATGGAACGGATGGGGATGGCCGAGGTGTCGATCTGTTACGGGATGACCGAGACGTCGCCGGTGTCGCTGCAGACACGCAGCGACGACACCATCGAGCAGCGCGTGTCCACTGTCGGGAGGGTCGGGCCGCACATCGAGGTCAAGATCGTCGATCCCGCGACCGGACTCACCGTGCCGCGCGGTGAGCCGGGTGAGCTGTGCACGCGCGGCTATTCGGTGATGCTGGGGTATTGGGAGCAGGCAGAGAAAACTGCCGAAGCGATCGATGCGGCACGGTGGATGCACACGGGTGATATCGGTGTGATGGATTCCGCAGGGTACGTCTCGGTGACCGGCCGGATCAAGGACATGGTGATCCGCGGCGGCGAGAACATCTATCCGCGTGAGATCGAAGAATTCCTCTACACGCACCCTGACATCCTCGATGCCCAGGTCGTGGGTGTTCCGGACGCGAAGTACGGCGAGGAACTGATGGTGTGGGTGCGCCTGCGCGAGGGTGCCGACGCCCTCGACGCGGACGCGCTGCGCGAATTCTGCACCGGCAAACTCGCGCACTACAAGATCCCGCGCTATGTCCACATCGTCGACGAGTTCCCCATGACGGTCACCGGCAAGATCCGCAAGGTCGAGATGCGTGAGGTGTCGGTTGCGCTCCTCGAGGAGGCCGATCGGACGTGAACCCGTTGCGGCCCGAGATCGCGCTGTCCTGGAAGCGATCCGAGCTGAGCGGTCTCGATCCGGGGCACCTTCCCGAGCCCACGCTGCTGGGCCCCTCCGACACCTCCGGTCGGCTGCGCAGCGCGGCTCGGCCGGTGCTCGATGAGCTCGGCACGCAACTGTCCGGAACCGAGTGCTGCATTCTTCTGGTCGATCGTGACTGCCGGATCGTGACCCGCGTGTTCGACTCCGCATCCATGCAACGTGCCATGGACGATCTCGGTGTCCTTCCCGGCGCGGAGTTGAGTGAAGAGACGTTCGGCACGAATGCGCTCGGCACCCCGCTCGAGGTGAGGCAAGGGCTCGTCGTGCACGGGGAGGAGCATTTCCTCGAACCGCTCAAGGGGTTCAGCTGTTACGGCCATCCGCTGATCCACCCCGTCACCCGCAGGATCGAGGGCATCCTCGACATCACGGCGGTCGGGAAGACCGCGAATCCCCTGTTCGCGCCGGTTGTGGCCCGCGCGGCGCGCGATATCGAAGCGCGCCTGCTCGAGAGTGCCCGCGAGGCGGACCAGCGAGTGGTCGAGGCGTTCCAACGCGCCGCGCAGCGGCGCGGGCTCGCGGTCGCGGCGATGGGCGAGGACATCATGCTCACCAACAAGGCCGCCGTGGATCTGCTCGTTCCGGCGGATCATGCAGCGTTGCGCGCGATCGCGATGGACCTACCCTCCGGCGAGTCGCGAACGATGGACTTCGCACTCACCGCGGGTGGTCGCACCACCCTGCGGGTCGACCGCATCCCGGGTATCGACGGCAGCGCGCTGTTCCTCCTCGACGCCACGGGAGATCGGAAGCCGGTGCGTCGAACCGCGGCGGCGCAGACCACGTCGAGCAGCCTCCGAGACGAGCTCGCGCGTGTCCGCGCCGGCACCGGCAGCGTTCTCGTCGTCGGCGAACCCGGCAGCGGACGTACCTGGGCGGCCCGTGAATTCACCGGCCGCGGTGGAGTGTTCATCGACGCTGCGCGCATCGTCGCACAAGGGCAACGGGAGTGGTCCGCGGCGCTGCTGGCCACCGTGGACGGGGCCGCGAGCGCGGACGTGGTGGTGGTCGAGCACGTGCACGTGGCTCCGGACCCCGTCCTGGGATTGCTCGTCTCCGTGCTGGAATCGGGGCCGAGATTCGTGTTCACCTCGGATCCCCTCGACACGGTGCGCGAGCCGGTCCGTGAACTCCTCACGCGATGCGCCGGGCGCGTGCGCATTCCTGCACTGCGCCACCGTATCCGGGAGATCGGAGACCTCGCGGCCTCGCTTGCCGATGAGCTCGGCAGACCCGACATCCGTCTCGGTCCGGGTGCGGTCGCGGCGTTGGCAGGCCGCTCGTGGCCGGGCAACCTCGCCGAACTCCGCGCGGTGCTCGCCGGAATTCCGGAACGGGGGTCGTCACTGCCGCTCCGCGCAGAAGACCTCGCACCGGAATACCGCAGCAGCGGCCGAGTGGCGAAACTCGGTGGCCTCGAACGCGCCGAACGCGAAGCGATCATCGACGCTTTGCGCGACAGCGGCGGGAACAAGGTTCATGCCGCGGCTCGGCTCGGCATCAGTCGCACCACGCTGTACAGCCGGATCAAGGCGCTCGGCATCGTCTGACGTCGTGGCGCGCCCTTGGCGAGTGTCCAAACCTTGGACAGTTCGGAGACGCCCCTCCGGGGAAGTATGACTCGTGTCACACTACTTCTGGAGGTTCGTATGACTGCCGTGGCCGAATACACCGTCGCCCCGCGTGTCCGAGAGTTCCTTTCCGCAACCCGACGCCTCTATATCGGCGGCGAGTTCGTCGATGCTGCGTCGGGTCGCGTGTTCGCCACCCACGATCCCGCCACCGGCGACAAGCTCGTCGACGTCGCTCACGGCGGCGCGGAAGACATCGACCGAGCCGTCCGCTCGGCCCGCTCCGCATTCGACCACGGTCCGTGGCCGACGATGAAGGCAGCCGACCGTGAGCGGATGATCTGGCGGGTAGGCGATCTGCTGACCGAGCGCGCCGAGGAATTCGGTCAGCTCGAAGCACTCGACAACGGTAAATCTGCTGCGATCGCTGCGGCAGTCGACACCGCCTGGTCGGCCGACATCTTCCGCTACTACGCGGGCTGGGCCACCAAGATCGAGGGCAGCACCGTCAACGTGTCGATGCCGTTCGTGCCCGGCGGCGAATTCCACGCCTACACACTGCGCGAACCGGTCGGCGTGTGCGGGCTCATCGTGCCGTGGAACTTCCCGCTCCTCATGGCCGCGTTCAAACTCGCGCCGGCGCTCGCGGCAGGCAACACCGTCATCCTCAAACCGGCCGAGCAGACACCGCTGACCGCCCTGCTCCTCGCCGAGGTGTTCGAGGAGGCCGGCTTCCCGCCCGGCGTCGTCAATGTCGTGACGGGGTTCGGAGATGCAGGCGCCGCGCTCTCCGCCCATGACGGTGTGGACAAGATCGCGTTCACGGGCTCCACGGAGGTCGGGAAGAAGGTCGTGGACGCCGCGAAGGGCAACCTGAAGAAGGTTTCGCTCGAACTCGGCGGTAAGAGCCCCAACATCGTGTTCGCCGACGCGGATTTCGACGCGGCGGTCGCAGGGTCGCTCGATGCATGGTTGTTCAATCACGGTCAATGCTGTGTCGCAGGAACGCGCCTGTTCGTCGAGCGACCCATCTTCGAGCAGTTCACCGAGGCAATGGCCGATGCCGCGAGCAAGGTGAAGATCGGTCCGGGCATGGACCCGGCCACCCAACTCGGACCCCTGGTCTCCCAAGAACAGCTGGATCGCGTCACCGGCTTCCTGCGCGAAGGCCTGACCGACGGAGCACGTGCGCTGACCGGTGGACAACGCTGGGGCGACAAGGGCTTCTTCGTCGAACCGACCGTCCTCGTCGATGTACGGCCCGAGTTCAGTGTGGTGCGAGAAGAGATCTTCGGACCGGTCGTCTCCGCGATGCCGTTCGACGCCGAAGACGGTATCGACGCGGCCGCCAACGACTCGATCTACGGTCTCGCCGCGGGGATCTGGACACGTGACCTGTCCAAGGCCCACCGCACTGCCCGCCGGCTGAAGGCCGGATCGGTGTGGGTCAACCAGTACAACGGCTTCGACACCGCCATGCCCTTCGGCGGGTTCAAGCAGTCGGGCTGGGGTCGCGAACTCGGCTCGAGCGCGATCGACCTCTACACGCAGACCAAGGCCGTGAACATTGCGCTCTGAACCCCGCATGCGCTGCGAACCCCACCAGTACTGAGACAACAGCGAGACAACGGAGGACGAGATGAAGACCAAAGCAGCAGTTCTGCTCGAAGCAGGCAAGCCGTTCGAACTGATGGAGCTCGAACTCGACGGGCCCGGCCCGGGAGAGGTCCTGATCAAGTACACCGCCGCGGGTCTGTGCCACTCCGACCTGCATCTCACCGACGGGGACCTCCCCCCGCGCTATCCGATCGTCGGAGGCCACGAAGGATCCGGCATCATCGAAGAGGTCGGTCCCGGAGTCACCAAGGTCAAACCCGGAGACCACGTGGTGTGCAGTTTCATTCCCAACTGCGGAACGTGCCGATACTGTTCCACGGGCCGTCAGAACCTGTGCGACATGGGCGCGACCATCCTCGAAGGATCGATGCCCGACGGATCCTTCCGCTTCCATTCGGGCGGAACCGATTTCGGGGCCATGTGCATGCTGGGTACGTTCGCCGAACGGGCCACGATCTCGCAGCACTCGGTGGTCAAGGTCGACGACTGGCTCCCGCTCGAAACTGCAGTGCTCGTCGGCTGCGGTGTGCCGTCCGGCTGGGGCACGGCGGTGTACTCCGGTGACGTGCGCGCCGGCGACATCGTCGTCATCTACGGCATCGGCGGCCTCGGGATCAACGCCGTCCAAGGCGCAGTCCACGCCGGAGCGAAGTACGTCGTGGTGGTCGACCCTGTCGAGATGAAACGCGACGCGGCCCTGAAGTTCGGAGCCACCCACGCCTTCGCGACCGCTGCGGAGGCCGCGGAGAAGGTCAACGAGCTGAGCTGGGGGCAGGGCGCCGACGCCGCGCTGATCCTGGTGGGCACGGTCGACGAGGAGGTCGTGTCGGCGGCGACCGCGGTCATCGGTAAGGGCGGCACCGTCGTGATCACCGGCCTGGCGAACCCCGAGAAGCTGACCGTCCACGTATCGGGCACCGATCTGACTCTGTTCCAGAAGACGATCAAGGGCTCGCTGTTCGGTTCTGCCAACCCGCAGTACGACATCGTGCGGCTACTACGTCTCTATGATGCCGGCCAGCTGAAGCTCGACGAGTTGATCACCACCCGGTACACGCTCGACGAAGTCAACCAGGGCTATCAGGACCTGCGCGACGGCAAGAATCTGCGTGGAGTGATCGTCCACGCCTCGTGAACGGACTCCGGCCGCACAACTTTCGGTAGACGATCTTCGGAATTCGCCCCGGAGACACCACCTGGACGCACACACTGGCATACAGTTCGTCGCGGCAAGATCATCTACGAGAGGAGCACGCGATGTTCTGGGAAATCGTCGGCACCATCATCTTCGGTGCGGTCATCGGTGTGCTGGCCCGGCTCGTGATTCCGGGCAAGCAGTCGATGGGCATGATCATCACGGTCATCATCGGCATCGTCGGCGCCCTCATCGGTTACTGGGTCTGGGGCGCGATCTCGTCGGAAGGGAACGAGGACACCGGCGGAATCGACTGGATCCGGTGGATCATCAGTATCGCGGCCGCAGTCGTCCTGACTCTGCTCTACACATCGATGACCAGGTCGAAGAATTGATCCACCACTCCTGACCGCATCGAGCCGATGGCCTCGCCCTTTCGGGCGGGGCCATCGGTCTTTCCATCACTCGCGACGAAACGGTGACCGGACAGGCCGAGCGCGGGATGATCGGAAGTGGACGAACGAGGAAGGTCGACGACATGAGCGTGATTCCGGGACCGGCGTGGTTGTTCTGCCCGGCAGATCGGCCCGAGCGTTACGGCAAGGCCGCTGCGACCGCCGATGTCGTCGTCCTGGATCTCGACGACGGTGTTGCACCGGCCGACAAGGACTACGCTCGTCGGTCTCTTCTCGACCGGTCGCTCGATCCGGCGCGGACGGTGGTACGCATCGGTCCATCCGGCACCGACGAGCATCGTCAGGACCTGCGCGCCCTCGCTGACAGCCCGTACACCCGGGTGATGCTCGCGCGATGCGAATCGCCGGAGCAGGTGACGGCACTCGCCCCGCTCGAAGTCGTCGCGCTCGTCGAATCTCCGCGCGGCGTGCTCGCGGTCGCGGACATCGCGCTGGCGATGGGCACGGTCGGTGTCATGTGGGGAGCGGAGAGCCTCGCCGTGGGCCTCGGTGGACAGACCCTCCGGTATACGGACGGTACCTACCGCGACGTGGCGAAGCATGTCAGATCGTCGGTGCTGCTTGCGGCGAAGGCGTACGGACGCTGGGCTCTCGATGCGGCGTACCTCGACATCGGGGACCATGCCGGACTGCGCGGCGAGGCACTCGACGCGGTCGCGGTCGGATTCGATGTGAAGGTGGCGATCCACCCCGATCAGGTGGGTGTGATCCGAGAGGCCTACACGCCGAGCGCCGAGTCGGTCGAGTGGGCTCGCAGGGTCCTCGCGGCCGTGCCGGAGTCGCGCGGCGTGTTCCGGTTCGAGGGTCAGATGGTGGACGCGCCCGTACTACGACATGCCGAACAGGTCCTCCACCGATCGGTGGAAGCGCGCGCCAACGGTTACCGACCGGGTCGCACGGAGGTCGAACCGGAACGGAGGTGACGGTGATGGTCCAACCACAGTGGGTTCCCGGCGAGGTGGACTTCGCTGAGGCGAGAGTGACCGCGTTCGGCCGGTTCGTCGAACAACGGCACGCCGTGGAACTACCGGATTACGACACACTCCGGCAATGGTCGATCGAGCATTCGTCGGAGTTCTGGCAGGCGGTGTGGGATTGGTTCGAGATCCGCGGTGGCACCGATCCCGGGCCAGCGCTCGCCGACGCCACGATGCCGGGAGCCGTGTGGTTCCCCGGAGCGCGGCTGAACTATGCCGCACACGTTTTCCGGAACGCTCGTAGCGATCGGCCGGCGATGGTTCACATCGACGAGAATGGACAACGGCGGGAGACGAGTTGGTCAACGCTGCACGGCCAGGCCGCGGCCCTCGCGGCCACGCTCCGTGAATGCGGAGTGAAGGCTGGAGACCGGGTCGTGGGGTACCTGCCCAATATTCCCGAGGCGGTGGTCGCAATGCTTGCCACCACAGGAATCGGTGCCGTGTGGGCCGCCTGCGGGCAGGACTACGCCGCGCCCGCCGCGCTCGATCGGCTCGGCCGGCTCGAGCCCAAGGTCCTCGTCACCGCGGACGGCTACCGGTACAACGGTCGCCGACACGACCGAGTCGCCGAGGTCGCCTGGTTGCGTGAACACATGCCCGGCCTCGAGATGACGGTGCTCGTCGCCCGCAGCGAGACCTCCGGCGACACCCTGCTCGATCCGGGCATTCTCACCTGGGAAGAGGCAACCGCAGGCGAACATGAATTCGAGCCCGTCCCGGTACCGTTCGACCACCCGCTGTGGACGGTGTTCTCGTCCGGCACCACGGGCCTGCCCAAGGGCATCGTGCACGGGCACGGGGGAGTGCTGCTCGAGCACCTCAAGGCAGTATCGCTGCATCTCGACATCGGCCACCGCGACACGTTCTTCTGGTACACGAGCCCGAGCTGGATGATGTGGAACTTCCTCGCGGCGGGACTGCTCGTCGGCGCCACGATCATCTGTTACGACGGTGCTCCGGCGTACCCGGAAGTCGACCGGCTGTGGCGGATCGCCGCCGATGAACATGTCACGGTCTTCGGGACGAGCCCCGGCTATGTCCTGGCGTGCATCAAGGCGGGTGTCGTCCCGCGCCGCGAACACGACCTGTCCGTTCTCCGTGGGGTCGGCGTCACCGGCTCGACACTGCCGCCCACGTCGTCGCTGTGGCTCGGGGAGAACGCGGGGGAGCGGGTCCAGGTCATGTCGATCACCGGTGGCACCGACGTGGTGTCGGCCTTCATCGGGTCGGTCCGGACCGTTCCGGTCTGGCCGGGCGAGTTGTCGGTGCCGTGCCTCGGCGTCGCCGTCGATGCATTCGACGCGGCGGGTCGTCCGGTGCGCGGCGAGGTGGGGGAGCTCGTGGTCACCGCGCCGATGCCGTCGATGCCGGTTCGGTTCTGGAACGATCCCGACGGCGCCGGACTCCGAGAGGCGTACTTCTCGGTCTACCCCGGAGTGTGGCGGCACGGAGACTGGATCTCCATCACCGAGCGCGGTTCCGTCGAGATGCACGGGCGCTCCGACGCGACGCTGAACCGACACGGGGTCCGGATCGGCACTGCCGACATCTACCAGGTGGTCGAAGACCTGCCCGAGATCGTCGAGGCGCTCGCGTTGGGCGTCGAGAGACCCGACGGCGGGTACTGGATGCCACTGTTCGTCGTCCTCGCCGACGGTGTGGTCCTCGACGAGGCCCTCCGTGAGCGGATCCGGAGTGAACTCCGGATGAGAGTCTCGCCGCGGCATGTGCCGGACGATATCCTCGCCGCACCGGGCGTGCCGCACACCCGCACCGGCAAGAAACTCGAGGTCCCGATCAAACGGATCCTGCAGGGAGCCGACCCCACGGCAACCGTCGAGCGAACGGCACTCGACGTTCCGGAACTCATCGATTGGTACCGCGACCTGGGGTGATGTGCGCCACTTCGTGAGTGCTGCCTTACTGGACAAGGGAGCGCCCGAAATGTTCGCATTGCGGCCATGGATGTCGCCATCAAGATTCTTCTGATCCTGCACTTTATCGGCCTTGCCGGAATCATCGGCTCGTGGCTGGCGGTCATCAAGGAGCCCCGTGTCGTGGCGGGCATGCTGCACGGCGCGATCCTTCAGGTGGTGACCGGTCTCGCGCTCGTGGGACTGCGAGAGATGGACGGCGCCGACGTGAATCACATGAAGATCGGCATCAAGCTGGTGATCGCACTGATCATCCTCGCCGTCGCGATCTTCGGTCTGAAGAAGGAGAAGCAGACCCCCGGCTCGACCGCTGCGCTCGCCCACGCAGCCGGCGGACTCGGCATCCTGAACGTGATCATCGCGGTCGTGTGGTGATCCTCCTCTCATCGTCGCGACGGTGACGCCGTGTCCTGCCCGCGACCATTCGTGCGCTGGTCCGAACCCTGTAGATTGGGCCGGTGTGTATGCGAAGGGCACCTGATATGACCGGCGAGTAACCTGTCTCGAACGGTTGTTGCCGGTCAGTAGGGTTCGGAGCTGCGTCGTCAGGTCAGTGGGATCCCGCTGCAGGGCTCGCCGTAACGATCCTGACCTGATCTGCAGATATACGCGGGGTACGGTGATGTGCTCCGCAGGTCGGTGCGCAGGTCGGTCGTCGTCCGACGGTGAGAGGAAGGTTGGGGTTTGGACTCGCTGGGTATCGGCGGCTCGGAAACGAAGAGGACGAGTGCGGCAGCGGTGCCGCCCGGTGCGTTTCCCCTCTCGCCGGCACAGCTGGGTATGTGGTTCGCCCAGCACGTCGACCCGACGGTGCCAGCCAACATCGCCCAGTACGTCGAACTCGACGGTCATCTCGATCTCGACATACTTCGTGAATCCAGTGCCCGCGCGGCTCTCGAAACGGGGTCCGGGTTCCTCCGCTTCATCGAGGTGGACGCGCATCCCTATCAGCTTGTCGACCCCACGCTGGAGGCCCCGCTCGGATACGTGGATCTGCGCGAGGAGGACGACCCGCGCCAGGCCGCACTGGAGTGGATGCGCGAAGACCGAAGCCGGCCCGTGGACGTCCTCCGCGATCGGCTCATCGCCGCGACGGTGCTCCGCATCGGTGAGTCCCGCTACTTCTGGTACAACCGCGTCCACCATCTCGCACTCGACGGATTCGCCGCGGCAACGTTCATGACCCGCATTGCGGAGCTGTACACCGCGGCAGTGGAAGGGGTCGAACCCAGCCCGAACCGCGCGTCGGACCTGCGCAAGGTCTATGACGTCGAGATGGACTACCGCGACTCGAAACGGTTTGCCGACGATCGCGAGTACTGGGCGGGACAGATCGAGGGCATCGAGGAACCGTCGAGCCTGGCCGACCGCACGGCAGCGCCCGCGCCCGTCAGCCGCATCGACAGCGCTGCGCTGACCGACGACACCGAACACCACGTCGACCTGCTCGCCGAGCGTGAGGGAGCGAGTCTCGCGACGGCCGTCGTGGCTGCCTTCGCCGCGTACGTCGCGCAGATGACCGGGCGCACCGACGTCGTACTGAGCCTGCCCGTCGCCGCGCGGACGAACGCGGTGCTGCGTCGCTCCGGAAGCATGGTCTCGAACGTCGTGCCACTGCGCCTGGACGTCACCGACGACACCACCGTCCACGACCTGGTCGCCGCAGCGGGGTCCGCAGTGTCCGGAGCCCTGCGGCATCAGCGTTACCGGCATGAGGACATCGTCCGAGACCGCGACACGTCGGCCGGAGCACAGTCCACGTTCTTCGGGCCGTGGGTCAACATCATGCTGTTCGAGAACGAGATTCGCCTCGGCGACATGGTCGGGCACATCAACATCCTGTCGACCGGTCTCATCGAAGACCTCGGTGTCAACGTCTACAAGAGCGGCGGCACCCGCGTCCACATCGACTTCGAGTCCAATCCCAACCTCTACGCGGCAGAACAAGCACGTGCCAACCACGCGCGATTCGTCGAGTTCTTCGACCGTTTCGTCGCGTCCGGCGCCGATCGGCTCGTCTGGGACATCCCGCTCGCCGGAAACGCCGAACTCGACCGCGTCGTGGTCGATTGGAACCGCACCGATCACCCCGTCGAGGGGCGCACTCTGCTCGCCGATTTCCGGGCTCAGGCCGCCGCGACACCCCGCGCGACGGCACTGGTCTACGAGGGTGAATCGCTGACCTACGGCGAGTTCGCATCGAGGATCAACTCCCTCGCCCGCGAGCTCGTCGACCGCGGTGTCGGCCCCGAATCGCTGGTCGGGCTGTGTGTCCGCCGCTCCTTCGAACTCCTCGTCGGCATGTACGCGATCCTCGAGGCCGGCGGTGCCTGGGTTCCGCTCGACCCGGACCACCCGGCCGACCGCACCGAATACATCCTCGACACCGCGAAACCGGTCACGGTGCTCACCACCTCGCGCGACCGCGGCGAGCTCCCCGACGCCGCACCGATCGTCGAGATCGACACGTTCGACCACTCCTCGCGCGACGGTGGCCCGCTCACCGACTCGGAGCGTCGCGGTCCCGTGCGGGCCGACACCACCGCGTACGTGATCTTCACGTCCGGGTCCACGGGCCGCCCCAAGGGCGTCGCGGTCGCCCACGCTGCGATCGACAATCAGATCCAGTGGATGAACGACCAGTACGACGTGGCATCCACCGATGTGTACCTGCAGAAGACCGCCACCACGTTCGACGTGTCGCTGTGGGGTTTCTTCATGCCGTTGCGCGTGGGCGCGACCCTCGTGATCGCAACCCCGGACGGGCATCGGGACCCGGTCTACGTCGCGAACAAGATCGCCGAGCATCGGGTGACGCTCACCGACTTCGTGCCGTCGATGCTCACCGTGTTCGTGGCCAACGCACCCGAGGGGAGCTGCGACAGTCTGCGCGACGTCTTCGTCATCGGCGAAGCGCTGCCCTCCGAGACGGCCGCCGACTTCGCGCAGCTGTGCTCCGCAGGCCTGCACAACCTCTACGGCCCCACCGAGGCCGCGGTGTCGATCACCTACCACCGCGCCGGGCCGGGCGACGTGCACAGCGTCCCGATCGGCGTCCCGCAGTGGAACAGCCGCGCCTACGTGCTCGACCGCCGCCTCCGCCCCGTCCCGGTGGGACGCCCGGGAGAGCTCTATCTCGCCGGCGTCCAGCTCGCCCGCGGATACCTCGACCGGCCCGACCTGACCTCCGATCGGTTCCTTGCCGACCCGTTCGGTGCGCCGGGCGAGCGGATGTACCGCACAGGCGATCTCGTCCGCTGGGTGTCACCCGACGGCTACCACGGCATCCTCGACTACATCGGGCGCACCGACTTCCAGGTGAAGTTCCGCGGCCAGCGCATCGAACTCGGTGAGATCGAAGCAGTACTGCTCTCGCACGACGCCGTCTCACAGACCGTCGTGCTCGTGGTTCAGACCCCCACCGGCGATCAACTGGTCGGCTACGTCGTGCCCGCCCCGGCAGCGACGATCGATGTCTCGGATCTGGCGGATCACGCCGAGCGTGCGTTGCCGTCGTACATGGTCCCGGCATCGCTGATGGTGCTCGAGGAACTTCCGCTCAACACCAGTGGCAAGCTCGATCGCAAGGCGCTGCCGCAGCCGGTCTTCAGTAGTACCCGCACCTTCCGTGAACCCCGTACCCCGGCGGAACGGGCGGTGTCCGCCGCGTTCGGTGAGGTTCTCGGCGTCGAACGGGTGGGCCTCGACGACGACTTCTTCGAGCTGGGCGGCAATTCACTCGTGGCCACCCAGGTCGTCTCCCGAATCGGTGCCGCGCTCGACACCCAGATTCCGGTGCGTGCGTTGTTCGAGGCATCCACCGTGGTGGGTCTCGCCACCCGGGTGGCAAAGCAGATCGGATCGGGTGCGCGGAGCGCGTTGGTGGCGCGACCTCGGCCCGACGTGCTGCCACTGTCGACCGCGCAGCAGCGCATCTGGTTCATCAACCGGTTCGACACCACGACCGCGGCGTACAACCTGCCGTTCACCGTTCGCCTCACCGGCGAAGTCGACCCGCGGGCGCTGTCCGACGGATTCGCCGACGTGGTGGACCGGCACGAGACGCTACGGACCGTCTACCCCGAGGTCGACGGTGAACCCCGCCAGGTCATCCTGCCGACCGGGCAGGTCACCTCGGTCCTCGAGCCCATCGACGTCGACGAAGCCGGACTTCGGGCCGCTGTCGTGGCGATGGCCGGCGACGGATTCGACGTCACGACCGACGTTCCGTTCCGGGTGGCACTGTATCGGCTCGTCCCTGACATCGGTGCCGAGTCGGTGCCGCCGGCCACGTATGTGCTCGCAATGGTGTTGCACCACATCGCGTCCGACGGATCATCGTTCGGTCCATTCGCTCGCGACGTCGTCACCGCGTACTCGGCGCGGGCAGATGGACACGCGCCGCAGTGGGCGCCGCTGCCGATCCAGTACGCCGATTACGCGGTGTGGCAACGCTCCGCACTCGGCGTCGAATCCGATTCGGAATCCGTTGCTGCGCAGCAGATCGCCTATTGGGTCGAGGAGCTCGACGGGCTCCCCGATCAGCTCGACCTGCCATCCG
This sequence comes from Rhodococcus artemisiae, assembly GCF_036327795.1. Lineage (NCBI taxonomy): Bacteria > Bacillati > Actinomycetota > Actinomycetes > Mycobacteriales > Nocardiaceae > Rhodococcus > Rhodococcus artemisiae. The sequence goes on from NZ_JAUTXY010000008.1 coordinate 245,339, forward strand.
ATCGGCCGCGCCCCGCGGTCGCCAGCTACGGCGGATGCAAGCACCGGTTCGACATCGACGCCGAAACTCACCGGCGCCTGGTCGATCTCGCTCGCACACACCACGCATCGCTGTTCATGGTCGTGCACGCCGCGTACGCAGTGCTGCTGTCACGACTGAGCGGGTCCAGCGACATCGCGATCGGGACCGCTGTCGCGGGCCGCGGCGAGAAGGAACTCGACGACCTGATCGGTATGTTCGTCAACACCCTCGTGTTGCGCAGCCGGATCGACCCGGGCGCCTCGTTCGCGGAATTCCTCGGTGACGTCCGCGGAACGGACCTGACCGCGTTCTCGAACGCCGATGTGCCGTTCGAGCGGCTCGTCGAGGTACTGAACCCCACTCGCTCGACCGCGCGGCACCCGCTGTTCCAGGCGGCGTTGTCGCTCGAGCCGGCGCACGCGCGCGACGTGTCGTTCGCGGGCGTCCACGCGGTGGGCACCGAGCTCGACATGCCGATCTCGAAGTTCGACATCCAGCTCTGGGTCACCGAGCAGCTCGACGACGGACGCCCGGCAGGGCTCGGCGCGGTCTTCGAGTTCGCCACCGACCTGTTCGACGAGGCCACCGTCGCCGCGTTCGGTGAACGATTCGTGCGCATTCTCGATGGTGTCGTCACCGACCCCACGACCCCCGTCGGCGACCTCGAGATCCTCTCTCCCGGCGAGGTCGATCGCCTGGTTGCGAACCAGGGCTCCGTCGTCACCGAGCACGTCACACTCGTCGAGCTCCTCGTCGAGGGTGCCCGCCTTCACCCCGACCGCATCGCGGTGCGCGACGGCGACACGACGATCACCTACCGTGAGCTCGACGACATGTCGAATCGGATCGCCCGCTATCTCATCGGGATAGGAGCCGGTCCGGAAGAAATTGTGGCGCTGGCGTTTCCGCGTTCCTGGGAAATGGTCCTCGGCGTCTGGTCGGTGGCCAAGACCGGTGCGGCGTACCTACCGGTCGACCCCGAGCATCCGGCCGAGCGCATCGCCCACATGCTCGGCGATTCGGGCGCACTGGCCGGCCTGACGACAGCGGAGCGAACCGGCACCCTCCCGGCCGTCGTCGATTGGATCGACCTCGGCGATGATGGATTCGTCGCGGAGTGCGCGGCGCTCTCGAGTGATCCGATCGACGACGCCGACCGGATTCGCACGCTCCGCCCGGACCACACCGCCTACGTCATCTACACCTCGGGTTCGACCGGCCGGCCGAAGGGCGTGGCCGTCACACATACCGGCCTGGCCGGACTCGTCCGTGAGTCCGTCGAACTCTACGAGGTCACCGAGGATTCGCGGATCCTCCACATCTGTTCGCCGAGTTTCGACCCGTCGGTGCTCGACTGGACACTCGCGGGGTCGACAGGTGCCGAGCTCGTCGTCACTCCGCCCTCGATCTACGGCGGTGCAGAGCTGCGCGCACTCATCGCGGCCACGAAGGTCACCCATGCGGTCATCACCCCGGCAGTGCTCGGATCGGTCGATCCCACCGGCCTGGATTCGCTCCGGACGCTCAACGTCGGTGGCGACGCCTCCACGACCGATCTCGTCGCCCGGTGGGCACCGGGCCGCCGTTTCTTCAACGCGTACGGACCGACCGAGACGACGATCGTGTCGACCCGGGCCGAGCTGTCGGTCGACGGCCGGATCACCGTGGGTACCCCTGTCGCCGGTGTGGTCGCACTCGTGCTCGACCGACGTCTGCGACCGGTACCGGCGGGGGTGTCCGGCGAGCTGTATCTTGCCGGCGATGCTCTCGCCCGCGGCTATCACCGTCGGGGGCCGCTCACCGCGGATCGTTTCGTTGCGAACCCGTTCGGCGGCCCTGGCGACCGCATGTACCGCACCGGCGACCTCGTCCGCTGGAACGACGACGATCGGCTGGTCTTCACCGGCCGATCCGATTTCCAGGTCAAGGTCCGCGGTTACCGCATCGAGCTCGGTGAGATCGACGCGGCATTGCTGACCCACGACCTCGTGGACTTCGCAGCCACCATCGGTCACGAAATGCCTTCGGGTCAAACGGCTCTCGTGTCGTACGTGCACGCCCTTCCCGGTGTCGGAACCACAGACATCGATACCGCAGATCTCGCACGCCACGTGGGTCTGTCGTTGCCCTCGTACATGGTTCCGTCGCAGATCATCGTTCTCGACGACGTACCCCTCACCCCGATCGGGAAGCTCGACCGGCGTGCACTGCCGGAACCCGAACTCGTGATCACCTACCGCGAGTTCCGCGCGCCGACCACGCCGATCGAAGAGACCGTGGCAACGGTGTTCGCCGACGTTCTCGCGCTGCAGGTCGTCGGCCTCGACGACGACTTCTTCGAGCTCGGCGGCAACTCCCTGCTCGCGACGCAGGTGGTCTCCCGGCTCGGTGTCGCGCTCGACGCCCAGGTCCCCGTGCGGGCGCTGTTCGAGTCCACCACCGTCGCTGCGCTCGCCGTGCGGGTCGAGCAGGAGGCAGGTCGCGGTGCACGCATCGCGCTGTCGAAGATGCCTCGGCCCGAACGGGTTCCGCTCTCGCTCGCACAGCAGCGCATGTGGTTCCTCAATCGATTCGATACGCAGTCGGCGACCTACAATCTGCCGATGGCGCTGCGGCTTCGCGGCAACCTCGACGTCGCCGCCCTGCAGGTGTCGATCATGGACGTCATCGATCGCCACGAATCGTTGCGCACCGTCTTCCCGGACTCGCCCGAGGGGCCGCACCAGGTGATTCGGGCCGCGGCCGAGGTCGTTCCCGACCTGACCCCGACCGTGATCGCAGCAGACGAGTTGCCCGAGGCGGTCCGTCGACTCGCCTCCGCCGGCCTCGATGTGACCTCCGACGTCCCGATCCGCGCCGAGCTGTTCGAACTCGGCGACGCAGAACATGTGCTCGTCGTGGTGGTGCACCATATTTCGGCCGACGGCTGGTCGATCGGCCCGATGGCGCGCGACATCATGGTGGCCTATACCGCGCGGACAGACTGGGAAGAGCCGTCGTGGGCGCCGTTGCCCGTCCAGTACACCGATTACACGCTGTGGCAGCGACAGATCCTCGGCTCCGAGGACGACGAACAATCGCTGATCTCACGTCAGCTCGACTACTGGCATCGCACCCTGGCGGGGATCCCCGACCAGCTCGACCTTCCTGCGGACCGGCCGAGGCCGAGCCAGCAGTCGTACGCCGGCGCGACAGTGGAGTTCCGAATCGACCCCGAATTGCACCGGGGGCTGGTCGATCTCGCCCGCACTCGTAACGCGTCGCTGTTCATGGTCGTGCACGCGGCGCTGTCGGTGATGCTGTCGCGCCTGTCCGGACAGGACGACATCGCGATCGGCACGCCCGTGGCCGGCCGCGGCGAGCAGGCACTCGACGATCTGATCGGCATGTTCGTCAACACGCTCGTGTTGCGCACCGAGGTCGACGCAGCCGACGAGTTCACCGGCCATCTGGCCCGGGCCCGTGACAGCGCACTCGGTGCGTTCGGGCACGCGGATGTGCCGTTCGAGCGTCTCGTCGAGGTGCTGAATCCGGAGCGCTCGACGGCGCGGCACCCGTTGTTCCAGGTGATGCTGTCGTTCGAGAACCTCCGGGCCTCGCGCATCGATCTGCGCGGATTGACTCTCGACGTCGTCGACATCGACTCGGCCGTCGCCAAGTTCGACCTGCAGCTGACCCTCACCGAGGCATTCGACGGCGACGGTGTACCCAACGGACTCGGAGCTGCATTCACGTACGCGACCGACCTGTTCGACGCCGCAACCGCGCATGGTTTCGCCGACCGTTTCGTGCGTGTGCTCGAGGCTGTCGTGGCGGATCCGTCTGTGCGGGTCGGTGATATCGATCTGCTCGATGGTGATGAGCGGTCTGTGGTGTTGGAGCGGTGGAACGACACGGGGCATGCGGTCGAGTCGTCGTTGACGTTGGTGGATTTGTTCGAGGCGCAGGTGCGTCGGACGCCGGATGCGGTGGCGGTCGAGTTCGAGGGTCGGTCGTTGACGTTTGCGGAGTTCGATTCTCGTGTGAATCGGGTTGCGCGTTATTTGGTTTCGGTGGGTGTGGGGCCGGAGTCGACGGTGGGTCTGGCGGTGCGTCGGTCGTTGGATCTGTTGGTGGGGATGTATGCGATTGTTCGGGCCGGTGGTGCGTATGTGCCGTTGGATCCGGATCAGCCGGTTGATCGTAATGGGTACATTTTGCGGACTGCTGCTCCTGTGGTGGTGGTGACGACTGCTCGTGATGGGTTTGTTGCCGAGGGTGTGTCGGTGCCGGTGGTGGAGCTCGACTCGTTGGATGTGTCGGGGTTGTCGGATGCGGTGTTGTCGGATGTGGATCGTGTTTCGCCGTTGCGGTCGTCGAATGTTGCGTATGTGTTGTTCACGTCGGGGTCGACGGGTCGGCCGAAGGGTGTAGCGGTCTCGCACGCCTCGATCGTGAACCGCCTCCTGTGGATGCAGGACCGGTACCGGCTCGACGCCGACGACGTCGTGCTGCAGAAGACGCCGTTCACGTTCGACGTGTCGGTGTGGGAGTTCTTCTGGCCGCTGCAGGTGGGCGCCCGCCTCGTGATCGCCGCCCCCGACGGCCATCGCGACCCGGATTACCTTGTGCGGACGATGATCGAGAACTCGGTGTCGGTTGCTCATTTCGTGCCGTCGATGCTCGCCGTGTTCGTGGCGGCCTCCGGGGTCGAGGAGGTGTCGGCACTACGGGCCGTGTTCGCCTCCGGCGAGGCGCTCTCGGCGACGGTCGCGGATCGCCTGCGCACGGCACTGCCCCAAGTGCGTCTGCACAACCTGTACGGACCCACCGAGGCTGCGGTCGATGTGACCTACCACGAGGTCACCAGGGCCGACTCGGTGTCCGTCCCGATCGGTGTCCCGGTGTGGAACACCGGTGTCTACGTTCTCGACGGCCGGCTCAGGCCGGTCCCTGTGGGTGTCGCGGGCGAGCTGTACCTGTCGGGCGTGCAATTGGCGCGGGGATACGTGACACGCCCGGACCTCACCGCAGAGCGGTTCGTCGCCTCGCCGTACGCAGCGGGCGAGCGCCTCTACCGAACCGGCGACCTCGTCAAGTGGGGCCGGCGTTCCGGCGAGCTCGAATATATCGGCCGTACCGACTTCCAGGTCAAGCTGCGAGGCCTGCGGATCGAGCTCGGCGAGATCGAAGCCGCCCTCCTCGAAGCCGCCGATGTCTCCCACGCCGTCGTCCTGGTGCGATCGGATCCGCGTTCGGGTGAGCAGCTCGTCGCCTATCTCGTCGGACATCCCGGGGCCGCGCTCGACACGGCAGCGATCTCACGTGTTCTCTCGACCCGACTGCCCGCCTACATGGTCCCCACTGCGTACGTCGTGCTCGAGCGGCTGCCGCTGAGCCCGGCGGGCAAGCTGGACCGTAGAGCGCTGCCGGAACCCGTGTTCGAGGTCAAGGAGTTCCGGGCACCGACCACACCCATCGAGCAGATCGTGGCGTCGGTCATCGCCGACGTCCTCGGTCTCGACCGGGTCGGGCTCGACGACGACTTCTTCGCGCTCGGCGGCAACTCGCTGATCGCGACCCAGGTGGTGTCTCGGATCGGCGAGGCGGTCGGTCATCGCCTGCCGCTGCGAATGATCTTCGAGGCGTCGACTGTCGAATCGCTCGCTGTTGCGGCCGAGTCCAGTTCGGTCGAGACGGACCGGATCCCCCTGGTCGCACAGGATCGCCCGGCCCGGGTGCCCCTGTCGCTGGCGCAGCAGCGGATGTGGTTCCTCAACCGTTTCGACCCGGACTCGTCGGTGAACAACATCCCGGTTGCAGTGCGGTTGTCGGGCAAGCTCGACGTCGCGGCACTCGAAGAGGCACTGCGGGACGTCGTCGCGCGGCACGAATCGCTGCGCACCATCTACCCGGACGTCGACGGCTACGGATACCAGAAGATCCTCGCCCCGGTCGACGTCGCGATCGCGCTGGAGAGTATTCCCACAACCGAGGCGGACGTCCCCGCGGCGCTGCGCGAGCTCGCCGGCACCGCGTTCGACGTGGCGCACGAAGTTCCGCTCGCCGTCTGCCTGCTCGAGCTCGCATCCGACGAGCACCTGCTGGTGGCGGTCCTGCACCATATCGCCGCGGACGGGTTCTCGATGGTCCCGCTCACCCGCGACATCATGATCGCCTACGCGGCACGCTCGACCGGCGACGATCCGGCGTGGGAACCGCTCGAGGTTCAGTACGCCGACTACACGCTGTGGCAGCGCGACGTCCTCGGTTCCGAAGACGATCCCGATTCACTGGTCTCCCAGCAGATCCGGTACTGGATCGACGCGCTCGACGGAGTACCTGCGAGCCTCGAACTGCCCACCGACAGGCCCCGCCCGGCGGTGGCCACCAATGCCGGGGCAGTGCATCGATTCGAGATCAGCGCCGACCTGCGTACCGCGATCGATCGGCTGTCGCACGAACAGCGCACCACAGAATTCATGGTGGTCCACACCGCCCTCGCGGTGCTCCTCGCACGGCTCGGCGCGTCCGACGACATCACGATCGGCACCCCGGTCGCCGGTCGCGGTGAGCGTACCCTCGACGGCCTGATCGGGATGTTCGTGAACACTCTCGTGCTGCGCACGAATGTCGATTCCGCGAAGACGTTCGGCGAACTGCTCGCCCACGTACGTGAATCCGATCTCGGCGCCTTCGCGCATGCAGAGATCCCGTTCGAGCGGCTCGTCGATGTACTCGCGCCCGTCCGCAGCCAGGCCCACAACCCACTGTTCCAGGTGATGCTCGCATTCCAGAACGTCGGCCAGGTGTCGCTCGAACTGCCGGGCATGACCGTGTCCAACATCCCACTCGACAGCGGTATGTCGAAGTTCGATCTCGTGGTGACGGTTCTCGACGCTCCGCTCCACGACACCGCAGACGGCGGCTATTCGGTCGAATTCTCCTACGCCACAGACCTATTCGATGCTTCGACCATCGCGGGGATGGGCGAGAAGTTCGTCTCGTTGCTCGAGGCGATCACGAGCACCCCGGCATTGCCGGTCGGCGACCTTCCGCTGCTCACGGGCAGCGAACTCGCCGCGGTCGAGTCGGCGTCCCGAGGATCCGAGCGCAGCATCGACCCCGCGATCACGCTGCCCGACCTGCTCGACCGCCAGGTGGAACGCACCCCGGATGCTCGCGCACTGATCCCGGGTACCGACGCGCTCGGTACACCACGGACGTACCGGGAATTCGGACGCGACGTCTACCGGCTCGCCCGTTACCTCGTCCACCGCGGCGTCGGGCCCGACACCCGCGTGGGTGTCGCACTGACCCGGTCCGTCGATATGGTCGTCGCCGTACACGCGGTGATGGCCGCCGGCGGTGCGTACGTGCCGGTCGATCCCGACCAGCCCTCCGAACGCATCGAGTTCATTCTCGAATCCTCGGCGCCGTCGCTGCTCCTGACTGCCGGGTCTGCTGCATCCGTGCCGTCGGGAACCTCGGTCACCACATGTGACCTCGACGCACTCGACCTGTCGGGATTCGACGACAGGCCTCTCACCGACGCCGACCGCACCGCACCGTTGCGCGACGAGAACCTCGCGTACGTGCTGTACACGTCCGGATCGACCGGACGGCCCAAGGGCGTCGGCGTGACCCACGGCTCCGTCGTCAACCAGATGCTGTGGATGCAGGATCGATTCGCGTTCACGGAGACCGACGCAGTCCTGCTCAAGACGCCCGTGACGTTCGACGCATCGGTGTGGGAGATCTTCCTGCCGCTGCAGACCGGTGCGTCCATCGTCGTAGGGTCCCCGGATCTCCATCGCGATCCCGCTCGACTGGCAGCGGAGATCGGGAGAACCCCCACCACCGTGGTGCAGTTCGTCCCCACCGTCTTCGACGCGGTCCTCGAGCATCTCGAGGAGGCCGCGGCTGCATCGCTCACCCATGTGTTCTGTGGTGGCGAGGCGCTCGCCGCCTCCAGCGCAGCCCGCTTCGCCGCACTCGGCGATGCTCCCGTGCACAACGTGTACGGTCCGACCGAAGCGACGGTGCAGACCGTGTACCGCACCGCTGAGACGGACGACGATCGGGTCGTGCCGATCGGCCGCCCTGTCTGGAACACCGACGTGCTCGTGCTCGACTCGCGGCTGCGCTCGGTTCCCATCGGAGTGTCGGGAGAGCTCTATCTCACGGGTGCCCAGCTCGCCCGCGGCTACCATGGCCGAGCGGATCTGACCGCGGAGCGATTCGTCGCGGATCCGCGCTCGACGACCGGTGCGCGCATGTACCGGACCGGCGACCTCGTGAGATGGACCCCGGCGACGTCCGGCCGGTCCGACGCGACGCTCGAGCTCGAATACCTCGGCCGCACGGACCACCAGGTCAAACTTCGTGGCCTCCGGATCGAGCTCGGCGAAATCGAGTCGGCTCTCGTGGAGGTGAGCGGGGTCAGGCAGGCCGTTGCGATCGTCCGCGACGACCCGGGCGCCGGCGCGCAGCTCGTGGCGTACGTGGTGCCCACGTCCGGAAACACCCTCGACCCACTCGACATCAAGGCCGAACTCGCACAGGTGCTGCCGTCGTACATGGTCCCGTCGGCGATCGTCACCCTCGACGCGTTCCCCCTCAATGCCAGCGGGAAGGTCGATCGAAATGCGTTGCCGGTTCCGACCTTCGAGGTCCGCGAGTTCATGCCACCGCGCACTCCGGTCGAGGAGATCGTCGCGGGCGTCTTCGCGCAGGTTCTCGGGATTCCGCGAGCGGGCCGCGACGACGACTTCTTCGCCCTCGGCGGCAATTCGCTCGTGGCGACGCAGGTCGTCGCTCGTCTCGGCGACGCACTCGGCACCCGGATTCCCGTGCGCGCACTCTTCGACGCCCCCACCGTCGAAGCGCTGGCGGTACGCGTCGAGCAGGCCACCGGAACCGGAACCCGGCCGCAGCTCACACGTCGCGCGCGCCCGGAGCGGATTCCGCTGTCACCTGCCCAGCAGCGCATGTGGTTCCTCAACCGCTTCGACGCCGCATCTGCGGTGAACAACATTCCGGTCGGTGTCAGATTGACCGGGACACTCGATGTGGCGGCGTTGGCCGCCGCGCTCGGCGATGTCGTCGAACGTCACGAGTCGCTCCGCACGATCTACCCGGACATCGACGGTGTGGGATACCAGTCCGTACTCACCTCGCATGCGGTCGAGTTGACCACCGAGAGCGTCGACGAGGCGTCGCTGATCGTGCGTGCGGAGCAACTCACCGAGAAGGGATTCGACGTGACCGTCGAGGTCCCGATGCGGGTGGTGCTCTTCGAACTCGGCACACGCGAACACGTGCTGTTCCTCGTGGTGCACCACATCGCATCCGACGGATTCTCGCTGCGTCCGCTCGCGCGCGACATCATGGTCGCCTACGCGGCGCGGACACACGGCGAGCCGCCGGTCTGGTCGCCGCTCGCTGTCCAGTACACCGACTACTCCCTGTGGCAACGCGACGTGCTCGGATCCGAGGACGATCCCGAGTCGGTGCTCGCGGAGCAGATCGGATACTGGACCTCCCAGCTCGCCGGGATTCCGGATCAGCTGGATCTTCCGTCCGACCGGCTGCGCCCCGAGACCGCGACCGGCGAAGGCCGGACCAGCAGTTTCCGGATCGACCCCACGCTGCACGCACGCCTGCATACGCTGGCGCGCGAACACAACACGTCGTTGTTCATGGTGATTCACGCTGCTCTGAGCGTGCTGCTGTCGAGGCTGTCGGACACCGACGATGTCGCGATCGGCACTCCGATCGCCGGTCGCGGCGAGGCAGCACTCGACGACCTCATCGGCATGTTCGTCAACACCCTGGTGCTGCGCACCACGTTCGACAACGATGTGCCGTTCGAGCAGTTGCTCGCTCAGGTCCGCGAGACCGACCTCGATGCCTTCGCTCACGCCGACGTCCCGTTCGAGCGACTCGTCGAGATCATCGATCCCGAACGGTCACAGGCGCGACATCCCCTGTTCCAGGTGGCTTTGACGTTCCAGAACACCGGCGCCGTGGACTTCGAACTCGACGGGATCACCGCGAGTGCACTCGAATACGAAGCTCCCACAGCAAAGTTCGATCTGCAGTTCACCTTCGCCGATATCGTCGACTCAGGGTCGATCGGTGCCGGGGGCGGCGCCGGCGGTATGGATTTCGCGATCACCTACGCCACCGACCTGTTCGACGATCTGCGTGTCGCGGCGTTCGCAGAGCAGTTGCTGCGGATCCTTCGCGCGGTGGTGGAGAATCCGACGGTCGTGGTCGGCGACATCGGGATTCTCGACGACTTCGAGCGCGAGCTCGTCGTGTCGCGGTGGAACTCGCTGGGTGACGACGTGGCGCCGGCGGACGCGACGCTGGTGGACATGTTCGAGGCGCAGGTTGCTGCACGCGGTGATGCCGTGGCAGTGAAATTCGGCGACGACGCGGTGTCCTACCGTGAACTCGGCTCGCGGGTGCGGCGTCTGGCGCGGCACCTGATCGACGTCGGTGTGGGGCCGGAATCGCTGGTGGCGGTGACGCTGCCACGATCGGTGGATCTGGTGGTGGCGCTGCTCGCTGTGCTCGAGGCGGGCGGCGGATACCTGCCGGTCGACCCGAACTCGCCTACCGAGCGCATCGAGTTCCTGGTGTCGGATGCGCAGCCGGTCGCGGTCGTGACGCACTCGGACGAGGACGTGTCGTTCCCGAGTGGTATTCCGGTGATCGAACTCGACCGGGTCGATCTTTCCACTGTGGACGACGCACCGATCATCGATGCGGAGCGTCTCGGGACTCTTGCTTCGACGAACCTTGCGTATGTGATCTACACGTCGGGTTCGACGGGCCGGCCGAAGGGCGTGTTGATTCCGCATCGCAACGCGGTGCGGTTGATGGTCAACACCGAATCGGTGTACGGGTTCGGTTCCTCGGATGTGTGGACGATGTTCCACAGTTACGCGTTCGACTTCTCGGTGTGGGAGCTGTGGGGTCCGCTGTTGTACGGCGGGACTCTGGTGATCGTCGACTACTTCACGTCCAGGTCGCCGGAAGCGTTCCGGGAGTTGCTGGTTCGAGACCAGGTGACGGTGCTGAACCAGACGCCGTCGGCGTTCTACCAACTGGCTGAGGCCGATCGTGTGGCGTCCGGCGGTGCGCAGTTGGCGCTGCGGTATGTGATCTTCGGTGGTGAGGCGCTCGAGCCGCGCCGTCTCGCGGGGTGGTTCGAGCGGCACGGCGATGCCGGGCAAGCGCAGCGACGGGGAAGTGGCACTGCGCCGCGCCTCGTGAACATGTACGGGATCACCGAGACGACGGTGCATGTGTCGTATCGGGAGATCGGCGCGGAACTCGCCGAGGCCGGGTCGGCCAGTGTGGTGGGTGTGCCTATCGCGGGTCTGCGCGTGTACGTGCTCGACAGGCGTCTCCAGCCGGTCCCGGTAGGCGTCGCGGGCGAGATGTACGTCGGTGGCGGTCAGCTCGCGCGCGGCTATCTGCGTCGACCCGAGTTGTCGTCGGCGCGGTTCGTGGCCGATCCGTTCTCGGCGGACGGTGCGTTGTTGTACCGCACCGGTGATGTTGCGCGCTGGGTGGTCTCGGGTGATCTCGAGTATCTGGGGCGTGCCGACGACCAGGTCAAGATCCGTGGTTTCCGCATCGAACTCGGTGAGGTCGAGGCGGCGGTGCTGGCGCAGGATCCGGTTGCGCAGGCCGCGGTGATCGTGCGTGAGGATGCGCCGGGTGCTGCGCGGATCGTTGCGTATGTTGTTCCTGTCGAGGGTGTTTCGGTCGACGTTGATGCGCTGCGTGACGGCGTGGGTGCGGTGGTGCCCGAGTACATGGTGCCGTCCGCGTTCATGGTGATCGAGTCGATTCCGCTGACGGTCAACGGCAAGCTGGATCGTCGGGCACTGCCGGAACCGGTGTTCGAGACGCGCGAGTTCCGGGCGCCGTCCACTCCGATCGAGGAGATCGTGGCGGGTGTGTTCGCCGATGTGCTCGGTACCGAGCGGGTCGGTGCGGACGACGACTTCTTCGCCCTCGGTGGTAACTCGCTGATCGCGACGCAGGTGGTGTCGCGGCTCGGTGCGGCGTTGGACGCGCAGGTTCCGGTGCGCGCGCTGTTCGAGGCGTCGACGGTGTCGGCGTTGGCGGCGCGGGTGGAGCAGGAGTCGGGTCGTGGTGGACGGGTTCCGCTCGAGGCGCGGCAGCGTCCGGTGCGGGTGCCGTTGTCGTTGGCGCAGCAACGGATGTGGTTCCTCAACCGGTTCGATCCGGAATCGACGGCCTACAACATTCCGTTCGCGTTGCGGTTGACCGGCGAACTCGACGCCGCAGCGTTGCAGTCCGCAGTCGCCGACCTGGTGGCGCGGCACGAAACGCTGCGCACCGAGTATCCCGAGACCGGCGACGGTCCCGTGCAGAAGATCCTCCCCGCTTCCCAGATGTCCGTCGATCTCACTCCGATGAACATCGACGGGGGCGACCTCGAGATGCGCCTTCGGGCGATCGCCGCGACGACCTTCGACGTGACGGCCGAAGTGCCGATGCTCATACAGCTGCTGCGAGTGGCCGAGGACGAGCATGTGCTCGCGGTCGTGGTGCACCACATCAGCGCCGACGGCTCGTCGATGGTTCCACTCGTGCGCGATCTCGTCACCGCGTACGCGGCGCACACCTCCGGCACCGATCCGGTGTGGGCGCCGCTGCAGGTGCAGTACGCCGATTACGCCTTGTGGCAGCGCGAGGTACTCGGCTCCGAGGGCGACCCGGAATCGATTGCGGCACAGCAGCTCGGCTACTGGCGAGATACGCTCGCCGATCTGCCCGATCAGTTGGACCTGCCGCTCGACCGTCCTCGGCCGGCGCAGCAGTCCTTCCGCGGTGACCGCATCGAGTTCGTTGTCGGCGCCGATGTGCACGCCGGGCTCAGAGACCTGGCCCGCAGCCACAATGCGACCGTGTTCATGGCCGTGCACGCGGCGTTCGCGGCGCTGCTCGCACGACTGTCCGGAACCTCGGACATTGCGGTGGGCACCCCCATCGCGGGTCGCAACGAACAGGCCGTCGAAGACATCATCGGCATGTTCGTCAACACCCTCGTGCTTCGGCTCGAGGTCGACGCAGGAGCATCGTTCACCGATCTCCTCGCGGCGGCCCGCGAGACGGATCTGCAGGCGTTCGCGCATGCCGACGTGCCGTTCGAGCGACTCGTCGAGGTGCTCAATCCGGAGCGTTCGACGGCCCGTCATCCGCTGTTCCAGGTGGGCTTCTCGTTCCAGAACCAGGCCGGAACGGAGCTGCAACTCCCCGGACTCGCGGTGGCTCCGCTGGATCTCGAGGGCGGAACGGCCCAGTTCGACCTGCACCTGATCGTCGCGGACCGCTATGACGATGCGGGCGCACCCGCCGGCATCGACGCGATCCTGACGTACGCCACCGATCTGTTCGACGCCGACACCGCCAGCGATGTGGCTGCCAGGTTCGAACAACTCCTCGGTGCCGTCCTGCAGGCACCCGCCGCGCCCGTCGGTGATCATGCGGTGCTGCTCCCCGGCGAGCGCGACGACGTGCTCACCACGTGGAACGACACCGATCACGACGTCGACGGTTCTCGCACGCTCGTCGACCTGTTCGACGCGCAGGTCCGACATGACGGCGACGCGGTGGCGCTCGTATACGAGGACGCACAGTGGACGTACACCGAGTTCGATACGGCGGTCAACCGTCTCGCCCGGCACCTGATCGGTCTCGGGGTCGGTCCGGAGGACCGCGTCGCGCTCGCCGTCCGCCGCTCACCCGAGTTGCTGATCGGTATGTACGCGATCGCGAAGACCGGTGCCGCCTACGTGCCCGTCGACCCGGATCAGCCGTCCGAGCGCAACCGGTACATCCTCGGCACCGCCGCACCCACAGCGGTGATCACCACGGCGGCAGACAGGATCGAGCAGCCTGCTGTGCCCGAGGTCGTACTCGACGAGCTCGACCTGTCGGACTACTCCGACGCGCCGATCACCGACCGCGACCGCACGTCGCCGCTACGCGCACACAACACCGCCTACGTGATCTTCACGTCCGGGTCGACCGGTCGCCCGAAGGGCGTCGCAGTGCCGCACGCCGCGATCGTCAACCAGCTCGAGTGGAAACGATCCGCGTTCGATCTCGGGCCGGACGACGCGGTGCTGCTCAAGACCATCGCGACGTTCGACCTGTCGGTGTGGGAGTTCTGGTCCGCCCTGACCTCGGGGGCGCGCCTGGTCGTCGCGACAGCCGACGGTCACCGCGACCCCGACTACCTGCTGACCCTGCTGCGCGAGCAGCACGTGACGACATTGCACACGGTGCCGTCGATGCTGTCGATGCTCATGACCGTCGCGCACGGCGAGGTGTCGCCGTCGTTGCGGCGGGTGCTCGCCATCGGTGAGGCGCTTCCGGCGCCGGTCGCCCAGCAGTTCCGCGCGTCGAACGGTGCGGTCCTGTTCAACCTGTACGGACCGACCGAAGCCGCCGTGTCCGTCACCGTCCACGAGGTGGGCGACGACGACTCCGTCGCGGTACCCATCGGTGTGCCCGAGTGGAACACCGCCGTGTACGTACTCGACGGTCGGCTGCGGCCGGTCCCGCCGGGTGTCGCCGGTGAGCTGTACCTTGCGGGTATCCAGCTCGCCCGCGGCTACCACGACCGCGCCGACCTCACCGCGGACCGGTTCGTCGCCGACCCGTTCGGCCGCGGTCGCATGTACCGCACCGGCGATATCGTGCGCTGGAACCGCGAAGGCAACCTGGAGTATCTCGAGCGCGCCGACTTCCAGATCAAGGTCCGCGGCTACCGCATCGAACTCGGCGAAATCGAAGGGGTGCTCCGCGACCTGGACGCGGTCCGTGACGTCGCGGTGCTCGTCCGCAATGACGCCCACATCGGCGATCGCCTCGTCGCGTACGTCGTGCCGTCGGGCAACGGTGCCGACGGGGTGCCGGCGCACGAGGGCGTCGACGTCGATGCGCTCAGGGTGCGCCTCGCGGCGCGTCTGCCGTCGTACATGGTGCCGTCGGCCTTCGTCGTCCTCGACTCGCTGCCGCTCAACACGAACGGCAAGCTCGACCGCGCGGCACTACCCGAACCGGAACTCGAGGCGGTCGCCTTCCGGTCGCCCACCACACCGGTCGAGGAGATCGTCGCGGCGACCGTGGCGGAACTGCTCGGCATCGAACGAGTCGGTCTGGACGATGACTTCTTCGAACTGGGCGGCAACTCGCTGCTCGCGACGCAGCTGTCCGCCCGGCTCGGTGCGGCCCTCGAGACCCGTGTCGCGGTGCGCACCGTGTTCGAGGCATCGACGATCGTGGCACTCGCGGCGCACATCCAGCCGTCCGTCGGACACGGTGCACGCGCCGCGCTCGTCGCCGGCCCGCGACCCGATCGGGTCCCGCTGTCGCTCGCACAGCAACGCATGTGGACCCTCAACCGGGTCGACCCGGAGTCCGGCGTCTACAACATCCCGGTTGCGGTGCGGCTCACCGGTGCTCTCGACACGGACGTGCTCCGTGCGGCGGTCGCCGACGTCGTCGCCCGGCACGAGGTGCTGCGCACGGTGTACCCGGACACCGAGGACGGCCCGGTCCAGGTCGTGCTGGCTGTCGCGGACGCGACGCCAGATCTCGAACCGATCGCGGTGTCGGCGGGCGATCTCGTCGGACGGCTCACCGAGGTGCTCGGCACCGGGTTCGATGTCACCGCCCAGACCCCGCCCGTGCGGGTCGCGCTGTTCCGGGTCGCCGACACCACCGAGCATGTGCTCGCCGTCGTCGCCCACCACATCAGCGCCGACGGTTATTCGATGCGTCCGCTGATTCGCGACGTGATGGTCGCGTACCTGGCGCGCGTGGAGGGCACGACACCGGACTGGGCTCCGCTCGACGTCCAGTACGCCGATTACACGCTGTGGCAGTCGTCGGTGCTCGGCGACGACGCGGATCCGGACAGCGAACTGGCGCGCCAGCTCGCGTACTGGACCGCCGAGCTCGCCGGTGTACCCGAGGTGCTCGCCCTGCCCACCGACCGGCCGCGTCCGGCGCGACAGTCGACCGACGGCGAGTCGATCACGTTCGCGCTGGGTGAGACACTCGCCCAGCGGGTCGAGAAGACAGCGCGTGATCAGGGCGCCACCGTGTTCATGATGATGCACGCGGCGTTCGCAGTGTTGATGTCGCGACTGTCCGGATCCGAGGACATCACGGTCGGTACCCCGACCGCGGGCCGCGGGGAAGAGGCACTCGACGACCTCGTGGGCATGTTCGTCAACACTCTCGTGTTGCGCACTCGGGTCGCGGGAGGGTCGACGTTCGCCGACCTGCTCGGGCAGGCGAAGGAGAAGGACCTGGCGGCGTTCGGCAACGCCGATGTCCCGTTCGAGCGGCTCGTGGACACATTGGGGGTGCGCCGCACCGGCGCGCACACTCCGCTGTTCCAGGTGATGCTCACTTTCCAGAACATCGACACCGGCACCCTCGAGCTCCCGGGTCTGGTGGTCCAGCCACTCGAGACCGGCGCCGACCAGGCGAAGTTCGACCTCCAGTGCACCGTCGTCGAACGGTTCACCGACGGCGGTTCCCTGGGCGACATGGATGTGACATTCACTTTCGCGACCGCCTTGTTCGACCGCGGCACGATCGAGGTGTTCATCGAACGATTCCGCCGTGTCCTCGACGCCGTGACCGACGACCCGCAGATCGTGCTGCGCTCCATCGACCTGCGCAGCGAGGACGAGCGTGCCCGCGCGGCCCGCCCGCGGAAGGCCCGGACGGTTGCGGACCTGCCGGATCTTGCAGCCCGTGCGGCTGCGGCAGCGCCGGACACCGTCGCGTTCCGCCATGGAGACCGCGACGTCACGTTCGGCGAGTTCGCGCAGCGTCTGGAGACGATGGCCTCGACGACGGGCGGCGCACTCACTGCCGAAGCGCTGGTGTCGGTCGTGCTCAACGGTCTCGTCCCGGGCATGCTGCCGCAACTCGGCGCCGACGGCTTCGCTCGACTGATCCGCGACGTGGTCGCAGCCGCCGAAGCCGTCACCGATGGGGATTAGTCCGCTGCGGACTCGTTCGGGATAATGGAGGATCGACTGTCGTTCGAACACCGGGGGCCGTACCGTCCCCGGTGGAATCGGGCTGCGGCGCGTTCGGTGATACTCCGGGCGTAAGCAATTTCAGGAGGATGACGTAGATGACGGGTGGTATGGCGGGCAAGCCGGCGCTGACGATCGAGGATCTTCCTCGGTTGCTTGCCGCAGTTGTGGACGTCGACCCCGACCGCATCGCTCTCTCCGAGGGTGACACGCACCTCACCTACGCCGGGCTGCAGCAGGAGATCACCACGCTCGACGCAGCGATGGGTGGGGTGCTCGGATTCGACGCGCTCCTTCCCGTGGTCCTGTCCAACGTCGCACCCGGTCTCCTCGGCGGCGGCGGTCTCCCCGCTGTCGTCGACACCCTGCTCACCGACGCGTCCGAGGTCCTCGGCGACGGCGCGGTCGCGCCCGTGACAGCGGACCCGAACACGCTCGTCGCGCGCTTCGACGCGCAGGTCGCGGCCACCCCCGATGCCACCGCACTCGAAATCGAGGGCGAGAACCTCACCTACCGCGAGTTCGACGCCCGCGCCAACCGCCTCGCACGGCACCTCATCGGGCTCGGCGTCGGACCGGACACCCGGGTCGGCCTGTCGATCCGTCGGTCCTTCGATCTGCTCATCGGTATGTACGCCATCGTCAAGGCCGGCGGTGCTTACGTCCCCCTCGACCCCGACCACCCCGCAGACCGCAGCGCCTACGTCCTCGAGACGGCCGGACCGGTCGCGGTCGTCACCACTGCGCGCGATGCCGTCGACCTCCCCGAAACCGTGCCGGTCGTCGCGATCGACACCCTCGACGTGTCGGGATACGCCGACGATCCGATCGGTGAGGACGAGCGGACGGGTGCACTGACTGCCGATCACCTCGCCTACGTCATCTTCACCTCGGGTTCGACCGGCCGCCCCAAGGGCGTCGCGGTCGAGCACCGCGCGATCACCGCGAACATCGCGTGGCGCCAGTCCGAATACGCGATGCGCGCCGACGACGTCGTGCTGCAGAAGACACCGTTCACGTTCGACGTGTCGGTGTGGGAGTTCTTCTGGCCACTGCAGGTGGGGGCCACCCTGTCCATTGCGATCCCCGACGGGCATCGCGACCCCGCCTACCTCGCCCGGACGATGATCGACCGGGGAGTGACCATCGCACACTTCGTGCCGTCGATGCTCGCTGTCTATCTCGCCGAACCCACTGCCGCATCGGTGAGCACCCTGCGATACGTCTTCGCGTCCGGTGAAGCCTTGCCTCCGCAGACGGTCGCTCGCTTCCACGAGATCAGCTCCGCCGGTCTGCACAACCTCTACGGCCCGACCGAGGCCGCAGTCGACGTCACCTACTTCGCGACCGCCGCGGACAACACCGTCGTCCCGATCGGTGAGGCGGTGGCCGACACCGGGCTGTACGTACTCGACGAAGGTCTCCGGCCCGTCCCCGCGGGTGTCGAGGGAGAGCTGTATCTCGCAGGCGTGCAGCTCGCACGCGGTTACCTCCGCCGCCCCGACCTCACGTCCGACCGGTTCGTCGCTGATCCCTTCGGTGAACCCGGCGACCGGATGTACCGTACCGGCGACCTCGTCGAACTCGACGACGCCGGACGCCTCGTGTACATCGGCCGCACCGATTTCCAGGTCAAGCTGCGCGGTCTGCGTATCGAACTCGGCGAGATCGAATCCGCCCTGCTCGATCATCCGGGTGTGCGACAGTCCGTCGTGGTCGTGCATTCCGATCCCGGGCTCGGCGATCACCTCGTCGCCTACCTCGTCACCGACGGGCGGCATATCGAGCGGACCGAGCTCGCCGACGCAGTGCGCCGTCGGCTGCCCGACTACATGGTGCCGTCGCTGTTCGTCGAGATGGACGAATTCCCGCTCGGCGCAAGCGGAAAGCTCGACCGCAAGGCTCTGCCCGAGCCCGACTTCAGCTCACTGGCCCGCGAATACCGCGCACCGAGCACGCCGACGGAACACGCCGTCATTGCGGCCTTCGAACAGGTACTCGGTGTCGAGAAGTTCGGTGTCGAAGACGCCCCCAGGCTCGGTGTCGAAGACGCCCCCAGGCTCGGCGTCGACGACGATTTCTTCGAGCTCGGTGGTAACTCACTGAGCGCGACCCGCGTGGTGGCGCGCATCAACGCCGACCACAAGGTCCGCATCGACGTCCGCGAATTCTTCGACGCGCCCACCGCGGCCGAACTGTCGTCCCTCATCGACACTGCCATCGCCGCCGGTGGTGACGGGCGTGCTCCGCTGGTGGCTCAGGTGCGTCCGGAGCGGGTGCCGTTGTCGTTGGCGCAGCAGCGGATGTGGTTCCTGAACCGGTTCGAGCCGGATTCTGCGGTGAACAATATTCCGGTGGCGATCCGGTTGTCGGGGTCGTTGGATGTGGCGGCGTTGCAGGCTGCGGTGTCGGATGTGCTGGGTCGGCACGAGTCGTTGCGGACGGTGTATCCGGATGTCGACGGTGTCGGGTACCAGCGGGTGCTGCCGGTGTCGGAGGTCGTGCCCGATCTGTCGCCGGTGACGGTCGACCCGTCGGGTGTCGTCGAGAAGATCACCGATCTCGTGTCGGCGGGATTCGACGTCACCTCCTCGGTGCCGGTCCGCGTGCAACTCTTCGAGCTGTCCGACACCGAGCACGTCCTGGTCCTGGTCCTGCATCACATTGCGGCCGACGGTTTCTCGATGGGACCGCTCACTCGCGACGTCGTCACGGCCTATGCCTCCCGCGCCGCGGGCAGTGCGCCCGCGTGGGAGCCGCTGCCGGTGCAGTACGCGGATTACGCGTTGTGGCAGCGGGAGGTGCTGGGTTCGGAGGACGATCCGGACTCGGTGGTCTCGTCGCAGGTGGCGTTCTGGCGTCAGGCACTCGCGGGTGTCCCGGAGCAGCTGGACCTGCCGTCCGACCGTCCCCGCCCGTTGGTGGAGTCGTATCGCGGTGCGGCGCAGCAGTTCACCATCGGTTCCGGCCTTCGTGCGCACATCGCTGACCTGGCGCGCCGTACCGGTACCACCGAATTCATGGTCGTGCACGCCGCGTTGTCGGTGCTTCTCGCACGGTTGGCCGCCACCGACGATGTCGCGATCGGTACTCCGGTGGCAGGTCGCGGTGAGGCTGCACTCGACGATGTCATCGGCATGTTCGTCAACACCCTGGTGCTGCGGACACAGATCGATGGCGGTGAGTCCTTCGACGAGGTGCTCTCACAGGTTCGCGGCAGCGACCTGGAGGCGTTCGGGCACGCGGATGTGCCGTTCGAACGTCTCGTCGAGGTGATAGACCCCGAGCGTTCGACCGCGCGACACCCGCTGTTCCAGGTGATGCTGGCGTTCCAGAACCTCGACACCGACTCGCTCGAACTCCCGGACCTGACCGTCTCAGCGCTCGACACGGATGCTGCGGTGGCCAAGTTCGACGTGCAGGTCACTGTGTCGGACGATGCCGCCGACGGCTATCTCGTCGACCTGACCTACGCGACCGACCTGTTCGACGAGTCCACCATGACGGCATTCTCCGACCGTTTCGTGCGTGTGCTCGAGGCTGTCGTGGCGGATCCGTCTGTGCGGGTCGGTGATATCGATCTGCTCGATGGTGATGAGCGGTCTGTGGTGTTGGAGCGGTGGAACGACACGGGGTATGCGGTCGAGTCGTCGTTGACGTTGGTGGATTTGTTCGAGGCGCAGGTGCGTCGGACGCCGGATGCGGTGGCGGTCGAGTTCGAGGGTCGGTCGTTGACGTTTGCGGAGTTCGATTCTCGTGTGAATCGGGTTGCGCGTTATTTGGTTTCGGTGGGTGTGGGGCCGGAGTCGACGGTGGGTCTGGCGGTGCGTCGGTCGTTGGATCTGTTGGTGGGGATGTATGCGATTGTTCGGGCCGGTGGTGCGTATGTGCCGTTGGATCCGGATCAGCCGGTTGATCGTAATGGGTACATTTTGCGGACTGCTGCTCCTGTGGTGGTGGTGACGACTGCTCGTGATGGGTTTGTTGCCGAGGGTGTGTCGGTGCCGGTGGTGGAGCTCGACTCGTTGGATGTGTCGGGGTTGTCGGATGCGGTGTTGTCGGATGTGGATCGTGTTTCGCCGTTGCGGTCGTCGAATGTTGCGTATGTGTTGTTCACGTCGGGGTCGACGGGTCGGCCCAAGGGTGTAGCGGTCTCCCACGCCTCCGCGGTCAACCAGGTGCTGTGGCTGACCTCCGAATACGACCTCGGGCCCGCCGACGTCGTGCTGCAGAAGACGCCGTTCACGTTCGACGTGTCGGTGTGGGAGCTGTTCGGTGCGCCGGCAGTCGGCGCCCGACTCGTCATCGCCACTCCCGACGGTCACCGCGACCCCGCCTACCTCGGGCAGGTCATCAGAGACCGGGCAGTGACGACGACGTCGTTCGTGCCGTCGATGCTCGCTGTGTTCGCCGGCGCTGTCTCCGCGGAGGAATGCGCCTCCCTCCGCGTCGTTCTCGTAGCAGGGGAAGCCTTCCCGGTCTCGGTTGCCGAGCAGTTCGCGCGCGTCAGCGATGCGGAACTCCACAACCTGTACGGACCCACCGAGGCGACCGTGCACGCCACGGCGCGGCCGGTGGGCGAGCTCACCGCAGGATCCGTGCCCATGGGCTCGCCGGTGTGGAACACCGGCGCCTACGTCCTCGACGACCGCCTCGCACCCGTTCCGGCGGGCGTGGTGGGGGAGCTGTACCTGTCGGGCATCCAGGTTGCACGCGGATACTTCGGCCGCCCGGAGCTGACGGCCGAGCGCTTCGTGGCCTCACCGTTCGACGAGGGTGCGCGTCTCTACCGGACGGGAGACCGCGTTCGGTGGACATCCGCCGGTGAACTCGAATACCTGGGGCGCAGCGACTTCCAGGTCAAACTGCGTGGTCTGCGCGTCGAGCTCGGCGAAGTCGAATCGGCGCTCCTCGAACACACTCCTGCGACCCACGCCGCGGCCGAGGTGAGGCACGAGCAGCTGGTTGCGTACGTCGTTCCGGCGCAGGGGGGCACGTTCGACCGGGGGGCGGCGCAGGAGGCCCTGTCCTCGGTGTTGCCCGCGTACATGGTCCCCACGACCTTCGTCGTGCTCGACGCCATGCCGCTCGGCAGCTCCGGCAAGATCGACCGCAAGGCGCTGCCCGAGCCCGTCTTCGAAACCCGCCGTTTCCGTGCCCCCACGACACCGATCGAAGAGATCGTCGCAGGTGTCTTCGCGGATGTGCTCGACCTCGACCGCGTGGGCCTCGACGACGACTTCTTCGCGCTCGGCGGTAACTCGCTGATCGCCACTCAGGTGGTGGCCCGTCTCGGCGCAGCACTGGGGATCACCGTTCCGGTTCGCGCACTGTTCGAAGCACCCGGTGTCGAAGACCTTGCGGCCCGCGCCGAACGGTCCGGTGGTGACGGGCGTGCTCCGCTGGTGGCTCAGGTGCGTCCGGAGCGGGTGCCGTTGTCGTTGGCGCAGCAGCGGATGTGGTTCCTGAACCGGTTCGAGCCGGATTCTGCGGTGAACAATATTCCGGTGGCGATCCGGTTGTCGGGGTCGTTGGATGTGGCGGCGTTGCAGGCTGCGGTGTCGGATGTGCTGGGTCGGCACGAGTCGTTGCGGACGGTGTATCCGGATGTCGACGGTGTCGGGTACCAGCGGGTGCTGCCGGTGTCGGAGGTCGTGCCCGATCTGTCGCCGGTGACGGTCCCGGAGTCCGACTTGGTGACGCATGTGCAGTCGCTGATCTCGGCCGGCTTCGACGTGTCGATGACGGTGCCGATCCGCGCCCGACTGTTCGCACTCTCGCCGTCCGAGCACGTATTGGTCCTGGTGGTGCATCACATCGCCGCGGACGGTTTCTCGATGGGACCGCTCACGCGCGACGTCGTCGCGGCGTACTCGGTGCGCGCTGCCGGCGGTGAACCGGCCTGGGAGCCGCTGCGGGTGCAGTATGCGGATTACGCGTTGTGGCAGCGGGAGGTGCTGGGTTCGGAGGACGATCCGGGCTCGGTGGTCTCGTCGCAGATGGCGTTCTGGCGTGAGACGCTCGCGGGTATCCCGGAGCAGCTGGATCTGCCTGCCGACCGACCGCGTCCCGGCGTCGCCAGCAACGGCGGTGCCCAGTACGAGTTCACCGTGGGCTCACGGATCCACGACGGAATCCTGCGCCTCGCGCGCGAACGCGCGGCAACGCCGTTCATGGTCGTGCACGCCGCGTTGTCGGTGTTGCTGGCACGGCTGGCCGGTACCGACGACGTCGCGATCGGTACTCCGGTGGCAGGTCGTGGTGAGGCTGCACTCGACGATGTGGTGGGCATGTTCGTCAACACGTTGGTGTTGCGGACCCGCCTCGACGGTGGTGAGTCGTTCGACGAGGTGCTGTCCAAGGTCCGCGGTAGCGATCTGGATGCGTTCGGGCATGCGGATGTGCCGTTCGAACGTCTCGTGGAAGTGCTGAATCCGGAGCGTTCGACGGCGCGGCATCCGTTGTTCCAGGTGATGCTCTCGTTCCAGAATATCGCGGCCGATAGCGTCGAACTTCCGGAAATTACGGTGTCGGGTATCGATATCGACACCACCACAGCGAAATTCGACCTTCAGTTCGTCGTCACCGAGACCCGGGATGCTGAATCCGGAGCGTCGAAGGCTTCGGCTGCGTACTCGGTGGGTCTGACCTACGCGACCGACCTGTTCGACGAGTCCACCATCTCCGGTGTCGCCGACCGCTTCGTGCGTGTCCTCGACGCCGTGGTCACCGATTCGTCCGTGGCGGTCGGTGATGTCGGCCTGCTCGACACAGACGAGCGTACCCGGATGGTTGAGGAGTGGAACGACACGGACCGGCTGTCGGACGCCTCGTCGACCCTGATCGATCTGTTCGAGGCCCAGGTACTTCGCACTCCGGATGCCACTGCTCTCGAATTCGAGGGCGAGACACTGACCTACGCGCAGTTCGCCGACCGCGTCCATCGTCTCGCGCGTCACCTGATCGCGCTCGGTGTGGGCCCGGAATCCCATGTGGGTCTGGCGATCAGGCGCTCGATCGATCTGCTGGTCGGTATGTATGCGGTCGTCGAGGCCGGTGGCGCGTATGTGCCGCTCGACCCCGATCAGCCTGCC
The DNA here is from genome assembly GCF_036327795.1 of Rhodococcus artemisiae. NCBI lineage: Bacteria > Bacillati > Actinomycetota > Actinomycetes > Mycobacteriales > Nocardiaceae > Rhodococcus > Rhodococcus artemisiae. The sequence goes on from NZ_JAUTXY010000008.1 coordinate 269,550, forward strand.
GACCGCAATGCCTACATTCTCGAGACCGCAGCGCCCGTCGTGGTGTTGTCCACCGAGCGCGACGGTTTCGAGGTCCCGGGTGAGGCAGACGGGGCGAGCGAAGCGACGGGGACTATGAGCGTCGCCGTCGTCTCGATCGACACGGTCGACCTCTCCGAGGTCGCATCCGTACCTGTCACGGATGCGGAACGCACCGCGTCGATCCGTGCATCCGATACCGCGTACGTGATCTTCACTTCCGGGTCGACCGGCCGGCCGAAGGGTGTCGCCGTCACCCATGAAGCCATCGTGAACCGCCTCCGTTGGATGCAGGGCGAATACGGCCTCACGCCCGCCGACGTCGTGTTCCAGAAGACCCCCTTCACGTTCGACGTGTCGGTGTGGGAGTTCTTCTGGCCCCTGCAGGTCGGCGCGCGCCTGCTCATCGCAGCGCCCGATGGTCATCGCGATCCGAGATACCTGGTGTCGACGATGCGTGAGAAGTCGGTGTCGGTGGCGCATTTCGTTCCGTCGATGCTCGCAGTGTTCGCGACCGAACCGGCGGTGTCGGAGTTGTCGGAGCTCCGATACATCTTCGCGTCCGGTGAGGCGCTTCCGGCGACACTCGCCGCCCGGGTCCTGGCGACCCTGCCCACCGTGAAGATTCACAACCTCTACGGTCCGACCGAGGCCGCTGTCGATGTGACCTACCACGAGGTGACCGCCGCGGACACTGTCGCGGTGCCGATCGGCGCTCCCGTCTGGAACACGAAGGTGTTCGTCCTCGACGGCCGGCTGCGACCGGTTCCGCTGGGTGTTGCGGGTGAGCTGTATCTGTCGGGCGTCCAGCTGGCCCGAGGTTACGTCCGCCGGCCGGACCTCACCGCTGAGCGGTTCGTTGCATCGCCCTTCGGATCGGGCGTGCGGCTGTACCGCACGGGCGACCTCGTCAAGTGGAGCGCCGCCGGCGAGCTCGAGTACATCGGGCGCACAGATTTCCAGGTCAAGTTGCGCGGTCTGCGCATCGAACTCGGGGAGATCGAGTCGGCGCTGCTCGAACGGGACGATGTGGATCAGGCGGTCGTGCTGGTCCGTCAGGATCAGCTCGTCGCGTACGCCGTCCCTGTCGCCGGTCGGACCTTCGACGACGCTGCGGTCAGCAGGGAACTGTCTTCGGTCCTGCCCGCATACATGGTGCCCGCGACGTATATCGTGCTCGACGCGCTGCCTCTCGGTGCGTCCGGCAAACTCGACCGCAAGGCCCTCCCGGATCCGGTATTCGAGGTCAAGCAGTTCAGGGCGCCCACCACGGCGATCGAAGAGGTCGTCGCAAGCGTGTTCGCCGAGGTCCTCGGTCTCGATCGCGTCGGCGTCGAGGACGACTTCTTCGCGCTCGGCGGTAACTCGCTCATTGCGACACAGGTCGTGTCACGGATCGGTGCGGCACTCGACTCGACGGTGCCGCTGCGCATGCTGTTCGAGGCGTCGACCGTCGAATGTCTTGCAGCTCGTCTGGAACACGGCGACGCGGCCGGACCTCGACGTCCGCTGGTGGCAACCGAGCGACCCGCACAGATCCCGCTGTCCCTGGCTCAGCAGCGCTACTGGTTCCTCAACCAGTTCGACACCGCGTCGTCCGCAGTCGACAACATCCCGATCGCGGTGCGCCTCCTCGGCGAACTGGATACCGCGGCCCTGCATGCCGCAGCCCTCGATGTGATTGCGCGCCACGAATCGTTGCGCACGGTGTACCCGGATTCGCCGGACGGACCACACCAGGTCGTGATCCCGATGGATCAGGTCGAGCCGGATCTCGCGATCCAGGACGTGGCCGACGACGAGCTCGAACCCGCGATCGTCGCATTCATGTCCACCACGTTCGATGTGACGCAACAAGTTCCGGTTTCGGTCCGCATCTTCCGGGTGCGCGAGGACGAGCACATTCTCGCACTCGTGGTCCATCACGTGTCGGCCGACGGAGCATCGGTCGGTCCATTGACCCGCGACCTCATGCGCGCCTACGCAGCACGTTCGCAGGGCGAGGCCCCCGGGTGGGAGCCCCTGCCCGTGCAGTACGCGGACTACGCGCTGTGGCAGCGAGAGATTCTCGGTTCGGAGGACGACCCCGATTCGCTCGCCGCGAAGCAGGTCGACCATTGGAAGCGTGCGCTGGACGGCCTGCCCGATCAACTCGATCTGCCGTCGGATCGTCCGCGTCCGCCGAGCCAGAGTTTCCGCGGAGAATCCCTGCAGTTCACGCTGGCTCCCGAACTTCACGGACGGCTACAGGGGCTCGCGCGTTCGAAGAACGCCACCCTGTTCATGGTGGTCAATGCCGCCTTCGCGACCTTGCTGGCGCGGTTGTCGGGGACCGACGACATCGCGATCGGTACGCCCATTGCGGGCCGCGGCGAGCGCGAGCTCGACGACCTGATCGGTATGTTCGTCAACACACTGGTGTTCCGCACCCGGGTGGACGGCAGCACGAGTTTCGCCGAGCTCCTCGAGCAGACCCGCGAGACGGATCTCGGTGCATTCGCGAACGCAGATGTTCCGTTCGAGCGTCTCGTCGAGGTGCTCAACCCGGTCCGTTCCACCGCGCGCAACCCGCTGTTCCAGGTGGGCCTGTCGTTCCAGAACCTGGCGCGCACAGAGCTCGAGTTGCCCGGATTGACGGTCAGCTCCACCGACTTCGAGCTCCAGCTCGCCAAGACCGACCTGCAGCTCACCGTCTTCGATCACTACGACGACGATGGCGCGCCGGATCGGATCGACGCCACCTTCACCTACGCGACGGATCTGTTCGACGAGTCCACGGTCGACGGCTTCGCGCATCGCTTCGTGCGAGTCCTCGAAACGGTGGTCGAGGATCCGACGATTCCGGTGGGCGACATCGAGCTACTGGAGCCGGTCGAGAAGGCCCGTGCGCTCGAGACTTGGAACGACACCGCACGCGAGGTCACCGACTCCGCGACGCTGGTGGATCTGTTCGATGAGCAGGTCCGCGTCGATCAGGGCGCGACCGCGGTGGTGTTCGAGGGTCGGTTGCTGACCTACGGGGAGTTCGACGCCCGCGTCAACCGTCTGGCCCGGCACCTCATCGGGCTCGGTGTGACGCCGGAGTCGACGGTCGTGCTGGCGATGCGCAGGTCGGTGGAACTACTGGTGGGCATGTACGCCGTGGCGAAGGCCGGCGGTGCGTATGTGCCGGTGGACCCTGCTCAACCGGACGAGCGCAATGCGTACATTCTCGACACGGCCGCTCCGGTCGCGGTGTTGACGACGACCCGGGACGGGTTTACGGGGGGGAACTCCGGGGCGAGCGTAGCGACGGGGGGGAACTCCGGGGCGAGCGTAGCGACGGGGGGGAACTCCGGGGCGAGCGTAGCGACGGGGGGGAACTCCGGGGCGAGCGTAGCGACGGGGGAGAGGTCTGTTTCCCTCGTCGAGATCGATGCTGTCGACCTGTCCGAGTTCTCGGCAGAGCCGGTGACGGACGCAGACAGGCAGGCGCCGCTGCGGTCGTCGAACAGCGCGTATGTGATCTTCACGTCGGGTTCGACGGGCCGCCCGAAGGGTGTGGCGGTGCCGCATTCGGCGATCGTGAACCAGATGCTGTGGAAGCGGGATCATTTCGGTCTCGGCGCGGACGATGCGGTGTTGCTCAAGACTGCGGCGACGTTCGACCTGTCGGTGTGGGAGTTCTGGTCGGCGCTGGTCTCCGGTGGTCGTGTGGTGATCGCATCGCCGGACGGGCATCGTGATCCGGCGTATCTGAATGCGCTGATTGCCGAGCAGGGTGTGACGACGTTGCATGTGGTGCCGTCGATGCTCGAGGCGCTGCTGGTGGAGTCGTCGGGTGTGTTGTCTCGGTCGTTGCGTCGGGTGTTGGCGATCGGTGAGGCGTTGCCGCCGTCGACGGCGCAGCGGTTCGTGGCGTCGAACGAGGCGCGGTTGGTGAACCTGTACGGCCCGACCGAGACTGCCGTGTCGGTGACCGCGGGTGAGGTGGTGGACCCGTCGGGTGCGTCGGTGTCGATCGGTGTGCCGGAGTGGAATACCCGGGTCTATGTGCTCGATGACCGGTTGCATCCGGTGCCGGTGGGTGTTGCGGGTGAGTTGTATCTGGCGGGTGTGCAGTTGGCGCGGGGTTATCACGGTCGGGTGGATCTGACTGCGGATCGTTTCGTGGCGTCGCCGTTTGCGGTGGGGGAGCGGCTGTATCGCACGGGTGATCTCGTTCGGTTCACTGCTGAGGGTGCGTTGGATTATGTGGGGCGTACGGACTTTCAGGTGAAGGTGCGTGGTTTCCGGATCGAGCTCGGTGAGATCGAGTCGGCGTTGCGTGGTGTGGACGTTGTCCGTGACGTGGCGGTGGTTGCGCGTGAGGACGAGCGCACGGGTGCGCAGTTGGTGGCGTATGTGGTGCCGGGGTCGGGCACGGAAATCGACGCGGCGTCGGTGAAGGCGGTGTTGGCGGCCGAATTGCCGTCGTACATGGTGCCGTCGGCGTTTGTGGTGCTCGAGGCGTTGCCGTTGAATGTGAACGGTAAGTTGGATCGGAAGGCGTTGCCGGAGCCGGTGTTCGAGGCTCGTGAGTTCCGTGCGCCGGTGTCGCCGGTGGAGGAGTCGGTGGCGGCGGTGTTCGCCGAGGTACTCGGAATCGACCGGGTGGGTCTCGATGACGACTTCTTCGAGCTCGGCGGCAACTCGCTCCTCGCAACCCAGGTGGCGTCGCGGTTGAGCTTCGCGCTCGGCACGAAGGTCCCGGTGCGAGCCTTGTTCGAAACACCGACGGTCGAGGCGCTTGCCGCGGTGGTCGAGTCGCAGGACACGGAGATCCGCGTGCCGCTCGAAGCCGGTCACCGGCCCGACCGGATCCCGCTCTCGCCCGCTCAGCAACGCATGTGGTTCCTCAACCGCTTCGATACCGACACGGCCGCGTACAACGTGCCGATGGCGATTCGGCTGAGCGGCGATCTCGACGTGGATGCGCTGCAGGCTGCTGTAGCCGACGTTCTCACGCGTCACGAATCGCTGCGCACCTACTATCCGGAGTCCGTCGACGGCCCGGTCCAGGTGATCGTCCCGGCCACCGAGGTCACCCCGAATCTGTGCCCGGTGAGGGTGGCAGAGCACGAGATCATCGACGCTGTGACCGCTGTGGGAGCCACCACGTTCGACGTCACGGATGAGGTACCGCTCGCTGCGAAACTCTTCCAGGTCGGAGATACGGACTACGTGCTTGCGTTCGTCGTCCACCACATCTCGGCGGACGGCTCGTCGATGGGCCCGTTGACCCGCGACCTGATGCAGGCGTATGTGGCGCGCTCCGAGGGCGGTGTCCCCACGTGGGAGGCGCTCGAGGTGCAGTACGCGGACTACGCCGTCTGGCAGCGAACGGTGCTCGGCTCGGAGGACGATCCCGACTCGATCGCGTCCAAGCAGGTCGGCTACTGGACGCAGGCCCTCGCGGGTCTCCCGGATCAGCTCGATCTTCCGACCGATCGCCCGCGCCCCGCAGTGCAGTCGTTCCACGGTGCACGGGTCGACTTCACTGTCGACGCCGCCCTGCATCAGCGCCTGACCGATCTCGGCAGGCAGACCAACACGACGCTGTTCATGGTGCTGCACACCGCATTCGCGGTCTTCCTCGCGCGGATGTCGGCGAGCGACGACATCGCGATCGGTACGCCGATCGCGGGTCGTGCCGAGCGTGAACTCGACGACCTGATCGGCATGTTCGCCAATACCCTGGTCTTCCGCACACATGTGGATGGCCAGGTGGGCTTCGCCGAACTCCTCGAGCAGACCCGCGAGACGGATCTCGGCGCGTTCGCAAACGCAGATGTCCCGTTCGAGCGTCTCGTCGAGGTCCTGAACCCGGCTCGTTCGACCGCACGGCACCCGCTGTTCCAGGTGGGTCTGTCATTCCAGAACCTCGCCCAGTCGTCGCTCGAACTGCCTGGGCTCACGATCTCGGGAATCGACGCCGACATGGCGATCTCGCAGTTCGACCTGCACCTGATCGTCACCGATCGATACGACGCCGACGGCCGAGCCGCCGGCATCACCGGCTTCTTCACCTATGCGACCGATCTGTTCGACGAGTCGACGGTGGCAGGGTTCACCGAGCGCCTCAACCGGGTGCTCCGCGCGGTGGTCACCGACGCGGCGATGCCGGTCGGCGACGTGCCGTTGCTCGACCCGGTCGAGAAGACCCGGGTACTCGAAGCGTGGAACGACACCGTGCACGAGGTGGACGGTGCAGCCACACTCGTGGATCTGTTCGACGAGCAGGTGCGTGGTGACGCGACCGCCACAGCGCTGGTGTTCGACGGCGAGTTCGACTCGGGGGCCTACGGCGAGTTCGACTCGGTGACCTACGGCGAGTTCGACGCTCGCGTCAACCGGCTTGCCCGGAAACTGATTTCGATGGGGGTCGCGCCTGAGACGACGATCGTGCTGGCCATGCGTCGCTCGGCCGAACTGATCGTGGGTATGTATGCCGTCGCCAAGGCGGGCGGTGTGTATGTGCCGGTGGATCCGGATCAGCCGGACGAGCGCAATGCGTTCATCGTCGACGCTGCCGCGCCCGCGGTGATACTGACGACCGGGCGCGACGAGTTCGTCAATCCCGGGGAGATCTCTGTCTCCACCGTTCTGGTGGATTCTGCGGACCTGTCCGAGTTCTCGGCAGAGCGGGTGACGGACGCCGACAGGCGCGGACCTTTGCGGCCGTCGAACACCGCGTACGTGATCTTCACATCGGGTTCGACCGGCCGGCCGAAGGGTGTGGCGGTGCCGCACGCGGCGATCGTGAACCAGATGCTGTGGAAGCGCGAGTACTTCGGACTCGGCGCGGACGATGCTGTGTTGCTCAAGACGGTCGCGACGTTCGACCTGTCGGTGTGGGAGTTCTGGTCGGCACTGGTCTCCGGCGGTCGCGTGGTGATCGCATCGCCGGACGGCCATCGTGATCCGGCATATCTGAACGCGTTGATCGCCGAGCACGGTGTGACGACGTTGCACGTGGTGCCGTCGATGCTCGAAGCGTTGATGATCGACGGTGATGGCCGGTTGGACGGGTCGCTGCGCCGCATCCTCGCTATCGGTGAGGCGTTGCCGGTGGCGACGGCCGAGCGTTTCGTCGAGCGCAACACCGCCCGGTTGGTGAATCTGTACGGCCCGACCGAGGCTGCGGTATCGGTGACCGCGGGTGAGGTGATCGAGCCGTCCGGTGCGTCGGTGTCGATCGGTGTGCCCGAGTGGAATACCCGGACGTTCGTCCTCGACGAGCGGCTGAACCCGGTGCCGGTGGGTGTGCCGGGTGAGTTGTATCTGACGGGTGCACAGTTGGCGCGGGGTTATCACGGTCGGGTTGATCTGACCGCCGAGCGTTTCGTGGCGTCGCCCTTCGGGTCGGGGGAGCGGCTGTACCGCACCGGCGACCTCGTGAGGTGGACTGCGCAGGGCGAGTTGGATTACCTGTCGCGGACCGACTTCCAGGTGAAGGTTCGTGGTTTCCGGATCGAGCTCGGTGAGATCGAGTCGGCGTTGCGGGAGCAGGACGACATCCGCGAGGTTGCGGTGATCGCGCGTGAGGACGAGCGCACCGGTGCGCAGTTGGTGGCGTATGTGGTGCCGAAGTCGGGCATGGAACTCGATACGGCCGAGCTGAAGACCGCGCTGGGCTCCCGCCTCCCGTCGTACATGGTGCCTGCCGTGTTCATGGTGCTCGGCGCGTTGCCGTTGAATGTGAACGGTAAACTGGACCGTAAGGCGTTGCCGGAGCCGGTATTCGAGATCCGTGAGTTCCGGGCGCCGCGTACGCCGGTCGAAGAGATCGTCGCGGGTGTGTTCGCGGATGTGCTCGGCGTGTCTCGGGTCGGTGTCGATGACGACTTCTTCGAACTCGGTGGTAACTCGCTTCTCGCAACGCAGCTGGTCTCGCGCATCGGGGCAGCGCTGGGCACCCGCGTGCCGGTCCGGATCGTGTTCGACGCCCCGAATGTCGGTGCGCTCGCTGTCGCTGCCGAGCAGCATGCGGACACCGAGTCGAGGGCACCACTCGTACCGCAGCCGCGCCCCGACAGGGTGCCGCTGTCGCTCGCGCAGCAGCGCATGTGGTTCCTCAACCGCTTCGACACCGACTCGTCGGTCAACAACATTCCGGTCGCAGTGCGTTTGACGGGTGAACTCGATGCGGGTGCGTTGCAGGCCGCAGTGCGGGACGTTCTGGCGCGGCACGAGGTGCTGCGCACGATCTACCCCGAGATCGACGGTCACCCCTTCCAGCAGATCGTTCCCGTGGCCGACGCCGCACCCGAGGTCGTCGCCGAGGTCGTCACCGAGGGCGACCTTCTCGCACGTGTCGGCGAGGTCGTCTCGGCAGGGTTCGACGTCACCTCCGAGATCCCCCTGCGAGTTGCACTGTTCGCCCTGTCGGGCAATGAGGGGGAAGTTCTTGCCCACCACGTGCTCGTGTTCGTCGCGCACCACATCAGTGCGGACGGCTGGTCGATGGCACCGCTCACGCGTGACGTCATGACCGCCTACGTCTCCCGTGCCGCGGATTCGGCTCCGGGTTGGGCCCCTCTGCCCGTGCAGTACGCGGACTTCGCGCTGTGGCAGCGCGCAGTCCTCGGGTCCGAGGACGATCCGCAGAGCGTGCTGTCCGCGCAGGCAGAATTCTGGAAGCGCACACTCGCGGGTGTCCCGGACGAGCTCAACCTGCCGATGGATCGTCCGCGGCCGTCGGTGCAGTCGTTCACCGGCGGCAAGGTCGAGTTCGCGCTCGACGCGTCCACGCACCGCGAGCTCGCGGCGCTGGCCCGCCGGACCGGCACGACCATGTTCATGGTTCTGCACACGGCATTGGCGGTGTTCCTCGCGCGCATGTCCGACTCCGACGACATCACGATCGGCACGCCGATCGCGGGTCGTGGCGAATCGGAACTCGACGATCTGATCGGCATGTTCGTCAACACCCTGGTGTTGCGCAGCCGTGTCGATGCCGGTGACGGCTTCGAGGACTTGCTCGCGCGGGTGCGCGGGGCAGACCTCGACGCGTTCGCACACGCCGATATTCCGTTCGAGCGCCTCGTGGAGGTGCTCAACCCCGAGCGGTCCACCGCGCGGCATCCGCTGTTCCAGGTGGTGCTGTCGTTCGAGAACATGCCGGAAACCGCCCTCGAACTGCCCGGGCTGAGTGTGTCCGGCGTTCCGTTCGAGCTCGACATCGCGAAGTTCGATCTCGGTCTGACCTTGCGCGAACACGTCGACGCCGCCGGAGATCCGGACGGACTGTCCGCGGAGTTCTCGTACGCGAGCGCATTGTTCGACCACAGCACGGTCGAGCGGTTCGCGGAGCGGTTCACGCGACTCGTGAACGGCATCGTCTCCGGAACCACGACCCCGGTCGGCGATCTGCCACTGCTCGGCGACGAGGAGTTCGCGCAGCTCACACGCATGCGCGGGCACGACGTCCTGACCGAGCCGAAGACCCTCGCGGATTTCCTCACCATCGGTGTGACGATGGACCCCGACGCCACCGCGGTGCGTTACGAGGGGCGGTCGATCACCTACCGCGAGATCGACGAGGCGTCGTCGAGGCTCGCCCGGGTGCTCATCGATCGGGGAATCGGAGCCGAGGACTTCGTCGCCGTCTCCTTCCCGCGTTCGTACGACATGGCGATCACTGTCATGGCCGTCGCGAAGACCGGCGCCGCACATGTGCCGGTGGACCCCACGTACCCCGCCGAGCGCGTGCGGTACATGCTGTCGGATTCCGGTGCAGCACTGGGTATCACCTCATCGCAGCACGCCACCGGTCTACCCGACGACGCGGAATGGCTGCTCGTCGACGACCCCGACCTCATCGCGGAGGTCGCCGTTCGTGCGTCCACACCGATCGGCGACGCGGATCGCGTGCGCCCCACCCACGTGCACCAGCCCGCCTACCTGATCTACACCTCGGGTTCGACGGGACAGCCGAAGGGAGTCGTCGTCACCCACTCGGGTCTCGCCGGTCTGAAGGACATGGTCACCGACCTGTACGGCGTGACCTCCGAGTCGCGGTTCCTGCAGATCTGCTCGCCGAGCTTCGACCCGTCGGTACTCGAGTGGATGGCCGCCTTCTCGTTCGGTGCGACGTTGGTCATCGTGCCATCGACGATCATCGGTGGCCCGGATCTCGCGGAGTTGCTGCGCACCGAACGAGTCACGCACACGATCATCACCCCGGCGGTGCTCGGGACGATGGAATCCGACGGGGTCGACAGCTTCGAAGTGCTGTCGGTCGGTGGCGACGTCACCACACCGGAACTGTTGTCGGAGTGGTCGAAGCGCACGACCTACGTCAACGCGTACGGGCCCACCGAGGCCACAATCGTCTCTACCTTCGGGCAGATGGTGCCGGAGCGTCCGATCACGATCGGTGAGCCCATCGTCGGCATGACCACTCTGGTGCTCGACTCGCGCCTGCGTCCGGTGGCGGCCGGTATGGCCGGCGAGCTGTATGTGGCCGGTCGAGCTCTTGCCCGCGGTTACCACCGACGCAACACCCTCACCGCCGAGCGGTTCGTTCCGAACCCGTACGGCAAATCCGGCGATCGCATGTACCGCACGGGTGACGTGGTGCGGTGGCGTGCAGTCGAAGATCGGCTCGAGCTCGAGTTCGTGGGGCGCAGCGACTTCCAGGTCAAGGTGCGCGGATTCCGCATCGAACTCGGCGAGATCGACGCCGTGCTCTCGACGCACGAATCGGTCAACTGGGCAACCACTCTCGGCCGTTCGACGGCGTCGGGTGCGACGGTGTTGGTGTCGTATGTGTTGCCTGCGGCGGGCCGGACTGTGGATGTGGCGGGGTTGACGGAGTTCGTGGCTCGGTCGTTGCCGCCGCATATGGTGCCGTCGGCGATCGTGGTGCTCGATGAGGTGCCGTTGACGCCGGTGGGCAAGTTGGATCGTGATGCGTTGCCGGAGCCGGTGCTCGAGGAGCGTGAGTTTCGTGCGGCCGGTAGTGAGGTCGAGGAGATCATTGCGGAGGTGTTCGCGGAGGTTCTGCACTTGGAGAAGGTGAGTGTGGACGAGTCGTTCTTCGCGCTCGGTGGTGATTCGATCGTATCGATTCAGTTGGTGTCGCGGGCGAAGGCTCGTGGTGTGGTGTTCTCGCCGCGGGATGTGTTCGAGCGGCGTTCGGTGGCGGGCCTGGCCGAGGTCGCAGTTCGAAGCGACGAATCCCAGGACCTCGTGCGCCTCGAGGAACTGCCGGGTGGCGGTGTCGGTGATGTTCCGTTGACGCCGATCATGCGTGAGGTGCTGGGCTGGCCCGGCGGCTTCGACCGGTTCTCGCAGACCATCGCGGTCAACCTTCCGCAGGACATCACTGCGGACGTGCTCGAGCGGACGATCGGTGCCGTGGTGGATCACCACGATGCGCTGCGGTCGATCCTCCAACGCAGCGGCGATGAGGCAACACTGCGTATTCGCGCGGCGGGCACCGTCGACCCCGCGTCCCTGATCACCAGGGTCGAGGTCGGTGCGGAGATCTCCGACGCCGATCTCACCGAGATCGCCTCGCGCGAACTCGATTCTGCGCTCGGACTCCTCGACCCCGCATCGGGTTCGGTGCTGCAGTTCGTGTGGTTCGACTTCACCGGCGGCACCCGACCGGGTGTGTTGCTGATCGTCGCCCATCACCTGGTGATGGACGGTGTGTCGTGGCGAATCCTGTTGCCGGACCTCGGTCTTGCGTGGGGGCAGATCGTCTCCGGGCAGGAGAAGATCGAGCTTGCCGCTGTCGGTACGTCGCTGCGACGCTGGGCGCACGGTCTCGTCGAGGCGGCACCGTCGCATCGCGACGAACTGGAACTGTGGGAGCGGGTTCTCGAGGGCCCCGACCCGCTGCTCGCACAGCGGCCGTTCGACCCCGCGGTCGATGTCACCTCCACTGTGGAACGCATCGAGATGACCCTGGATTCACGACAGACCGAGGCGTTGTTGACGTCGGTGCCGTCGTTGTTCCGTGGTGGTGTTGCGGATGGTCTGGTGGCGGCGTTGGGGTTGGCGTTGGTGCGGTGGCGTCGTGATCGTGGTGTCGAGTCGTCGTCTGCGTTGGTGAAGTTCGAGGGTCACGGCCGTGAGGAAGCGGTGGTGCCGGGGGCGGATCTGTCGCGGACGGTGGGGTGGTTCACGAGTGCGTATCCGGTGCGGGTGGATCTGTCGGGTGTGGATGTGGATGCGGCGTTTGCTGGTGGTGTGGCGGTCGGTGCTGCGGTGAAGGCTGTGAAGGAGCAGTTGCTGGCGATTCCGGACCGGGGGATGGGTTATGGCCTGTTGCGGTATCTGGATGGGGAGTCGTCGGTTCGGTTGGCGGCGGTGGCGAAGTCGCCGCAGGTGAGTTTCAACTATTTGGGTCGTGTGTCTGGTGCGGATGTGCCGGAGGAGTTGGCGGCGATCGGGTGGGCGCCGACGGACGCCCTCGGCAAGGTCGATGCCGCGCTCGACGCGGACATGCCTGCCAGCGCAGCGATCGACATCAACGCGATCGTCAATGATGGGCCGGACGGCCCGCAGCTCGGTGCCGGAATCGCATTCCCCACCGGCCTGCTGGACCGCGACGATGTCGAGGAATTCGCCCAGCACTGGCGTGCAGCGCTCGACGCACTCGTCGACCACGTCGGCGCACCGGACGCAGGCGGGCTCACCCCGTCCGACGTCCCGCTGGTGAACGTGACCCAGTCCGACCTGGAGCGGTGGGAATCGCGGTATCGGCAGGTGGCCGATGTGTGGCCGCTGTCGCCGTTGCAGTCCGGTCTGCTGTTCCACGCGTTGATGACGGCCGACGATGACGTCGACGTGTACACGATGCAGGCCGTGCTCGATCTCGAAGGCGCGGTCGACGCGGAGCGTCTGCACCAGGCGGCTCAGGGGCTGCTCGATCGGCATGCGAACCTGCGCACCGTCTTCGTCACCGACGACGAGGGCGATTCGGTCCAATTGGTGCTCGACGACGTGCAGGTGCCGTGGCGCACTGTCGACATGTCTTCGGAGGTCGCGTCGTCGGGCGTGACGGTCACCGTCCCGTTCTGGCGCGACGAGGAGACCCGCGGGTTCGTCATGGACACCGGACCGCTCATGCGGTTCGTGCTCGTCTCGCTCGGTGGTGATCGCTACCAGCTCGGCGTGACCACGCACCACGTGCTGGTCGACGGCTGGTCGATGCCGCTGCTCATGCAGGATCTGATGGCCCTGTATGCCACCCGCGGCGATACGTCGATGCTGCCGCGTGCGCGGTCGTACCGCTCGTTCCTCGAATGGGTCGGCACGCGCGACCTGGATGCCTCGCGCGATGCCTGGTCGCACGTGTTCGACGGATTCGACGAACCGACACTGCTTGCCCCGCAGTCGCCCCGGCATCCGGGCGAGCAGGGCGACGACCGTGTCAAGATCGAGCTGGACGCGCAGCGTCTGACCGCGATCAGTGAGGCCGCGGCGCGGCTGGGCGTCACTGTGAACACTCTCGTGCAGGCCGCATGGGGTGTGCTGGTCGGCCGGCTCACCGGCCGCGACGACGTGGTGTTCGGCGCTACCGTCTCCGGACGTCCTGCCGACCTGCCCGGCGTGGAGTCGATGGTGGGTCTGTTCATCAACACCCTGCCGGTGCGGGTGTCGTTCGATCCCGACGAGCCGGTCGCCGAGTTCCTCGGTCGTCTGCAGAGCGAACAGGCCGCGCTGCTCGAACACCACCACCTCGGCCTGACCGACATCCAGCGGGCCTCTGGTCCGGCGGTGGCCTTCGACACCCTCACCGTGTTCGAGTCCTACCCGCTCGACGAAGAGGGCCTCGCCCAGCAGGCCTCGTCGATCGACGGTATGTCTGTCACCGGTGTCGGCACGCACGATGCAACGCACTACCCGTTGAGCCTGTTCGTTCACGTCAAGTCGGGAATGGAAGTCGAACTGCGCTACCAGCGCGCCCTTTTCGACCGCGACCAGGTGTCCACGCTCGTTGCCCGCTTCGTGCGCGCACTCGAGTCGCTCGCTGCGCAGCCCGAGAATCACGTGGGTGACATCGGGCTTCTCGACGCTGCGGAACTCGACCGGATCCTCCACGACTGGAACGACTCGGCGCACGAGCTCGACGCGTCGGCACTGCTCACCGACCGTTTCGACGCGCAGGCTGCCCGTACACCGGACGCTGTCGCTCTCGTCTACGAAGGTGTATCTCTCACCTACGCCGAGTTCGATGCTCGCGTCACGCGTCTCGCGCGACACCTGATAGCGCAAGGGGTCGGTCCGGAGTCGTTGGTGGGCTTGGCCATCCGACGGTCCCTCGATCTGATGGTGGGCATGTACGCGATCGTCCGGGCAGGTGGCGGCTGGGTGCCGATCGATCCCGACCACCCCATCGACCGTGTGCGGCACATCCTCGACACTGCCGATCCGGTGTGCATCGTGACCACGGCCCGCGACGAGTTCGAGGTGCCGTCGGATCTCGACATCCGGTCGATCGCCATCGACGTGCTCGACCTGTCGGACACCTCGTCGGCACCGATCACCGATGCGGAGCGGATCGCACCCCTGCGCCCCGACAACACCGCCTACGCGATCTTCACGTCGGGCTCGACGGGACGTCCGAAGGGCGTCGCGGTGACACACCGCGCAATCGTCAACCAGACGGAATGGATGCTGCACGAGTTCGAGATGACCTCGGACGACGTGTACTTCCAGAAGACCGCCACCACGTTCGACGTGTCGCTGTGGGGCTTCTTCATGCCGTTGAGCGTGGGTGCCCGGCTCGTGATCGCGACCCCGGACGGTCACCGCGACCCCGCGTACTTGTCCGAAGTCATCGCGCGCGAGCAGGTCACGATCACAGATTTCGTACCGTCGATGCTCACGGTGTTCGCAGCCCATGCCGACGCCGCGGAATGCCGCACCCTGCGCGACATCTTCGTGATCGGCGAAGCCCTGCCGCCGGAGACTATCGACGGCGTGCGCCGGATCAGCTCCGCGGACATCGACAACCTGTACGGCCCCACGGAAGCCGCCGTGTCCGCCACCTACTGGCAGGCGCCGGCGACGGGTTCGGTCGACGTGGTGCCGATCGGTGTCCCGGAATGGAATGTGCAGGCGTACGTCCTCGACGGCCGGCTCCGCCCGGTTCCCGTCGGTGTCCCGGGAGAGCTCTACCTCGCGGGTGTCCAGCTCGCACGCGGTTATGTGCGTCGCCCGGACCTCACGTCGGACCGGTTCGTCGCGAATCCGTACGGTGCGTCCGGCGATCGGATGTACCGCACGGGTGACCTCGTGTCCTGGAACGAGCAGGGCGAACTCGAATACATCGGCCGCACCGACTTCCAGGTGAAGTTCCGTGGCCAGCGAATCGAGCTCGGCGAGATCGAGACCGCGCTGCTTGCCCACGATTCGGTGAACCAGGCCGTGGTGCTCGTAGTGCAGACACCGACCGGTGACCAACTCGCAGGGTATGTCGTGCCGACACCGGGACGGAACATCGACACCGGAGAGCTCATCGACCACGCGTCGGAGATACTGCCCTCGTACATGGTGCCGTCTGCACAGGTCGTCCTCGACGAGTTCCCGCTCAACACGTCGGGCAAGCTCGACCGCAAGGCACTGCCGGCACCGACGTTCGAGGCGCGCGAGTTCCGTGCTCCGACGACACCTATCGAGGAGATCGTTGCGACGACCTTCGCCGATGTCCTCGGTGTCGAACGTGTCGGCCTCGACGACGACTTCTTCGCGCTCGGCGGCAACTCACTGATCGCGACGCAACTCGTCGCGCGTCTCGGAGCTGCGCTCGACGTTCGGATCCCGGTGCGGGTGCTGTTCGAGTCCTCGACGGTGCACGCGCTCGCGACGCAGACAGAGCAGCACTCCGGGTCGGCGCCCCGGGCACCGTTGGTGCCGCAGCAGCGCCCGGATCGGGTGCCGCTGTCGCTCGCGCAGCAGCGCATGTGGTTCCTCAACCGCTTCGATGCGACGTCGAGCGCCGACAACCTTCCTGTCGCAGTGCGTCTGACCGGCGCTCTCGACGCGGATGCGCTGCAGGCGGCCGTGCGTGACCTGCTCGATCGGCACGAGGTGCTCCGCACGATCTACCCGGAAGACGACGGTCGTCCCTACCAACAGATCCTGCCGGTGGACGAGGCGATTCCGAACCTCGACGCCGTGCAGGTCGACGAAGCAGAACTGCCCGCACGGATCCTGGAGATCGTGGGCACAGGGTTCGATGTGACCACGCAGGTGCCGTTGCGTGCGGTTCTGTACCGGGTGGGGGATGCTGCGGGCGAGCGAAGCGACGGGACGTCTGTTGCCGATCACGTGCTGGTGTTCGTCGTCCACCACATCAGTGCCGACGGCTGGTCGATGGCTCCGCTCACGCGTGATGTCATGGCGGCCTATGTGTCCCGCGCGGCCGGTGAAGAACCTGCTTGGGCTCCGCTTCCGGTGCAGTACGCGGACTTCACGCTGTGGCAACGTGAGGTTCTCGGCTCGGAGGACGATCCGGAGAGCCTGCTGTCGACGCAGGCACAGTACTGGAAGCGCGCGCTCGCCGGTGTACCGGACGAGCTGAACCTGCCGATGGATCGTCCGCGCCCGCCAGTGCAGTCGTTCGCCGGCGGCCGGGTCGAGTTCGCGCTCGGCGAGTCCACGCATCGTGAACTGGCGGCGCTGGCCCGCCGAACCGGCACGACCATGTTCATGGTCGTCCACACGGCGCTCGCGGTCTTCCTGGCGCGAATGTCCGACTCCGACGACGTGGCGATCGGCACACCGATCGCGGGCCGCGGCGAGTCCGAACTCGACGACCTCATCGGCATGTTCGTCAACACCCTTGTGTTGCGGAGCCGGGTCGACGCAGGTGAGCCGTTCACCGACCTGCTGTCGCGGGTCCGTGAGGCCGACCTCGAGGCATTCGCCCACGCGGACATCCCGTTCGAACGGCTCGTCGAGATCGTCGAGCCCGAGCGGTCGACGGCGCGGCACCCGCTGTTCCAGGTGGCCCTGTCGTTCGAGAACTTGCCGTCCGCAGGCCTCGAACTTCCGGAGTTGAGTGTGTCCGGGGTGCCTTTCGATGTGGACACGGCGAAGTTCGACCTGTCGCTCACGCTACGTGAGGGCATCGGGGAGGACGGCGCACCGGCCGGTATGTCGGCCGAGTTCTCCTACGCGAGTGCGCTGTTCGACCACGGTACTGTCGAACAGTTCGCGCATCGGTTCGAACTGCTGCTCGCCGGCATCCTCGCGGATCCGCAGGCGCCGGTCGGGGATCTCCCGATGCTCGACGCCGACGAGTCCGGCCGGCTCACGCACGTCCATGGGGATCACGTCGGTGCGGGCGGAACCCTCGCCGATATCCTCACGGCGGCGGTCACACTGGATCCGAACGCCACCGCGGTCCGCTATGAGGGGCGCTCGATCAGCTACCGCGAACTCGACGAGACCTCGTCGAAGCTCGCGCGCATCCTCATCGGACGGGGCGTCGGCCCGGAGGACATCGTCGCGGTGTCGTACCCGCGGTCGTACGAGATGGTCCTGAGCGTGTGGGCGATCGCGAAGGCCGGTGCCGCGCACCTCCCGGTCGACCCGACATATCCTGTCGACCGCGTGCGGTACATGCTGTCCGATTCCGGTGCGGTCCTGGGTATCACGTCTTCGAATTATCGCGACGGGTTGCCCGGGGACTCCGACTGGATCGTGCTCGACGACGCGGCGTTCGCGAGTGAACTCGACGGACAGTCGGAGTTGCCGGTGGGTGCCTCCGACCGGGTGCGTCCGCTGTCGCTGTTCCACCCGGCCTACGTCATCTACACCTCGGGTTCGACGGGCCGACCCAAGGGTGTCGTCGTCACGCACCAGGGTCTCGGAGGGGTGGTCGACACCGCCGTCGAGCTGTACCACCTGCGTGCCGGTCATCGCTTCCTGCACATCTGCTCGCCGAGCTTCGATCCGTCGGTGCTCGAGTGGATGGCGGCGTTCACGAGCGGCGCGACCCTGGTCGTCGTGCCGTCGACGATCATCGGCGGCCCGGATCTCGCGGAGTTGCTGCGCACCGAACGCGTCACGCACACGATCATCACCCCGGCGGTGCTCGGAACGATGGATCCGACGGGTATCGACAGCCTCGAGGTCGCGTCGGTCGGTGGCGACGTCACCACACCGGAGCTGCTCGCCAAGTGGGCACCGGGACGTAAGTACTTCAACGGGTACGGCCCCACCGAAACGACGATCATCTCGTCGTTCGCGCGGCTCGAACCGGGACGTCCGATCACGATCGGTCATCCCACGCACGGGGTGTCCGCACTCGTGCTCGACACGCGGTTGCGTCCCGTCCCCGAGGGTGTCGCCGGTGAGCTGTACATGGCAGGCGCTGCGCTTGCCCGCGGTTACCACGGCCGCAGCGCTCTCACCTCCGAGATGTTCGTTGCCAATCCGTACAGCCCGGACGGTTCACGCATGTACCGCACGGGTGACGTGGTGAGGTGGCGTGCCGGCGAAGATCGGCTCGAGCTCGAGTTCGTGGGGCGCAGCGACTTCCAGGTGAAGGTGCGCGGTTTCCGTATCGAACTCGGCGAGATCGACGCCGCCCTGGCGGCACACGAGACCGTCGACTTCGCCGCAACCCTCGGTCGTTCCACGGCGTCGGGTGCGACGGTGTTGGTGTCGTATGTGTTGCCTGCGGCGGGCCGGACTGTGGATGTGGCGGGGTTGACGGAGTTCGTGGCTCGGTCGTTGCCGCCGCATATGGTGCCGTCGGCGATCGTGGTGCTCGATGAGGTGCCGTTGACGCCGGTGGGCAAGTTGGATCGTGATGCGTTGCCGGAGCCGGTGCTCGAGGAGCGTGAGTTTCGTGCGGCCGGTAGTGAGGTCGAGGAGATCATTGCGGAGGTGTTCGCGGAGGTTCTGCACTTGGAGAAGGTGAGTGTGGACGAGTCGTTCTTCGCGCTCGGTGGTGATTCGATCGTATCGATTCAGTTGGTGTCGCGGGCGAAGGCTCGTGGTGTGGTGTTCTCGCCGCGGGATGTGTTCGAGCGGCGTTCGGTGGCGGGCCTGGCCGAGGTCGCAGTTCGAAGCGACGAATCCCAGGACCTCGTGCGCCTCGAGGAACTGCCGGGTGGCGGTGTCGGTGATGTTCCGTTGACGCCGATCATGCGTGAGGTGCTGGGCTGGCCTGGTGGTTTCGACCGGTTCTCCCAGTTCGTCTCCGTGACGCTTCCGCAGGACATCACTGCGGAGGTGCTCGAGCGGACGATCGGTGCCGTGGTGGATCACCACGACGCGCTGCGGTCGATCCTCGACCGTGACGGTGACGGCGCCACCTTCCGGGTACGCGCTGCCGGCGAGGTTGACGCAGGATCCCTCCTCACCCGTATCGAGGCTCCCGCCGACATCAGCGACGAGGACCTGACTGCTCTCGCCGGACGCGAGATCGACGCGGCACTCGGTCGTCTCGATCCGTTCGCCGGATCGGTGCTGCAATTCGTGTGGTTCGACTTCGGTTCGACCGAGCGTGCCGGTGTGCTCGCCGTTGTCGCCCACCACCTGGTGGTCGACGGTGTGTCGTGGCGAATTCTGTTGCCGGACCTCGGTCTTGCGTGGGGGCAGGTCGTCTCCGGGCAGGATGTACAGCTCGCCGAGGTCGGGACGTCGTTGCGTCGCTGGGCACACGGTCTTGTGGAGGCGGCGCCGTCGCATCGCGACGAACTGGGGCTCTGGGAGCAGATTCTCGAGGGACCCGACCCGCTGCTCGGCGAGCGGCCGTTCGATCCGTCCGTCGACACCGCGTCCACTGTCGAGCGATTCGACATCAGCGTGCCCGCCTCGGACACCGAGGCGTTGTTGACGTCGGTGCCGTCGTTGTTCCGTGGTGGTGTTGCGGATGGTCTGGTGGCGGCGTTGGGGTTGGCGTTGGTGCGGTGGCGTCGTGATCGTGGTGTCGAGTCGTCGTCTGCGTTGGTGAAGTTCGAGGGTCACGGCCGTGAGGAAGCGGTGGTGCCGGGGGCGGATCTGTCGCGGACGGTGGGGTGGTTCACGAGTGCGTATCCGGTGCGGGTGGATCTGTCGGGTGTGGATGTGGATGCGGCGTTTGCTGGTGGTGTGGCGGTCGGTGCTGCGGTGAAGGCTGTGAAGGAGCAGTTGCTGGCGATTCCGGACCGGGGGATGGGTTATGGCCTGTTGCGGTATCTGGATGGGGAGTCGTCGGTTCGGTTGGCGGCGGTGGCGAAGTCGCCGCAGGT
Source organism: Rhodococcus artemisiae (assembly GCF_036327795.1). Classification (NCBI taxonomy): domain Bacteria; kingdom Bacillati; phylum Actinomycetota; class Actinomycetes; order Mycobacteriales; family Nocardiaceae; genus Rhodococcus; species Rhodococcus artemisiae. The sequence goes on from NZ_JAUTXY010000008.1 coordinate 289,796, forward strand.
GAGTTTCAACTATTTGGGTCGTGTGTCTGGTGCGGATGTGCCGGAGGAGTTGGCGGCGATCGGGTGGGCGCCGACGGACGCCCTCGGCAAGCTCGACGTGGTCCAGGACGCGGACATGCCGGCGAACGCCGCGGTCGATATCAACGCCGTGGTCAGCGACGGGCCGGACGGCCCGCAACTGGGCGCGAACATCGCGTTCCCGGAGGGACTGCTGGACCACGACGACGTCGACGAGCTCTCTGCGCACTGGATCGCTGCGCTGAGGGCACTCGCGCAGTACGCGACAGGGCCGGATGCGGGTGGTCTCACCCCGTCGGATCTGCCGCTGGTCGGCCTCGATCAGACCGAGATCGAATACTGGGAGCATCGCTACCCTGCGCTCGGCGACGTGTGGCCGCTGTCACCGTTGCAGTCCGGGCTGCTGTTCCACGCATCGATGACCGACGAGAGCCATGTCGACGTGTACACGATGCAGGCCGTGCTCGATCTCGAAGGCGCCGTCGACGCGGAGCGTCTGCGCGCTGCAGGCCAGGCGCTGCTCGACCGGTACCCGAACCTGCGCACTGCGTTCGTCACCGACGACGAGGGCGACTCGGTCCAGTTGGTGCTCGACGAGGTCGAGCTGCCGTGGAGGCGGGTCGACCTCACAGATGTGCCGGATGAGCGTCGCGAGGCGGAACTGGCGGAGGTGCTTGCAGCCGAGCAGGCCCGACGGTTCGACATGGAGACCGCTCCGCTGATGCGTTTCCTGCTCGTCAAGGAGGCCGACGATCGGTACCACCTCGCGGTCACGAGCCACCACATCCTGCTCGACGGCTGGTCGATGCCGCTGCTCATGCAGGACCTGATGGCCCTGTACGTGTTGCGTGGAGATCAGTCGCTGCTGCCCCGTGTCCGCTCGTACCGGAACTTCCTGTCCTGGTTGTCGGAACAGAATCGTGATGACTCCCTCGACGCGTGGGCCGATACCCTGCGCGGGTTGGAGGAGCCGACGATCCTCGCGCCGGTCGTCCGCGACGCGGACAACGACACGATCGCCAAGGTGTCGGTGCTGTACGACACCGAACGCACCGCGCGGTTGACCACGCTCGCCGGGCAACTCGGCGTCACGGTCAACACGCTCGTCCAGGCGGCCTGGGCGGTGCTTGCCGGCCGGCTCACCGGGCGGAACGACGTGGTGTTCGGCGCGACCGTCTCGGGACGCCCCGCCGACCTTCCCGGCGTGGAGTCGATGGTGGGTCTGTTCATCAACACCCTGCCGGTGCGGGTGAACGCCGACCCGGACGAATCGGTCGAGGCATTGCTCACGCGCCTGCAGGCGGAGCAGGCCGGGCTCCTCGATCACCATTACGTCGGCCTGTCCGACATCGAACAGCGAGCCGGCACCCCGATCGGTTTCGACTCGCTGCTGGTGTTCGAGTCGTATCCGATCGACCGTGAAGCGCTGTCCGACGCAGCAGGCTCGATCGACGGGATGACCATCACGGGGGTGGGTGTCGAGGACGCGACGCACTATCCGATCACGTTGCTCACCGTTGCCGACACAGCGATCGACTTCACGTTCAAGTATCTCGAGCGTTTCTTCGACGAGGCCGCGGTCTCGCGGGTCTCCGAGCAGTTCGTCCGAGTGCTCGACGCGTTCGTCGCGGACCCGGATTCTGCGGTGGGTGAGATCGATCTGCTCGGTGCCGACGAGGCGGCGCGCATCGTCGAGGAGTCGGGTCCGGTGACTCCTGTCGTCACGTCCGCGGCGCGCACGCTGGCGACCGTCCTCGGTGAGGTCATCGAGGAGGATCCGTCCGCGCCGGCTCTGGCGGTGCCGGCGGACGCCGCAACCGGTGAGGAAGGACGCGAGTTCTCGTACCGAGAGCTCGACGAGCGGTCGTCGCAGCTTGCACGTGTGCTCATCGGACGCGGTGTCGGCACCGGCGACGTCGTGGCCATCGCGATGCCGAGGTCGGTGGCTTCGGTGGTCGCGCAGTGGGCCGTGGCAAAGACCGGTGCAGCCCTCGCGATGGTCGATCCGCAGCGGTGGGACACCACCCTGCCGGCGGGTGCGGTGCGGGGCTTGACCGTCGACGCCGTGACGGTCGGTGAGACTGTCGGGGACTGGTTCGTGGTCGACGACGAGGACATCGCGCGAGATATCGCGGCGATGCCGGCGGATCCGGTCACCTACGCCGATCGTGTGCGTCCGGTCGAGCCGTCGGATCCGGCGGTTGTCCTCGATTCACGGACGCTGTCGAACGGCGAGCTCGTCGACCTGCTCGCGAGCCTGCGGGACCGGTACTCGATGACCTACGAGTCCCGGAGCGCGGCGGTCTCGCGCGCAGGGATCGACGGCGAGGGAGCGAGGGCACTGGCGCTCGAGCAGTTGCTCGTCACTGCGACCGGGGCCGTCGTCGTGTTCGTGCCCGAGGGTGTCGTGGATGGTGAAGATCTCGACGGTGTTCTCTACAACGAATGGGTCACGCACGTCCATCTGCCGGCGTCGTCCCTGCAGACACTCGAACCCGGTCTCGATGACCTCGCAGTGGTCGTGGTCGTCGACGAGGCTCCGGCAGGAGTACTCGCACAGTGGCGGAGTGCACATCAAGTGCATATCGCTTCTGACCAGCACTGATGCGCGTGGGGCCGCCCGTAGGTGGCCCCACCGTCCTTCGCCTGCAGGCGGCGAGTCGGGCCGACGGTAACGTCGAAGCTGCCCGGAGAGATCAAATCAAGAGGCTACTAACGGGTAAGGAATGCTCGCCGATCCGGATGACTATGCTGGCTCGGTTCGCGTCAGGCGAGCTTCGAGGTACCGAAAGCGAAGGGTGTGGGCTTTTACATGCGTTCACGACATGACGGCGGCTCGGATGGCGTTACTCCGATGAATGCCCCGCAGTCGGATGAGCCGCAGCCGACGGTACCCGAATCGAGCGCCCAGCGTCCGACCGAAGACAACGCCGGTCGCACCACCGATCGCGGTGGCGGCCGCGCCCCCCGTGCCCCCCGCGCTCCACGGGCCCCGCGCGCAGAGCGCCCGGCCCGCGGTGAACGTCGTGGTGGGCGTGGTCGGGGTGTGGTGTTGTCGCAGTTGTTGGTGTCTGCGGTGGAGTCGTGTGGTGATGCGGTGGCGGTGGTTGCTGGTGGGCGGTCGTTGTCGTATCGGGAGCTCGATGAGTGTTCGTCGCGGTGGGCGCGGTGGTTGATTTCTCGGGGTGTGGGTCCGGGGGATGCGGTGGTGGTGGCGGTGCCGCGTTCGTTGGAGTCGGTGGTGGTGTTGTGGGCGGTGGTGAAGTCGGGGGCGGCTTTTGTGCCGGTGGATCCGGGGTATCCGGCTGAGCGTGTGCAGTTCATGGTGGCGGATTCGGGTGCTGTGTTGGCTGTGACGGTGTCGTCGGTGGTGGATGTGGTGTCTGTGTCGTGTCCGCCTTCTGTGCCGGTGGTGGTGTTCGATGATGCGGGGTTGGTGTCCGAGGTGGGGGGGTTGTCGTCGCGTCCGGTGTCGTATGCGGATCGGGTGCGGTCGGTGGAGTCCTCTGATGCGGCGTGGATGATTTATACGTCGGGGTCGACGGGGCGTCCTAAGGGTGTGGTGGTGTCGCATGCTGGTGTGGCGCCGTTGATTTCGGCTGAGCGTGAGCATTTCGGGGTGGATGGGTCGTCTCGGGTGTTGCATGTGTGTTCGCCGAGTTTCGATGTGTCGTTGTTGGAGTTGTTGGTGGGGTTTTCGGCGGGGGCGTCGGTGGTGGTGGCTCCGGCGGGTGTGGGTGGTGGGCCGGAGTTGGCGGAGTTGATTGCGGCGGAGCGGGTGTCGCATGTGTTCATGACGCCGGGTGCGTTGGGGTCGATGGATCCGGTGGGGTTGGATTCGTTGTCGACTGTGGTGGTGGCGGGGGAGGCGTTTACGCCGGAGTTGGTGCGGCGGTGGTCTGTTCCGGGTGTGCGGCGTTTTTTCAATGCGTATGGTCCGACGGAGACGACGATTTTGGCGACGAGTTCGTCGGAGTTGGTGCCGGGTTCGCCGGTGTCGATCGGGTCGGCGATTGCGGGGGTGGGGTGTTTTGTGCTGGATGAGCGTTTGCGTCCGGTGCCTGATGGTGTGGTGGGGGAGTTGTATGTGGCGGGGGCGCAGGTGGCGCGGGGGTATCACGGTCGTGTGGGGTTGACGTCGTCTCGTTTTGTGGCGGATCCGTTTTCGTCGTCGGGTGGGCGGATGTATCGGACGGGGGATGTGGTTCGGCGTGGTTCGGGTGGGGTGTTCGAGTATGTGGGGCGTAGCGATTTTCAGGTGAAGGTGCGGGGGTTCCGTATCGAGTTGGGTGAGATCGATGCGGTGTTGGCGTCGTTGCCGGGGGTGGGTTTTGCGGTGACGGTGGGGTCGGTGTTGGCGTCGGGTGAGTCGGCGTTGGTGTCGTATGTGGTGTCGGAGTCGGGTGTGGTGCTCGATTCGGGTGTGGTGCGTGAGCAGGTTGCGGGGGTGTTGCCGGGGTATATGGTGCCGGCGTTGGTGGTGGTGCTCGATGAGGTGCCGTTGACTCCGGTGGGGAAGGTGGATCGGGGGGCGTTGCCGGAGCCGGTGTTTGCGGTGCGGGAGTTTCGGGCGCCGCGGTCGGTGTTGGAGGAGTCTGTGGCGTCGGTGGTGGCGTCGGTGTTGGGGGTGGAGCGGGTCGGTTTGGATGATTCGTTTGTGGATTTGGGGGGTAATTCGTTGGCGGCGACGCGTGTGGTGGCGCGGTTGTCGTCGGTGGTGGGTGTGCGGGTGCCGGTGCCGGTGGTGTTCGAGTCGGGGTCGGTGGAGGAGTTGGCTGCCCGGATCGGGGCGTTGGTCGAGTCCGACGAGCCCGCCATGGGCGGCGCATTCGACATGGTCATCCCACTCCGCGGCGGCGATCCGGAGCTCGACTCGGTCTTCTTCGTGCATCCGGTGGTCGGACTTGCCTGGAGCTTCGCGGAACTGGCGAAGTACGTGCAGGAAGGGCGGCCCGTCTACGGGCTCCAATCACCCGCATTGTCCGGTACCGAGGCAATGCCCCGATCCATCGACGAATGGGCCCGGCTCTATGTGTCCGAGATCCGCCGCCTACAGCCTCGTGGGCGTTACCACCTGGCGGGGTGGTCGATGGGCGGTGTGATCGCCCACGAGATGGCCGTGCAGTTGCAGCGCGACGGGGACGAGGTGGCGTCGTTGATCCTGCTCGACACGCAGGTTCCGGCTCCGTTGGAGGCACCCGTCGATGTGGAGCAGGTTGCCCTCGCGGCATTGCAGGGCGGCGTCGACCTAGGTCTCCGCGGCGCGGGCGCATTGGTGTCGGATATCACACGGGAGCTGGATGCGGGCGCCGCCGGGGTTCCCACGACGACAGATTTCCTCGACGGAATCGCATGGTCGTTCGACGTGCTCGCCCACCACCTGCCGGGTCGGTTCTCGGGGGATCTTCTCTTCGTGGCGGCGCGGGGATCGGAACCGGGAGCGGATCATTCCCTTCTCGACTGGACCCCGTTCGTCGCGGGTGAGGTGCACCGCTGTGAGGTCCAGGTGTCCCACTGGGAGCTGACGGGACCCGACGCGTGTAGGGTGTTGGGTCCGCGCATCGCGGCATGGACCACTGTTCACGAAATGTCCGAATTGTTCTCTGTTTCAGTTGAAATCAAATAGTTCAATCATCATTCAACTGGAAACGACAGTGTTCTCATGTAAGACTCGGAGGCGGTCGGTGTGCGTGACCCGGTTTGTCGGGGGCCTCGTTCGCGCAACAACACTCGTCCCGTGGGTATCGCCGAACATGCTGCCCACGACCGCATTCCGCCCCGATGCAGAACGGGGAGTGGTATGACGGTCGAGGTCATCGAGTCCGGGGATGTACATTCGAGCAATACGGGCCGTGATCTCACCCGTCGAAACGGTCGTTTCAGGCGAATCCGGCGCCATACTCCCATTCCGCTGCTGCCTCACTTGCTCGCTGCAGCTGTCGAGCGCGATCCCGACGCTCCCGCGGTCGTATCCGCTGCCGGAGCTCTCACGTATCGCGAGCTCGATGCCGCGTCGTCCGCGTTGGCGCGGTTGTTGCTGGGCCGCGGCGTCGGACCGGAGGATCGCGTTGCGATCCTGATGACCCGCTCGCTCGAGTCGGTCCTCTCGACGTGGGCCGTCGTCAAGACCGGTGCCGCGTTCGTGCCGGTGGATCCCAACTATCCGACCGACCGCATCGAGTACATGCTCACCGATTCCGGGGCGGATCTCGTCCTGACGCTGTCGGGCCATGTCGAAGCGGTGTCGACCGATGCCGACGTCGTTGTCGTCGACGCACCCGAGACCGAATCTGCGCTCGAGGCGCTGCCCTCGACCCCCGTCATGTTCGACGAACGGATTCATACGTTGCGGCTCGAGCACGCGGCGTACGTCATCTACACGTCGGGTTCGACGGGGCGCCCCAAGGGCGTGGTGGTCACGCATTCGGGACTGGCGAACTTCTGCGCCGAGCAGGTCGAGCGGTACGGACTGGGTCCGGGGTCACGGACGCTGCACTTCGCCTCCCCGAGCTTCGATGCATCGGTGTTGGAGTTGTTGTTGGCGGTAGGGGCATCGTCGACGATGGTGGTGGCGCCTACGTCGGTCTACGGCGGCGCCGAGTTCTCGGAATTTGTTGTGCGGCAGGGTGTGACACATGGCTTCGTGACGCCGGCTGCATTGGCATCGGTCGATCCGGCCGGGTTGGACGTGTTGGAGTGCGTCGTGGTCGGTGGGGAGGCGTGCCCGCCGGACCTGGTGGCGCGGTGGGCGCCCGGTCGCCGGTTCTTCAACGGGTACGGGCCCACCGAGACGACGATCATGACCAATATCTCCGCTCCGTTGGTGCCGGGTGAGCAGGTGACGATCGGTGCGCCGATCCGCAATTCTGCTGGTCACGTGTTGGATTCGCGGTTGCATCCGGTTCCGGTGGGTGTGGCGGGTGAGTTGTATCTGTCGGGTCCCGGGGTTGCTCGGGGGTATCACGGTCGTGCGGGGTTGACTGCGTCGCGGTTCGTGGCGGCGCCGGGTGGTACGCGGATGTACCGGACCGGTGATGTGGTGCGGGGTCCGCGTGATGCTCGGTCGGGGATCGTGTATGTGGGCCGCAACGATTTTCAGGTGAAGGTGCGCGGTTTCCGTATCGAGTTGGGTGAGATCGATGCGGTGTTGTCGTCGTGTACCGGTGTGGATTTCGCGGTGACGGTGGGGCGTTCGACTGCGGCCGGGGAAACGCAGTTGGTGTCGTACGTGCACGGCACCGACACCCAGCCGGATGTTCGTGAGCTCACCGAGCACGCGACAGCTCTCCTGCCCGCATACATGGTGCCCTCGGTGATCGTGCCTCTGGACCGGCTCCCGCTCACCCCCTCCGGCAAACTCGACCGGTCGGCGCTTCCCGACCCCGGCCTGATGGTCACCGAGTTCCGCGCGCCTCGGTCGGCGACGGAAGTCGCGGTCGCGGAGGTGTTCGCGGATGCGCTCGGTGTCGATCGGGTGGGCCTGGACGATGATTTCTTCGATCTCGGCGGAAACTCACTGCTTGCGACGCGTGTGGTGGGCCATCTCCGGTCCGTGCTCGGTGTCACCGTCACTGCCGCGGCATTGTTCGACGAGCCGACGGTGGCGTCGTTGGCCGCGCGTGTGGACGATTCGCCGTCGGCCGGGCCGTCGCTGCTCGCCCCGCGGATCCGGCCTGATCACCTGCCCCTGTCCTACGCTCAGCAACGCATGTGGTTCCTCAACCGCCTCGAACCACACTCGTCGCTCTACAATATTCCGCTCGCGGTGAGGCTCACCGGACATCTCGACGTGGAGGCAATGCGCGCCGCACTCGCCGATATCGTTACGAGGCACGAGACGCTGCGTACGGTCTACCCCGAGATCGAGGGCGTCGGTGAACAGCGGATCCTCGACCCTGCCGATGTCGGGTTCGACGTGGTCGTCGAGACCGTGGACGCGGAGGGTCTTCCGCAGCGACTCGGCGAACTCGCGGGCGAAGCGTTCGACGTCACGACCCAGGTCCCGGTGCGCGCATACATACTCGCGAGCGGCCCGAGCGAACACATCCTCGCCCTGGTGATGCACCACATCGCCGGTGATGGATCCTCGCTGGCTCCGCTCGTGCGCGACCTCGTGTCCGCGTACACCGCACGTTGTGGCGGTGCTCGACCCGACTGGGCTCCGATGCCCGTCCAGTACGCCGACTACACACTCTGGCAGCGCGAACTCCTCGGATCGGACGAGGACCCACGGTCCGTCGCAGGCCGGCAACGCGCGTTCTGGGCCGAGACTCTGCAAGGAATCCCCGGAACCCTCGAACTCTGCACAGATCGCCCACGCCCTGCGATCCTCGGATCCGCCGGCGACCGGGTGCGTACCGTACTCGACCCCGAGATGTACCGGGGAATCTCGGAACTCGCACGTCGAGCTGGTGCGACACCGTTCATGGTCATGCACGCCGCCCTCGCGGTGCTCCTCGCGCGACTGTCCGACACCGCGGACGTGGTGGTCGGCACCCCGGTGGCCGGACGGACCGCACCCGAACTCGACGATGTCGTCGGAATGTTCGTCAACATGCTCGCGCTCCGCACACCGGTGGAACTCGGTGACACCTTCGTCGAACTGCTCGAACAGGTGCGGACAGCGGATCTCGCCGCGTTCGACAACGCGGATGTCCCCTTCGAACGGCTCGTCGAGGTGCTCGACCCTGTTCGGTCGCCGGCACAACATCCTGTGTTCCAGGTCGGCTTCTCGTACCAGAATTTCTCCGTCGATTCCCTCGGCCTGCCCGGACTGAAGGTCGAGCCGCTCGAAACCGCATCGACATCCGTCCGGTTCGATCTGCACGTGACCATCGTCGACCACGGCGCAGGTGGTGGACAGGGCGGATTCGGTATCGAGTTCGGCTTCGCCACAGCGCTCTTCGACCGTTCCTCGGTGCAGCGGATGCTCGACCGGTACGTGCGGATCCTCGACGCAGTGATCGGCGACGCATCGGTTCCGGTCGGCGACGTCGACCTCCACGACCCGCAGGAGCTCGAAGCCATGCTGCAGGCATGGGAAGCCGAACAGCATGCCGTCGGTCCTGGCCGGACCCTGGCCGACCTGTTCGACGACCAGGCACGCGCGACACCGGACGCGGTTGCCCTCGTCGACGGGACCGACACGATCACCTACCGGGATTTCGCGACGCGTGTGAACCGGTTGGCGCGGCTTCTCATCGATCGCGGTGTGGGACCGGAGACAGTGGTGGCTCTCGCCATGCGACGGTCGACCGACCTGATCGTCGCGATGTATGCGGTAGCCGAGGCGGGAGGAGCGTATCTACCGCTCGACCCCGACCACCCGGCCGAACGCATCGGATACATCCTCGACACGGCGTCTCCGGCGGGTGTCCTGACCACCTCGCGCGAGCGGATCGACCTACCTACCGGTCCCTTCGTTCTCGAGCTGGATTCTCTCGATCTCGATGCCTACGACGGCCGGGCGATCCGTAACTCCGAGCGGATCGCACCCCTGCGCTCCGACAACGCTGCCTACGTCATCTTCACCTCCGGCTCCACAGGCCGGCCCAAAGGCGTCGTGGTGTCGCACGGTGCGATCGTGAACCAGCTCGTCTGGAAGCGTGAGCACTTCGCCCTCACGTCGTCCGATGCGGTGCTCCTCAAGACCGCGGCGACGTTCGATCTGTCGGTCTGGGAATTCTGGTCCGCGCTCACCGCAGGCGCAAGGCTCGTGATCGCAGCACCGGACGGACACCGCGACCCCGCCTACCTCAACGACCTGATCCGGCGCGAACACGTCACCACCCTGCACGTTGTTCCGTCGATGCTCGACGCACTACTCGACGAAGCGGGCGGTGAGTTGCCCGACACGCTGCGCCAGGTTCTGGCGATCGGCGAAGTGCTGCCGATCGATACCGCCGAACGGGCACTTTCGCAGTCCGCCTCCGGACTGGTCAACCTCTACGGCCCGACGGAAGCCGCGGTGTCGGTGACCGCACACGAGGTTCTCGAACTGCCCTCGACCTCTGTCCCGATCGGCGAGCCGGTGTCGAACACACAGGTGTTCGTCCTCGACGAACGGCTCCACCCCGTGCCGCCGGGTGTACCCGGCGAGCTGTACCTCGCCGGCACGCAGCTCGCCCGCGGCTACCTCGGACGACCCGGCCTGACCACGGAACGTTTCGTCGCGAACCCGTTCGGCGACCCGGGAACCCGGATGTACCGCACGGGCGATATCGTACGGTGGCGACCGTCCGACGCGACCGGTTCCGGCACTCTCGAATACCTCGACCGCGCGGATTTCCAGGTCAAGGTTCGCGGATTCCGCATCGAACTCGGAGAGATCGAAGTCGCTATGCGTTCGCTGCCTCAGGTGCGTGAGGCTGTCGCGTCGGTTCAGCCGGGGGCCTCCGTGCAATCCGGTGACCGCATCGTCGCATTCGTCGTACCCGCTGGGAACCAGCTCGACATTCCCGCGATACGTTCCGAACTCGCCCGGATGCTGCCGTCCTACATGATTCCGCAGGGCTTCGTGACCCTCGACGCGGTGCCGCTGAACATCAACGGCAAGGTCGACAGGAAAGCGCTCCCGGAACCCGAAGTGGCTCCGAGGCCGTACCGGGCACCGCGCACCTCGACCGAGAACGCCGTCGCAGCCGCTTTCGCAGACGTGCTCGACATCCCCGGGAAGGTGGGGCTCGACGACGACTTCTTCGAGATCGGCGGCACCTCACTCAGCGCGGTGAAGGTGGTCGCGCGAGTGCGGGAGTACCTGTTCGCCGAGGTGCCGCTGCCGTGGCTGTTCCTGCATCCCGGCGTGGAGCAGTTGGCCGCTCGAATCGATGCCGAAGCGCTCGGTGCCGGCTCGGCCACCACCGACCCGTTCGATGCCGTACTTCCGTTGAAGACCGGAGGCGCGGGGGCGCCGGTGTTCTGCTTCCACCCGGTGACCGGTCTGTCCTGGAGTTTCGCAGGTCTTGCCCGTCACCTGGGTGACAACCGCCCTGTCTACGGCCTGCAGTCGCCAGCACTGCAAGGCGCCGACCTGCCTGCCGACATCGAAGCCTGGGCCGACGAGTACATCCGGCACATCCGCGACATCGCACCGCACGGCCCCTACCACCTGGTGGGCTGGTCGATGGGCGGCGTGCTCGCCCACGCCGTTGCGGTCGGGCTGCAACGTGAAGGCGAACAGATCTCGACTCTTGCGGTGCTCGACACCTATCCCGCCGACGCCGATATCGATACGGATACGGATACGGGCCTGCAGGAGTCGGCGCCGACCGTCGCCGACATGTTCGGAGTCGACGGCACTACCTCCGGAGCGATGAACGGCATCACCGTCGGTGAGATGTCGATTGCAGATCTCACACCCGAAGCAGCGTTGGATCTGGCCGCCGCGCTGCCTTCACCACTGGGTGATCTCGCTCCTACGCGCATCGAGCGGATGTTCGACGGAGTGCGCCACTCGTACCGCGCGCTGGCCACGCATCGGCCCCGAAAGTTCGACGGTGATCTGCTGATCTTCGTCGCCGGTGACGATCGGAGCGCATCGGCTGCGGAGAGCTGGCACCGGCATGTGAGCGGTGTGGTGGTCACCGAGATGGTGCCGGAGACACACTGGCGGATGTTGTCACGAGACGCCGTGGCCCACATCGGACCGGTTCTCGGTCGCTGGCTGGCGGGACGCTCCTGACCAGCAACAGCTGAACAGCCCCGAGGCGGGGTGGTCCGTAACACGGATCACCCCACCTCGCTCTGTCCGACACGCACGTAACGTGAGGAATCGTGCCCCGATGGTCTAATGGGGCTCGATACCGTCCGGTAACCCGCCGGACCAGACGTGGACGTAGGTGCGAGGAAAACAGTGGTGAGTGACGCCTGGCGTGAGCACGGGACGGGGCAAGGGGACAATGCACGGATGAATCTTGATGATCGCCGTGGCGAACGCCCGCCGGCTTCCGGACGCCCGCGCACCCGTCAGCGTCCGGCGCGGCGTCGCGAACCTCGCGCACTACTGCTCCCGCAGTTGCTCGCCGCGGCGGTGGAACGCGATCCGTCGGCCACCGCGGTCGTATACGAAGATCGTTCATTGACCTACGCGGAGATCGACGAGGCATCCTCGAGGCTCGCCCGGCTGCTGATCGGTCAGGGAGTCGGCCCGGAGGACGTCGTCGCGCTCGCGTTCGTTCGATCGCTCGAGTCGGTCGTCGCGACGTGGGCGGTCGCGAAGACCGGTGCCGCGTTCGTGCCGGTCGATCCGAACTATCCTGCCGACCGCGTCGAGCACATGACTGTGGATTCCGGCGCGGTCCTCGGCCTGGCCCTTGCCGAGACGATACCGACGCTGCCGGTGACGGCGCGCTGGATTGCACTCGACGATCCCGCGACGGTGACGGCGTTGTCGGCTCTTCCGGCGGATCCGGTGTCGTTCGACGAGCGGGTTCGGACGTTGCGGGTCGAGAATACGGCCTACGTGATCTATACGTCGGGGTCGACGGGTCAGCCCAAGGGCGTGGTGGTATCGCATTCGGGACTGGCGAATTTCTGTGCCGAGCAGGTGGAGCGGTACGGGCTGGGTCCGGGGTCGCGGACGTTGCATTTCGCGTCGCCGAGTTTCGATGCGTCGATGATGGAGTTGCTGCTGGCGGTGGGAGCATCATCGACGATGGTGGTGGCGCCTACGTCGGTCTACGGCGGGGTCGAGTTTGCGGATCTTGTTGTGCATCATGGGGTTACCCATGCCTTCGTGACACCGGCTGCATTGGCATCGGTGGACCCGGTGGGGTTGGGTGTGCTCGAGTGTGTGGCGGTCGGTGGGGAGGCGTGCCCGCCGGATCTGGTGGCGCGGTGGGCGCCCGGTCGTCGGTTCTTCAACGTGTACGGTCCGACGGAGACGACGATCGTGATCACGATGTCGGATCCGTTGGTGCCGGGTGAGCAGGTGACGATCGGTGCGCCGATCCGCAATTCTTCTGGTCACGTGTTGGATTCGCGGTTGCATCCGGTTCCGGTGGGTGTGGCGGGTGAGTTGTATCTGTCGGGTCCCGGGGTTGCTCGGGGGTATCACGGTCGTGCGGGGTTGACTGCGTCGCGGTTCGTGGCGGCGCCGGGTGGTACGCGGATGTACCGGACCGGTGATGTGGTGCGGGGTCCGCGTGATGCTCGGTCGGGGATCGTGTATGTGGGCCGCAACGATTTTCAGGTGAAGGTGCGCGGTTTCCGTATCGAGTTGGGTGAGATCGATGCGGTGTTGTCGTCGTGTACCGGTGTGGATTTCGCGGTGACGGTGGGGCGTTCGACTGCGGCCGGGGAAACGCAGTTGGTGTCGTACGTGCACGGTACTGCGGACGTCGGCCTCGACGTCCGAGCGATCTCCCGCGAGGCATCCGAACATCTTCCCTCGCATATGGTTCCGTCGGTCATTCTCGAGCTCGAGACCATTCCGCTGTCACCCACCGGGAAACTCGACCGCGACGCGCTTCCCGACCCCGGCCTGATGGTCACCGAGTTCCGGGCGCCGGAGTCCGCGACGGAAGTCGCGGTCGCGGCGGTGTTCGCGGACGTGCTCGGTATCGAGCGGGTGGGCCTGGACGATGATTTCTTCGATCTCGGCGGAAACTCCCTCGTCGCGACCCGGGTCGCTGCCCGACTCGGGGAACGCCTCGACCTGCGTGTACCGGCTCGTCTGGTCTTCGAGGGATCGACCGTGGTGGCACTCGCCGCGCTGGTCGATGCGCATACCGGCGACACCGCAAGGACGCCACTCACTGCTGGACCGCGACCCGATCCGATCCCGCTGTCACCTGCGCAACAGCGAATCTGGTTCCTCAACCGCTTCGACACGGCCTCCGCTGCCGACAACATCCCCGTGGCCCTGAGGTTGCGCGGCAGACTCGACATCGCGGCGCTTCGCGCAGCCGTCCACGACGTGATCGAACGGCACGAATCGTTGCGCACCTTCTACCCCGACCGCGACGGTGTGGGCTGTCAAGTGGTCCTCGATGCGTCCGAGGTCGCGCCTCCCGTCGAGGTCGAGATCGTGCCTCCCGCCGATGTGGCCGGCCGTGTCGCCCACGCTGTCACCACCGGATTCGACGTCGCCGAAGAAGTGCCGCTGCGTGTCGAACTGCTGCAGGTGGCCGACGACGAGCATGTCCTCGTGCTCGTCGTGCACCACATCGCGGCCGACGGAGCATCCACTGGCCCGTTCGTACGAGACCTCGCCACCGCATACTTCGCTCGCACTGTGGGCGAGGCTCCAGGATGGTCGCCGCTCGACGTGCAGTACGCCGACTACACGGTGTGGCAGCGAGCGGTGCTCGGCCATGAGTCGGACGGGGGCTCGGTCGCGGCACGAGAGATCGAGTTCTGGACGAGAATGCTCGACGGACTACCCGACCGCCTCGACCTGCCGACCGACCGCCCCCGGCCCGTCGAGGCGTCCGGGCGCGGAGGCACCGTGCTGTTCGAGATCGACGCCTCCCTGCACGCAGCTGTCGCGGAGACCGGGCAGACGACGGGCTGTTCACCTTTCATGATCGTGCACGCTGCGCTCGCAGCGCTGCTCGCAAGGTTGTCGTCCACTACGGACATCGCCATCGGCACCCCCGTCGCGGGTCGAGGCGAACAGGCCCTCGACGACCTCATCGGTATGTTCGTCAACACCCTCGTCCTACGCACGGCCGTCACACCGGGCGACACCTTCGCCGCGCTGCTCGACCGAGTCCGCACCGGCGACATCGATGCGTTCGCGCACGCAGAACTACCGTTCGAGCGACTGGTCGAGGTCCTCGACCCCGTGCGCTCGACCGGGCACCATCCGCTCTTCCAGGTCGCGTTGTTCTTCCAGAACATGGATCGACCCGACCTGTCGTTGCCTGACCTCGACATCGACGCGGTCGATCTCGGCGGTGCCGTCGCCAAGTTCGATCTTCAGCTGACCGTCACCCCGCGACTCGACGCCGGGAAACCGTGCGGAATGTCCGCGCAGCTCACCTACGCCACGGATCTCTTCGATGAGAACACGGTGCGCGGCCTCGCCGACGGGCTGGTCGCGACCCTCGATGCACTGGTCTCCGACCTCGACACCGTCGTGGGTGATGTCGACCTGCTGGCACCCGACGTGCGCCGCGAACTCGTCCACACCGTCAACGCCACCGACCGCGCCGTGGACAGCGAAACACTCCTGTCCGAGTACCGCGCCCAGGTTCTCCGCACCCCGGATGCTCCCGCAGTCGTCTTCGGCGACGAGACGCTGACCTACGCGCAGTTCGACGCACGCGTCAACCGGCTCGCGCGGTACCTCATCGATATGGGCGTCGGCCCCGAGGCGCTCGTCGCGATCGGTATCCGTCGTTCCGTCGATCTCGTGGTGGCGATCTACGCTGTGATCACCGCGGGCGGCGCCTATGTCCCACTCGATCCGGACCATCCGTCGGAGCGGATCGGGCACATCCTCGACACCGCCCAGCCGGTGTGCGTGCTCACCACCGTCGCCGACGGCTCCGATCTCCCCTCCGATGCGAATGCCGTCGATGTCGACGCTCTCGCCCTGGATCACTATGCGGCGCAACCAATTCAGGACAACGAACTGAGCGGGCCGATCCGGCCGGCCACCCCCGCCTACGTGATCTTCACCTCCGGGTCGACGGGACGCCCGAAGGGCGTCGCCGTGTCGCACGAGGCGATCGTCAATCAGGTCGCCTGGATGGTGCACGAATACACCATCGGCGCGGACGATGTGTACCTGCAGAAGACTGCCACCACCTTCGATGTGTCGCTGTGGGGATGGTTCCTGCCGCTGCGCAGCGGTGCGTGCCTGGTCGTCGCGGACCACGACGGACATCGCGACCCGGCGTACGTGGCCGACATGATCGACCGTCACAGGGTGACACTCACGGACTTCGTACCGTCGATGCTCACCGTGTTCGCTGCGCACGCCCCGGCGGGGAGTTGCTCCGGGCTGCGTCTCGTGTTCGTCATCGGTGAGGCACTTCCCCCGGAGACGGTCGCCGCCTTCCATCGCCTCGGAACGAATGCCGCGGTACACAACCTCTACGGACCCACCGAAGCCGCGGTCTCGGTCACCTACCAGGCCGCAGACGCCACCGGGGTCGTGCCCATCGGGCTACCCGAATGGAACGTTCGGGTCTACGTCCTCGACGCGCGTCTGCAGCCGGTTCCCCTCGGCACACCGGGGGAGCTGTACCTCGCAGGAGTCCAGCTCGCGCGCGGGTACGTGCGCCGGCCCGACCTGACCTCCGACCGGTTCGTTGCGAGCCCTCTCGGGCATGCCGGCGAACGGATGTACCGCACCGGCGATCTCGTTCGGTGGATCCGCACCGGCGACGGCGCCGTCGCTCTCGATTACCTGGGCCGTACCGACTTCCAGGTCAAGTTCCGCGGACAGCGGATCGAACTCGGCGAGATCGAGACCGCGCTCCTCGTACACCCGGGGGTCACCCAGGCGACCGCGCTCGTCGTGCCCACGCCGACCGGCGAACAGCTCGTGGCCTATGTGGTCGGTGAGTCCGTGGACCGGCAAGCGCTGCTCGCTACCGTGCGGGAGATATTGCCGTCGTACATGGTGCCGTCGGCGATCGTCGAGCTCGATGAATTCCCGCTCAACACGAGCGGCAAACTGGACCGGAAGGCGCTGCCCGCGCCCGTCTTCGAGTCGCGAGAGTTCCGCGCGGCACGAACCCCGGTCGAAGAGATCGTCGCCGGTGTCTTCGGTGATGTCCTCGATGTCGATCGGGTGGGCCGGGACGACGACTTCTTCGAGCTCGGCGGTAACTCGCTTGTGGCAACACAGGTCGTGGCGCGCCTCGGCTCCGCCCTCGGCACCAGGGTGGCGGTGCGCGCGCTCTTCGAGTACCCCGTCGTCGAATTCCTTGCCGCGCATGTCGAGTCCGTATCGAGCGAGGGGCCCGTGGCGCCGTTGACGGCGCAGACCCGACCCGAGCGGATCCCGCTGTCGCTTGCGCAGCAGCGGATGTGGTTCCTCAACCGGTTCGAGCCCGACTCGTCCGTGAACAACCTGCCACTCGCGATCCGGCTGCGTGGACAACTCGACGTCGAGACCCTGCGCGCCGCGGTCGCCGATGTCATCCGACGACACGAGTCGCTGCGCACCGTCTATCCCGAATCGGACGGTATTGCACAGCAGGTGATCCTCCCCGCGGCGTCGGCCGTACCCGACATCGTCGTGGTCGACATCGACGATACCGACGTGGCGCGACACGTGGAGGCTGCGGTGACGGGCGGGTTCGACGTCACCGAACAGGTGCCCTTGCGGATCTCCCTTCTGCGCCTCGGCCGCGACGAGCATGTGCTCGTCGTGGTGTTGCACCACATCAGCGGCGACGGTTTCTCGATGAGCCCGCTCGCGCGGGACGTGATGCTCGCGTACACCTCGCGCGCGGAGGGTCACGAACCCGACTGGGCGCCGCTGCCCGTGCAGTATGCGGACTACACGCTGTGGCAGCGCGAGGTCCTCGGATCCGAGACCGACCCGGAGTCACCGATCACGCGGCAGCTCACCTACTGGCGCGAGACGCTGAAGGGTATACCCGAGCAGCTGGACCTGCCTGCGGATCGGCCCCGCCCCTCGGTCGCGTCGTATCGGGGTGCGAACACCGCATTCGAGATCGACGCACCGACACACGCCGCACTCGAACAACTTGCCCGCGCGAGGGGCACGTCGCTGTTCATGGTTGTGCACAGTGCACTTGCCGCGTTGCTCGCCCGGCTGTCCGGCACGGGCGACATCGTGGTCGGCTCGCCCATCGCGGGTCGCGGCGAGCAGCTTCTCGACGACGTGATCGGGATGTTCGTCAATACCCTGGTGTTGCGCACCGAGGTGAACCCGTCCGACACCTTCGGCGATCTGCTGGCGCGGGTCCGTGAAACCGACCTCGGCGCATTCGGACACGCCGACCTGCCGTTCGAACGCCTCGTCGAGGCCCTCGACCCTGAACGTTCCCAGGCCCGGCACCCGCTGTTCCAGGTCGCTCTGACGTTCCAGAATCTCGGGCAGTCCCACTTCGACCTTCCGGGGCTGACCGTCGAACCCGTCGATTTCCCGATCACCGACGCCAAGTTCGATCTGCAGGTCACCGTCGTCGAAGCCTTCGGGCCGGACGGGGCGCCCGGCGGAATTGCGGTGTCGCTCAACTACGCCACCGACCTGTTCGACGAGGCGACGATGAGCGCATTCGGCGATCGACTCGGCCGGATGCTCAGCGCAGCCGCAGCCGACCCCGACACCGTGATCGGCGACGTACCGCTGCTGTCCGAGGAGCAGCGTGCCACGCTGCTCGAAGCGTGGAACGAACAGGGCACCCGGGCGAGCGACCGCACTCTCGTCCAGCGTTTCGTCGATCAGGCGGCGCGCACACCCGACGCGATCGCCGTGACGTTCGGCGACCGGCACCTGACCTACCGCGAACTCGCTGCCCGTGTGAATCGGCTCGCGCGTGAACTCGTCGATCACGGTGTGGGGCCCGACACTCTGGTGGCCGTAGCGATGGCCCGCACCGACGACCTCGTCGTCGCGCTGCTCGCGGTACAGCAGGCCGGCGGCGGTTATCTGCCGATCGACCTCACCTATCCGGCCGACCGCCTCGAGTTCATGCTCGCAGATGCGTCGCCGGTCGTCGTGCTCGTCTCGGGCGACCACGACGGGCTACCGAGCACCGGCATTCCCGTGATCGACCTCGCACTGATCGATCTGTCGACCCGTAGCGATGCACCCGTGACGGACGAGGAGCGCGCAGCGCCGCTGCGCAGCGACAACCTCGCGTATGTCATCTATACGTCCGGATCCACCGGCCGCCCCAAGGGGGTGCAGGTTCCGCACCGGACGGTCCTCGAATTGTTCGAGAACACCCGAGCAGCTTTCGAATTCGACGGCGCCGACGTGTGGACCCTGTTCCACTCGTACGCTTTCGACTTCTCGGTCTGGGAACTGTGGGGCCCGCTGCTCCACGGCGGCCGGCTCGTCGTCGTCGACCACTTCACGTCCCGCTCTCCGGAGGACTTCCATGCACTCCTCGTGCGAGAGCATGTCACGGTCCTCAACCAGACGCCGTCGGCCTTCTACCAGCTCGCCGAAGCCGATCGTGTTGCGAAAGAACGAGACTCGGATCGACTCGCGCTGCGATACATCGTCTTCGGAGGTGAGGCACTCGACCTGCGTCGCCTCGCCGACTGGTACCGCCGGCACGCCGACGACGCGCCTCGCCTGGTCAACATGTACGGCATCACCGAGACCACGGTGCACGTCTCCCGCCTCGAACTGGCCTCGGACGACAGTGAGACCGCGGCCAGCCTCGTGGGCCGCGCGATCCCGGGACTCGGCGTCTATGTCCTCGACCCGCGGTTGCAGCCGGTCCCCGTCGGGGTCCCCGGCGAGATGTACGTCTCCGGCGATCAGCTCACCCGCGGTTACCTCGGCCGCGGTGCGCTGACCGCCGGACGATTCGTCGCGGACCCGATCGGCTCGCCGGGTACCCGCATGTACCGCACCGGCGACATCGCGCGCTGGTCTGCTTCCGGGCAACTCGAGTACGTCGGACGCAGTGACTCCCAGGTGCAGCTGCGTGGATTCCGTGTCGAACTCGGGGAGATCGAAGCCGCGCTCACCTCTGTCGAGGGTGTCGCGCATGCGGTCGCTGTGGTGCGGACCGACGCGCACACCGGCGACAAAGTCGTCGGATACGTCGTCCCGCGCGCAGGTGCCCCCGTTGTGCCCGCCGAGGTGCTCGACGAGGTCGGGCAGTTCCTGACCGGATACATGGTCCCCGACGCGATCGTGATCCTCGATGCTCTGCCCCTCACTCCGAACGGAAAGCTCGACAAGAAGGCGCTTCCTGCGCCGGTATTCGCGGGAGACAAGAAATTCCGGGCTCCCGCGACGCCGACGGAAGTGGCGATCGCCGAGGTCTTCGCCGATGTGCTCGGCATCGACGCGGTCGGTGTCGACGACTCGTTCTTCGCGCTCGGGGGCGACAGCATCGTCTCGATCCAGTTGGTGTCGCGCGCCAAGGCGCTCGGCATCGTGTTCACGCCACGGGAGGTTTTCGAGCAGCGCACCGTGGCCGGACTCGCCGAAGTCGCGCGGATCGGTACCGGCACTGCGCCCTCGCTCGTGGAACTCGAGGGGGGAGGAGTCGGTGACATCCCGCTCACACCGATCGTGCGATACATGGTCGAGCGCGGCGGCAACTTCGACCGCTACACCCAGACGATCGCGCTCGAACTTCCCGGGGGGATCACGCGTCCGGACGTGGTCGAGACCCTTCGTGCCGTCATCGACCGGCACGATATGCTGCGGGCGTCCTTGCATCGCAACGAGACCGGAGAATGGGTGCTGGCGACGACCGCACCGGGCTCGATCGACGTCGATTCTCTGGTCTCCCACGTTGAGGTGCCTGCCGACGCGGACGACGACCGGTGGCGGAGTATCGCGGCCCGCGAACTCGACAGCGCCGAGGCACGGCTCGATCCGTCGCACGGCACCGTCCTGCAGTTCGTCTGGCTCGACCCCGCGCCGGGGGCAGACCGCACCGGACGGATGGTCGTGGTCGCCCACCACCTCGTGATCGACGGTGTGTCGTGGCGAATCCTGGTGCCCGACTTCGTGACTGCCTGGGCGCAGATCGATCACGGACAGCCCGTGGCGCTGCAATCGGTCGGAACGTCGTTCCGGACCTGGGCCGATGCCCTCGTTCGGAGCGCCGGCGCTCGCACGACCGAGTTGCCGATGTGGACGTCGATCCTGGCCGGCGCAGACCCCCTTCTGGGTGCGCGTGCCTTCGACCCCGCGATCGATCTTGCGTCGACCGTCGAGAAGGTCCGGGTCCGGGTCGCAGCCGACGTCACCGAGACGCTGCTCACCACACTGCCGGAGCTCTACCACGGCACCGTCAACGACGTGTTGCTCACGGGCCTTGCGTTGGCGCTGGCCGGTTGGCGTCGCGACCGCGGCACGGATGAACTCTCCGCGTTGATCGGACTCGAAGGTCACGGACGCGAGGAAGACCTCGTCCCCGGGTCCGACCTGTCACGCACCGTCGGCTGGTTCACCGCGATGTTCCCCGTGCGGCTGGACCTGTCCGGCATCGACCTGGACGACGCCATCGAGGGCGGAGCAGCCGCGGGCACTGCGCTCAAGGTCGTCAAGGAACACCTGCGGGCCATCCCCGACAAGGGAGTCGGCTACGGACTGCTCCGGTACTGCAATGCCGACACTGCCGGGCAACTCGCACATCTGCCGTCCGGTCAGGTCAGCTTCAACTACCTCGGACGCCTCGACGCCGGTGAGGTGCCCCAGGGGCAGGCCGCAGAATTGGGCTGGCTTCCCGCCGGCGACCTCGGTGACCTGTCCGGTCGCGACGACGGCGACGCCCCGGCGCTCGCCTCGGTGGACATCAACGCGGTGGTCATCGGAGGAGAGCTCGGCGCGAACCTCGGATTCCCCGCCGGTCTGCTCGACCGCGACGACGTCGAGGAACTCGGTCAATGGTGGGTGTGCGCACTCGAAGCACTCGCCACCCACGCGGCACGCCCGGAGGCAGGGGGGCGGACACCGGCCGATCTCCCCTTGGTCGAGGTCACCCAGCGCGACATCGACACGTGGGAAGTGGAATACCCCAACGTGTCCGACGTCTGGCCGCTCGCACCGTTGCAGTCCGGATTGCTCTACCACGCGTTGCTTGCCGCAGGACAGTCCGACGTCTACAGCACCCAGGTACTGATCCACCTCGCCGGACTCGTCGACCCTGCGCGTCTACGAAGTGCTGCCTCCGCACTTCTCGACCGGCATCCCAACCTGCGAACCGCCTTCGTCTCGGGTGAATCCGGTGAGCCGGTCCAGGTTGTCGTCGACGACGTCGTGCTGCCGTGGCGGGAACTCGACCTCACCGGGCCGGGAAACCGGGCGGCCGACACCGCAGAACTCGACGCGGTGCTGCGCGCCGACCAGGACGTGGCCTTCGACCTGGCAGCGCCGCCGCTGATCCGCTTCACGATGGTGCGGACGGGACCCGAAGCGTGGACGCTCGCGGTCACGAGCCACCACATCCTCCTCGACGGCTGGTCGATGCCGTTGCTGATGAAGGACCTGTTGGTGCTGTACGCGACGTCGGGTGATGCTGCGGTGCTCGGTCGGGTGCCGTCCTACCGCAGCTATCTCGAGTGGCTGGGGCGCCGTGACCACCGCGAGTCGGTCGACGCGTGGGTCCACGCACTCGAAGGGGTCGACGAACCGACGCTGCTGGTCGGCTCCGAGGCCGACGGAGCCGGAGCCACCTCGGCCGAGCACCACATCGATCTCGGCCGCGACCGCAGCGACACCCTCGGCGAGGTCGCAGCGAGGCTCGGCGTCACGGTCAACACCGTCCTGCAGGGTGCATGGGCGACACTCGTCGCCCGCACGACCGGTCGTGACGACGTCGTGTTCGGCACCACCGTGTCGGGCCGGCCCGCGGACCTTCCGGGTGTCGAATCGATGGTCGGACTGTTCATCAACACGTTGCCCGTCCGCGTGCGACTCGGCGACTCTGCGACCACCGAGGAACTGCTCCAGCGCATCCAGGTCGATCAAGCGTCGCTTCTCGACCACCACCATGTGGGGCTCGCCGATATCCAGCAGCGGACGGGCCTCGGCGCGCTGTTCGACACCCTGCTCGTGTACGAGTCGTATCCAGTGGACCGTAGTGGCATCGCAGAGGCGGGATCGATCGACGGACTGGTCGTCGCGGGCGTCAACACCCGCGACGCCACACACTATCCGCTGACCGTTGCCGTCACCGCGGAAGACACCGTCACGCTCGGATTCAAATACCGCAGTGACATTCTCGATGCGGACACCGTGACGGCGCTCGCCACCCGGTACCTGCGGATCGTCGACGGCATCCTCGCCGACCCCGCGGTACCGGTGGCCGCCCTGCCGTATCTCGACTCCGAGGAACTCGAGGAGCTGGTCCACCGCGACGGTGGACCGCCTCTCCCTGCGCTGCCGTTGGGGGAATTGCTGTCGACCGCGGCAGCAGGCAATCCCGACGGCGTCGCGCTCGTCCACGACGGACGCGAATGGACCTACTCCGAACTCGATGCGTTCTCGTCGCGGTTGGCGCGACTGCTCATCGGTCGCGGACTCGGCTCGGAAGACGTTGTGGCCGTCGGGATCACTCGGTCGATCGAATCGGTTGCGGCGGTGTGGGCGGTGGCGAAGACCGGTGCCGCGTACGTGCCCGTCGACCCGAACTACCCGGCCGACCGTGTCGCGCACATGGTCTCCGACTCCGGAGCGGCACTCGGCCTTACCGTGACACAGCATCGGCACGTACTTCCGGACGGTATCGAATGGATCGATCTGACCGCCGACGCCGCCGTCACGGAGATGTCGGAATACTCGGTCCAGCCGGTCTCGGCGACCGAGCGGGTGCGTCCTGTGTACGCCGACAGCACTGCGTACATCATCTACACGTCCGGATCGACCGGACTTCCCAAGGGAGTGGTCGTCGCCAATTCCGGCCTGGCGAACTTCACCGCGGCACAACGTGACCGTTACGGACTGGGGCCCGATACCCGAGCTCTGCATTTCGCGTCGCCGAGCTTCGACGCCTCCGTGCTCGAGCTACTGCTCGCGGTAGGCGGGGGCGGGACACTGGTGATTGCTCCGACCAGTGTTTACGGCGGCCACGACCTCACCGAACTCCTCCGACGCGAACGAGTCACCCACGCGTTCATCACTCCCGCAGCGGTGGAGTCGCTGGATCCGGAAGATCTCGACGATCTTCGGGTGCTCGCGGTGGGCGGAGAAGCGGTCGCACCGGAACTCGTGACGCGCTGGTCGGCGGGACGCATCTTCCACAATGTCTACGGCCCTACGGAAACGACGATCGTCACCACCATCAGCCGACCCTTGTCCGTCGATGACGAAGTCACCATCGGTGGGCCGATCCGTGGTATGCGTGCCCTGGTCCTCGACTCGAGGTTGCGCCCGGTCCCGGTGGGTGTCGCGGGCGAGCTGTACATGTCGGGGATTCAGCTCACGCGCGGTTACCACCGGCGACCCGATCTCACGGCCGCGCGTTTCGTCGCAGATCCGTACGTCTCCGGTGCCCGTCTCTACCGCACAGGGGATGTGGTGCGCTGGACCGAGAGCGGAGAGCTCGCGTACGTCGGACGCTCCGACTTCCAGGTCAAGATCCGAGGGTTCCGGATCGAACCGGGTGAGATCGACGCCGTGCTACGCACGCACGAGACAATCGAATTCGCCGTCACGATCGCTCGCGCGGCCGACGGCGGCACGGCGAGACTCGTCTCGTACGTGACGCCGGCTGCCGGTGCTGCGGTGGAGCCCCACGAACTGCTTGCCTTCGCCGCACAGTCGTTGGCACCGCAGATGGTGCCGGACACAATCGTCGTTCTCGACACGGTGCCGTTGACGCCGGTCGGCAAGATCGATCGGGACGCCCTCCCCGAACCCGAGGCTGCGATCCGTCCCTACCGTGCGCCACGCACGGACCTCGAAGCTCTTGTTGCGCGGGTCTTCGCCGAAATTCTCGGGATGGAGCAGGTCGGTATCGACGACGATTTCTTCGACCTCGGCGGCAATTCGCTCGTGGCCACTCGCGTCGTCGCGAGGCTGCGCGACGAGATCGGTGTCGGCGTGCGAGTCTCGTGGCTGCTCGAGGCGCCCATGGTGGCGACGCTCGCGTCCCGACTCGGGCTGGAGGCCGGCGGCGCAGAGGGCGTGGAACCGGATACCGCCCTTGCAGTGATCCTGCCGTTGCGCGCCGGGGACCCCGCGGAAGCGGTGTTCTGTCTGCATCCGATGATCGGGCTCGCCTGGACCTACGCGCCGCTCGCGGCGCGCCTGGACGGACCGGGTGCCGTGTACGGGGTGCAGACGCCCGTGTTGACCGAACCCGATTTCGCCGGAGCGTCACTGGACGATCTGGCGCGCAGGTACGCAGACGAGATCGTCGCAACCGTGCCGGACGGACCGTACCGATTGCTCGGCTGGTCCCTCGGCGGTGTGCTCGCGCATGCGGTGGCGGTCGAACTCCAGTCCCGTGGTCTGAGTGTGGAGACACTTGCCCTGATCGACAGTATCCCGCGGATCGACAACGACCGTTTCGAGTCGGAGATCTCGGAGAACCTGCGAACCCTCGGCGTCGAGGTGGATCCTGGGACGCTCGACGGCCGGCTTCCTCACGAGGCCGCAGAAGCGCTCGTGCGTGCGGTTCCGGCGGAACTGATCGAACTCGATATCGAGAGAGTCCAACGCATCTTCGCTGCGGCGATGACGTCACCGGACCTGATCAACCGCCACGAACCCGGAGTGTTCACCGGCGACGTGGAGTTCTTCAGTGCGGTGGAGGAACATCCGACCGAAACGGACGCCGCGGACCTGTGGGTGCCCTTCGTCACGGGAGGCATTCGTACCCGGTTCGTACCGGGGCAGCACGGAGAGATGATGGAACCGGCCGCACTCGACGTGATCGTGCCTGCTCTGGACAGTGATCGTGTCGATCTTGATCCACGGTGACCGCCCGGTATGGTGTGCTCGCGCAGGACTGTCGGATCGCGGATGTGCGATCCACGGTAACGTGCACGCCTGACCTGTAGATATACGTAATGCTGCGCCGGACGGTGCGCCTCGGACGCACCCGAGGTCTGGAAATCATGCCCCGGAAACGGGTCTGAGGAGGTTCAAGCGAATGAAGGTTGTCGAGTCGCGGACATGCACTCGAAGGACGAGACTCGCCGCGCTCTCGGCAGCTGTCGTGGCACTGCCGTTGTTCTTCGGTGGAGCCACGGCCGCGGCCGACCCCGTCTGGGACAGTGAGCAGCCTCTCGAGGTGGTCGAGTCCGAGAACGGCTCCTACATCACGCGTATCGAGCAGTACGGTGAGCAGCAGCTCCTCGTCTACGTCCACTCGGCGTCGATGAACAAGGAAGTCCTGCTCGATGTGTGGCGCCCCGCCGATACCAGTGAGCCCCGCCCCACGCTGTATCTCCTGAACGGTGCCGGCGGCGGTGAGGACAGCGCGACGTGGCGGTTCCGCACCGATGCCATGGACTTCTTCAAGGACAAGAACGTCAATGTCGTCTCGCCGGTCGGTGGCAAGTGGAGCTATTACACCGACTGGAAGAACGAGGATCCGGTTCTCGGCGTGAACAAGTGGGAGACCTTCCTCACCAAGGAGATCCCGCCGCTGATCGACGCCGCACTCGGAACGAACGGCGTCAACGCGATCGCAGGTCTCTCGTCGTCCGGCACATCGGTTCTGCAGCTCGCCATCGAAGGCGGCGACCTCTACAACGGTGTGGCGGCGTACAGCGGCTGCGCGCAGACCTCCGATCCGCTGGGCCAGCAGTTCGTGAAGGTGACCACCGAAACCTGGGGCGGGGGCGACACCCGCAACATGTGGGGCGAGCTCGACGACCCGATGTGGCGCGAGAAGGACCCGTACATCAACGCAGAGCAGCTGCGTGGCCTCGAGCTGTACATCTCGAACGGCAACGGCCTGCCCGGCCCGTACGACACGCTCGACGGCCCTGAGATCGATGGCCAGGTGGACGTGCTCGCGAACCAGGTGGTCGTGGGTGGCGTGATCGAGGCAGCCACCAACTACTGCACGCACAACCTGCAGAACCGCCTGAACGAACTGGACATCCCTGCCACCTACAACTTCCGCGACTCGGGTAGCCATTCGTGGGGCTACTGGCAGGACGATCTGAAGGATTCGTGGCCGGTGCTCCAGCGCGCACTCGGACTGTGACCTTCTCCGGACGTAGTCGATCCGGCATCTGACGAACAAGGCCCCTCCTGGGGCGGGCGGGTTCACATGATCGTCGCAACACTCTCAACGAGAGGTTGCGACGATCATGTCGTTTACGGAGGACCGCGACCGGTTCGGTGACCAACTGGCACGGCTGATCGATGCCGGGGTTTCCGGTGACAGAGGCCGCGGTCGCGATCGGGCTGCCCCGGCAGCGGTGCTACGCGATCTTGAGGGCAATCGGCCGGCCGGTGGGTAAGCCCCGCAGCCGGATCGGTGGCCCCGACCCTCGGCTGATTGTGACTGTCTACGAGCGGACCGGCTCGATCAATCAGGCAGCGAAGGCATCTGGGGTAGCGCACTCGGTAGCCCGCCGGGTCCTGGTGGACGAGGGACTGGTCAGCAGGGAGAAAATCCCACCGAAGGGTAAACCCGAGGCGAAGCGTCGTTGTCTGGAGTTGATCGCAGCGGGCTGGTCGGCCAGACGAGCCGCCCGTGAGGTCGGGGTCAACGAGCGCACCGCCCGGGACTGGCGTCGGGGAATCCGGCATTCCGGCTCAGGCAACAGGCGGGTCCATCCGGACGGCCGAGTCGTGGACTACAACCGCCGAAGCGACTACA
>NZ_JAUTXY010000009.1:0-289911 GCF_036327795.1 Rhodococcus artemisiae
GCGGGAGCGAGCGCCGCCTGCTGGTCGAAGATCGCCGCCCGGGCGGCGACCCTGGCCTCCGTATAGGAGATGGGTGGCTCGATCCGCCCGTACCGGCGCAGGTAGATGTCGGCGATGACCTCGATCGTGAGGTCGTCGACGTCCTCGACCACCGTGACGTGGGGTTCACGCTCGCCCGCGATACCGAGCTCGTCGAGCATCCGCTGGCAGAACCCGTGCGTCGTGGCGATGGTCGCGGCGTCGAAATCAGACAGGGCCTGCCGTAGGCGGGTACGACGGTTCTCGACGTCGTGAGCCGCCAGATACCGGATCAGTCGGTCGCTTCCGGCAGCGGCGGCCTGCGGATCGGCGAGGGCATCGACCACCTCGGCGAACCGAGCGCGAGTCCGTTCCCGAAGTTCCTGCGTGGCTGCACGGCTGAACGTGACGAGCAGTAGTTCGGACAGATCGGCGATGCCTTCGGCGACGTACCGGGTCGCGAGGCCCACGATCGCGTAGGTCTTCCCGGTCCCGGCGGACGCTTCGAGGACAGTCGTCCCCGCCGGAAGCTCCCCCAGGAGGTCGAAACCGGTCACGGCCGAGCCTCTTGTCTGTTCGGACACGATTCCACTCCCCATCACGGACGCCCCTGCTTCTCCGACGCCAGCAGCGGTTCCCACAACCGGCGGGACAGCACACCGAACCTGGTCGGGTCGTCGAACCAGGCGCGTTCGTCGGCGAGCGGTTCTGCTGCGGTGAGATCACCGAACCCGACGCCGCTGCCGTACAGGTACAGCACGTGGCGGTCCTTCCCGTCGCCGAACTTTCCACCGAACTCGTTTCCGGCGGAGTCGAGTGCCATGTCGACGGAGCCACCGCGGGCGCGCTGCTCTGCATACGCTGCGGCCGCCCCCGTCGTCATCGGCAGCACTGCACCCACACCTCGGTCGCGGAGATCGACGAGTTGCAGGAGCAGTTCGTGGGCGTTGTCGGGCGCGACCATCGTCGAACGCCACGCCGGCATCCGACCGCGGCCACGACCGGTGGTCACTGCCTGCCACCTCCCCTCATGGCCGGAAGCAGCAACGGCCAAGAGCTGGACCCACGCGGTGATCCGGTGCTTGGCAGCCAATTTCGAGAAGACGCTACGCGCGATCACGTTGCCGTGGACCCCACCGACCGTGCCGGTGAGGCGTCGTCCGTTGCCGAGATCGACCATCGTATCGACAGTGGTGGGCCGGTCACTGTGCACGGGCGCGCACGCGGAGACGAGGGTTTCGACGGCATGGGTGACGTCGTCGAGCGCGCTCTCACCGAGCGAATACGGCGGGAGCGTCCCGCGGCGCCACTCCGCAGCCCGGAAGTCTGCTGCGGAGACACCGCCGAGCCGGGATTCGAGCATCCGGTCGCCGAGGTTCCAGCGAGCCAAGGGGTCGAGATCGATGTCGAGCGCGTCGGCCGTGCCTTCGTCGAGTTCGGGAATCCGGATACCGAGCCGTTGCCGCAGAAATCCCTGAGCAGGATGCACGAGATACGACACGAGGTCGGCGAGGTCGAGATCGGCTCGCTGCTCGGACCGGGGCGAGTGGTTCGGTGACGGCGCGAGATGCACCTGTGCGAGGGCGGGGGTCGCTTCCACCGTGACCGGGTTCTGCGCCGCGCGGGCACCGGCGAGCGCCGTCTCGTCGAAACTGAAGGGCGCATCGGGCAGGAAGTTCCGAGCATCGAAAGGCTGCAGCGGGTGGTGGCGGACCACCGGATTCGCGTCGGCGTCTGCGACGCCGATCATCGCGGCGACCACGTCACGCACCTCGCTGAGTGGAATCGCGGGCGGCCGCGATGCCCCCGTGACCGGATCGGCGCCGGTGTAGAACAGCAGCACCTTCTCGCCCGCCGACATGATCGCGTCGAGCAACAACTGCCGGTCTTCGCTTCGAGGGTCGCGTTCGCCGACGAGGGGATTCTGGGTGAGCACGTCGTCACCGTCGATGTGGGCGCTGCGGGGAAAGACATCGTCGTCGAGTCCGAGCAGCACGACCACCCGATGCGGCACCGAGCGCATCGGCACCATGGTGCACACCGTGAGTTCGCCGGTGCGGAAGTTCGCCCGGGTGGGACGGCCGGCCAATCGACCGGCGAGCATCGCCCGCACATCGGCCAGTCGCAGCTCGGCATCTCCGCTGTGTTCGACGGCAGCACCGATCTCGCGATGTGCTTGCGCGCGTTGCCATGCGTCGGCGGCCGGAACATCCACCAGCAGGTCGAGGGCGTGTGTGAGCGCCTCCGCCCACTGCCCCGCGTCCTGGGGCCGACGCAGAACCCACAACGCCTTGTCGAGCCGATCGACGTATTCGGCGAATCGCCCTGCGAGGTCGATGTCGTTGCTCTCGACATCGTCGAGCGGCATCGCGAGCGCGAGCCATTCACTACCGGAACCGTCGGCGGTGACGCCGAGCAGGACCCGGTCCAGGGCCGTGCCGAAAGTGTTCTGCGGAAAGTCCGCGAGTCCGAACGCACTGCGCTGACGCTTACCCAGACCCCAGCGAGCACCCGATTCGGCGGTCCATTCCTGCAGGCGCTCGAGATCGTCGTCGTCGAACGAGAACATGCGCCTCACGGGTGCCGACGCGGCGAGGTCGAGTGCATCGCTCGCAGTGACCCGCGCATCCGCGAGTTCGAGGAGTGCCGCGACGACGGACAGCACGGGGTTGGTGCGGCGCAGTCCGCGATCGGCGAGCCGAACCCTCAGACCGTGACCCGGATGTCCACCGATGTCCTGGCCGAACGACGCGGCGACGAGTGGAGCGTAGGTGTCGACGTCCGGGCACATGACGATGACCTCGCGAGGCTCGAGCGTCGGATCGTCCTCGAAGAGGTGCAGGAGGCATTCACGCAGCACTTCGACCTGACGGGTCGGCCCGTGGCACGCGTGGATCTGCACTGTGCCGTCGGCCTGGGGAACCCCGCGTCGCTCCGCTCGCCCCGAAACCCCCCGTCGCTCCGCTCGCCCCGAAACCCCCCGTCGCTCCGCTCGCCCCTCGGCGGACGCCGTCTCCGGAGTGCGGTCGGCCCGGATGTCGGCCTGGATCCTGCCGAGCAGCGTGTCGGGGGGCGCGGGCACCTCGTGTTGTTCCTCGACCGCACCGAGCTCGGACAACCTGCCCTGCAGTTCGCGGACGTCGCGGGCAAGCGCGGCGAGAAGGGGATGGCCGACGAGATCGACGCTGCGATCGTCCGCGCGCCGTAAGACCGGCTCGCAGCCCGAGAGGTTGGCCCACATCCGAGGGCTGGCGTGCGGCAGCCACACGTGGACGTCCCGGCGGGCGCCCAGCGCAGCCAGCACCTCGAGTTGCACCCGACCCAGACGGGTCGGCCCGAACAGCGACAGCCGATCCGGCAGGTCGACGATGTCGGGCTCTGCGCGCAGCCGCTCGCACATCTTGTCGAGCCGCTGAGCGGGGCTGTCGACACCGATGCGGTCGCGCAGGCGGCGCCACAGTTCGGCCTGCCACCGCAGGTGCTCGTCGAGCGGGTCCCCGGTGCCGTCGGTGTCGTGCCCGGCAGCCCAGTCGGTGAGCATGTGTGGCCGTTGCTGCCCGTAGCTGTGCAGGAGGTCGCGGAGGTGTTCGGCGGTGGCGTAGCGACGTCCGGCCCGATGGTCGTCGGCGCCGTGGCCCAGGTGCCGCGTCAGCGCCGCGCACCACGGCATGCCGAGACTCTCGTCGATGACGTCGAGCAGCGCCCACAGCACTCGCGACGGATGCCAGGGATCGTCGTCGGCCGTGGTACCCGCGGCAGCGGACAACGCCTCGTCGACGAGACGGGAAGGCGAAGGGAAGGCGATGTTCGCGGCGATCCCGTCGCCGGCGACAGCACCGAGCACCGTGGACAGCCGCTGCGTGAGCCACCGCTCGACACCGCGAGCCGGTACCGCAACGACTTCGCGAGCGAACGGGTCGGCGGGTGGGTCGGACAGAAGCTCGGCGAGTGCATCGGCCAGAGTATCGGTGCGCTCGGCACGATGCAGTCTGAGCACGCGTGGGCCCCCTCATGGGTCGTTCGATCCGTCGGCTACGGCTTACCACACCGAGCCGACAATCGCCGACCTGCGCATGTCCGAACGCTCGTCAGAGCTGCGTTGACTTCTTCAGAGCTGCGTGGACTTCTTCAGGGCTAGGGGCTTCGCGCCGAACACCGCGACGACACGGCTGCCCGACACTGCCACCACATCTCCGGCCTGCAGCCGCTTCCGTGGATTCCGCACAGCAAGATGATTGACGCACACGGCGCCTTCCATGAGGAGCGCCGCGGCCTCACCTCCGGAGGTGGCCAAGCCACTTTCCTGGAGGAAACCGAACAGCGAGTCGGGCACGAGTGCCTGCATGTACTCGATGGTCGCGGGGTAATGCATCAACACGGTCACCGCCCGGTGATGATCAGATGAACTCGCAACGAACTGGGCTCAGCCGGGCAGGAGCGGATCGAGACGGGTGTTCTGGAACGAGCGGATCAGCCATTGCCCATCCGTCTTCAGCGCGACGTTCGTATTACGCGACAAGGCCTCGTCGCTGCACTCCGTCTCGCCGTTCCAGAGAACGCACCCGGTGCGGATGATGATCGCCATGTCCGGGCGGGGGAAGGCGATGTTCTCGGAGACTTCCTTCAGTTCGGTGCCGCCGACATAGGTGTCGAAGTAGTACTGCATGCCCGACGCGATCTCGTCGTGACCGTGCAGCACGTCGCCGCTGAAGGTCACCACATCTGCGTCGTGCGTGTGGATCGCGGCGTACGCGTCGCCGTCGCCGTTCCTCCACGCTTCGTGCTGACGCACGCGCAACTGTTCGATCGCTTCGAGATCCGACGCGAGTTGTTCCGCTGCCGATGGCGGTACGGCGCTTGCCGTTGCAGCGCCACCGAGAAGCATCGCCACACCGATCACGCATGCAGACACTGCGTTTCGCCTTCTCGACATCGCGAACTCCTTCGACTTCTAGGTATTCTCGATGTCGATTGTGCGCTGCGCGACCCCCTGGGGGCATCCGGGACAATACCCATTTCTGCCCCCAGATCATGCCATCCGGGAACCACCTCCCCCGGGAATCTCGAACAGCGGGAGCTGATCACGCAGTGCCAACGCCGTGAATTCCGCGTGGTACCGCTCGCCGAGTTCGCGCGCCACGTGTGCGGGGCATCCGAGCTCGGCGCCGATCTGATCCCAGGTGCGACCGGCTTCGCGTTGCTCCCATGCGAAGCCGCCATCGTCATCCCACGGTGCCGACATGACCCGATACTGCTCCCGCTGCGCGCCACCTGCAACGACCGACAACGGCGTGTCGCATACCACAACCGATTGACGTCCTCCCGGCCGTGAACGACCAGGATTCCTCCCGCGACGCTGCGCGCCGCTCCGGTGGGTTCCTGTTTCACAGGGACTTACCTCCCGCTACGCGGCAGGATTTACGGTCCCTCCGCAGGCGTTTAACCACTCGGCCCGTCCGGCCGCGTGGATGTTCTTCGCGGCGTTGAGGTCGCGGTCGTGGACCGCCCCGCACGCCGCGCACTGCCACTCCCGGATCGAGAGCGGTTTCGGACCGTCCTTCTTCCCACACGCCGAGCACAGCTGGCTCGACGGGTAGAAGCGGTCCACCTTGACGAAGGTGCGCCCGTACCGGGTGGCTTTCTCCTCGAGCAGCCGGGTGAACATCGCCCACCCGGCATCGTGGACGGACTTCGCCAACCTGGTTCGCGCGAGCCCGGTGACACACAAGTCCTCGACGAACACCGCTTGGTTCTCGCGGATGATCGCCGTGGACTGCTTGTGTGCCCAGTCCTTGCGGGCATCGGCCACCTTGGCGTGGGCCTGGGCGACACGGATGCGCGCCTTGACCCTGTTCTTCGATCCCTTCTGTTTGCGGGACAGACTCTGCTGCGCCTTGCGGAGCGTGCGTTCGGCGCGGCGGAAAAACTTCGGGGACTCGATGACCTTCCCGTCCGAGAGCACCGCGAACGTCGTCAAACCCAGGTCGATCCCCACCTCCGCATCGCACTGCGGCAACGGATCGTCGGTCGTCTCGACGACAAAACTCGCGAAGTACCGGCCCGCCGCGTCCTTGATGATAGACACGCTCGACGGCTCCGACGGCAACTCCCGCGACCACGCCACCTTCAGTTCGCCCACCTTGGCGATATACAACTTCCCGTTCGAACGCAGCGAGAACCCGTTGCGGGTGAGCCGGATCGCCTGCCGGTTGTCTTTGCGGGATCGGAACCGCGGCGCCCCGACCTTGCGGCCCTTCCGCTTCCCGGACAGTGAGTCGAACCAGTTCCGGTACGCGCGCCGCGCGTCCTGACATGCCTGCACCAACACCACCGACGCGACCTCGGCCAGCCACGCCCGCTGCGGGGTCTTCTTCGCCTCGGTGACGACCTGTTTCTGCACCTCGGTGTCCGAGATTTTCACCCCGGCCGCGTACGCGTCCTGCCGTGCGCGCAGCGCATCGTTGAACACCACCCGTGCGCACCCGAACGACCGGGCCAGCATGTCCCGCTGCCCGGGCGTCGGATAGACGCGGTACTGGTATCGAAGCTGCACAGCGAGATCATAGCCACGACCACCGACATGATTGATGTGCTGTCCCGGCCCTGAAGGACCAGGCTTGCGCGCTACGTTCTCCGGTCAGCTTCCCCCGGGGCGAATCAGAGCCGCGACCGACCCCGCGCGTCTGCCCATACCCACCGCAGCGGCGATCGACCGGCCGAGAGTGTTCGACATCCCCCTCTTCGGCAACCTCGACAGCATGGGCGCCAACGCGTGCAGGTTCTCGAACCCCCTGGCTGTCACAGCTTCCGAGCAGGAATCCGAGACCCTGACAGCCACAAGCTGATGCGTATCCAGTGCGCTGTGCCCCATCCCCGCGACGGGGACTAGGACCGCCCCGGGAACGAGATCCACGATGCGTTCGGCGACGGGACGCGGCGTGCGCAGGTCGCGTTCCCCTGACAGCACCGCCGTGGGCCAGGTGAACTCGACGATCCGGGAGGGAAGGTCGAACGGTTCGGCGACGAACGGCGGATGTGGTCCTGCCGCAGCGAAGATCGACTGCGGATCGAGCGGTTCACCATCGACCGGCAGGCCGAACCCCAGTTCGCGGTACATGATGCCTCGCACGAGATCTGTTTCCGCGTAATAGGGCACACCCGCCCCGCCGACCTCTGATCGACCGAGCCGGCTCACTGTGTGCCATGTTCGACGCAATCGTCCGCGAGCGCGTTCGCTCGAGAGAGCACACAGCACATCGGGTCCGGCGAATTCGTAGGTGATCTGGACGATTTCGCTGATCTCGTCTTGCGGAAGGCCGGCATCGATCGCCTCCCGGACCGCAGCGGCGACCCGTGCGAGCCCCGGGTCGGAGCCTTCCAGAAACAGTCGTCGACGGTGCGCACGCACCATCTCGAGATCCTGCTCGACGGACAACATCGGAGAATCCAGGATCATCCCCGCGACACGCGCCGGGTGTCGCACCCCGAATCCCTGAGCCAGGTAGGTCCCGTAGGACGACCCGTAGACGACTGCGCGCGGCACGCCTGCGTGATCAAGGATTGCAGCGATATCGTCGACGACGCGCTCGATCGTGACCGCCTCGCCCGGCAGGTCGTGTCCATGTTCGTCCCGGCGGGACAAGCCGACGCCGCGATGTTCCATCATGATCACGTCGAGTCCGTCGCGAGCCGCGAGCGCGCGAATCCGCCGGTAGGGCACCGCCGACGCCAGTCCGGGCCCACCGGGAAGGATCAGGACCGGGACCCGGCCCCGAGGACCTGTGCGGACGTAGGTGAGGCGAAAACGGGTATCGGTACCGACACCGACGGGTCGGTCCACCCGATGCCCGTCCCGTTGTGCGATGCGGTGCGCGGCCCGCTCCGGTCCTGCTCGTCGAGCGTAAGAAGACGGCTCGGTGGTTCGTGATCGAAATCCCATGCCACCCCAACATACGGACAAGTGGGGCCGCCGGAACGGCCCCACCTCGTCACCCTGCGGCGAGCCAGTCGTTAAGTTCCTTCCGGTCTGCGTTGACGATGCTCTCGACCATCTGGACGACAAGACCCTCGACCTGACCGCCGATGACCGGAATCTTCACGGCGACTTCACCGGTGACCTCGACGACCGAACCACCCGATGCAGACGGACGCAGCTCGGAGCGCCCTTCGATCGAGACCGGCAGGCTCGACGAACCGCCGGTCATCGCGCCCTGTGCACGGTCGCCGTCGAGTGCACTCCACTCGTCTGCCCGATTCATCTCCAACGGGCCGCGAAGAATGCCACGAACCACGGCGGGTAGACCTGCCGGATCCATCCGCCCACTGATTTCGACACGAATCGTTCCCGGGCCGTCAGGAGCGGACACGGCGATCGAACTGCCTTCGGCGTCGGCTCCGCCGCGGCTCTTCCAGTAGTCCTCGCTGGTCAGGGCAGCGTGCACCGCGTCAACGCCGTGCTCGAACTCGGTGGTGAAGGTAAATGCTTTCGACATGGCCGGAAGAATAGCCCGCCCACATCACAGCTCCGCCACGGGATCACCGCTTCGATCCCGGCCCACGTGACGCTCGCTCACCTTATCCCGAGAACCTCACAACAAGGCGGCGAGGACGGGTGCGCCGACACCGATCGCCGCGGCCGCCGCGACCCCCAGGAGCGGAGATCCTGCAACGAAGGCCACTGCAAGGCCACCGAGTACGACCATGATCACCAGAAGCACGACGCCTGCCGTTTTGCTCTCGGTCAGAGCCTGGTCCCGACTCGCGGTATCGATCCGTACGGGTGTTGCAGTCGCCATCGCTTCATCCCTGCTTTCGACTCATTCGACCGAGGGTTCGAGGCATCGTGTTCCCCTTCGTGGCGCCGTCCAAACACGCGCGACCGGGTTCTACCCGGCCGACCGGACCGCTTCCTCGCCGGGAGCAGTGAGCGTAAGTTCGGCGAGTTCATCGAGGGATAATGCGAGGACCTGCGCCAACGCGGCAACCGTCGCAAATGCGGGTGTTGCCATGCGGCCGGCTTCGATCTTGCGGAGAGTTTCGGGGGAGATCCCCGCCTCACCAGCGACCTCGGCGAGCGTGCGCGCGCCGCGCGCCGCGCGAAGACGGCCGCCGAGGCGCCGACCGGCGGCGAGCTGTTCCGGGGTGAGCGGGAGACGAACCATACGCATGATCCTACACTGACGTGGTATTAAAATACCGGTATCGTTGTTTACTACACCCGAAGGACTGCTGATGCTCGAGCTCAAAACACCCGGAGAAGTTGCTTCCATGCGCGTCACCGGCGCATTCATCGCCGACCTGCTCATCGACCTCTCGAACAGGGCAGAGCCCGGCGTGAACCTCCTCGATCTCGAGGAGCGTGCCCGCGATCTCATCACGGAGCGCGGCGCGGTGTCCTGCTACTGGGATTACTCTCCCTCTTTCGGGCGCGGCCCGTTCCGCAATGTCATCTGCTTGTCCGTCAACGACGCCGTGCTGCACGGGCTCCCCCACGACTACACGTTGCGCGACGGCGATCTTCTGAGCATGGACATCGCAGTCTCGATAGGCGGCTGGGTCGCCGATTCGGCACGAAGCATCGTCGTCGGGACGCCGAGGGCCGAAGACCTACGGTTGATCGACGCGACGCGGCACGCGCTCGACGCAGGTATTGCGGCCGCGCTGCCGGGCAACAGGCTGGGTGACATCTCCGCGGCCATCGGCGCGGTCGCGGCCGAATACGGTTACCCGGTCAACACCGAGTTCGGTGGACACGGCCTGGGGCGCACCATGCACGAGGATCCCCACGTCTCGAACACAGGCCGAGCAGGACGAGGCCTGGTACTGCGGCCCGGACTCACCCTTGCCCTCGAACCGTGGTTCGCGGCGGGAACCGACAAGATCGTGTACGACCCCGACGGTTGGACCATCCGTTCAGCGGACGGATCACGCACCGCGCACAGCGAACACACCATCGCGGTCACCGACGACGTCGCGCAGGTCCTGACTCTTCCCGCCGCCTGACTGCTATGCAGTCACCTTCCGAACGAAGGTGATCGTGCGGTCGAGTGCATCGCGGGCGTCCTGAAGTGAGAGGTCGAACTGGTACTCGTGCCCCAGTTCGGGCTCGTGATCGTCCGGGTAGAACACCTCGTCCACCGTGACACCCAGCTCGGACAGCTTCGCCGCCAGCGGTTTCGACTGCTTGTCGGTGAGCGGATCGGCGTTCCCGCCGTTGATGAACGCCGCCGGGAAGTTCTCCGTGACGACGAACAGGCTCGACATCTGCCGTGCGGCTTCCGACGCCGCGAAGTCACGGTCGCCGGTGTAGGCCCACAACGCCTGCTGGACTCCCCAACCGACCAGTCCGCCCGCGCCGTCCATGGCCGGCACGTTGTAGATACCGCAGTTGAGCACGACACCACGAAGTGCTTCCGCAGACAGCGCCGGTTCCAGCCCGAGGTCGCGGGCAACATCCGGACCGGTGATCGCCGCGGCGAGCTGCGCCGACAACTGAGCGCCCGCGGAGTCACCGGCGAGCACGATCCGGTCCGGGTCGATATGGAGCTCCTCGGCGTGCGCGAGCAGGTATGCGTGCGCATCGTCGAGTTGGTGGACCGGTGTCGGATAGCGGTGTTCCGGAGCGAGCGAGTAACCGAGGGACACCACGGTGAATCCGGCATCGGCCAGCCGGCGGTAGTACCCGGCGTAGTTCGTGCGGTTACCCGAGATCCATGCGCCGCCGTGCGTCCACACGATGGTAGGTAGTGCATCCGTCGTCCCGGGCGGCGTGTACACGTCGAGGTAAGCGTCGGGATCGCCGTCGCGGTATGCGATGTCGGCGACGAGATCCGTCGTCGGCGCTCCCTCCTCGAGGTTCGCCGTCGTCTCCTCGGCACCGCGCTCGAACACCGCCCGCACTACGAGCGCACCGGGAGTCGGGCTCAGCACGAACGCCGCGACCGTGATCACCAGCACCAACGCGAGGACGACCACTGTCCACCTCAGAACGTGCCGTCGCGGACGTCGAGCCGCAGTTCGCTCGGCTGCCATCGCAGTCTCCTGCCCCGAATGTGACCCCACGAGCAGGAGTCGCGCATCAACCGATCATTGCAGGAGAACTGCTCGGGCGCCGGACATACACGTCGGGATGATATCGACAGGTCGCAGTTTCTCCACAGTCAGATCAGGGACGTCCACCTACCACGGATCGCTCGAATGCCAACGCCGTGACGGCAGCACCGGAGGGCGACGTCCCCGTGCGCGCATCGCCTCTACGCTCGAAACCTGCCGCTTCCAGCACACGACGCGAAGCCTCGTTCTCCGGAACCGTTCGGGCATCCAGCACGGACAGCCCCGCTTCTGCCGCGACTCGAACGATTGCAGCCAACGACTTGCGCGCCACACCGCGACCGCGCGCCAATGGTGCCAACCAGAACCCGACCTCGGCTCGCTCGCCACGAACATCGAACAACACGATGCTGCCGAGCAAGTCGTCGGAGGAGCGATCCGCGATCGCGAGGACGGCCAGAGAACCGTCCTCCAGTCCATCCGCGATGACCCCGTCGATCTGCTCCTCCACGATCGCGGGGGTGTAGTCGGACAATGGCAGATGCCCGTACAGGCGAACGTCCTCGTCTTCCGTGCCTGCCGCGAACGCACGCGCATCCCCGTGTTGCAACATTCGAATCCGAACGTCGTCCTCGACGCATGGGATTGCAGCCGCTATCTTCACGAACACTCCCCTTTCATCTCTGCCGCTCCTCCGATGCCTGAATCCGGCTGCTCTCTCGCACTGCCTCCTCGAGGATCCGCAGCGCTTTCGGACCCACACCGTGGAGCGCTGCGAGCTCGGCCTTCGGGCGGGCTGCGACGTCGTCGAGCGTCACCACTCCGGCACTGAGCAGGGCCTGTGTCGCGGGCTTCCCGATGGATGTGGGCAGGTCGCTGTGGGACGGCAATGTTCCCGAGTCGGCTTCGGCCAACGCGGCAGCCAGCCTTTTCGGGGCCCGGAAGATCCACGCCTGACGCACCAACCCGTTGAGATCCTGCCCGTTGATGTCTGCGAGCGGGATCCGAAATCCGATCACGGCGCCCCGCTGTACGAGCTGCTCGCCGGACGGATGACGTTCCAGCGCATCGACAATCACCTCCTCGGACAGCCGGAGCTGGACGACGCCGCCGTCGGCGATCGAGACGAAGACCTTGCCCCGCACCGAAAACGTGATCGTTCCAGACCGTGCCCCCTCCTCCACCTCGGGGAGGTAGAGCGCTGCCTTTCGCACCTGTCGCGCTGTGGTCATGCGTCCGATGCTAGGGCTATCGGTCGCAGAGCGCGCCGATCCAGAGCGCGATCGCCCGCTGCACCGATTGCCGATGGTCGGCGAACCGGGTGCCGGCGGCGAGTGCCCGCGACCCGTAGGTGAGATCGAATACCACTCCTTCGAGCAGAGTGATCAGGTCGCGCGCTGCGCCGTCCGGATCCCCGGCCCCCAGTGAGTCCATCAGAGCAGTTGCGGCGGGACGAGAAAAGAGACACGCCGCCAGCGCTGCACGCAATTCTTCGTTGCCGGATGCATCGACCGCCAACGAGTACCTGGCGAGAACGTCTCGGCGCCGGTCCACGATCAGTGTGTCGAGTTGGTCGGTGATCAGTGCACTGGCCTCCTCGACCGACCGGGGCGGCGCTGCGGGCAACGCGGCACAGAAGGATTCGCTCGAACGCCGTGTCAGGTGGGCGATCGCGGCGGAGACCAAGGAGTGGCGGGTTCGGTAGTAGTACGAAGTGGAACCGGGCGCGAGTTCGAGCCGGGTGTCGATACCCCGGTGTGTGAGTGCGTGATTTCCGCCCTCTGCGACGAGATCCAGGGCAGCGTCACAGATGAGATCGCGGCGCGAGGAGCGGTGAGGCATGTCTCCATCCTTCCACGCTCTACGATAGTAGAGTATCGGTTATGGGATGGCTCCGCCGGACAGCCCGAACAGCCCGACCTCACGGGGTAGGGCCTGAGGCATTCGATTCCGCCGCACAGAAACTCGGAATCACCCTGGATGCAGCGCAGCGACAGGCCGCACTCGAACTCGCGACCACCGAGGGCGGCGTGTATCTGTGGGGACCGGTCGGACGCGGTAAGAGTCGGCTGATGTCGATCTATTCCGATGCACTGCCCACCCACCGCAAGCGTCGGGTCCACTTCCACGAGTTCTTCCGCAGCCTGCACCCCGCCATCCGACGCCACCGAAACAACCTCGCCGCCGCTCTGGACGAACTGCTCGACGGAGCGGATGTGGTGTGCTTCGACGAATTCCACGTCCACGATCCTGCCGACGGCAAGTTCCTCTCGCGCCTGCTCCCCGCACTCCTGAGCCACGGCGTCACAGTCGTCCTGACGTCGAACTATCCACCGCGGTCTCTCATGCCGAATCCGTTGTTCCACGACGGTTTCGTGCCGACCATCGAATTGATCGAACAGCATCTGACAGTCGTGGCGCTCGACGGTCCCGTCGACTACCGCACCGTCTCGAGTCACGACACCGGGTTTGCAGCCGGCTCGTGGATCGCACCGGCCTCCGCACATCCGCACCCCCAATCGGACGAAGCGGTGACAATTGCACCGGCCGGCCATCCCATCCGTCTGCGGCGCGGTGCCGGCGGCGCACTCTGGATCGGCTTCTCCGACCTGTGCGTCGACACCACCGCGCCGTCGGACTATCTCGCCCTGGCCGAGGAGTTCGGACATTGGGTCATCAGCGAGATCCCCGACCTACGCGCCGCGGGCCGGGAACCGTCTCAACGCTTCGCGAACGTCGTCGACGTTCTCTACGACCGCGACATCACCACCACGTTCATCTCGGCAGTCCCACTGAGCGAATTCACCGACGGTGCGCTACTCCCCCACGACATCGAGCGAGTCATGAGCCGACTCGCCACGCTGCCGACAGTGGCCGAGCAGCGATCCGATACGTAAGCTCACAGTCAGCACTTACCACAGTCCTACCCAACAGAGGACGGTGATCCACTGTGCGCAAAGCGGCGCGCTGGGCAATCCCCGTATCCACCTGTCTGATCCTGGCAAGCTGCACCGCGGACAACGGTTCTCCTCCCGGCCCGGTCGAAGACCGCCTTCAGGACCAGGCGTCCCAGTACCTGTCGCGCCCCGATCTGGCCCCACCGATCGTCGACGTACTGACGACACCGACAGACTCGGACGGGCTCGTGTTCCTGACCCCGCGGATCCACGATCAGGGCGAGGACGGCCCGGACACCGGACTGTTGATCGTGGATCGCGCGGGCAACCCGCTGTGGGCGATGCCTCACGAGGATCCGAATGGCGACACGTACGTCAACGACATCGACGTGCAGACCTACCGTGGAGAACCCGTGCTCACATTCTGGGAGGGGACATCGCCCGGCATCGGCTGGGGCGAAGGCACTTATCGGATCCTCGACTCGTCGTACCGGCACATTGCATCTGTCGGTGCGGGAAACGGATATGCGGCCGATTTCCACGATCTGGTGATCACACCGCGCGACACCGCGTTGCTCACCTCGTACGCCCGAGAACGCCGCGGGCGACCATTCCTGTCGGCGATCGTCCAGGAGATCGATATCAGCACTGGTGCTGTACTTTTCGAGTGGAACAGTCTCGACCATATCGATCCGTCCGAATCGATGGTGCCCGAACCGGACGACCCGGAAGAGCACTACGACTACTTCCACATCAACTCCGTCGACGAGGACATCGACGGAAACCTGCTGCTGTCCGCTAGACACACCCACGCGCTGTACAAGATCGACCGGGATACAGGTGACGTGCTGTGGCGCCTGGGCGGCCCGCACAGTGATTTCGCACTCGACGACGATTCCCGATTCGCGTGGCAGCACGATGCCCGCTGGCTCCCGGACGGGCGGATCAGTCTGCTCGACAATGTGTCGGACGACGAGAATGCCGGAAGACCCTCCCGAGCGCTCATCCTCGAACTCGACGAACAGAACCGCTCTGCTCGGACCATCCGAGCATTCGAGAACCCCGACCCGGTCACCAGCGCCACGCAGGCGAACCATCAGGTGCTACCCAACGGCCACAGCTTCGTGGGCTGGGGCTCGGTTCCGACAGCCACCGAATTCGGCGCGGACGGGTCGGTTCTGTGGCACGCATCCCTACCCGAAGGCATGTACTCGTACCGCGCGCACCTGTTCGATTGGACCGCAACACCGGCCGAGCCGCCGTCGGTCGTTGCCCACCGGGACGACTCCACGGAATCCGGACCGATCGAGGTCGCGATGAGCTGGAACGGCGCCACCGAGGTTGCCGCGTGGCGCATCAGCTCCGGACCGGAATCGGACGGCCCTACCCGTGTCACCGACGTGGCCGCAACAGGTTTCGAGACAGTTGCCACCATCCCCGGCGACTCGGACTCCACCGATTCCGCGTCCCCGACATTCGTCACCGTAGAGGCGCTCGACGAAGCAGGTGTGGCCCTGGGCGCTTCCGAGACCGTCGAAGCGTTGGATGCGCGTTGATGCGCGCCCGGCGATGTGTCGTCATTGTCCGGCGCGCGCATCGACAGCGGCAGCAACATCTTCCGCGATGAGATCTGCGTTGACTGCCGCGCCGGCCATCACACCTGCCCCCGATGCCACCATCACCATCGCCGACAGGTCACTCGCATTGCCCGCAGCCCAGACTCCGGGGATCTCCGTCTTCCCCATCGGATCGGAGTCGATGAACTCCCCGAAAGGGTGGTCGGTCACGGTTCCGCCGAGTTGTACGTAGAGGTCTGCTCGGGCATGGAATCGGGGAGCAACCACCACCGCGTCCTGCTCGACCTCGGGTGTGCCGTCGAGAACGACGGTGACC
This sequence comes from Rhodococcus artemisiae, assembly GCF_036327795.1. Classification (NCBI taxonomy): domain Bacteria; kingdom Bacillati; phylum Actinomycetota; class Actinomycetes; order Mycobacteriales; family Nocardiaceae; genus Rhodococcus; species Rhodococcus artemisiae. The sequence continues at coordinate 15,858 of NZ_JAUTXY010000009.1, forward strand.
CCCTTCTCCCCCTCGTCACGGATGCCCTCGACGCGGGCGTCGACCACACGGATCTGCCGCGCCGCCAACTGTTCGGCCGCGTCGGCGTCGAGTTCCGGCATCGTGTGGGTGAACAGCGTGACGTCGGCGGTGAGCTGCCGGAACAGCAGCGCCTGGTGGACACTCATCGGACTCACCCCGATCACGCCGACGCGCTGATCGCGCACTTCCCATCCGTGGCAGTAGGGGCAGTGGAGCACCTTCCGGCCCCACATCTCCTTCACGCCGGGAAGGTCGGGAAGCTCGTCGACGAGTCCCGATGCGAGTACGAGTCGCCGCACCCGGACGGTTCCGCCCTCCTCGAGGTCCACCTCGAACGCGTCACCCTCGCGTCGCGCCGCTACCGCGGTGTCGGCACGCACCTCTGCCCCGTATCCGATCGCTTCCTTGCGTCCGGCCGCAAGCAGGTCGAGTGGTGGAACACCGTCCTGGCCGAGGACGTTGTGAGCACCTTCGGCCGGGCCATTACGCGGTTCTCCTGCGTCGACGACGAGCACCGAGCGTCGCGAGCGGGCGAGCGCGGTCGCAGCACTCAACCCTGCTGCGCCACCCCCGATCACCGCAACGTCGTAGTGTGCAATGGCCGGCAGGTCGGTGGTCGAACTCATCAGTTTTCCTCTCGATCGAGTTTTCTTGCCGCCCATATGGTTCGGTGCCCGCGGACTCTCAGGTCGTTTCTGCTCAGCACCGAGTGGGGGCCGTGCTCCGAGCTCAACTGCGCCAGAGCGTCGAGATCGTCTGCAGACAGGTCGCTTTCGAGTCCTTCTCGGAGCTTGCTCAACACCGTGCGGGCGTAGGTCCGTGCGGTCGGCGTAGTGCCGTCGAGGTCGATCTCGGTGCGGCGCACTGCTTCGACGTCGAAGCCCGCACGGTCGAGGTCCTCGCTCCAGTCCGGGTGATTGTTCCACCCGCGCTCACCCGCAAGCGCGTGAGCGCGCGCCTCGAGCCCCGGCGTGCCGATCCCGATCTCGTCGGGAAGGAATCGCGGTTGAGATTCCATTTCGAGGACCACCAGGAGCGCTCCAGGATTCAGCGCATCGTGGAGTTGCCGCAGGAAAGCGCCGGGTTCCTGGACGTGGTGCAACGACAATGCCGCCCACACGAGATCGGCCGAATCGACCGCCGGCCAACCGGCGTCCAGATCTGCCTCGACAGTCTTCACTCGATCCTTGAATCCGTGCCGACCGGCTGTGTCGCGGACCCGGGCCAGCATCTCCGGCGACCGATCGACGGCGATCACCTCTGCTTCGGGGAATCGTGCGGCGAGAACGCGCGTACCTGTCCCCGTTCCGGCCCCCACGTCGACGATGACACGGGGATCGACCCGATCGGCGACCCAGTCGACCATGCCTTCCAGGTACTCGCGGTGCACCTCCGCATCGAGATCCAGCAGGTCTGCCGGGGAGTTGCTGTGCCTGTGCGCGTGATGATGACTGTGCTGATGCATTCCTCCACGCTATAGCGATCAATGCGGATTCGGCATATTATTTTGCCTATGGAGCAAGAATACGTCGATCTGGACCAGGTCGTCCGGCAGCGCATCCGGAGTCTGCGACTGGCACGTGGATGGACACTCGATGCACTGGCAGCCCGCTGTCACATCAGTCCTTCGAACCTGAGTCGCATCGAAACCGGCCGTCGCAGGATTGCATTGGATCAGCTCGTCCCGATCGCGCGCGCACTCGACACCACGATCGATCACCTGGTCGAATCCGATGACGACCAGGATGTGGTGATCAGGCCGCAACCGTGCGACACCCCCGGCTTCACCACGTGGCTTCTCTCACGCGAACGATCCCTCAACGGAGTGACGATCGCGAAGATGCGCATCACCAACGAGAACCCCAGCCCGACGGACAAGCTGCCCGTCCACCCCGGACACGAATGGTTCACCGTGCTCACCGGCACCGCTCGCCTTCAGCTCGGTGAACGCACCATCCTCATCCAGGAGGGCAACGCAGCCGAGTTCTCGACGATGACGCCGCACGCGATCAGCGCCCATGATGGCGCCGTCGAAATACTCACCATTCTCGATCACAACGGAGAGCGAGCACACCTGCACGGAAACGGCGCGCCAGCGAGCATTCGGCCGTAGAGCCCCCTGCGCAGCCGCCGCTGCACCTACCAGAAGCGCAGTGGTGATGAGCAGGCTGCAACCCGGCCGCGACGGCGTCCGAGACAATCCGACGCCGTCGAGTCCGAGCAGTATCCGAGCGAGCTCGTCCCGGTTCATTGCGGCTCCCACGTGATCCCGGCGGATCGAGGTCGGTGGCAGCGTAACGCGATCAGCGGGTGGTCGAGGCACGTAGTGTGATTTCCGAACCAGCGAAGAACGGAGCGAACGGTGGCCGGAACCACGGTGGAACCGCCGACAGTGACGGAGTTGATGGCCGAACTGGCAGAGCTCGAAGACCCGAAGATCCGTGAGGTGAACGTCAAGCACGGCGACGACCACGGGGTCAACCTCACCCAGCTCCGCGCGATCGCCAAGAGGCTGAAGGTCCAGCAGGACCTCGCCGAGGAACTCTGGGAGACCGGCGACAGCGCTGCGAGACTGCTCGCAATCCTCGTCAGTCGGCCGAAGGCGTTCACGCGCGACGCCCTGGACACCATGTTGCGGGAAGCACGCGTCCCCAAGGTCCAGGATTGGCTGGTCAACTACATCGTGAAGAAAAGCCCGCACGCTGACGAACTGCGCGTGCTGTGGTTCGATGATCCGGACCAGGTCGTGGCGAGTGCGGGTTGGGCCCTGACATCCGAACGAGTGGTGAAAAGGCCCGCGGGTCTCGATCTCTCCGGGCTGCTCGACATCATCGAAGTGCAGATGAAGGATGCTCCTGAACGCCTGCAGTGGGCCATGAACACCTGCCTCGCCCAGATCGGGATCGAGCACCCCGCGTATCGCGCCCGAGCCCTCGATATCGGCAACCGTTTGAAGGTCCTCGAGGACTACCCGACCTCCGCTGGCTGTACGTCCCCGTTCGCACCCATCTGGATCACCGAAATGGTGAACCGGAAAACCGACAAGTGAGGTCATCCGTGAAACTGATGCGCGCCGTAGGCGTCTGCGCCACCACCATTGCCACGTCGACCCTGCTCGCTGCAGGAGTGGCTTCGGCTTCGGTGACAGTCCCGTTCCAGATCGATCCAGCACCATACGGAAATCCGAACGGAAGCTTCGACGCCCCGTCGATCCGCTGCGTCGCGGTGGTCGGCGAGGAGCCGGGTGTCGTGACGATCACCGGCGGGAAAGAGGACGGCTGGGGCTGTCTCCTGTACGCGGATGTGCAATGGGTGAACCTGTCGACCGGCGAATCCGGCTCTGCCCACCTGTCGGACGGACTCAACGGCATTCCGGCATTCGCCACGATCGATACCGGCGCCGGACAGGTCGCCGTCCTCTTGACCTCGGCAACGGCCGGTCCGGTCACCCCCGGCATCGCCACATTCCAGGTGACGTAGTCAGCGTCCCATCGAGAAACACCGCGTCAGGAAGAACCCGCTGCATATACTCCGGCAATGCTGATCATCGGGATCATCCTGTTCGGAATACTCATCGGCGCAGGTGCGCAATTGATACTGGGCAAGTCCACGTCCGGAATCGATTGGACAGTAGCGTTTGCTGCCGGCGTCGGCGGCTCTTTCGTCGGCGGCCTACTCATCAGTCTGCTCGCGGGGGACGGTCTCCATTTCCGTCCCAGCGGCATCATCGGCTCCATCGTCGGCGCCATCATCGTTACCGCGGCGTGGTTCTGGTGGAAGGGGCGCTCCAGCTCGTCCGTGGGCTGACAACGAAGGGCCTGCTGCACCGATCGCGGAGCGGCAGGCCCTTCGGGGTTCGCGTCAGATCCGGGTCACGTCCAGCCCACCGTCGTGGTACTGCGACCGAAGGCGCTTCTTGTCGAACTTGCCGACACTCGTCTTGGGAACCTCACTGACGACCGTCCAATTCTCGGGAAGCTGCCACTTCGCGACCTTGTCCGACAGGAAGTCGCGCAGCGTATCGACGGTCGCGGTGGCCCCCGCACGCAGGACGACGGCAACCAGCGGACGTTCGTCCCACTTCTCGTCGGGTACACCGATCACCGCTGCTTCGAGGACATCCGGATGCCCCATGACAGCGTTCTCCAGATCGACCGACGAAATCCACTCGCCGCCCGACTTGATGATGTCCTTCGTGCGGTCCGTCAGCGTGAGATAACCGTCCGGGGTGATGGTTCCGACGTCTCCCGTGCGCAACCATCCGTCGTGGAACTTCTCGGGTGCCTCGACACCGTAATAGGAAGCCGCGATCCACGGGCCGCGTACCTCGAGTTCACCGATGCTCACGCCGTCGTTCGGAACCACCTCGTCGTCGTCACCGACGAGACGTGCCTGCACCGACGCCGGGAATCGTCCCTGCGTGTACCGGTAGCGCCACCGCTCGTCACCCTCGACGCCCACAGGCGGTCGCGCCACCGAACCCAACGGCGACGTCTCCGTCATCCCCCAGGCATGCAGGACCTGCACCTCGTGGTCGGTCTCGAACGCGTGCATCAGCGACGGCGGCACCGCCGAACCACCGATGAGGACTTCCTTCATGCAGGAGATGTCCTGCGGATGCTCCTCGAGGTACTGGTGCAGTCCGAGCCAGATGGTCGGGACAGCGGCGGCGAAGGTCGGGCGTTCGGCGGCGATGAGCGCAGCGAGCGGTTCGGGCTGCAGGAAGCGGTCGGGCATGATCAGCGACGCACCGATCATGAATGCCGCATACGGCAGACCCCACGACATGGCATGGAACTGCGGAACAACCGCAAGCGCTCGGTCACCCTGACGAAGCGAAGGCCCCTCCGTCATGCACACCTGCATCGAATGCAGGTAGATCGAGCGGTGCGAATATGCGACACCCTTCGGGTCCCCGGTGGTCCCGGACGTGTAGCACATCGCGGCCGCAGACCGCTCGTCCACCTCAGGCCAGTCGAAGGTGGTCGGCTGGTCGGCGATGAGCCCCTCGTACGTGTGCAACTGCACCCCGTCCGGAACCTCGAGACCGGCGGTCGAGTCGCCGGTGACGACCACGTGCTTCACAGTGCTCAACTGCGGCAGCTGCGGTGCGAGCAATGGCACGAGGGTCGGATCGACGATGATCACGTGGTCTTCGGCGTGGTTGGCCACGTGGATCAGCTGTTCCGGGAACAAGCGGATGTTGAGGGTGTGCAGGACGGCGCCCATCGCCGGTATCGCGAGATACGCCTCGAGGTGCTCCGCGTTGTTCCACATGAACGTCGCGACACGCTCGTCGCCGTTCACGCCGAGTCCGCGCAGAGCGTGCGCAAGCTGCGCGCAACGGTCGCCGACCTCGGCGTAGCTACGCCGACGCGCACCGGAATCGGTCCAGGTCACCACCTCCGCCCCGCTGTGAACGGAGCTGCCGTGGCGCAGAATCTGCGCGATGGACAAGGGTGCGTCTTGCATGGTGCTCAACATGAATCGCTCCTCTTCGATCGGTTCGCGACCATTGTGTCGCACGCCACCCGATTCCGGACCATCGAGGTGGAGCTTTCCTACTTGGCAGTATGAATCACATGACCGCACTTGCCGCCGGCAGACGCCATTCGGTGGGCCTCCACACCGACGGAACCGTCGTCGCGGCAGGAAACGACTCCGCCGGTGAGTGCGACGTCCTCGGATGGCGCAACATCGTCGCAGTGGCCGCCGGAAATGTGCACACCGCCCGGAACACCGGAAGATCTCACACCGTCGGCCTGCGGGAAGACGGAACCATTGTGGCCACGGGATGGAACGGCGACGGGCAGTGCGACGTGGGCGCGTGGCACGAGATCGTCGCGGTCGCTGCGGGCTGGCGCCGCACGCTCGGCGTTCGGGCAGACGGCATCGTCGTGGCTGCCGGCCGCAACAACGAACTGCAGTGCGACGTCGGCTCCTGGTACGAGATCGTGGACGTCGCCGCCGGGGACTGGCATTCCGTCGGCGTCCGGAACGACGGTACTGCCGTCGCCACAGGCAACAATCGATTCGGGCAGTGCCGAGTCGACGACTGGCGGAATCTCACGGCGATCACCGCGGGATACCTCCATACCGTCGGCCTGAGAACCGACGGAACCGTTCTCGCTGCCGGGCAACGTAAGTCGGGCGCGTGTGACGTCGACGAGTGGACCGACGTGACGTCGGTGGCCACGGGCAGTCATCACACAGTCGGGGTGATCGCGAGCGGCAGGGTTCGCGCGGTCGGAGACAACAGTCACGGGCAGTGCGACGTCCACGAATGGCACGGCATAGTCGCAGTCGCGGCAGGCTCGGCCCACACGCTCGGTCTACGCGCCGACGGCACAGTCGTTGCGGCAGGAGATCCGAGAGATGGTCGATGCGAGGTCGATGAATGGCACGGCATCCGGCTACCCAGGTGTCGACCTCATCCGCAAACAGCCCTACCGATCGTGACGAGCGACGAAATTCGCGAACCCGATCGGTGACCGCCTGCGGCTCATCCACCAGCACCGCGTGGCCTGCATCAGGGAATATGTTCAGTTCGGCCTGGGGGTGAGACGCCGCGAACCATCTTCGACGCACGTATCGACGGTGACGACACCGTGACCGAGTCGACGCTATGCGTGACCCCGCGATGACACACGTCGTAGTCGATCGTCAGTAGTGGTAGCGGGCCTGTTGGATGATGACGGTGTCGGCATCGACGACATACACCAGACGGTGCTCGTGGGTGATCCGGCGGGACCAGACGTTGCCTTCCATGTGACGGAGACGTTCCGGCTTCCCGATGCCCTCATAGGGTAGTCGCTTGATGTCCTTTATCAGGTCGTTGACCTTGGTCAGGACCCTTCGGTCGGCGGTCAGCCAGTGGGTGTAGTCGTCCCAAGCATCGTCGGTAAAGACGACCTTCACTCGATCAGTTCCCTCTCGGTGTATTCACCGCGCTTGGTCGCCTCCAAGCTCCGGAGTAACCGGCGCGCGTTTGCCGGTGACGAGAGAAGGTAAGCGGTCTCCATTATCGAGTCGTAGTCGTCCTTGGACAGCAACACAGCGTTGCCGTTCTTCGAAACGATTTCGATGCTTGTGTGATCCTCGTTGACCTGGGCTACCAGGCCGAACAGGTTCTTCCTGGCTTCGGTAGCAGTAATTGCGGACATGGCTTCGGAGCCTCCCAATGACGAGGTGCCCACCGTTGACAACTCAACACCCAAGAAGATACCACAAACGTACTGCATAACGTACATAGTCAGGACGCGAATTGAGCCGTAGAGCCACGGATGTGTCGCCGCTCCATACGTCTACAGATCCTGCCGCGATCGAAGTCGCGCAAACTCACGCAGGAGAACGCGGGGCCCCGATGCCCGGATCGATCCGGACAGGCCCGTCAACCGTCGGCGACAGCGGGAAGTCGAAGATCGCAGTCGGAAGATAGACCGTGGCACAGGAATTCGGAATGTCCACGACTCCGGACAGACGTCCCTCGATCGGTGCGGCACCGAGGAGAAGGTACGCCTGCTCCGGGCTGTATCCGAACTTCGTCAGGTATTCGATGGCGTGCAGACACGCCCGCTGGTACGCCAATTGCGAATCGAGATAGCGCTGTTCACCGTCGAGCGTCACCGACGTACCTGAGAACGCGAGCCACTCGGAGAACTGAGGATCGGTGTTACCCGGCATGAAGATCGCGTTCTCACTCACCCCGTAGGTGTCCATCCCACCCGGGATGAGTTCCACGCGCAGATCGATGAATCCACCCATCTCGATGGCGCCACAGAAGGTGATCTCGCCGTCGCCCTGTGAGAAGTGCAGGTCGCCGACCGACAGGTTCGCGCCGTCCACGAACACCGGGTAGAAGATGCGACTGCCCTTCGTCAGGTTCTTGATGTCCTGGTTTCCGCCGTTCTCGCGAGGAGGGGCTGTGCGTGCGCCTTCCGCGGCGACACGCTCGAACTCCGCCCCGGTGAGGCTGCCCAGGATCGCACCGTTCGGCTCCGGCGGCAGCGCCAGCGGCGGTACCCGGTCGGGATCGGTCGCGATCAACGCGGCCTCACGGGTGTTCCAGGTGGACAGCAGATCGTGCGACGGAGCAGTTCCCATCAATCCCGGGTGCACGATGCCGGTGAACGACACGTGCGGAATGTGACGGCTGGTCGCCTTCTGGCCCGAAAAATCCCAGACCGCCTTGTAGGCGTCGGGGAACTGGTCGGTGAGGAAGCCGCCACCGTTGGGCTTGGCGAAGATACCGGTGTAGCCCCAGCCCTGTCCCGCGAGCGGGCCCGAGTCCTCCTGGGGGATCGGACCGAGATCGAGGATGTCGACGATCAGCAGATCACCAGGTTTCGCGCCCTCGACCGCGAACGGCCCTGACAGCGCGTGCACGGTGTGCAGCGGCGCGTTGCGGATGTCGTCGGCGGAGTCGTCGTTGTGAATCTCCCCGTCGAACCATTCCCGGCAATGCACCCGGAACGAGTCCCCCGGCTTCACCGTCGCCACGGGTGGGATGTCGGGGTGCCAACGGTTGTGGCCGATCTTGTCCTGATCGGTGAATCGGCGGGTCGAGTCGAGGGGAAAGACGACGTCGGGCACTGGACCTCCTGGCTCGGTCGATCGCGTGGGTTGGTCGAACGTTCAAGGGCGAGGGAGCAGCCGATGCCTCGGGTCGGTCGAGACCGGACGCGACGACCGCCGCGGGCCACCGGGGAGCGCACCCGATACGACGCCCGGATCGGACGCCGTGCGCGCTGTCGCGTCGTGCACGCGCATCGCGGTAGACGCGCCGCGACCCAGACGCGGCGCGGTGATCGCGCGAGGCGCGTGCTGCCCACACGAGGGGCACGCAGTGGATGGCCCGACTTCGCTCATAGGCATGGACGCATCGAACAGACCGCACTCGGCGCACCGGAAGTCGTACAGCGGCATCGGCATCGACCTTTCGAATGGATCAGCTGCCGAAACCGTAACCGACCAGGCGGTTCCGCGCGCCACGTCGGCGAAATTCGTAACCCCCGGGCAACCCCGCCGCAATCGGTCCCGTCGGTCGTCCGCGCTGCCGGCAGTGCGAGAATCTTTCCGTGCCCATGCCCCCACCGCTCCCCGTCAAGAACGGGGTCGGACCGACACGTCTGAGGGTGCCGACGGCCGGCCCCTGGTCGACGATCGCCGAGTACGTGGCGGCGAGGTTCGACCACATGGACGCAGGAACCCTCTATCAGCGGTTCGACGACGGCGAGATCGTGGCAGCCGATGGCAGTCCGATCGGTCGCAGCGCGGCTTTGGGCACGCATCGGTTCATCTGGTACTACCGCGATCTTCCGGTGGAGGAGCCTGTGCCGTTCCACGAGGAGATCCTGCACATCGACGACGACCTCGTCGTCATCGACAAGCCGCACTTCCTCCCCACCACTCCCGGCGGGCGGTACTTGCGCGAGTCGGCACTCGTCCGACTGCGGGTCCGTCTGGACAATCCCGACCTGACGCCGATTCATCGACTGGACCGCGCGACGGCCGGTCTCGTGATGTTCTCGACCCGTCCTGCGACGCGCGGCGCCTACCAATCGCTGTTCGAGAAGCGGCGGGTCGTGAAGGTCTACGAAGCGGTGTCCGCGCGACCGGCGGTCTGGAATCCCGACGCCCCGATACTCGCGGGGCACGCACTTCCCGTCATCTATCGGAACCACATCGATGCGCGCAAAGGCGAGTTGCGAGTGATCGTCGACGACGCACGAGAGCCCAACTCGGAGACCGTGGTCGGGGTGCTCTCTTCCGGCGTGAATTCCTCCGGACGCGCTGTGCTCCATACGATCCTACGTCCACGCACCGGGCGGATGCACCAGCTCCGAGTGCATCTCGCGACGCTCGGAATCGGGATCCTGGGCGACCGTTGGTACCCGGATCTCCTGCCCGAAGCTCCGGACGATCATGCCCTCCCGCTCCAATTGCTCGCGCGGGAACTGGAATTCACCGATCCGCTCTCAGGAATGTTGCGGAAGTTCGCCACCCGCCGAACCCTGAGTGAGGCGCCCTGTCCGGAGCAAGCCGAGCAGCACCACCGATGACACTGCCGGTCACTCGTCGCAGGTCAGCGACTCCGGGTCGCTCAGACGACCTTCTTCGCCACGCTTGACTTCAGCTGCATCCAACTCCCACCCAGGTGGGCCGTACGCCCACGACACAGCGCGACAGCCGGGTCGCGGTAGTTCAGCTGTAACATCTGCGCTTGTGCTCCATACCCGTCAGGCACCCGAGCAGGGAAGTATTGTCGATTGTTCGGCGCTACCCGGGCCGGGTGCGCGAAAGTCCAAGATGCCTGCTCTCGATGCACGAGGGTGGACGCTGAAGGTTGCGCTCTCGCAGCGTCCGTGGAGCTTCGTGGCCTCGGTCGGCATGGCGGCCTCCTTCGTCTGCAACGGTCTCACGCCCGTCGTGGTCGGCAGGGCAGTAGATGAAGCCATTGCCACCTCATCACCCCACCGATTGGGATTCTGGATCCTGGTTCTGGGCTGTCTCTTCGTGCTCGCCATCGGCGTGAACTGGATTGCACGCTTCATGCTGATCCGCAGTCAACAGCTGGTCAGCCACGATCTGCGCACCATGGTCACCGACCGCATCCAGGATCCACGCGGGTTCGCCGGTCGTGAGCGCACCGCCGGCGGCTTGCTGTCGATCGCGTCGTCCGACACCAGTCGGGTCGGCGATATCGTGATGATGACGGTCATGCCGGTGGCCGAGGCGGCGGCGATCACCTACGGCGCCATCATGATGTTCACCATCAATCCCTGGCTGAGCTTGGCCACCTTGATCGGTGGCCCTCTCCTCGTGGTCGTGGCGCTCCGGGTGGCCCGCCCTCTGCAGAGCCGCTCGGTGGCCCGTCAGCATGCGATCGCTCAGGCTGCTGCGACGGCCACTGATGTGGTCCAGGGATTGCGCATTCTCAAGGGTCTGGGTGCGATCGTCACGGTCCGGAGTCGCTATGACGAGGTCTCGGATATCGCCTATCGCAAGACCATTCGCGCCAATGCGGCCGAGGCGGGCCTCAACGGCGCGACCGAGGCGGCCGGTGCGATCTTCGTCTCCGCCCTCGGCATCGCCACCGGCGCACTCGCACTCAACGGACACGTCACCATCGGTGAACTCATCACGGTCGTCGGACTGACCCAGTTCCTCATCACTCCGATGACGATGTTCGGCAGGAACCTCGCCTCGCGCTGGGCCTCGGCCGAGGCGTCCGGACGGCGAATCCGAGAGGTTCTCGGGGCAGGCTTCGAACGCACCAACGATGTCGACGCCGCCAGAGCCGCCCGGTTCATGGACACCCTGCCCACCGGCCTCACCGTCGTACGCGGCACCGATCACGAGCTGATCCCCCGACTCGAGTCGCTGCCACGGAGCAGGGTGATCGTCGTACCGCACTCGGCCGACCTGTTCGACGGCAGCGTCGCCGACAACGTCTACCCCGACCGGACCATCGCAGAGGAGGCGCTCCGCGTCGCCTGCTGCGATGACATCCCAGAGGGCCCCGACAAGCGCGTAGGCGAGAACGGACGCATGATGTCCGGCGGCCAACGCCAGCGCGTGGCCCTGGCGCGCGCCATCGCCTTCGATCCCGAGGTCCTCGTGTTGCAGGATCCGACCACCGCGGTCGACTCGGTGACGGAGCAGAACATCGCCGAGCGGGTGTCCCACCATCGGGCAGGCAAGATCACGCTCGTGTTCAGCGAGGCACCGGCATGGAACGCCGTAGCGGCCGACCACCTGAGTGCGGAGGATCTGAAGGCCACAGCCGAGGAGCTGCTTGCGGGGGCCGCCGTATGAGTTCGCCGACGAGCGCAACCCCACCCGTGAAGACCGACGCCGCTCTTCGATTCCCCCTGGCCACGCTGAGGCAGGTGCGGCGCGAGGTAGCGCGTCAGTTGGGCCGGGTCCGCCACGCGAAGCTGTTGTTCCTGCTCGCACTCGTGCTACTCGGCCTCGGCGCCTACGCCGGTGTGCTGGTACCGCAACTGATGGGCCGGATCGTCGACGTGGTGATGGGACACACCCAGCGATCGCTGTGGCCGATCGGCGTAGGTCTGATTTCCGCGGCGATCGTCGGCGCGGTCATGAGCGCCTGTGGCTTCTACCTGGTGGCACGGCTGTCCGAGCGCGTGATCGCGAACCTGCGACAGGACATGGTCGGCACCGCTCTGGGATTGCCCACCCACCGAGTCGAGGATGCCGGCACGGGCGATCTGGTCAGCCGCTCCACCGACGATGTTGCCGAGCTGTCTGCTGCCGTCACCGAGACCGTGCCGACGCTGTCCACCTCGTTGTTCACGGTCGTCGCCACCGTCATCGCCCTGTTCGCCTTGGACTGGCAGTTCCTGATCATCCCGGTGATCGTCGCCCCGGTGTACTACTTTGCCGCGCACCGCTACCTCGCCAAAGCTCCCCAGCGCTACGCCGACGAACGCGCCGCAATGGCCGAGCGCGCCCGCCGCGTGCTGGAAGCCATCCGGGGTCGCGCGACCGTGCGTGCGTTCTCGATGGAGAACCGCATGCACACCGAGATCGAGAACGCCTCGTGGGGCGTGGTCCGCAAGGGCATCAGGGCTCGCACCACCATGCTCGGCCTCAACGCGTGGATGCTCGGTGCCGAGTTCCTCATGCTGACGATCGCACTGTCGGTGGGATACCACCTGGTGTCCACCGACGCCCTCACCGTAGGTGCCGTGACCGGGGCGGTGCTCATGATCATCCGGCTGCGTGGTCCCTTGAACACGTTCATGCGTGTGCTCGACGTCGTACAGTCCGGGTACGCCTCGCTGGCGCGGGTCGTGGGTGTGGTCACCGACCCGCCGGTGCCGGTGCCCGACAGCGGTGCCGATGCTCCGCGGGGTCTGGTCGAGCTGCGCGACGTCAGTTTCAGCTACGGCGATGCCTGGGCCGTACGCAATATCGATGTCACCATCGACCCGGGCGAGACCGTCGCCATTGTCGGCGCGTCCGGAGCCGGAAAGACCACGGTGGCAGCGCTGGTAGCGGGATTGCGTGTACCCGACGCGGGTGAGGTGCTCGTCGACGGGTACCCCGTGTCGTCGCTGTCCGACCGTCAGCGCATCGCCCGTCTCGCCATGGTCAGCCAGGAGGTGCATGTCTTCGCCGGAACCCTGCGCCAGGACATGACTCTCGCGAAGCCCGATGCCACCGATGCAGAACTGCTTTCGGCACTCGATCTGGTTCATGCACGGCCGTGGTTCGACCGGCTTGCTCAGGGCCTCGACACGGTGGTCGGCGCGCGTGGTATCCAGCTGGATCCTGTGGCTGCACAGCAGCTGGCACTGGCTCGCGTCCTGCTTCTCGATCCGGCCGTCGTCATCATGGACGAAGCGACCGCCGAGGCGGGCTCGGTCGGGGCGGGGGCATTGGAGGATGCAGCCGACAGGGTGACCCGTGATCGTTCGGCCCTGGTGGTGGCGCACCGCTTGGACCAGGCCTCGCGCGCAGACAACATCCTCGTCATGGACTCGGGTCAGGTCGTGGAGCAGGGCACTCATGATCAGCTGTTCGCTCGTGGCGGGATCTACCACCGATTGTGGTCCGCGTGGACTGCCGGTCGCCAAGAGATCGGCAACATCGGCCACGGTGCCGCGGTCGCGGAAGTGATTGGTGGCTCCGCTCCGGACGGAGAGTCCGACCCCGATCTCGCGCACACTCGGGTGTGACGGCGTAGCCGCTCAGCCGGCTGACCGACTTCCACAGTGTCGTGCGTGATCGCGTCAACCTTCTCGCGCACACCCGCCGTTCGAGCCGCAGCTCGTGGTTCGACTGCAGGTTCATCCAGAACTCCTCAGACATCCCGAAATACTTCGCAAGTCGGATCGCCGCGTCGGTCGTGATCCCGCGTGCGTGGTGGTGCCGCTCGCAGCCAAGCTTGCGAGCAGTTGCAACCCTTCATGGGAAGCCTGTGCAACGCGACTCGATGGATCCTCCGATCGATCGAGGGCGCGCGGTCACGACGCCCGGATGTACCTGCGATTCCTTCGGAGCCTGTGACTGCTCGCCAGGCGCCGCACACACCAGCTTCATCAGCGTTATCCCACCGACATTGCGCAGCGTCGCCGCTCACGGCACGGACCAGGGGTCGACCAGCTCGACACCCGACTGAACGAAATCCTTCGTGTTGCGGGTCGCGCAAGTGGCACGGTGGACCCGACAGATCGCTGCGATCTGAGCATCAGCCATGCTGATCGACATCCCGGCGCGCTCGCGAGCGATGAACACCTCGGCGTACTCCATAGCAGCCGCTTCGTCGAAGGCGAGCAGGGACCGAGTGTCCCGATAAGGCTGGATCGCGCCATCGATCGCTGCCTCGAGACCCGCCTTGCGCCGTCCGTCCGGAAGTCGGCGAGCTCCGGCAAGCAGCTCGGCCAGCGTGATCGCTGTGATCGCGACGTCGTCAGTGAGCGCTTCCAGCCATGCAATGACGCGCGGCTCAGGGCGCGGACGGAAGAGCTCTGAGACAACGTTCGTATCGAGAACGATCATTCGAAGTCCGCCACGCGGGCTGCGTCCGAGCGCTCGGGGATCGGCAGTTCATCCACGCCACCGACCGCACGAGCAGCCTCCAGCAGGGCGAGACCGATGTGCGGGGGCGACGAAGCCCGCGTGAGGATGTCGCGCACCTCGGCCTCCATCGAGCGCCCATGCTCCTTGGCCTGCGCCGCCAAGCGGCGTTTCACCGACTCGTCGAGTCCTCGTACGATAATCGAAGACATCCCGATCACCTCCACACGTGATATCACGCATGATATCAGTCCGCGGGCCGGGTCGAGAGATCAGCCCTCCTCAAACCCGACGCCAAGCCGGAACTCCACCACGTTCCGGTACATACAGCAATCAGGAGCGCCGAGCACGCCGTCGGTCGGAGTACATAGCGATCGCTCCGCGGAAAAGTGGCTTCGCAGCGCGTCGGCGAGCGGTGGGAGGTGAGTCTCCACGACATCGCGGACGACGTCCACGTCGACTCCGAAGTACTGGTGGACGAGGATGTTGCGGAAGCCCCCGATCTGCGGCCAGCCGATCTCCGGGTGCGTACCCGTGATCTCCTCGGGAAGATGGTTCACTGCTTCACCGATGATCTGCGATCGCGTCCTCTGCCATCTCCACGACGCCTGCATCGCCACCAAGAGCGGCGATGTAGCGCTGGCATCGCTCGATGGCCTCGAGAGCATCAGCGATGCGCTGAGAAGGGCCGCGACTCACAGTGCGACCGCGTCGGCGAGCGCCGAGGCCGAGATCCGGCGCTTGGGCAGCTGGATGGGGAACACGTCGATGTCGTCGCGGCCGAACAGCGCTCGGACCTCTTCCATCAGGCCAGAGGCCCGCATGAGCAGGTTCCCGTCCGCGGGGTCCATCTCGACAAGGATGTCGATATCAGAGTCCGAGTGTGCGGTGCCGCGGGCGACGGAGCCGAGCAGCTTCGGGTTCGTCGCACCGTACCGGTCGAGGAGCACCTGAAACTCGGCGCGACGCGCGTCGAGAAGCGCGCGCAGGGCGAGCGTCTCGGGCGTCATCGTGCTCTTGGGCATGTCCTCAGGCTTGTGGATTCGTGGATCAAGCCGCTTCACCGGCTCACGACGCCACACCCGCTCGGTGTCGCGGTCAGCGAACGATCTGATCACAGGATCAGTGTTTAACGCATCGTGTCAATAGCGCCATCCGCTAAAACGGAACTCCACCACGTTATGTCATCGACCAACCTCAGATCGAGGGCAGAGCAACGGGAGGAAGCGCCTGAATAATCGCCGTACACTTCGAGCGGTTCTTGAACAACGGAGCCTTGTAGGATGCGCCGTAATTCGCAAACACCTCGGCGACAAGACGCTCGAAGGGAATGTCAAGATCGGCTGCGCAAAGCGCTTCCGAAAATTGCTGAAGCGTCTGCTCGCTGCGCCATATGTTTAGTCCATTTAGTACGTAAAATGCGAACAGTCGATTTCCGTGGATCGCGACGGCTCTTTCTTGATCACGGACTTCATCGCTCACAGCTCCTGTCGGAGTAGCGATCCGAGTTCGCAAGAAGTTCTCGACGAGACGATTCGCCGTGACCGCTTTGTAAAGGGAGAGCGCATCGACTTGATCCTTGTCGAAGATCTGAGTGTACGGAGCAGAGCTAGTATCGCGCCATAGGGTGCTGATCTTCTCCTTGGCCCGGACAGCATTCTCCACCGAAGACCCGCACATCACAAGAGCAATCGTTGCTTCCTGAAGGCCGATGTGCGGAACCTGGCCATCCGCAGAGTCTTCTCCCGAACGGATCGAATAGTTCACTGCAAAGTCACGGTCCAGACTACGTCGGAGTTCTTGCTGGAACGGATCAAGAGAAACAAAATCCTTTACGCCGATACCGTTCTGCGAATTATTAAATCTCGTGACGTCCGTGGAGAATTCGTGATCAGAACTGGGAATCTCAATCACGCGAACTAAACACTTGAGGCGCGCGAGCGCTTCAGGCCCACCCTCAATGTCAACCAACCGCAGGAGCGTGCTGGTAGTTTGTGCACCGTTCACGATTGATCCTTGCGAAATCGTAAGCGCGACATTCTCCGCTGCCGCGCCACCCCGAAGCGTTCGCGCAACACCCTCGGCGATGAACGTTACACCGTTATTGTAGTACCAGAAATTCTCCGGAGTATTGAGAGCCGTGTCAAACATGTCGTCATTAATATCGGTCTCACCGAGTCCAGACCTGAGATTTTTCGCAAACAGCCTAGGACCCTGCTCCCGGTACAGCTCCGCAAGAGCATTTCCAGTTACCCACCCGTAGAACCCATTGAATGGCACAGAGACGGTGTTGTATCCGTTCAAAACGAGTTCGAACTTCGCACCGGCACTACCACCGTAAGGAGAAATAATTTCATATAAGTCCGACAGGCGTTTATAGGTGAGGGCATCACGATCGCCCATCGAGTTCTCAAAGCCATCTTCGAGAATCGTAGACGCTCCCTTGGGTATGTCTCGGTCCGAAGTTGATACCAACACCGGGAACAGCGAAACGCTGGGGGTATTGATTGCCGCCGATATTTCGTCCCGCAGGGCTTTTATCTTACTATTGCCATTTTCGTAAATGGACAAGCGAAAGACCTCGGACGCGCCGGTGACCAGCGATTTCGCATCAGCCTCGTCGATGGGTGAACTCTTGGGATTATCCACAAACTTGGACTGAAAAATATACGCCTTCAGATTGGCGCGGTCAAAAAAGAATCCGTCAATACCACGATCCTTGGGGCCATCGGTTATGTGGCTCAGCACTTCTTCCCTCGAACACCCGGCGATTTTCTCGAGAGCGAATCCGATCAGCAACCGGGTGCGAGTATCCGAGTCAGACATATTTGGACTCTCAGCAAGGAGTTGCTTCTTCAGCCACGAATACTCATTGTCGAGATGAGCGCGAACTCTTGTTAGATGCACTTCGCCAGCAGCCACTATTCCACCCCAAGACCCTTATTATCAATAATTGGAACAGCCCGATGACTGCGCACGCTTCTGCGATTCGACTGGGCGGCAGAAGCTCCCGCTGGGCCTCCGCTCCGCCACGCTAGCGCATTAGTAGGGACGCAGCGAACTGGTCGTCCAACGTCGCGCATCCGACTCAGACATTGAAGCGGAACTCCACCACATCGCCGTCGGCCATGACGTAATCCTTGCCCTCCATGCGCACCTTGCCCCGCGACTTGGCCTCGGCCATCGATCCGGCATCGTCGAGATCGGCGAACGATACGATCTCTGCCTTGATGAAGCCGCGCTCGAAGTCGGAGTGGATGACACCGGCCGCCTGCGGCGCGGTCGCGCCCTGCGGGATGGTCCAGGCGCGCGCTTCCTTGGGGCCTGCGGTGAGGTACGTCTGCAGGCCGAGAGTGTGGAAACCGACGCGAGCGAGCGAATCCAGGCCCGCTTCGTCCTGGCCGATCGAGTCGAGCAGCTCCTGCGCTTCGTCGGGTTCGAGTTCGATGAGCTCGGACTCGACCTTCGCGTCGAGGAACACGCAGTCGGCCGGGGCCACGGCGTCGCGCAGTTCCTGCTTCTTCGCGTCGTCGGTGAGCACCGACTCGTCGGCGTTGAACACGTACAGGAACGGCTTGGTCGTCATGAGGTTGAGCTCGCGCAGCAACCCGAAGTCGAGCGTGCTCTTCTTCGAGAACAGGGTGTCGCCTTCGTCGAGCACGGCCTGCGCTTTGATCGCTTCCTCGTGCTGCGGCTTGAGTTCCTTGTTCTTCTTCGCCTCCTTCTCGAGGCGCGGCACAGCCTTCTCGAGGGTCTGGATGTCGGCGAGGATGAGCTCGGTCTCGATGATCTCGATGTCGCCGAGCGGGTCGACGCGACCGTCGACGTGCACGACGTCGTCGTCGGCGAACACGCGCACAACCTGGCAGATGGCCTCGGCCTCGCGGATGTTGGCGAGGAACTTGTTGCCGAGCCCGGCGCCTTCGGACGCGCCCTTGACGATGCCGGCGATGTCGACGAACGACACGGTGGCCGGGAGGATGCGCTGTGAACCGAAGATATCGGCGAGCCGATTCAGCCGCGGATCAGGCAGTTCCACGACACCGACGTTCGGCTCGATCGTCGCGAACGGGTAGTTCGCGGCGAGCACATCGTTCTTGGTCAGCGCGTTGAAGAGCGTCGACTTGCCGACGTTGGGAAGTCCGACGATTCCGAGGGTAAGGCTCACGGGATCAAGAGTCTACGTGGTCCTTGCGATGCCGCGTCATCCGCACGCCACCCGAACCAACTGGGCAATGCGCGCAGCCTGATCGTCGGTCGGTTCTGCGGAGCCGTTGGTGGCGAGTTCGCCGACCTTCGCGTTCACCTCGGCGTCGTCGGCACCGCTCTCGATCAGCGGGCAGCTTTCGGTGACGATCGTTTCGATCGACCGGGTTTCGCGGTCGGCCGACAGGTTCGGGTAGGCGGCACGGAACGCGGTGACGAATGCGCCGAGTTTGGCGTCGTCGAACCAGTCCCCTGCCCGTTCGGCAACACTGGACGCCGCGCTCTGCACGGATGAGGCCGCACCCTCCGCACCTTCCTGGACGGAGGTGACCGCGACACCCGCAGAGGTACGTACTTCCTCCGATGTGGTCGAATCGTCGTCACCGCACGCACTGAGAATTCCGGCACATGTGATGGCGATGATCACGCAGATAACCCTGCGAGAAGGGGATTCCTCGATGCGCAACGACATATATCGAGAATGCCACGCGTTCGTGCTGGACACGGGCGTATCCGGCAAACGTGCAACCCAGGGCAGATCCTGCACTCTGGCCGTAGATTGGCGAATATCGATCGAGGCGATGGATACATGCGTGCGGAAGGACCACCGTTGAGCGACTCGAAGAACACCTCCGACCACACGGCAGGCGACAAGGCTGCCGTGAAGCCCGATCGCGGGGCCCTGATCGGGGTCGGTGGAATCTGGTTGGCGAAGTGGTCGGGCTGTCTCGTTCTCATCGCTGCCGCAGCCGTGGTGCTCGGCTGGATCATCGAACAGATGTGGGTGGTCGTCCTGCCGGTCGCCCTCGCCATCGTCGTGTCGACCATCCTGTGGCCACCCACGCGTGCCATGACCAAACGTGGGGTTCCTCCCGCAGCCGCGGCGGGCTTGACGCTCGTACTGTTCTTCGCGATCGTCGCCGGGATCATCGCCGGCATCGTTCCGTCCGTGGTGTCTCAGGTTCCTGACCTCGCGAACAAGGCCACCGAAGGCATCAACACCGTCCAGGACTGGGTACAGGGCCCGCCGATCAATCTGCAGGACGAACAGATCGACAACGCGGTGCACGTCGTCGTCGAACGTCTGCAGGGCAGTGCCGCCTCGATTGCCGGTGGCGTGTTCTCCGGGGTGAGCACAGCCGGATCACTGTTGGTCACGTTGGGCCTGGTACTCGTGCTGACGTTCTTCTTCATCAAGGACGGGCCGCGTTTCCTGCCGTGGCTGCACTCGGTGGGCGGTCGCCGGGCGGGTCACCACCTCGAAGAGGTACTCATGCGGATGTGGTCCACGCTCGGCGGATTCATCCGTACTCAGGCGTTGGTGAGTTTCATCGACGCATTGTTCATCGGTATCGGCCTCGTCATCTTGGGCGTGCCACTCGCCCCGGTACTCGCCATCCTGACATTCATCGGTGGCTTCATTCCGATCGTCGGTGCGTTCGTCGCGGGCGCCCTCGCTGTGCTGGTCGCACTGGTTGCGAACGGGTTCACCACGGCGGTGATCGTGTTGATCCTGATCATCGCGGTGCAGCAGATCGAGGGGAACGTCCTGCAGCCGGTGCTGCAATCGAAGAGCATGAAACTGCACGCCGTCGTGGTCCTGCTCGCGGTGACAGCCGGGGCGTCGCTGTTCGGGATCGTCGGCGCATTCCTGGCTGTCCCGGTCGCCGCGGTCACAGCGGTCGTCATCCGCTACATCGGTGAACAGATCGACGCTCGGTCGGTGGAGCGCGAACCAGGACAGGGTGACAACGCGGAAGACGACGGCCAGGAAGACGACCAGATGGCCTTGCCCGCACCGGGCGACACCTCGGCAACCGACCCGAAACCCTCCTCCACCAACTCGTAGGAACGGCTCAACTCACCATCTGCACAGTGGAGCCCGTACGACCACGCAGCACGTGGAGGCGGCTCGGGATTCGCTGCCTCAGCTCGTCGACGTGGCTGACCACACCTACCACGCGACCACCGGCGCGCAGTTCGTCGAGGACACCCATCACCGCATCGAGCGCGTCGGCGTCGAGGGTGCCGAATCCTTCGTCGATGAACATGGTGTCGATCACCACACCACCGGCTTCGGCTGCGACGACGTCCGCGAGCCCGAGGGCCAGCGCCAGGGAGGCCTGGAACGATTCGCCACCCGAGAGCGTCTTGGTGGAGCGCACCGCCCCTGTGTACTCGTCGTGGATGTCGAGGCCCAGTCCACCTCGCTTGCCATGGCTGCCGGCCGCATCGCTGTGCACGAATTCGTAGCGTCCACCGGACATTCTGCGCAGCCGGTCGGACGCCGCCTCCGCCACTTCCTCGAGGCGCGCAGCGAGCACATACGAACGCAACGACATCTTGCGATTGTTCGCTCCCCCACCGGCGACGACGTCGGCCAGTGCCGTGAGCTCGGCCTGCTCGTCGCGCAGCGGAACAAGCGCCTCGTAGGCCCGCTCGAGTCGGTTCGCGTAGGTCGCGATATCAGTGTGACGGCGGTGCGCCTCGGTCGCGGCAGCGAGTGCGGATTCGAGTGCCACAGCACCGGATGCGACCACCGCACGCGCCGCCTCGAGGTCGACGGCCTCGTCGCCGGTGAGCGCATGGATCTCCGGTTCGGCGAGCACGGCGGCAACGATCGCCCGGCGGTTCTCGGCGTCGCGGATCTCACGATCGATCTCGGAGATTCTCGATGCAGGACGCAGAGCAGCACGCGCCTGCACCAGATCGGTGAATCCGCCTTCGGTGGCCGCGATCTCCGCTTCACGCACACGTTTCTGCGCGACCGAATGCACCTGAGCGACCCGGAGCCGGGCATCGAGCCACGCGGTGGCGGCTTCCACCAGAGCAGCGAGGCGCTCACGCTTGGCCGACAACGACTCACTGCCGTCGACTGCCGCTGCGACACGGCGACCGATCTCGTCGGCCTCCGATGCGAGCACGGCATCATCGCGGGCGATGGCGGCCAGCGCGGTCTCGGCCTCCCGCTCGCGGGACCGAAGCGCGAGATCGCGCGCGTGGAGGTCGTCGACCGCGCGGCGACGTCGATCCAGCTGTGCTGCCGCAGATTCAGCGGTGTCGTGCGCCTCGACGGCGCCGGCGCGCGCCGCGGCCAGGTCGTCCTCGCAGGTGTCGCCGCTGCGTTGCCGCAGGATCGCTACCGTGCTCGTGGCATCGCCGACCGCCGCACGCGCATCGGTGAGTGCCTTCGCTGCACGTCGCTCGACGGCATGGGCACGTTCTTCGTCGTCCTCGGTCGCGGCGTCGGGTTCGGGTTGCGCCGGCGACGGATGTTCCACCGCTCCACAGACCTCGCAAGGATCGCCCTCGACCAATCTGGCGGCCAGTTCGGCGGCCATCCCCGCGATTCGACGTGCACGAATCTCGAGGAGCGCTTCGTGCGCCAGGTTGTGATCCGTATGGCGCTGCGCGGACGCCTTCTCCAGCTCTTCGAGCTCTGCGCTGCGCGAGCGCAGTTCACGAGCGGCGGAGAGCGCGTCGGCTGCACGGTCACGGGCATCACGGAGCCCGGGGAGTGACGCGGCAGCCTTCTCCGATTCCGCAACTGCGGCCGTCGCCTCCGCGACCCGGTCGGGAAGTGCAGCGCGTTCCGCGACAACACCCTCGAGCTCCGCAGCGACAGTCTGTCGATTCTTCTCCAACACCTCACGGCGGCAGGTGATTTCGTCGATTCGTCGCTGCTGGTCGATCAAGGAGTCGAGCTTCGTCACCTCACTCGACCACCGCTCGTAGCGGGGGCGGATCAGCACGCGGTCGCTGTCGTCGGGCTGCCCGGGCACCTCGTCGAGAAGCGCACGGCCCTCGGCCGACTTCTCGAGAACTGCTGCGGTGGAGTCGAGAGCGCTGCGCGCAACTTCCGATTCAGCGGCAGCTCCGGCCGCTTCACGATCGAGCACCGCAATCAGGTCCGCGCGATGCGCTGCGTCGCGTTCGACGGCCATCGCTGCGCGCTCCGGTTCTCCGGCGTCGAGCAGGGTCTTCATCTCGAGCGCTTCGCCACGACGTCGGATCCGCTCCTGCAGCGCGATCGCACTGTCGAGTGCCGCGCGGTTACCACGGTCGAGCTCGCGGGCCTCCGCGTGCACGACTGCGGTAGCGTCGCGAACATCGGCGGCATCGGCAAGCAACCTGTGGGCCCATTCGACCGGCTCGGCGTCGGCCCCGGCCTCGATACCCGCGGCCGCAGCGACCTTCGCGGCGAGCACGTCGACGGCCTTCTGCTGTTCGGCGAGTGCTTTCGCGCCGGATCCGCGGCGCTCGCGGAACCATTGCTCGACGTCGCCGAATCTCGTGGTGTCGAACAGACGCTCGAGGAGTTTGCCCCGCTCGTCGCTGGCTGCCCGCAGGAACTTCGCGAATTCGCCCTGCGGCAGCAAGACGACCTGGAAGAACTGTTCGGCGCTCATCCCGAGCAGTCCCTTGACCACGTCGCCGATCTCGGGGATGCGCGACAGGTTCTCCCCCGTACCGTCGAGCCACGTCAGGGTTGCTTTCGCCTGCTGCTTGACGGTGCCGACGCCACGCTTCTTCGGGCGTTCGAAATCGGGACTGCGCTCGATGCGTAATCGCCGACCGGCAATCGTCGCCTCGAGGCAGACCTGCGGAGCGGCACCCGCGGGCGCATGGTCGGACAGCAGCCTGCGTCCGTCGGCGCGGGCACCGGGCACCGTCCCGTAGAGCGCGAACGCGACCGCGTCGAGGACCGACGTTTTCCCCGCGCCGGTCTGCCCGTGCAGGAGGAACAACCCATCTGCGCCGAGTTCGTCGAAGTCGACGGCGACGGTGCCGGCGAACGGCCCGAAGGCGGTGATCTCGATCGAATGCAATCTCATGCCGGCACGTCCGCCCGTTCCCCACGACCGGAATCGTCACGCCGCGACTCGTCGCCGATGCCACGGCGGCGATCACCGTCGCGGAGGGCCTGTTCGAACCATCCCGTTTCGCGTGCGGACGGCTCGCATCTGACATCGGTGAGGAACGTCGAGGCGATCTCGAGGTCGGTACGCCCCCTCACCTTCTCGCGGTAGCTGCTCTCGGAGCCCGACGCGGGGCGTTCCCACTGCACGTGCACCGCATGAGGGAACCGTACCTGCAGCCGCCGCATCGCATCGACCGGGCGGGCCCGGTCGGTCAGGACCGCCGCCACATAGTGATCTTCGGCCGGCTCGTGAGCCGGATCCACGAGCAGGTCGTCGAGGTCGCCGGTGAGCTGGGTCAGTTCTCGCACCATCGGAAGGTCGACGCGCTCGACGGACACGAGCCCGGTCTCGTCGAGGTCGACGAGCCACACCGCCTTGCGGTGCGAACGCTCGCCGAACGAGTACGGCAACGGCGACCCCGAATACCGGACGTGTTCGGACACCGTCTGCGGCGAATGCAAGTGCCCGAGGGCCACATAGTCGGCGCCGTCGAAAGTGGCCGCAGACACGGTCTCGACACCACCGACCGAGATCGACCGCTCCGACTCCGTCGTCTCGCCACCGACGACGAAGGCGTGCGCCAGCACCACGGTGCGGCCGCTGCGCTCGGCGGCATCGGCCTGCACCCGCGCCATGGCGGCGTCGAGGATCTCCTGGTGCGACCGTGCACCGGGCACGCCGAGTTCGGTGCGGGTGATCTCCGGCTCGAGATAAGGGATGCCGTAGAACGCGACCGGCCCGTGTTCGTCGTTCAGCACCACCGGCCGATCGACACGAGAGACACGTGTGATCAGGTGCAACCCCCCGTGCGCGGCGAAGGCCGCACCCGCTCCGAGACGGACGGGCGAATCGTGGTTGCCGGACGTTGCGATGATCACTGCCCCGGCGGCGCGGATCGCTTCCAGCCCGGCGTTGCACACCGCTACGGCGTCGGCGCTCGGGATGGAGCGGTCGTAGATGTCGCCCGGCACCACCACCACGTCGACACCGCGCTCCGCAACGAGTTCGGCGACGGCGGTGAGCGCGGCGGCCTGGTCGGCGAGCAGGTCGACACCGTGGAAGGTGCGGCCGATGTGCCAGTCGGAGGTGTGCAGGATCCGCATGTCGTCAGACGGTAGAGGAGGACACCGACACGCTCAGGTTCCGGGTAACTGTCACCGCGGTGCGGCATCATGCGGCACATGTCAGCTCTCACGGCACTGGGTCTCGTCGTCGCACTCGCCCTCGGAGTGGTGCTCGGCTGGCTGCTGCACGCATCGCGCAGCGGCGAGCGGGCAGCGCGCGCCGAGGCGAAGCTCGCTGCACTCGAGGCCAACGAGTCACAGTTGCGCCAATCCTTGAGCGCGGTCAACGAGGACGCCGCGCGGCGACAGTCCGGAGCCGTCGGCGAGCAGGTGTCACGGCTGGTCGGGCCGCTGCACGAGGCGGTCGGCGCACTGTCCAGACAGGTCGAGAACGTCGAGCGGAGCCGGATCCACGCGTACGCGGGTCTGACCGAGCAAGTCGAAGGTATGCATCGCGCCTCCCAATTGCTGTCGACGCAGACCCAACAGCTCGTCACCGCCCTGCGGGCACCGCAGGTGCGCGGCAGGTGGGGCGAGATCCAGCTCGAACGCGTCGTCGAGCTGGCCGGGATGGTGAGGCACTGCGATTTCGACACGCAGGTGTCGAAGGAGGGCGTTCGCCCCGACCTGCTGGTCTACCTGGCCGGCGGCAAGCAGATCGTGGTGGACGCCAAGGTGCCGTTCGCTGCCTATCTCGACGCAGCGCAGGAGGAAGACCCGGCCCAGCGCGATCGGCATCTGGCCCGGCACGCGCGGCAGTTGCGCACCCACGTCGACCAGCTTTCCGCGAAGTCGTACTGGGAGTCGTTCGATCCGACGCCGGAGTTCGTGGTGCTGTTCGTCCCGGGCGACCCGTTCCTCGACGCGGCACTCGGCGCAAACCCGGATCTGCTCGAGTACGCCTTCGCGCGAAACGTGATCCTCGCCACCCCCACCACTCTCGTGGCCCTACTGCGCACGATCGCCTTCACATGGCGTCAGGAAGCCCTGTCGCGAGACGCCGCAACCATCCACAGGCTGGGTAGAGAGCTGTATCAACGACTCGGCACGGTCGGCGAGCACTTCGACCGCCTCGGCGGGCAATTGGGCAAAGCGGTCGATTCGTTCAACCTCACGGTGTCGTCGATGGAGACACGGGTGGGAGTCACGGCCCGAAAGCTCAATGAGCTGGAACTTTTCGACGGCGACGTACCCGAGATCCGGCGCGTCGACTCGTGGCCGCGACGCAGCACACTCGCAGAAAGTGCAGAAACCGACGGTCCTGTCGACGAAGCAAGCTGATTCTGTCGGGTTACTGTTTACCTTGTGTCTGCATCCCAACGCGCTCGCTCGGCAGTGCCGCTCGACATGCGGTCGTTGGTCCCGTCGCTTCCTGGTGTCCCTTGGTGGGGTGCACCGCTCATCGCCGTCGGCGTGACGCTCGTCGGGCTGCTGATCGATGCGATCAGCGGCGACCAGCTGACGTCCACATTCACTGTCTTCTACGTCCTCGGATGCATCGCGGCGGTTGCCGCGGTCCGCTATCGCGGGTTGTTCACCGCGATGGCCCAGCCGCCGTTGTTGCTGCTGGCGGCGGTACCGATCGGTCAGGAAATCCTTGCGTCCGGCAGCACGAGCGGCCTCAGGGAATTGGCGCTGAATGTCGCATACCCACTGGTCAACCGGTTCCCTGCCATGTTTCTTGCCACAGTGGTGGTGCTGGCGATCGGTGCTGCACGGATCTTCTTCGCAAAGCAGAACGTGGGTGTCCGTGCGCGCGCCCCGCAGTCCCGCAGGGCCTCACCGGCGCGCGCTACCGCTGCCCGGACCGCGCGCCGAAGTACTGTGAAGCGACCTCCATCCGATGCACCGACACGGACCGACGCTCCCCGCAAGGCCTCGTCGCCGCGCACGTCCGCGGTACGCAACCCCGCGGCGCGCGCAGAGGGTGAGCAACCGATGGCGAAGGCCCCACCGACAGCGAAGGCTTCCGTCCGCGACGTCACCGATTCACGCGGCCGTGCGGCACCTCCCCGTCGTCGGAGCACGACTCCCCCGGCGAGTGAGCCGGCGGCGCGCGCAACACCACCGCCGCACCGCGGCGACATCGATCCGAGGCGGGACGCTCCCCAGCGGAGGCGCCCCCGACCCGAGGAAGCTGCGTTCCGCACACCCCAGCCCACGCCTATGGCCGGTGCGCCGAGGCAGACCCCGGGGTACCGGCCGCCGGCCGTGCGCTACCGCGATCGCGTCGAAGACTGAGACGAAGTGACGTCTCCCTCAGCGGCGGGCGTCCCGCAGCTCCCGTGGCAATGCGAACACGAGGGTCTCGTTCGCGGTGGTCACCGACTGCACGGTGTGGAATCCGTGCTCGTCGAGCAGGTCGATCACGCCACGGACGAGGATCTCCGGTACGGAGGCACCCGAGGTGATGCCGATGGTCTCGACTCCGTCGAGCCAGGCCGGGTCGACTTCGCGGGCGTAGTCCACCAGGTACGAGGCCTTCGCGCCCGCACCGAGCGCGACCTCGACGAGCCGGACCGAGTTCGAGGAGTTCCGAGATCCGACCACGATCACGAGGTCGCATTCG
This sequence comes from Rhodococcus artemisiae, assembly GCF_036327795.1. NCBI lineage: Bacteria > Bacillati > Actinomycetota > Actinomycetes > Mycobacteriales > Nocardiaceae > Rhodococcus > Rhodococcus artemisiae. The sequence goes on from NZ_JAUTXY010000009.1 coordinate 43,187, forward strand.
GGTGCCATCGCCTTGACCGCGACCTGACGGTTCTGGGTGGCGTAGCAGATGTCGTCGCTCGGTGGATCCTGCAGCTGTGGGAACTTCTCACGCAGCCGCTGCACGGTGGTCATCGTCTCGTCCACACTCAGCGTGGTCTGCGACAGCCAGATCACCTTCGATTCGTCGCGCACCGTCACCGCGTCGACCGCGTCGGGGCCGTCGACGAGCTGCACGTGGTCGGGTGCCTCTCCTGCAGTGCCTTCGACCTCCTCGTGCCCTTCGTGGCCGATGAGCAGGATGTCGTAGTCGTCGCGGGCGAATCGCTTCGCTTCCTGATGCACCTTCGTCACCAGCGGACAGGTTGCGTCGATCGTGTGGAGGTTTCGAGTGGCCGCGGCCTCATGCACCGCCGGCGAGACCCCGTGCGCCGAGAACACGAGGACGGATCCCTCCGGGACCTCGTCGGTCTCGTCGACGAACACGACACCCTGCTCTGCAAGGGTCTCCACGACGTGGCGATTGTGCACGATTTCTTTACGGACGTAGATCGGAGCACCGTGCTTCTCGAGAGTCTTCTCGACGGTCTCCACTGCACGGTCCACCCCGGCGCAGTATCCTCTCGGCTCGGCGAGAAGGACGCGCTTCCCCGGCGTCGATGTACCGGGTGACCGTGTGATTCCTACTTCGAGCGGGACAGGCGCAGACATGTCTCCAGAGTACGGGCCGAGCGGTCACTCCGACCCGCTCGGCTACCAATGACACCGATCGTGAGGCAGGGTGAGAGAATGATCCGTCCACCGTTCATGGCACGGGTGGCCGCCGGCGTGGCCGTCACCGCATACGAAGAGACCCTCCGACTTCCGAGTACTGCCGTTGCTCTTCCGATGACCACGGTGAGCCAGATCCTGCAGACGGCGATGCGGATGCAGCAGGTGATGACCGGTCTGGCGATCAAGGGCGATCAACTGTTCGAAGTGTTCGGAGCGGCGCCGGCCGAGGAACCCGAGTGGGCAGTGTTCGACGAGGACGAAGAGCCGCTCACCAGCAGCGATGCACCCGAGAAGCTGGTTGATCCCCCGGCACCCGCATCGGCAGCCGGTCGCTTCGCGTTGTATTCCGTGCCGCCGGATGAGGTGGCCGGAAAGGGCACGCCTGCCACTGCCCCCGTGTCGACGGAGTCGTCAGTCACCGCGTCGACGGAGTCGTCTGTCAGCGCAGAGCCGAAGGCACCTGCCGCGGACGCGGTGAAGAAAGCTCCTGCGAAGAAGACCGCCGCCAAGAAGGCTCCTGCGAAGAAGGCGCCCGCCACACGCTCCCCCGCCAAGTCGGCTGTGACGAAAGCCTCACCGGCGAAGAAGTCGGCCGAGAAATCTGCTACGAAGGCGGCCCCTGCCTCTGCATCCAAGCCCGCCTCGGCATCCAAGCCCGCCTCGGGATCCAAGCCGACGCAGCCGGCCGAGATCGCCGAGTACCTCGACTACGACACGCTGACGCTCGCGCAGCTGCGCGCCCGGCTCCGCACGTTGTCGGTCGAAGATCTCACCGCGCTCCTCGCCTACGAGAACGCGAACGCCGGGCGCGCTCCGTTCGTCACGATGCTGTCCAACCGGATCTCCAGCGCCGAACGCAAGTGAGCACAGCTCAGACCGGCGGTCGCACCAACTCGGCGGAGAACCCGTGGCCGGTGCGCACCGTATCGCAGAAGATCTCCGGGTGGATCGACAAGCTCGGGACCGTATGGGTGGAAGGGCAGCTCACCCAGATCAACGCCCGCCCCGGGACACGGACCGCATTCTTGACCCTGCGCGACCCCTCTGTCGACATGTCGCTGCAACTCACCTGCGACCCGCAACTGCTGCGCGCGTCGGAGGTACCGCTCGCCGAGGGCGCCAGCGTCGTCGTGTTCGGCAAGATCACGTTTTGGCCGGGTCGCGGCAGCCTGGCGTTGCGGATCACCGAGATCCGGCCCGTCGGCATCGGTGAACTGCTCGCCCGCCTCGAACGCCTGCGCAAACTCCTCGCCGCGGAAGGCCTGTTCGATCAGCGGCTCAAGCGTCCGCTGCCGTTCCTGCCCCAGCGCATCGGGCTGATCACGGGCCGGGCCAGTGCCGCCGAACGCGACGTGTTGTCCGTCGCGGAGCGTCGGTGGCCTGCCGTGCAGTTCGATGTGCGCAACACCCCGGTTCAGGGCCCGACCGCGGTACCGCAGATCCTCGACGCACTCGCCGCGCTCGACAAGGACCCCGACGTCGATGTCATCATCCTCGCGCGCGGGGGTGGCAGCCCCGAGGATCTCCTGCCGTTCTCCGACGAGGCCCTGTGCCGCGCGATCGTCGCGTGCACGACGCCCGTGGTCAGTGCGATCGGTCACGAACCCGACAGCCCCCTGTCCGATTACGTCGCAGACCTGAGGGCAGCGACCCCCACCGACGCCGCGAAGCGCGTGGTGCCGGACGCCGTCGCCGAGCAGGATCTCGTCGACGACCTCCGGTCCCGGGCAGCCGGTGCGCTGCGGAACTGGGTGCGACGGGAAGAGCACGTGATCGCCCAGCTGCGCGACCGGCCGGTGCTGGCCGATCCGATCGCCGCACTCGACCGGCGTGCCGACGAGATCGAACGACTCCGGGTGGCCGCGCGCCGTGACATTTCGCGGACGGTTGCGTCGGAGGCAACGACCGTCGACCATCTGCGAGCACGCCTGTCCACACTCGGACCCGCGGCAACCCTCGCTCGCGGCTACGCCGTGGTGCAGCGGATCGTGGCCGACGGCGATCCCGAGGTAGTGCGATCGGTCGACGATGCCCCGCCGGGCACCCAGCTGCGGGTGCGAGTGGGTGACGGCGCGGTGCGGGCCGTCGTCATGGGACGAGAGAATTAGAGGATCACGCTGTGAGCGACACGAATTCCGACGTTGCCGAACTCGGCTACGAACGCGCGCGCGACGAGCTGGTGAACGTCGTCAAGATGCTCGAGCAGGGCGGTCTGGACCTGGACGATTCACTTGCTCTGTGGGAGCGCGGTGAAGCACTGGCCAAGCGGTGCGAGGAGCACCTCGCAGGTGCACGACAGCGTGTCGAGAACGCGCTCGCGCACGCAGACGACACCGACGACGAGTACGACGAAGACGACTAGGCCGCGTGCGCGCAGGTCAGGTCGTCAACGGCTCGGCGACCCCGACCGTGGTGGCGAGCTCGGTGAACTCCTCTTCGGTGCCCGAGCCGCCGATGAGGATGCGGACGTCACCGAAGTCCGACACCCACAGCGCCTCGACGCCGTCGCCCCCGTAGACCGTCCAGTCCCGGGCGCCGATCTGCTGCGCACCGGTGACGCGACGCGATTCGCCCGCCACGAACCGGACGAGTTCGTCCTCGCCGGCGTCGGACTGGGTCAAGCGCACGTAGCGACCGCCGGCAGTGACGAATCCGACGGTGCTCGAATCGCCGCCTTCGTTGCCGGAGATGATGCTGCGGCTCCCCGAGTTGGACTGCCAGCCCTCCGGCACCTCGGGGTGCCGGATGGGGAAGCCCAGTTCCTTCGCGTCGTACTTCAGGCCCGCATCGAGGTCGAAGGTCGGTGCCGGACCGGCCGTCGGCCCACCGGGGCTGAAGGAGCATTGGCTCGCGACTCCGGCAATGACCAGCATTGCGACAACCAGCGGAATCAGCGACCAGGCCATATCGCGGGTGTCGTTCAGGATGCGAGGTTTCTTGGAAGCCACGCATCCAGTCTGACAGCCCACCCTGATGAGCGGTGCGCCTGCCCTGGGTCCGACACGTCATCGCGGCCCGGGTGATGAGACAATGACCACGCGATACACCCATCCGATCGTGCGGCCCCGATCTCGGCGGCCACATATGTGCCGGCGCCACTCGAGCGTCGACCGACTTTCATCAGGAGGCAGTAGCCCATGACGGCCAGCACCCCACAGCGCCGCGAAGCTCCCGACCGCAACCTCGCGCTCGAACTGGTGCGCGTCACCGAGGCCGCAGCGATGGCGGCAGGCCGCTGGGTCGGACGCGGCGACAAGGAGGGCGGCGACGGAGCCGCCGTCGACGCCATGCGTCACATGGTGAGCTCGGTGTCCATGCAGGGCGTCGTCGTGATCGGTGAGGGCGAGAAGGACGAAGCGCCCATGCTCTACAACGGTGAGGAAGTCGGCAATGGCGACGGCCCGCTGTGCGATGTTGCTGTGGACCCGATCGACGGCACCACCCTCATGTCGAAGGGTGCGCCCGGCGCGATCGCAGTGCTCGCGGTGGCCGAGCGCGGCGCGATGTTCGATCCGTCGGCCGTGTTCTACATGGAGAAGATCGCGGTCGGCCCCGAGGCCGCCGACGTCATCGACATCACCGCCCCGGTCGCGGAGAACATCCGCCGTGTCGCGAAGGCCAAGAGCATCGCGATCCCGGATCTGACCGTAACGATCCTCGATCGCGAGCGGCACACAGGAATCATCGACGAGGTGCGCGAGGCAGGTGCCCGCATTCGGTTGATCTCCGACGGCGACGTCGCCGGTGCCATCGCCGCGGCACGGCCCGGCTCGGGTGTCGACATGCTGCTCGGTATCGGTGGTACCCCCGAGGGCATCATCGCCGCAGCAGCAATGCGCTGCATGGGTGGTGCGCTGCAGGGCCGGCTGGCCCCGAAGGACGACGCCGAACGCCAGAAGGCACTGGACGCCGGCCACGAGCTCGACCGTGTGCTCACCACAACCGACCTCGTGACGGGCGAGAACATCTTCTTCTGTGCGACCGGCGTGACCGACGGCGAACTGTTGCGTGGTGTGCGGTACACGCCGGGCGGCGCAGAAACTCAGTCGATCGTGATGCGCAGCAAGTCCGGCACCGTCCGCATGGTCGAGGCCTACCACCGGCTCAAGAAGCTCGGCGAGTTCTCGTCGATCGACTTCCAGGGTGTCGACGGCGCTGCGCCTCCGCTGCCGTGATCTGACCAGGCCCTTGTGGGGTGCAAGAACCTGTTCGAGTTCTTGCACCCCACAACTGCGCTCGGCGGGCCTACCGTGAGGGGTATGACCGACACTTCCGAGCAGTCTTCCCCTCAATACCGCATCGAGCACGACACCATGGGCGAGGTCCGGGTCCCGGTCGATGCCCTCTGGCGCGCACAGACACAGCGCGCTGTCGAGAATTTCCCGATTTCCGGCCGCGGCCTCGACCGCGCGCAGATCCGCGCTCTCGGACTTCTCAAAGGCGCATGCGCGCAGGTCAACAAGGATCTCGGTCTCCTCGACGCCGAGAAGGCAGAGGCCATCATCGCCGCCGCCCGCGAGATCGCCGACGGTAAGCACGACGACCAGTTCCCGATCGACGTGTTCCAAACCGGTTCGGGGACAAGCTCGAACATGAACACGAACGAAGTCATCGCGTCGATCGCCGCCCAGGCGGGCGTCACTGTGCACCCGAACGACGACGTCAACATGTCGCAGTCGTCGAACGATACGTTCCCCACCGCAACGCATGTCGCCGCGACCGAAGCGGCCGTGGCCGATCTCGTTCCATCACTCGAGCACCTGCAGGGTGCGCTCGGGGGCAAGGCCACCGAGTGGCGGACCGTCGTCAAATCCGGTCGCACCCACCTGATGGACGCCGTGCCCGTCACTCTCGGTCAGGAATTCGGAGGATACGCACGCCAGATCGAGGCCGGCATCGAACGGGTGCAGGCCACATTGCCCCGTCTCGGCGAACTTCCCATCGGCGGGACCGCCGTCGGCACCGGACTCAACGCACCTGACGATTTCGGACCGCGGGTCGTCGTCGAACTCGTCAAGTCCACCGGTGTCGATGCGCTGAGACCGGCACAGAATCGGTTCGAAGCGCAGGCCGCGCGGGACGGTCTCGTGGAGGTGTCCGGCGCTCTACGCACGATCGCGGTGTCGCTGACCAAGATTGCCAACGATATCCGCTGGATGGGGTCGGGCCCGCTGACCGGTCTCGCCGAGATCCAGCTGCCCGATCTGCAGCCGGGAAGTTCCATCATGCCGGGCAAGGTCAACCCGGTGCTGCCCGAAGCGGTGACGCAGGTCGCGGCGCAGGTCGTCGGTAACGACGCCGCGGTCGCGTGGGGAGGCGCTGCGGGCGCGTTCGAACTCAACGTCTACATCCCGATGATGGCGCGGAATGTCCTGGAGTCGATTCGTCTGCTTGCCAACGTCTCTCGGCTGTTCGCCGACCGATGCATCGTGGGCCTGACCGCCAACGTCGAGCATCTGCGTACGCTCGCGGAGTCGTCACCGTCGATCGTGACCCCGTTGAACTCCGCGATCGGCTACGAGGAGGCCGCCGCGGTGGCCAAGGAAGCCTTGAGGGAACGGAAGACGATCCGGCAGACGGTGATCGACCGCGGGCTCATCGGCGAGAACCTCAGCGAGGACGAGCTCGACCGCCGCCTCGACGTGCTCGCGATGGCGAAGGTCGAACCCGAGCAGTGACAGACGTCGGGACGGACCATCCCGGCCCCGAAGTCCGGGGCCGGGATTCGGGTCATCCCACCGTCACTTCGGTCTGGCCGTCGATATAGGTGATGTTGCCATCGGCGAAGTCGCTCTGCAGCCCGTTCTCGATCGGGTGTTCGTCGCTGATCGGGAAGCCGAGCTCGCCGCCGGCTCCACCTTCGGCCTCCCACGCAACCCGGATCTCACCCCACACGACGTGAGCGTCGGTGTCGGGACTCCACGCGATGATGCCGCCCTCGAACTCTGCGATGTTGCCGTCGCCGACGTCCTCCTGGTCTCCGGTGGCCAGACCGAGCGGGCTCGATTCACCGCCGACCTCGTTGTATTTGGCGAGGATCTCCCCGCTCAGTTCGACCGGTTCGCCGTCTGCCCCGGGAACTGCACTGGCCTGATCCTCCGCAGGTTCGGTGCCTTCCGCCCCTTCGGCGCCTGTGGTCTCGTCGGTCCCGGTGGTCTCGTCAGCGCCTGTGGTCTCGTCTGCGCCCTGGGCCTCGGACACGACGCTCTCGGCCACGGACTCCACGGCACTGGTGGCACTACCCACCACGTCCTCGGCGGAGTTGTCGTCGCCGCATGCCGAAGCGACCAGGCCGACCGCAGCAAGCGCAGCAACGGTGGCTGCCATTCGCCGGTTGATTCGATTCATGGATATCTACTCCTGTCGGGCCGCCCGCGCCGGTCGTCGCGCACGGGAGAGGACAAGCGGACGTCCCGAACGTAACCGCGGGTGAGCGGTGTGCGCTGCCGTTCGGCCCGTATGAGTCCACTTTCTGTGAAGTGCACCTTTCATGCGGCACACGCAGGCCTCGATTCGGTTCCGAGTGGGGACGTTCGTGTCGACACGACACGAGCGAGGTCGTACCATGCCCGGAGTCGACACATGGGGGATCCGATGACCGGCATCGAGACAACACCGACCACGCCCGACACTGCCATCACCACGGTCAGAGAGTTCCTCGAAGCACTGGCCGAGGGACGGCCTCGAGACACGAGGCCACTCATGGACCCCGACATGTCGTGGCACAACACGTCGCTCCCCACCCTGCGTGGCGCCCGCCGGATCAGCACGATCCTCGCGGGCCTCGAGAAGCCGTCGATCGGGTTCGACGTCGTCGTACACCATATCGCCGCCGAAAGCGCCGACGTCGTTCTCACCGAACGCACCGACGTGCTCCGTTTCGGCCGTATCGAGGTTGTGTTCCCGGTATGCGGCACGTTCGAACTGCGCGACGGACACATCCTGGCCTGGCGCGACCACTTCGACGTCCTGGGCTTCCTCGGCGCGGCCGCGCTCGGTCTCGTCCGCGCCGCATTCCGTCGGTCGTAAACTCTCTGCGGCGACCGAACGGTTCGGTGGCCATCGAACAGGGAGCAGCGACATGTCCGACGCCGAGCACAGTCCGGGATTCGCAGCGGGACTCGAGATCCGGCGCGAAGTGATGGGAGACGACTTCGTCGAGCGAGCCTTCGATCGCGCACGGGGCACCGACTCGGAAGAACTTCAAGAGTTCGTCACCGAACATGCCTGGGGTGCAGTGTGGTCGCGCCCCGGACTCGATCGCCGGAGCCGCAGCCTGCTCAACCTCGGCATGCTCATCGCACTGCGCGCAGAGAACGAGCTACGCGGCCACGTGCGCGGCGCCTTGCGGAACGGCGTGACCCGCACCGAGATCGTCGAATCCGTGATCCATTGCGGCGCATACTGCGGTGCCCCGGCGGCACTCGCCGCGATGCGTGTCGTTCAGGAAGTACTCGAGACCGAGCTCGGACCGCTCCCCAACTCCGAATAGCCCACGGGCACATGACCGAATGTCACCTTCGGCTATCTCAGCGTGCCGAAGGCGACATTCGGTCAATGTGTTACGCGCCCGGCGCGAACTCCTCGAGCATCTCGGTGACGAGCGCGGCGATCGGCGAACGCTCGCTCCGGGTCAGTGTGATGTGCGCGAACAGCGGGTGTCCCTTCAGCTTCTCGATAACCGCTGCCACGCCGTCGTATCGTCCGACACGCAGGTTGTCGCGCTGCGCGACATCGTGGGTGAGCACCACCCGGGACCCGGTGCCGAGCCGCGACAGCACCGTCAGCAGCACATTGCGTTCGAGAGACTGCGCCTCGTCGACGATCACGAACGAGTCGTGCAGCGACCGACCACGGATGTGGGTGAGCGGCAGCACCTCCAACATTCCTCTGGCAATGACCTCCTCCATCACCTGCGGGCTCGCGAGCCCTTCGAGGGTGTCGAACACGGCCTGGCCCCACGGGTTCATCTTCTCGGCTTCGGTCCCCGGGAGGTAGCCCAGTTCCTGACCGCCGACGGCGTAGAGGGGTCGGAACACCACGACCTTGCGGTGGGACCGCTTCTCGAGCACCGCCTCCAGGCCCGCTGTCAGAGCAAGTGCCGACTTGCCGGTTCCCGCTTTGCCACCCAGCGACACGATGCCGACGGATTCGTCGAGCAACAGATCCAGCGCGACCCGCTGCTCGGCAGAGCGACCGTGCAGACCGAATGCCTCACGGTCTCCGCGGACCAGCTGCACCTGCTTGTCGGCGGTGACGCGACCGAGCGCGCTCGACGATCCCCCGAGCAGCCGGATACCGGTGTGGCACGGAAGGTCCCGGGCCGTCTCGAGGTCGAGGACGCCCTCGGCGAACAACTCGTCGATCTGCGTCTTGTCGACCTCGAGTTCGGTCATGCCGCTCCAGCCGGACGTGATCACGTCCTGAGCGTGGTATTCATCGGCCGTCAGGCCCACTGCACCGGCCTTGACCCGCAGCGGCGTGTCCTTGCTCACGAGGACGACGTCGCGTCCCTCCGCGGCGAGATTCATCGCGCACGCGAGGATCCGCGAGTCGTTCGAATCGGTGCGGAAGCCGGAGGGCAGGACCATCTGGTCGGTGTGGTTGAGCTCCACGTGCAGCATTCCGCCCGCGTCGCCGACGGGAATGGGGCGGTCGAGCCGACCATGGCGCTGCCGCAGGTCGTCGAGCAACCGCAGTGACTCCCGCGCGAACCACCCGAGTTCGTGGTGGTGACGCTTGCCTTCGAGCTCGCCGATCACCACCAAGGGCAGCACGACCTCGTGTTCGGCGAATCTCGTGACCGCCCACGGGTCGGAGAGCAATACGGAAGTATCCAGCACGTAGGTGCGTACGACTGGGACGGAGCGTGTTGCATTCACGTGAGGCTCCTCGACCTGCGCGACACCGCGCAGATTGTTCGGTGGCCGGTCGTTCCCTGGCGGTCCTCACGGACACGAGGGCCGGGTGCCGGCCCCTCGCTCGGACTGTTTCTGCCGCACGATCAGGGACCTCCCGTGTAGTCGGCACTGCGCCGCCTACACCACCGACGCTAACCCCGACGCGCTCCGTGCGCTCGTTAGCGGTGAGGCGTGTCGGTGAAGTTTGAGTTAACCGCAGTCGTCGTGTCGGCTCACCGGGTCACGGCAAGCTGCTCGTTGTGCGGCACATTGCGGTGGGCCGTCGCTTCGAGCGCCTCGATCACCGCGCCGGTCGTCTCGACTCGGCCGACGCGCTTGGCGACGTAGTCGAGTGCCATGACGTGCTCGTCGCGGGAGAAATCAGCGGTGCCGTCGACGACCATGAAGGGTGCGACGTCGCTCATGAACGCGTCGGCCGCACTGAGCATGCAGCCCATGTGCGCATACACACCGGTGACGATCAGCTGATCACGACCGTAGTGTGCGAGCAGCTGCCGGAAGTCGGTGCGCTGGAATGCCGAGTAGCGCCACTTGGTGACCTGGATGTCGGAAAGGTCAGGGGTCAGTTCGTCGATCACCTCGGTGTCGCGGCCCGTGGTCAGGCCCGTGCCCCAGAAGTCGGCGAGGATGCCGCGGCGGGACGGGTGCTGGTCGCCCGGTTGCATCGTGTAGACGACGGGCACTCCCGCGGCCTTGCATGCCTCACGGATGCGAACGATGTTGGGGACCACGACGGACAGCGGCTCGACGTCCGACTGGTAGGCGTCGATGAAGTACTTCTGCATGTCGTGGATCAGCAGGACCGAACGCGAGGCATCGAGGTCCCACTCCACTCTGGCGTCCGGCAGTTCGTCGCGGGTGGGCATCGAATACGGGGAGATGGCGGGAATGGCCATGCGGCGTCGTCCTTCTGGTCTCGGGGCACATAGGTGGTCTCGAACATGTGCAGCCGTCGACACAGCCGCAACGGGAGCATAGGCTACCCTAATTCCTTCCTCGGGACGGGTGCCAGACACGCCCGTGACCGAACGACAAAGGACACGAGCCCGGTCCGCACCGATGTCGGTACGGGCCGGGCTCACAGGAAGAGCTGGTCGAGACCGGGAATCCGGTCCACGCGCCTCAGATCAGGGGCCAGTCCTCCAAGCCCTCGTACAGCGGGATGTCCTGCGCCAGCTTGCTCACGCGGGCACGCAGCGCGTCGAGATCGGCGCCACCGACGAGGGTCTGCGCGATGATGTCGGCGACCTCGGTGAACTGCTCGTCGCCGAAGCCGCGGGTCGCGAGCGCCGGTGTACCGATGCGCAGGCCCGAGGTGGTCATCGGCGGGCGCGGGTCGAACGGCACCGCATTGCGGTTGACCGTGATGCCGACCTCGTGCAGCGCGTCCTCACCCTGCTGTCCGTCGAGCTGCGAGTTGCGCAGGTCGACGAGAACCAGGTGGACATCGGTGCCGCCGGTCAGGACCGAAATACCCTTGCCCGCCACATCGGCCTGCGACAGTCGCTCGGCCAGGATGCGGGCGCCCGACAGCGTGCGCTGCTGGCGGTCCTTGAACTCCTCGCCCGCCGCGATCTTCAGCGCGACGGCCTTCGCCGCGATCGCATGCATCAGCGGGCCGCCCTGCTGGCCGGGGAACACCGCGGAGTTGAGCTTCTTGGCCCACTCCTTCTTGGCGAGAATCAGACCGGACCGGGGACCACCGAGAGTCTTGTGCACCGTGGTGGACACGACGTCGGCGTACGGAACAGGCGACGGATGCAGACCCGCAGCGACCAGACCCGCGAAGTGCGCCATGTCGACCCACAGGTAGGCACCGACCTCGTCGGCGATCGACCGGAAGGCCGCGAAATCCTGCTGCCGCGGGTACGCCGACCAGCCCGCGACGATGACCTTCGGCTTCTCACGAAGCGCGATGTCGCGGACCTCGTCCATGTCGATGCGGTGATCGTCCTTGCTGACACCGTAGGACGCGACGTCGTACAACTTGCCGGAGAAGTTGAGCTTCATGCCGTGTGTGAGGTGACCACCGTGCGCGAGGTCGAGGCCGAGAAGCTTCTCCCCCGGCGTCATGAGCGCCATCAGCACTGCTGCGTTGGCCTGCGCGCCCGAGTGCGGCTGAACGTTGGCGAACTCGGCGCCGAACAGTTCCTTCGCACGGTTGCGGGCGAGATCCTCGACGACGTCGACATGCTCGCAGCCGCCGTAGTAGCGGCGACCGGGGTAACCCTCGGCGTACTTGTTGGTCAGCACACTGCCCTGAGCCTGCAGGACCGCGCGCGGCACGAAATTCTCCGACGCGATCATCTCGAGGGTGTCGCGCTGACGAGACAACTCGCCGGCCATCGCCTGCGCGACCTCCGGGTCGAGATCGGCGAGTGAGGCGGTGTTGACGTCAGTGCCGGGCACAGTTGTCATCGAGGATTCTCCAAGCTGAGGGCGGCAGGATACGGCCTCCAGTCTACGAACCGCACCTCCATTCGAGGAACCCGGTCCCCGCAGGTGACCGGGGTCACCGCAGCGAACTCGGCACGAGCGGCTCGTCGAGCAGGCGGAGGAAGCGTTCGGACCGCTCGACACCGACCGGGGCCTGAGCAAGCCACCCACCGAGCAGCCGGTAGCCCTCGACGTAGGTGCTGATGTAGGCGCGCCACAGCGGCGACGACAGGAAGCGCAACGATTGCCGCGCGCGTTCCGGGCTCGACAGCGACCAGCGCTGCAAGAACTCGGCGACGTCGTCGTGGCTGCGCCCGCGGTCGTGCAGGAGCAGCGCGGCGTCCTGCCGCACCGACAGCAGCCCGGCGGACGCCGCCCCCAACTGCTCGGCCAGTTCCCCGTCGAAGCGCAGACCGAGATCCGCGTAGATCTCCTGCGCCCAGAGTCCCCACCCCGGTCCGACGATCGCCTCGAGCGCGAGGTCCGCCAGCCCCTCGGCCATGAGGCACTGCGGGGTGTTGACGAGGAACAACGTCTGCTCACCCTGCCCAGCGGCGACGAGGCCCGCCTCCTTCCGGCAGTGTTCGGTGTGATGCCCGGGATAGGCCTCGTGCGCGATCAGCCGCGGCAGATTCGACATCTGCTGCTCGAGGTCGGAGTTGATCGCGACCCGCGACCGGTAGTCGCCCAGGTAATAGTTGAACCCGGACCACGGCTTGTCGCCGACCACCTCGTATTCGACGCGCTCGCTTTCCGGCAGCGGGTACACCGCGCGGACCTTGTCGCGGAGCGCGCTCGAGAACGCCTCGACGCATTCGGCGAGCCGGTCGGCTGGGATCACCTCGGTCTTGCGATGAGCCTGGAGCCGCTCGGCGAGCGACATTCCACTACCCCCTCCCGGCGGCAGGAGCGCGTCGAGGCGACGATGTGCGTCGCGGTAGTCGTCCTCGTTTCCGGGCTCGATGTGCACATCGAAATAGGCCTCGACCTCGTCGACGAATCCGATGTCGTCGCCTGCGAACTTACGGGCGGAACAGTCCAGTGCCCGCAGGTGGGCATCGAGAAATCGGGTCCGTTCGTCCGAGAGTCCCGCAGCCGGAAGTTCATCGCGGAGCCGCTTCGCCGTGTGGGATAAATCACGAGGAACCGGTGCGGGAGCGTTCTCCGTTCGACGACGCAACTCCGGATCGCCGGTGTAGGCGTCGACGAATCCTTCTTCGAGGCGGTCGAAAGCCAGCCCCAGCAGCAGGTATTCCCGTACGAATGCGTCCGATTCCATACCCGGCAACCCTAGTCGCTCGCCCGGCGGGACGACGCGCGGTTCTGCTGCATGCGGGGACCCCGGCGACGCATCATCCTGTGTCAGCGAGCACAATCCCCTGCATGGACACGCAGCGCCACGACCCACGCAGGGGCCGGATCGACGGAATGGGCGTCGTCGGAGGGACGTGCCGATGGCGCGTCTGAGCGAACCCAGCCCGTACGTCGAGTTCGACCGCAAGCAGTGGCGGACCCTGCGCAAGTCCACACCGCTCGTCCTCACCGAGGACGAACTCGTGGGGCTACGCGGGCTCGGTGAGCAGATCGACCTCGCCGAAGTCGCCGAGGTGTACCTGCCTCTCGCTCGTCTGATCCACCTTCAGGTCGCAGCACGGCAACGCCTGTTCGCAGCGACAGCGACCTTCCTCGGGGAGAAACACCCCGACCGCCAAGTGCCGTTCGTGATCGGTGTCGCGGGTTCGGTCGCCGTAGGCAAATCCACCACCGCGCGCGTGCTTCAAGCGCTGCTGGCGCGATGGGAGCACCATCCCCGCGTCGATCTCGTGACCACCGATGGATTCCTGTATCCGTCGAAGGAACTGATCCGCCGGAACATCATGCACCGGAAGGGATTCCCGGAAAGCTACGACCGGCGCAAACTGCTGCGTTTCGTCACCGAGGTGAAGTCGGGCTCCGAAGAGGTTGCAGCCCCGCTCTATTCACACATCTCGTACGACGTCATCCCCGGCCAGTACCACGTGGTACGGCAGCCGGACATCCTCATCATCGAGGGCCTCAACGTCCTGCAGACCGGCCCCCGCCTGATGGTGTCCGACCTGTTCGACTTCTCGATCTACGTCGACGCCCGCATCGAGGACATCGAGAAGTGGTATGTCGACAGGTTTCTCGCCCTGCGGAAGACGTCGTTCTCGAACCCCGACGCACATTTCCATCACTACGCGGGACTGTCCGATCGCGATGCGGTGAGCGCCGCGAAAGAACTGTGGCACTCGATCAACCTGCCGAACCTGGTGGAGAACATCCTGCCGACCAGGCCGCGCGCGACACTCGTGCTGCGTAAAGACGCCAACCATTCCATCAACAGACTTCGGCTCCGTAAGATCTGACCGACCCGGTCGTGCAGGATCCGACCGCTCCGGTCAGACCCCGAATCGGCGGTGCCTGGCCGCGAAGTCGCGGAGGGCGCGTAGGAAGTCGACACGCCGGAACTCGGGCCAGTACGCCTCGGTGAACCAGATCTCCGAGTACGCACTCTGCCACAGCAGGAAACCCGAGAGGCGCTGTTCACCGGAGGTGCGGATCACGAGATCCGGATCGGGCTGCCCCGAGGTGTAGAGATGGGAGTCGACGCCGTCGACGGTGACCGCGTCGATGAGATCATCACCCGACAGTCCGTCGGCCTGCTTCTTCCGCAGCAGCGCCTGCACCGCGTCGACGATCTCCTGCCGACCGCCGTATCCGACAGCGACGTTGACGTGCGTGCCGGTACGACCCGCGGTCCCGGCTGCGGCCTCACGCAACCGGGTTGCGTGATCGTCCGGCAGCAGTTCGGGAGTGCCGACGATCTTCACACTCCAGTTCTGATCCGGCGCCGAAATCTCTTCGACGACATCGGCGATGATCTCGAGGAGCGCATCGAGTTCCTCTGGGTCGCGACGGAGATTCTCGGTGGAGAGCAGATAGATCGTCGCGGTCTCGATGCCCGCGGCGTCGCACCAGCTCAGCAATTCGGCGATCTTGCGGGCACCCATGCGATGTCCGTGAGCGACGTCTGTGAACCCGTTCTCTCGCGCCCATCGGCGGTTTCCGTCGCACATCACCGCGACGTGTCGCGGATGTCGAGCGCCTTCGAGCTCCCGAAGCAACCGCCGCTCGTAGAGCCCGTACAGCACGCCACTGAGCCTCACCGCGTCATCACCACGTGAGTCACATTACGCCCACGAGTTGCCGCGGTTGCGTCGGTGGGCAACAACACTCGCGCGCTCCGCACACCTCCCGGTAGCGTGACTCCAACAAACCTACGCATCCGTAGGTTACTGACCGGTCGGGAAGGATCCGCAGGAATGACGGTCTTCGGAATCGACGAACTGCCCGTCAAACCCCGCATGCGCGGGTGGATCCACCTCTGGGCATTCGGGGCAGCGGTGGTCGCGGGAATCGTCCTGGTGGGCGTCGCCGCGGTGATGAATCCCGCTGCAACGTGGCCGACCGCGATCTACAGCATCACGGTGTGCGGTGTCTTCGGCGTCAGCGCCCTCTACCACCGCGTACATTGGTCCGATCCCCGACACCGGATATGGATGAAACGCGCCGATCATTCGATGATCTTCGTGTTCATCGCGGGCAGCTACACGCCGTTCGCGACGCTCGCACTGCCGCCCGAGACCGGACGCACCCTCCTGGCGATCGTGTGGACGGGAGCAGCGGGCGGTGTCGCGTTGAAGATGCTGTGGCCGACCGCTCCGCGATGGGTGGGCGTACCCCTCTACCTTCTGCTCGGTTGGGCGATCGTTCCCGTGGCCGGCGACCTCGTGTCCGAAGCGGGCGTCGCCCCGATGGTCCTGCTCCTCGTGGGCGGGTTGTTCTACAGCGCCGGAGCGATCCTCTACGCGACGAAATGGCCGAATCCGTGGCCGTCGACGTTCGGACACCACGAGTTCTTCCACGCTGCCACCGTCATCGCAGCGTTGTGCCATGCAATTGCGGTCTGGCTTGTCGTGTTCGCCTGAATCGTGGGATAGGACTCATCACACCTCGCCCCGCCGATGGTCACAGTTCGGTAACCTCGCGGGCAATGTCTATCTCGCTTCTCGCCTTCGAACTGACCGAAACGAATCGCGAGTGGCTGATCCACAAGCCGCTCTCGATCGTGAGTTACGTGGTCGTGGCAGTGGTCCTCAGATTCGTGCTGCACAAACTGATCGACCGAATGACACTGCCGCGCGATCCCGGCCTGCCGCCCAAGCGGTCGATTCTGCGTCCCCTGCAGGATCGCGCCGGAAAGCCCCTGGGCGATCCGGCCGCCCGCGAGCGACGCGCTCAGCGAGCACAGACCATCGGCTCCGTTTTCAAGTCGGGCGTGTCGATCATTCTGCTGACCTGGGTCGTCCTGCAGACCCTCGACACGCTCGGCTTCAACGTCGCACCGTTCATCGCGTCGGCCGGTATCGCAGGTGTCGCGCTCGGTTTCGGTGCCCAGAATCTCGTCCGGGATTTCATCTCCGGCATGTTCATGCTGCTCGAAGACCAATACGGAGTCGGCGACGTGGTCGATGTGGGCGACGCGATCGGCACGGTCGAATCCGTCGGCCTCCGCGTGACCACCATCCGCGACATCGACGGCACATTGTGGTACTGCCGCAACGGAGAGATCCTGCGCGTCGGGAACATGAGCCAAGGCCACGCGGTCGCGGTCGTCGATGTGCCGGTTGCGCCTACCGCAAACGTCGACCGCGCCCAGCAGGTCGCCTTCAGGGCGGTGCTGGACACGGTCGAACGTGAGGATATTGCGCCGTTCGTTCTCGAGAAGCCCGAGCTGCTCGGCGTGAACTCGGTGACCGCAGGTGCGGTGACCCTGCGCATGACGGTCCGAGTGCGCGCCGGCAAGCAGTGGGCGGTCCGGCGCGCGCTCACAGGAGCAGTACTCGAAGCGTTCGACTCCAGTGGCATCGAGTCCCCGTCGCTGATGCTCGCGCCGGTCGCCGGCTCCTAGGAGACCTCGACCGATTCCTCGGCGGTCTCCGTGGTCCTACGGCCACGAACGGTGTCGATCGCGATCACGCACAGAAGCGAGACGACACCCCAGATCACGAACGTCACCAGGTGTCCACCGACGCTGTCCGCGCCGAAGTAGACGATCGATCGGATGGATTCGACCGCCGCGGGCATCGGGAGAACGTCGTGCAGCACGCGGAAGATCTCGGGACTCATGTAGACCGACATCGCACCGTTCGATGCCGGTACCCCCAGGAACATCAGGACCGCGACGGCGGGGATGACGGCGAGCATGCCGAACAACCGGGTGAGGAACGTAGCGAACATCGACGTCGTGAAGATCGCCAGGACCCCGGTACCGAACAGCTGCAGGAAGTGCCCGTCGACAGCGCCGGTGAGCGGATCTGCGATCAGCCACACGACCAGCGACATGAACACCGAGAACCCGGCAGCGATCGGCAGCAGTGATTTCAGTCGCATGGCCGCCGGAGCGGCACTGTTGCCCACGACAGCGAGCATGAATCCGGACATGATCCAGCCCATCGCGACATACATCGCGACCGTGCCCATGGTGTCGGACCCCGGTAGCGGCGCGATGTCCTCCGTGGCGAGCGGAACCTGCTGGCCTTCGGCAACCTGCTGGAACGTCATCGAGACCACCTGCTGCTGGCTCATACCGGCAGACTGGTTCGTGATCAACGTCGCGGAGGGCGAATCGGCCGACGGCAACACGTAGGCGGCGACAACGCTGCGGTCTCGGACTGCGGCACGCGCTTCGTCGACGGACGCCGACGCACCGAAGTCGAACAGGCCGTCCATATTCTGCTCGAGACCTGTGACCGCTTGTTCTGCGACCTCCTCGGTGCCTGCCACCACCGTCACGGGCATCTCACGTGGGGCCGGCTTGTACATCGCACCGAGCATGATCGAGAACATCATCACGACCATCGCGAGCGGGAAAGCTCCGAGCGTGACGTATCGGACCCAGTTACGCTGCGGACGCGGGCCTGCGGTGAGCGAGGCGACTGTGATCTCGGGAGCGCCGGCATCCGGATTACGCTTGCGCTGGAGCGCATCGACACCGAATATCGCAGCAACAGCGAGAATCGCGCCGACGACCAGCACGAGTACATGTGAACCGAGCCCGACACCGTCGAAGTAGAGGACGGAGCGGAGCGCCTCACCGGTCGCCGGTGTGGGCAGGAAAGCGTGCAGTTTCACGTACAGCGACGGCAACGTGTAGATCGACATGCCCATGTTCGACGCGGGAACACCGAGCACCATGATGAAGAGCATCCCGACGATCACGGCCATCGGACCGAAGATCCGGGTGAGGAACAGCTGGACCGACCCTACGGCGAACACGGCAAGCCAGGAGATCCCCAGCACTGCTGCGGTATGACCTTCGATCGCTCCGAGTACGGGGTCGGCAACGAACCACACGAGCGCCGCGATCAGCGCGGACCAGCCGGCCAGGAGCGGAAACGCGCGACGTTTACGGAGCAGCTCGGGCGAATTGGACAGGGTGATACTCCACGGCATGTAGCCCGCGAGCATCAAGCCTGTTGCCATGAACATTGCAGCGAGGCCGGCGGTGTCGTGGTCGGGCAGCGGTGCGAGATCCTCTGCAACCAGGTCGAGACCCTGACCGAGCACTTGCGGTGCAAGCAGGCCGGTGACGGTGGACGACTGGGAGGCCCCTGCCGCACTCGCGGTGTAGACCGTGGCGGTTCCGGCGTCCGACAGCGACACGGCGCCGGCAACTTCACGATCGAAGACGAGATCACGCGCCTGTGCGTCGGTAGCAACGATCCGGACGTCGACGGCGTCGGGATCGGCGCCCTCGAGTGCGCGAGCGAAGTGCTCGGCCTGCTGGCTCGTGCCGGTCACCGCGATCGGGACGTTGTGCGGGGACGGGGCGTGCATCGCGAAGAGGTACCCCGTGATCATCATCCCCACCATGATGAACGGCATCACGAACATTGCGACGATGCGGCCGATCTGCTCTTTACGGGCGCGAGCCGGGTCGATTTCGGCGGACTCACCGTCGCCGGGCGGCCCACTGGCGGGTTGCTCGAGGGTTGTTGTGGACATCGGCGTACTCCTCGAATTTCTACGTTGCTTGACTTAAAAATGTTACGCTACGTGTCTTAAATCCTCCAAGATGCAAGACTGGTGACGTTCGTCCCACAACGCCGGAGGACGTGGGAACCACAAGGAAGAGACGGAAGCGGACATGGGCAGTTACGGCGATCGAGTTCGGCAAGCTCTACTCGATTCCGCGGAAGAGCTCTTCGCGCAACACGGCATCGACGCCATATCGAACCGTCGCATCGCGGAGCACGCCGGCAACTCCAATCACTCCGCGGTGAACTACCATTTCGGCAGCCGCGACGAACTGATCCGCGCCATGATGCTGCGCTTCAGCGAGGACACCCACGCGCGTCGGCAGGAACTCGTCGCGATACTCGGCCCGGAGCCCGGGCTGCGCGACCTGCTGAGCTGCCTGATCGTCCCCTTCACCGAACAACTGGCGTCGATGCCCGTCCCGAGCTGGCGCGCACGCTTCCTGAGGCAGATGCGGGCCGTTCCATCGATGACCGAAGCCGTGGCCGCGACCATCACGTCCGATCCCACTGTGGAGGACCTCATCTTCCGCACCCGCGCGCTGCTCACCGAGTGCCCACCTTCGGTACTCAGCGGCCGGTCCTGGATTCTCGGTCGGATCGTCACCGACAGCTGCGCGGACTACGAGGAGCGGCTCGACCGCATCGGCGACGAACCCAACTGGACGGGCTTCGCGAATTTCCTCATCGACGCGGCTGCGGGACTGCTCTCGGCGCCGGTGACCAGCGAAGGCGACTTCCTCGGAGCCCGCGCCACGCAGACCTGGGCTTGACGACCGCCACGCAGACCCCGGCTTGACGACTCAGGTTGTGGCCAGCACCTCACTCAGATCCGTCGCCGACGTGACCGGCCGATCGCACACGAACCCACGGCAGACATAGGCGGCGGGCGCTCCGTCGACCAGAGGCCGGTCGATGAAGAGGGCAGACGACTCCGGTGCACCGCCGACGACGAGCGATCCGCCCGGGGCCTCACGTCGCGCCACCTCGAGCAACTCTCCCCCGCCCACGACGGCCACCTGAAGCGGCCCGCGCACAGCGGCCTCGGCGACGGTGAGCCAGTGCCCCGACGCGCGCGGGGCCCGCTCGAGCAGGAGCGACGCGGCGCTCAACGAGGCATGGGCGGCCTCCGCGTAGCGGGCCCCGTCGTCTACCACCGCGGCCAACGTGAGCATCGCTTCGGTGATCAATGCCGCACCGGACGGAGTCGCACCATCGACGGGGTCGCGCGGCCGCGCCACGAGCTGTTGGGCATCGTGAGCGGTATCGAACCAGCTTCCCGGCCTGTCCGGATCGGCGAAGTGGGTCAGCGCGGTGTCCGCCAGCTGTCTGGCGGGGTCGAGCCAGCGCGCCTCGCCGGTGGCCTGGTACAGCGCGAGAAGCGCGGTGATCAGGGCTCCGTGGTCCTCGAGCACACCGGCGGGCGCACCCACCGATCCACCGAGCGACGCACGCCGCAGTCGACCGTCCACCAGGTGTGAACTCAACAGCGCGCGAGCGCACGCCGCGGCGGCATCGACCCAGTCCGGCCGTCCCGACGCAAGACCGGACTCGACGAGACCGGTGATCGCCAGTGCGTTCCAGGCGGTGACGACCTTGTCGTCACGACCCGGCTGCGGCCTGGCCAGCCGTGCCGCGAACAACCGGGAACACACGGAGTCGAAGTGCTCGGACTCGTCCGGGTCGGCGGGCAACTGCAGGACAGAGGTTCCGGCCTCGAATGTCCCGGCGTCGGTGACGACGAACAGCTCCGCAGCCCACAGACCGTCCTCGCTTCCGAGAACGTCGACGAGCTGCTGCGGCGTCCACGCGTAGGTCAGCCCTTCGACTCCGTCGGTGTCGGCATCGAGCGCCGACGCGAAACACCCTTCGTCGGTGCGCAGGTCGCGGAGCAGGAATTCGACGATGCCTTCCGTCACGCGACGCGGCACGGGCTCATCAGTGATCCGGGCGAGGTGCGCGTACGCGCGCAGGAGCAGCGCGTTGTCGTAGAGCATCTTCTCGAAATGGGGTACTACCCAACCCGAATCGACACTGTAACGGGCGAATCCACCACCGAGCTGGTCGTGGATGCCGCCGCGCGCCATGGCCTCTGCAGTGCGTTCGACGAGCCGCAGCGTCTCTGCTGCACCCGTACGTTCGTACCCGCGAAGCAGACCTTCGAGCAGGTTCGACGGCGGGAACTTCGGTGCGCCGCCGAAACCGCCGTGCACCTTGTCCTCGTCGTCCGCGACCGTTGCACCCGCCGCGTCGAGAAGCTCCGGGTCTACCGTGCGAGTGCCCGGGGGAAGGCCGCCGCTGCTGCGCGCGAGTTCGGCGACGATCGCGGCCGCAGCCTTGTCGACGTCGTCGCGGCGGTTGCGCCACGTGTCGGTGATCGCGCCGAGCAATTGGGTGAACGACGGCATCCCACCGCGCGGCGCGCTCGGGTAGTAGGTGCCGCAGTAGAAGGGTTCTCCGGCGGGGGTGAGGAAGCAGGTCATCGGCCACCCGCCCTGCCCGGTCATCGCGACCGTCGCGTTCATGTACACCGCGTCGATGTCGGGGCGTTCCTCCCGGTCGACCTTGATACACACGAAATCCGCGTTCATCACCGCCGCGGTGGCATCATCCTCGAACGACTCGTGCGCCATGACATGGCACCAATGGCATGCCGCGTAGCCGATGGACAGGAGGATCGGCACGTCCCGGTCGCGGGCCTCGGCAAGCGCGTCGTCGCCCCATTCCTGCCAGTGCACGGGGTTCTCGGCGTGCTGCCGCAAGTACGGGCTGAGGGATTCGGCAAGCCTGTTCGCCATTCCCCCACGTTACGTGCGGTCAGTTCTTTCCGGGGGCGCTGCGACGCCCGTTCTTCTCCACCTCGTCGGTCTCTCCAGAAGTCTCGTCGGACTTCGTGATGTTCACCGTGGTGGCGCCGCGATCGGTACCTTCGTCTACTGCCTGGTCGGCCTCGGGGCTGCTCGTATCGAACGTCTCGGGGAGGTTGCTCAGGCGCTTGTTCATATTCCAGATGAGCAGAGCGATGGCGGCGAGCAGCACCAGCACAATGGCCAGTCCGACCGGCGATGCCTTGCCGAACTCGGGGCCGGCGGGTTCCTGCGCAAGAACCTCGACTGCCAGCGTGCCTAACGTCATCTCACCTGTCCGTCCTCGATACCCGCGAACAGATCCGACTCGGGGATCGTCGTGGTGACGCGGGTCTTTGCCAACTCGAACTCCTCGGTCGGCCACACCTTCTGCTGTATGTCCAGCGGCACCGCGAAGAACGACCCGTTCGGATCGATCTGAGTGGCGTGTGCCCGAAGCGCGTCGTCGCGATTCGGGAAGTAGTCACCACAGGTTATCTGGGTGGTGACCCGTGCCATGAGATCGCCCTGCTCGGTGCGCCAGCGGCTGAGCCACTCTTCCATCGGGAACGGTTCACCGCGGCGTTCGTACTCGTCGCGGAACAATTCGATGCGCTTGCGGATGAAGCCGTGCGAGTAGTAGACCTTCTGCACTTCCCACGGCTCGCCGAGCTCGGGGTGATAGTTCGGATCGGCTGCCGCCTCGTACGCCGCCATCGACACCTCGTGGCAACGGATGTGATCGGGGTGCGGGTAGCCGCCGTTCTCGTCGTACGTGGTCATGACGTGGGGACGGAACTCCCGGATGACCTCGACGAGCTTGCGCGTGGGCTCGTCGAGCGGTACCACCGCGAAGCACCCATCGGGCAGCGGCGGCTTGGGGTCGCCCTCCGGAAGGCCGGAGTCTATGAAACCGAGCCAGCGATGCTGCACACCGAGGTGACGCGCCGCCGCCGCCATCTCCTCGCGACGAACCTCGGGCATGCGATCCCGGATGCCGGGCACGTCCATCGCAGGATTGAGGATGTCTCCTCGTTCGCCACCCGTGAGTGTCACGACGAGCACGTCGTTCCCCTCCGCCGCGTAGCGGGCCGTGGTGGCGGCACCCTTGCTCGACTCGTCATCGGGATGGGCATGCACGGCCATGAGCCGTAGTCCGCTCACGTGTTTCCTCCACCTCACCGTCGAATACATCTCGGGACCGGACAGCTACCGCCGGTGCGGGCCGTTCGGATCCCTCCCCTATAGTTCCACCTGACAACTCCCCCGTCAGCCGTGGCCCCACGGGAGCACCCGAACTTCGGCCTTGGCACGAAAGAAAATGATGACCGACACCGCAGAACAACCCCGCCGCAGCGCGAGATATCCGTCGAAAGCACGGACGGCTCGCGGTAAGAAGTGGGGGTTCACCGCCCTCGGCGTCATCGCGGGAATCGGCCTCGGGGTCGTGATGTTCCAGCAGTTCGGGCCCGCTGAGATCGAATACGAAGTGGTCGCGTTCGAGGTCATCGACGACGACACCCTCGACATCAAGCTGTCGGTCACGCGCCAGGACCCGTCACAGGAAGCTGTGTGCATTGTCCGTGCGCGATCGCGGGACGGCAGCGAAACCGGGCGGCGGGAAGTCCTCGTGCCGGCGTCGGACGCATCGACGGTGGTTCTGGATTCGACGGTCAAGACATCACAGCGGCCCGGCATGGGCGACGGGTACGGCTGCAGCTTCAACGTTCCGGAATACTTGCGCGCGCCCTGATCACAATGCCGTTACGCTGCGATTTCCGCGTGTAACCCGGATCTGGTGCTAGAATATGCGGATACACGGTTCCACCCATTGGGGCCGTGTATTGCTGCATCAGAGACAGTACGGCCCCGTTCGCCGCATTCCAGGGGGGAACGACGAGGGTCGTGCTGTTGCGGTCGTTGCGTATGCACGACTTGTCCACGGAGCCGGGGGCTCCAACCCGAAGGAAGTGATCGATGATGACCGAGACCCAGGTGACCTGGCTGACACAGGAGTCCCACGACCGTCTCAAGGCGGAACTGGACCAGCTCATCGCCAATCGTCCCGTCATCGCGGCCGAGATCAACGAGCGGCGTGAAGAAGGTGACCTCAAGGAAAACGGCGGTTACCACGCCGCCCGCGAAGAACAGGGTCAGCAGGAAGCACGCATCCGTCAGCTGCAAGAGCTGCTGAGCGCCGCGAAGGTCGGCGTCGCACCCACGCAGTCCGGTGTCGCGCTGCCCGGCTCGGTCGTCACGGTGTACTACGACGGCGACGAATCCGACAAGGAAACGTTCCTCATCGCGACCCGCGAAGAAGGCGCGCGCAACAGCGAACTCGAGACCTATTCGCCCAGCTCCCCGCTCGGCAAGGCCCTCATCGAGGCCAAGGTGGGCGAGACACGCGAGTACGCGCTGCCGAACGGCAAGACGATGAAGGTGACGCTGGTCTCCGCAGAGCCGTACCACGGCTGATCCCGACGTATACGCAGCGAGGTCCGGCCGGAATTTTCCGGCCGGACCTCGCTGCGTTCGCACTCGTCAGATGATCCGACGCGCCTTCATGTCGGGGAAGACCGTGCCGACCCGCACTACATCACCGGTGGTCGGTGCATGCACCATCTGGCCGCCGCCGATGTAGATCGCAACGTGGCCGGGCCCGCCGGCCTGCCAGTTACCGAACAGGAGGTCGCCCGGTCGGGCGTGCTCGAGCGGAATCTCGGTGCCCACATGCCACTGGGTTTCCGAGGTGCGGGGCAGGGTGATCCCTGTCGCCGCGTGCACCGCGTACGACGTCAGACCCGAGCAGTCGAAACCGCCGCCGGACGGCCCGTTGATGTTGCCGCCGCCCCAGACGTACGGAAGGCCCAGGAACTTGAAGGCGAGGTCGACGACGCGGTTGCCGACATCACTCGCACCACCGAGACCGAGGCCGAAGAAGGGCGACAGCAGTCGGGAGAACGCTGCCTCGGTAGCCCGGATCTTTGCGACGTACGGCTTGGTCTGGTTCTCGTAGTCGGGTGACCCGGACGGCATACCACCGGACCGGCGGACCGCACCCGCACCGGCGTTGTACGCCGCGATCGTCAGATCCAACGTGTCGCCCTGGACGAGGCCGCGCTTCTTCCAGTCGTCGATCTGCTTGTAGTTGTCGCACAGCAGGTTGCCGGACGCCATGACGGGATCTGCGATGCCCAGGATGTCGACCTTGCCGTCGCCGTCGGCGTCCTTACCGTACTCGCGCCACGTGCCGGGCATGAACTGCCCCGGTCCCTTCGCACCGACCGGCGATACGGGTGCCGTGGCTCCGAAACGGAAGCCGTTCTCGGCCGAGTACAGGGCCGCGAGGACGGGCGCAGTGATTCCGTCGCAGATTTCACCGGCCTTGCGCAGCCACGGAGCGAACACCGCGATCGCGCCGATGGGCGCCAGGCCCGTGCCGGGCAGGATCGCCGGAATCGACGGGAGCGTGACGCCACCGATCGTGGCGGTGGGTTGCGGGCCGAGCATCGGAGCCTGGGGTACCGGTGCGACGCCGAACGCATTCGGCCTCGATTGGGGTGCTGCCGGCGCGATCGCAGATTCCGGCCCGGACTCCGGCGGATGAAGCGCTTCGAGCGCCTCCTCGGGCAGGTGTGGCTCGATTGCCGCTGCGACCGAGTCGGTGGTGTCGGCGACTACCTGCTTGGCCTGGTCCTGCACCTGCTCGGGTAACGACGCGACAAAATCCTCGACCTGCTTGTCGGTTTCGGGGGCACCCGCCTCGAACGACTCGATCGCAGACGTCACCTGATCTTGTATCTCTGCTGGTATGTCCGCTCCCTGCACGAGCGCACTCGCTGCCGTGGCCACTGCCACGATGACCGCAGACGGGTCTACCGACATACGCAACCCCCACATCCCTCTTCGAACGACCCCAACCGTACTTGTGATACCGATCACGAGCACGGCTTCTGCTACTTGATATCACATATATTTAGGAACACGTTCTAGTTGTGCGCCGAGTGAGGTCGGTGTGACTGGAGGTACTCCCCGTTATCCGTCCGTTGCCTGCGCGGATAGGGAGAAATCGGTCAGCAACTCCACAAGCACGACGCCGGCGTACACGTCGACTTGCCCACTGTCACCGATCAGTCGGACGATCGCGTCGCTCTGCTCCTGAGTAACAGGTGTGGCAGCCCCCAGAATCCGCCAGGTGTCCGCGACCGGAACGACCCGCGCACACAACAGGCCGCCGACAGGGACGTCCTCGCCCACCTCAGGAGCGGTCAGGTTCCGCCGCTCGCCCGTTCGTATGTCGCGCAGCGTCAGCCCCTCCCCTACCCGGACGGCCTCGACCTCATGTACCGACCGCTCCACCGGCAGCCACCGCGCAAGAAGTTCACGTTCGTCGTCGGGCAGCAGGTGCCCACGCGCCTCCGCGAACTCGGCCAGCCCGCCGCCTTCACCGAGCATCACGTCGTCGAGCAACGGATCGGACAGCGCCTCGAACAGGTCGTCGTCGTTGTCGCTGTAGCCGCTGCGAGCCTCCGCAAGAGCGAAGCGATGGTCCCGCCACGAGACCTGCGTCATCTGCATGCAGGCCTTGAAGTACAGCCAGGGCGCGCGATCCTCCAGCGTGTACTCGGCCTTCCCGAGATGGCACGCCTTGTACTTACGACCCGACCCGCACCAGCACCGATCGTTGCGGCCCAGATCGGGGCGCTCGATGGGCTGGAAGGTCTCCAGCACCGCATACAGCGGGTGATCCGGGCCGTCGATGGACCGGCCCAGCAACGACAGCGCCCGGACCGCGTCCCCGCTGTCGGAGAGATACCGGGCGAGATCTTCGAGCGCCGGATCGAACTCCGAGTCCAGGTCCGTGGAACGCTCGAAGTAACGCGCCGCATCATCGACGCGAGCAGCGGTCTCCGCGGCCTTGCCCGCGATCCAGAACGCCGCCGCGGCAACCTTCCGCGGGCCGTGGTCCTTCATCCACAACGCGGCCCGTTCGATCGACGCCGGATCGATGGCCTGCTCGAGGAGTTCGTCGACGACCGTCATCGCCACATCGGTGTCGGCCAACGCCGCGAAGAGTCCGGACTTACCCTCCGCGAACCGCGACTCGAGGTCACTGTCGTCCCCGTCACTGATCGCATCGACCAGCGACGCGAACAGCACGACCCCCGGCACAGCCTCGACCGGGACACCGACCTGCTCGGCGTAGGAATCGACCGCGCTCCGCGCGAGATATCCCGCGAAATCGAACCCGGGCGGTGCCACGAGGCCGCCGGACACCTCGAGTCCCGCCGTCTCGATCTGTTCCGACAACGGCAGGGAGGGAACGGTGAACGCAGTGGGTACCTCGAACATCGCCGAGAACACCGACGACTCGAGGTACGCCGGGTCGCCCGACGCGAGCGACTCCCCCAGCACCGCGGCCAACTCGGGAACGGTGTCGGTCTCGGCAGTCGCCGGAGCGATCATCAATCCTGTCTCCGTCACGGTCGCGGAAACGAGGTCGCCGGGCGACAATTCGGCGAAGGCACCACGGGGAAACACGAGCGCCTCGTTGCCGAACGGTGCGAGGTCGGCGATGCCGCGATCCTCCAGCCGATCGGGTTCTCGGTCGATCTCGACGAGGTCGTAGTCCTCGTCGCCGGTCACGAACACGAGCAGCGGATGGATCTCGTCTACGGGGAGCACAGCGGACGCCACCTCGGCTTCGGTGAGCCGATGCGTCAGGACACGGCCTCCGAGGAGCTCGTCGAATGCGGCGTATCGGCCGTCGCTCAGGTACACCAGCATCGGATGATCGGGCAACTCATCGATGGGCAGGATCAGATCGTCCGCGGCGTCACCCGATGCGAGTCGCTCCCTGATCTCGTCGAGCGTGAGCGGGCCGTGCTCCCGAAGCAGGGGAAGCACGGCGGCGATCAGTGCATCGTCGGCGGCGAGGTCGTAGTCGAAGTCGGTCACGCGTGCGATCGTACGGGCCGGAAGCCCGGTCAGTCGTCTTCCTCGATCACCTCATGGTGATCGTGATCCGCCTTGCCCAGACGCCAGTACCCGTCGACCTTCGCGCGGCCCCGTGCAAGCCCCAGTTCGCGGGTGAGATACGAACGGATCGGCTTGATCGATCCCGCCTCGCCCGCCACCCACGCGAACATCTCCCCGTCCGGGAACTCGCACGCGCGGACCGCGTCGGCGAGCAGTGTCGTCGTGCCCGGTTCCGCCGAGCCGCGATGCAGGTACGTGAGCTCGACCTCTTCACGTCCCGGCGCAGTGAGTTCGGAGTGCTCGTCGGCGACTTCGGCGAAGGCCACCACTCTCGCGTCCGAGGGCAGCTCTTCGATCCACCTGCAGAGCGCAGGAAGTGCGGTCTCATCAGCCGCCAGCAGATACCAGTCGTACCCCGTCGGATAGATGTGCGAACCACGTGGTCCGAGCACACCGACCTCGTCTCCCGGCGCGGCCTTCGACGCCCAGGCGCCCGCGATTCCGTGGGAGTGGAGAACGAAGTCCAGTGTCAGCTCAAGCGATTCACGATCGAACGCACGGACGGTGTAGTCGCGGGCCACGGGTCGCGGCCCCTCTGACGGAAGACGCATCCCGTCCGGACCGATCTCGGGCATCGCGATGCGCCCGGTCGCGGCATCCGGAAAGAACAGCTTCACGTGGTCATCTGGAGCCATCGTCACGTATGGAAAGCCCTCCAACGCGGCACCTCCCACGACAATGCGACGCATCGTCCGCGAGAGATCCTCCACACGGACAACCTTCAGGATCCGCGGAGTCAGGTCATGCATGATCAGTTCGATCTCACCGCGCCCTTCGGTCACGGCCGGTCCGGAATCAGCGCTCATCGATCGTCCTCTCGTAGTGGACTGCGAATCCGTCCAGCAGGATCCGCAGCTGTCGGTCGAAATGATGTCGTGGTCGCGACAACCTGTCCTGTTCGACGGCACGCATCTCGGGTCCGAGAACTCCCAGGCGTGCGTCCAAGGCCTGTACCGCGCCCGGCCGCCGCTGGAATGCAAGCAGCAGGCCGTAATCCGCGGCGGCGGCGACGATGGCTGCGACGACTCCGCGTGCGTCTGCGAGGTCGAAACCGGCGTCAGCGACACGGAGCGCCACCCACTCGTTGCGGTGTACCGATGCAATGACAGGCCGCCCTGTTCTGGGCCAGGCCGCGAACAGTTCGGGATGTCCCTCGTACAGACGCCAGCGAACGTCGCACTCCTGCTCGAGCAGAGTGCGCCAGCCTCGGTCAGGATCCGGTCGTGGCGTCTCGGCGATGAGAAGTTCGAGGGCTCCGATAACGATATCGTCCTTGCTCTCGACATGCCGGTAGAGCGCCGCCGCCGAGCACCCCAACTGCTCGGCGATCCCGGTGATGGTGATCTCTCGCGGGGTCGCCAGCGCAGCACGCAGGATCACCTCGCGCGACAATCGGGCCTTCGGCCCTGGTTTGCGGGACGGAAACATCATCGCGTCGACACCGTCATTCCGGGGTTCCGGTGGTGACGATCGGCCGGTGCCTACGCGCAAGAGTCGCCTCGAAACCAGCGTAGCGTCCGCCGGCCGCCATCAGCTCGTCATGACTCCCGGCCTCAGTCACCTCACCGTGCTCGAGGAAGACGATGCGGTCGGCGTTCACGATGGTATGCAGACGATGGGCGATGACGAGAACCGTGCGATCGCGGCATAATTCGCTGAGAGCAGCAAGTATCGCCGCCTCGTTCTCGCGATCGAGTGCGGACGTCGGCTCGTCGAGGACGACGATCGGAGCACCGCGCAGGAATGCACGCGCGATCGAGACACGTTGTCGCTCACCACCGGACAGGGATGATCCGTGATCACCGACGCGGGTGTTCCACCCGTCGGGCAGCCGCTCGACGATGTCGTCGACCCGTGCCAGCCGGGCCGCACGTTCGAAGTCAGCGTCCGATGCACCGGGATCGGCAATGCCGATATTCTCCCGGATGGTGCCGTCGAACAGGTACACATCCTGGAATACGAGCGACACGCGCGCCATCAGGTCCGCCGTCGCCATCTCTCGAACGTCGACGCCCCCGACACGCACAGAGCCTGCTTCGACGTCCCAGAATCGCGCGACCAACCGCGCCAACGTAGTTTTCCCCGATCCCGAGGGCCCCACGACAGCGCACGTGGTGCCGGCAGGGACGTCGAACCCGACCCCGCGCAGCACCGCACGCCCCGACATGTACGAGAAGGAAACGTCATCGAATGCGAGGGAGTTGTCGTGCCCGGCCGGGACGGGGGCAGCAGGTTCGGGCAACGCAGGTACCCGGAGCAGGTCGCCCGCGTCAGCGAGGATCCCCTCTGCTTCACGGATGACACTTCCGGTCCGACCGAGCGCCGCGACAGCATCGACCAGCAGCGCCGCGAACAGGACCGCGCACACGGCAGATGCCACGGCGAGACTCTCGCCGTCGGCCCGTTGGAGAGCCACCACCAGAACACCGGAGAAGAACACACCCGTGCCGATCGCGAACAGCACGGCACCGACGATCGCACCACGAAAATACTTGGCCGCACCCTGGCGCACCTGGTCGATCGCAGACAACAGATCGGTATCGGCGTCACCCACCCGCCCGTATCCGCGTAGCACAGACTGGTTCTGCGCGAACTCGACGATCTTGCCGTTGATGTCCTCGGCGGCGCGTTCCTGGG
This sequence comes from Rhodococcus artemisiae, assembly GCF_036327795.1. Lineage (NCBI taxonomy): Bacteria > Bacillati > Actinomycetota > Actinomycetes > Mycobacteriales > Nocardiaceae > Rhodococcus > Rhodococcus artemisiae. The sequence continues at coordinate 73,939 of NZ_JAUTXY010000009.1, forward strand.
CGGTTGTGGCGCTGCGCAACAACCGGATCGCGAGTAGGTACAGCCCCACGAGCAGCACGAGTCCGGCCGCTCCGGCGGCGGCAGTGGGCCGGTCGATCCACGCGAGCACGAACCACAGCGATGCGCCGAGCGCCATGGCGCGCAGATTGATTGCCATCACGCCATTGACCGTCAGTGTCAGTGCGTCGCCCGCATCGGTGACGATTCGCGTCAGGCGGTCCTGGTTCGCGGCACCGAACCACCCCAGCGGCAATGTGGTGGCGTGGTCGGCGATACGCCTCTGCAGCGCGGCCACGGACTCCGAGGTGTCGCGACGCCGCCGGGTGGTCACGACGTCCTGTGCCACCGTTGCCGTAGCGACGATCACCACCAGCAGTGCGGTCCACAACCACACGCGGGGAAAGTTGTCGGCGAACAGGTCGGTGATCAACGGCACCAACATCGCGAGCCCGACTGCCTCCAGTACCGCGACAGCGCCGGTCGCCACGAACGTGCGGCGCAATCGCACGACTGCTGCGGGGCCGATGGCCCGGCCGAGAGCGGTGAGCATCATCCTGCAGCCCCCGTCGTCGCGACGCCCGGTCGCCACATGTTCGCGTATCGCCCGCCTCGGTTCATCAGCTCGGTGTGAGTGCCGCGCTCGACGATGCGACCGGACTCCATCACCACGATCGCGTCGGCATTCACGACGGTCTCCAATCGATGGGCCACCATCAGCACGGTCTTGTCTCGGCTCAGTGCTGCGATCGCGTCCTGGACGAGGGATTCGGATTCGGGATCCGCCGCCGACGTCGCCTCGTCGAGAACGAGAACCGGCGGATCGGCGAGGATCGCCCGCGCGATCGAGATGCGCTGGGCCTCGCCCCCGGAGAACGAGACGTGTTCTCCTATGACTGCGTCGTATCCGAGCGGCTCTTCCAGGATCCGGTCGTGGATACGCGCCGCGCGCGCCGCCGCTCGGACCCGCTCGTCGCTCGCCGTCGGATCCGCGAGGCGGATGTTGTCGGCCACTGTTCGTCGCAGCATTCGCACATCCTGGAAGACGAATCCGATCAGCCGGTAGAGCTCGGCAGGATCCAACCGGCGGATGTCGACCCCGTCGACCGTGATCGCGCCTCCGGTGACGTCCCAGAATCGTGGCAGCAGGCGGGTCAACGTCGATTTCCCCGACCCGGAGGGGCCTACCACCGCGGTCACCGTACCGGGGGCCAGCTCGAGGTCTAGCTCGTCGATAACCGTTCTGCCCCTGTTATATTCGAATGTGACGCCGGCAAACCGGATGGTGATGTCGCGACGTGCGGCAAGTGTCCGATCTCCCGTCGGGAGTTCCGGGGTCGCGAACGCGCGGTCCAGCGACTCGGCGAGGGCACGACTGCGACTCACCAGCGTCCGCAACGTCGGCACAAGCCACACAGCGCGCGACACGATCCAGCACATCAGCAGGAAGGGGATGAGATCTGCCGGCACCAGCAGGTCGGTTGCGACGAAGACCACGCCCCACACCGTCGTCCAGACCAGGATGAACGACCACGACGAAAGGGTCAGCGGAAGGCGCCCCCGCCTGTCTCGGGCACGTTCGGTCGCGAGGTAGGAGCGGGTGTGCTGGTCGATGGCATCGACGAATCTGTCGTCAGCGAGGCGACTGCCCGAGAACACCTTCCAGACGGCCATGCCCTGGCCGAGTTCGGTTGCGCGCTCGCTCAACCCCCGAGCGGTGCGACGGTATTCCCGTTCGAGGTCGTTGGCTACCGGCGGGCGGTGGACCAGGAGTACAGAAGCGATGACCACCGGCAGGGCGATCACGATCGTGAACAGCGGGTCGATCCAGGCGAGATAGGAGATCGCGAGGATCGAGACGGCGGCGAACCGGGGTGCGAGCGGAATCGCTTCACCGATCAGCCCGGTCAGAGCGGCCACGTCGCTGCTCACGAGCTTGCGTAGTCCACCGCCGGTGACGCCGCCGAACCAGCCGAGTGGCACCCGCGCGAGATGATCGACCAGGTTCCGCCGTATCCGGTACTGGATGTCGCGACTCGCGCCGAAGCTGAGCGAGAACGAGCAACTGTGAACGAGCGGCGTCACCACCAGGGCCACCACCGCGGCCCACACCCAACCCCAGGGGACAACTCCGCCGCGGAGCAATTCCCGCGTCACCTCGGTTATCGCGATGAACGGAAGCACCGTTCCGATCGCACAGAACACCTGCAGCGCACCGGAGATCAAGAGGCGAACGCGTACCGGATACAACAGGTTCCGAAGGCCTGATCCCGCAGCCATTGGTTGCATGCACCTTCCCCGAACGACATTGATTAGGTTAACCTTAGCCAATTGCGAAACGTTTTCGCAATTACGCGCGTACATACGGTGCCGCGTTATCTTGTCCCCACGAGAGGTCCCATGTTCGCCACACGTTCACGCCGCAGATTCGGAGTCGGTGCACTGGTCGCCGCGGCAAGCCTGGCCATGATCCTGACCGGATGCAGCTCGCCCGAACCGGCCGAGACCGCACCGACGGAGGCTGCCGTCCGCACGGTGACCGACGGCTCCGGCGAGGTGGAAATCCCCGTCGACGTCGAGCGCATCGTCACCATCCATCACATCGCGACGCAGCCTTTGATCAACCTCGGTGTCGTCCCAGTCGGGCGCGGCGCCGTGGATGAAACGTCCGTCACCCCGGAAACCTGGGAACAGATCGAGGATGTCCCGGTGGTATCCAACGGGTCGGAACCCGACATCGAGCAGATCGCCACCCTCGAGCCGGACCTGATCATCGCCCACAACCGCATCGAGGACAGCGATCTGGCCCCGCTGCGCGAGATCGCGCCCGTCCTGGTGCTCGACATCGCCGGACCCGGTCGCGCCGACTGGCAAGGACGCGTCGAACTCGTCGCGCAGGCCCTCGGTAAGGAGGACACCTACGAACAGCTCGTCACCGACTTCGACGAGCGCACCGCACGTATCGCCGAAACACACCGCGCCGTCCTCGACACCGAGACCTTCGCGCTGCTCGGCTCCTGGAATGCGGGCACCTTCCACACCTACAGCAGCGAGAGCATCTGGGGAAGTGTGTTCACCAAGGCCGGCGCGCGCATCGCGCCCGCAGAGGAAGCCGTCGCAGGCGCGGAATCGGACGGTGAGGCCGAACTGAGCGTCGAGCAGCTTCCGGTCGTGCTCGACGGCACAGTACTGCTCCACGTGACGAACCTTCGCGGGGAACCGAATGCAGAACTCGAGGCCGTCATGGCCGAACCACTGTTCCAGGCGGTACCAGCGGTCGTCGCCGGCACCGTGCTCCCCGGCGGCAAGGACACCGTGGGCGGTTTCGAGGACGCGAACTACAACCTCGACCTGTTCGAGCAGGCGCTCACGACACTCGAGTCCCAGCAGGGTTGAGCTGCCGCCGAGCGCAGCACTGCGTCGACGGCGCTCGTTCGGCCCGGTCGTCCTCCGCGACGGCCGGGCCGGCCTATTCGATCTCCACCACGTACCCGGCATCGCGCAATGCATCGAGTACCTCGCTGCGGTGTTGCGCACCACGGGTTTCCATCGTCAACGCGACCTGCACCTCGTCGAGCGCAAGCTGCCCTGCCGTACGCGAATGCACGACGTCGACGACGCTGGCATCGGAGTCCCCCACCACGCTCAACAATCCGACCAGAGCACCTGGGCGATCCGGAATCGACACGCGCACAGCGAGGTATCGACCTCCTGCTCGTAGCCCATGCCCGATCACATGAGTCAAAACCAAGGGGTCGATGTTGCCGCCGGAGAGGATCGCGGCGACCGGACCGTCGAACTCCAGCCCAGCGGTGGACAGCGCAGCGACCGCAGCGGCACCGGCAGGCTCGACGATGAGCTTGGATCGTTCCATGCACAGCACCAGCGCCCGGGCAAGGGCATCATCGCTGACGGTGACGACCCTGTCGACGTGGTCCTGCACGAGCGGAAACGGCACGGAACCAGGCATTCCCACAGCAATGCCGTCGGCGACGGTGGACGTGTTCCGCGCTCGTTCGGGGTGCCCCGCGCGCAACGACCCGGGCCACGCGGCCGCGCCGTCGGCCTGCACACCGATCACCCGGACCTCCGGCCGAGTGGCAGCGAGCGCCGCTGCCACTCCGGCCAGCAGACCGCCACCGCCGGTCGGGACAACCACAGCGCTCACATCGGGGAGTTGTTCGGCGATCTCGAGCCCGACAGTGCCCTGTCCGGCCACGACATCCTCGTGGTCGTAGGGGTGGATGAACACTGCACCCGTGTCGGCCGCGAACTCCTGGGCCGCCACCAGCGCGTCGTCGATCGTCTGGCCGGCGAAGTGGACGTCGGCGCCGTAGGCACGGGTCGCGGCGACCTTCGGCAGAGCAGCGCCGACAGGCATGAACACCGTCGAGGCGATGCCGAGTCCGGTCGCCGCCCACGCGACTCCTTGCGCGTGATTCCCCGCGCTCGCCGCAACGACACCGCGCGCACGTTCGTCGGCTGCAAGTCTCGCGATCCGGTTGTACGCACCCCGCGGTTTGAACGAGCCGGTGTGCTGGAGGTTCTCGCATTTGAACCACACCGGGACGCCGGTACGTTCGGAGAGCACACGCGACGGCAACACCGGTGTTCTCCGCATGACGGGCGCGAGCACTTCCGCGGCCGCACGGATCTCCGGTTCTCCTAACCGCACCTGATCGAATGCACCCATCGCCCCAGGGTAAGGGACACGCTGCGCGAAGTCGCGATAGCGCGCTCCCCTCAGGACACGTGTGGCCGCACCGCATCGGCAAACTGTTCGAGACCGGCGACCTGCACGTGATACGGCAACGCCAGTGGGCGCGTGTGGATCAGCACGTGGTCGGCGAGTGGTAGGCCGGGATCGTCCGAGAACATCGCGATGAACGACTCGGCAGTGCCCACCACGGAGGCGCGAGGATCGTATGGTCGTCCCGCCGCCGAACGCGCCTGCTGTTCGAGCACCCGCAACTGTTCCACTCGTGCATCGTCGGGAGCGACGACGCACGGACGGGACAATGCCACGCGTCCGGACGCTCCCGACGCCTCGCGGTAACGTGCGATGAGTCCCGCGACGCGCGCATCCTCGTAGCCGACACCGCGCTCGTCGACATTGCGGCGACCGGCGACGAGCCCGAGCCCGCGACGTGCGGTGTGGTCGATGCCCGCTTCGCTGCCCGTGGTCACCCAGAGCCGCTCGGCGAACCCGGTGGTCTCGGGAACCACCGCACACCTCACCTCCTGAACACCGAGACCCGAGGTGGCACCGTGCAGTACCGCGTCGACCACATTCCAGTACCGGTCGTGGCGGGTGTCGTGATCGATGCCCCATATCTGTGATGTTGTCGGCGCCGACCCGCTGCCCAATCCCAACTGCAGCCTTCCCCCGGACAAGGCGTCGAGGACGGCGGCATCTTCGAGCAGCCGTCGGGGATCTTCGAATCCTGCGGCGATCGAGGCCGTTCCGAGCGCGATCGTCGTGGTTTCCCGGGCGATTGCCGCGAGCAGTACGAGCGGGCTGGGGACCGCCCCGCCCTGGTCACCGAAACGGTGCTGCGCGACCCAGAACGACTCGAACCCCAACTCCTCTGCGAGGCGTGCCAACCGGATCGCGTCGTCGATACTCCGGGCCGGAGACACATCCGTGTCGACGTGCGTGAGCACTCCCCATTGCTTGACGTCCTCCCGGCCGTGAACAACCCGAGATTCCTACCAGCGCCCGCTCGGCGCTTTCGGTGGGTTCCTGTTTCACAGGGACATACCTTCCGCTAGGCGGCAGGATTTACAGTCCCTCCGCAGGCGTTTCGCCTCTCCGCCCGTCCGGCGGCGAGGATGTTCTCGGCTGCATTCAGATCCCGGTCGTGGACCACACCGCACGCCGTGCAGGTCCACTCCCGCACCGACAACGGTTTCGGACCGTCCGACCCGCCGCACACCGAGCACAGTTGCGACGACGGGAACCACCGGTCCACCCGCTGGAAGGTCCGCCCATAGCGGGCGGCCTTCTCCTCGAGCAACCGGGTGAACATCCCCCACCCGGCATCGTGCACCGACTTCGCCAACCGCGTCCGCCCCAGGCCCGCGACACACAGATTCTCGACATACACCGCTTGGTTCTCGCGGACGATCGTCGTGGAGTGCTTGTGTGCCCAATCCTTGCGGGCGTCGGCCACCTTCGCGTGAGCTTTGGCGACCTCGAGGCGGGCCTTGGCCCGGTTCTTCGAACCCTTCTCCTTTCGGGACAGATTCTGCTGCGCCTTGCGGAGTCTGCGTTCGGCACGTCGGAAGAACCTCGGCGACTCGATCACCTTTCCATCGGACAGGACCGCGAACGTGGTGAGCCCGAGATCGATCCCCACCTCGGAGTCGAGTTCGGGCATCGGTTCGTCGGTGGTCTCCACCACGAACGACACGAAGTACCGACCCGCCGAATCCCTGATGACCGTGACGCTGCTCGGCTCGGACGGCAACTCCCGTGACCACGCCACCTTCAGCTCGCCGACCTTCGCGATATACAACGTGCCGTTCGAACGCAGCGAGAACCCGTTGCGGGTGAGCCGGACCGTCTGCCGGTTGTCCTTGCGGGACCGGAAGCGAGGCGCCCCGACCTTGCGGCCCTTCCGCTTCCCCGACAGAGAATCGAACCAGTTCCGATACGCGCGCCGCGCGTCCTGACAGGCTTGGACCAGCACCACCGACGCCACCTCGGCCAGCCATGCCCGCTGCGGGGTCTTCTTCGCTGCGGTGACCACCCACCGCTGCACGTCGGTGTCCGAGACCCTCACTCCCGCTGCGTACGCGTCCTGCCGGGCGCGCAGTGCATCGTTGAATACCACCCGTGCGCATCCGAACGAGCGGGCCAGCATGTCCTGCTGGCCTGGCGTCGGATACACGCGGTATTGGTATCGCAGTTGCACGCCCGCACCGTACAAGCAAGCACCGACACACACCGGTCGAGAGATCGGCTGTCCCGGCCGTGAACGGCCGGGCTTGCGCCGAAGATAGTGCGGTCATGGCAACACCTCTCTCACAGCGGCACCACCATCGGACTGTCGTCGCGCGGATGCCGCAGGATCTCGGCGTCCACGCCGTAGATCTCGGACAACAGCGCCGGTGTCACGATCTCCTCGGGTGTACCGATGCCCCACAGCCGCCCCGCGCTCATCACCGCGATGCGATCACAGAATCGGGCGGCAAGATCGAGATCGTGCAGCGCGACGAGCGCGGTCTGTGCCCGATCCCGGATCACTCGCATCAAGGCAAGCCGGTGGCGCAGATCGAGATGGTTGGTCGGTTCGTCGAACAACAGCACGGACGGCTCCCCTGCGAGGGCCTGCGCGACCAGGACACGTTGCCGCTCCCCACCCGACAGCCGAGCAAAATCCCGGTCGGCGTGGTCACTCATGTCGACAGCGTCGAGCGCTGCGATCACAAGCATCGCGTCGGTCTCGTTGTCTGCGTCGAACATTCCCTTGTGCGCCGCGCGGCCGAGAAGGACGACATCTGCGACCGTGAGCGGGAAGTCGGACGGAGTGGTCTGCGCGACGACCCCTGTTGTGCGACCGACGAATCGCACCGGACTCCGCCACACATCGCGCCCACCGAGGTGGACTGAGCCCGACGCGGGACGAAGAGCGCGATACGCGGTACGCAGCAGCGTCGATTTTCCGCTGCCGTTCGGACCCACCAGGGCAACGACCTCACCCGGAGCGACGTCGAAACTCACGTCGTCGACCAACACTCGCCCACCCGCGCGTACGGTGATGTTCTCGAATCTCAGCATCGATTCCTCACCGCCGTGATGTGCGGCGCAACAGCCAGACGAAGTACGGTCCGCCCACGAGTGCCGTGATGATGCCTACAGGAAGCTCCCGCGGAATCATCACGGTCCGGGCCACCAGGTCGGCACCGATCGCGAACGCGGCTCCGACCACGAGAGCGACGGGCAGCATCCGCCGGTGATCCGAACCGACCAGCATGCGCGCGATGTGCGGAATCATCAGGCCCACGAACCCGACCACTCCGCTCACCGCGACCAGGATCCCGGTCAGCAGCGTCGACAGCACGATCAACCCGAATCTCATTCGCCCGACATCGACGCCGAGCGCGGTCGCGCTCTCGTCTCCGGTGAGCAGCACATTGAGGCTTCGGCTGAGCGGCATCAGGGCGAGGCAAGCGAGAGCCACCCCGACGACGGGAAGGGCCAACGTGTCCCAGCGGGCAGCACCGAACCCACCGAGTGTCCACTGTAGGACCTGCCCGGCAAGACTCTGATCGGGCGAGGTCAGCACCATCAGCGATGTCAGTGCGCTCAGCACGGAGGATACGGCGACACCGGCAAGGACCAGACGGACGGGATCGAGCGGTCCGCGTCCCCGCGCCACCAGGAGCACGATCACCATCGCAGCGAGCGCCCCGAGAAACGCCGCGATCGGAAGCAGCACGGCCCGGCCGCCCAATCCGAATCTCAGGACCGCCACGGCTCCGACAGCCGCACCCGCCGACACACCGAGAATGCCGGGTCCTGCCAGCGGGTTACGGACGACCGCCTGGATCGTGGCACCGACGAGCGCGAGACCTGCGCCGACGCAGCCTGCAAGCAGAACTCGGGGCAGGCGGGTATCGGCGATGATCAGATCCTGGGATCTGGTCCAATCGGGGGAGATCACGGAGGGACCGAAGATCCGATGCCCGATGATGCGCCACGCCGTCGTCGCATCCACTCCGACCGACCCCGCCAGTACACCTACGGTGGCCGCAACGAGCAGGACGACGAGCGACACGGCGAGCACTACCCGGAAGCGGGCGCGCTGAGCCTGCCCGATCACCCGAACGAGGCAGGGTGGAACTGGCGTGCGAGATGTTCGACGCCGTCGATGGAATACGGGCCCGGCTGGAGTTGCGACAGCGTGATCGTCGGGAATGCCTCGTTGCGGATCGCTGTGGTGGCCGAAATCGCCGGTACCGCCATCAGGTCCGCGATCTTCGTCGTCACCGACGGTGACTGGTACTGCGGTGTGGTGCCTTCTTCACGTACCAGGATCACGTCGGGATTCCGTTCCGCGACCTGCTCCCACGACACGCTCATCCATCGCTCGGGGACGTCTCCGAAGATGTTGACGCCGCCCGCGGCTTCTATCAACGCGGTGGCCATGCTGTTCGCACCCGTCGTCGACGCCGTGTCGGTGCCGGACGCGTACAGGAACACTGTCACCGGTTCCTCATCGCCCACCCGCGACCGCACGTCGTCGAGTCGGGCACGGAGTTCGGCAACCGAGTCTTCCGCACGATCGGGGACGCGGAATATCTCTCCGATGGTGGTGATCTCGGCGAAGATATCGTCGATTTCCACCGGACCCGTGGCGCAGCCTTCAGGGTTCAGGTGGGTGTCGATGCCGACATCGCCGAGTTGTTCGCGGGTATGACCCGTCTTCTCGCTGAAACCGTCGGGGTAACCCGAATAGACGAAATCCGGGTCTGCGTCGATGAGCTGTTCCATGGTGGGCTGCTCGGACGAGAGGATCGGCACCTGCCCGTAGGCGTCGGTGTACTCCGGTGCGATCTCGCGTCCCCGCATGTACGCGGTGCCGACCATGCGGTCTTCGAGTCCCAGCTCGAGCATGGTCTCGGTGGCATTGGAGGTCAGCGTGACCGCGTGTTCCGGCGCCGCGGTGTACTCGGTGGTGATTCCGCAGTTGTCGAGATCGACGTACAGCTCCCCCGCTTCTTGCGCGCTGCCGGTGTCGTCGACCGCCTGACCGCACGCGGACACCACGAGAACGACTCCCGCAGTCATTGTGGAGGCCATCAGCCGGCGCATGCGGGCGCGCCGGTACCCCAGAGATGTGTGCACGTCGTTCCTTTCCGAGGTCACGCGCCTCGAAATCAGGAACGGACAGCTGGGCGCTCTGGCTTTCGGCAGAATGTGCTCTGCTGATCACAGTGGCGGGACCGCGCCGGGTTCACACCGGCTTCCCCCGTAACGCTGTCCGTTTCGGCTTGGTACCTCGGCAGCCTAACTCACCTGGCACCGACCGGATCCGGTCGGTGCGGCTCCACTCATGCGCGTGGCTCCCGGAGTTCTTCCGGGAGCCACGGCTGTATTCGACGGGTGGGACTACCCCAGTGCCTGCTCGATGTCGGCGAGGAGGTCGGCGGCATCCTCGATGCCGACGGACAGCCGCACGAGATCGTCCGGCACCTCGAGGGCCGAGCCCGCCGTCGACGCGTGGGTCATGGCGCCGGGGTGCTCGATGAGCGACTCGACGCCACCGAGCGACTCGGCAAGAGTGAAGATCTCCGTGCGCTTGCAGAAGTCGAGCGCAGCCTGGCGCCCGCCGGCGAGGCGCACCGAGATCATGCCGCCGAACCGGCGCATCTGCTTCGCGGCGGCCTCGTGGCCCGGGTGCGAGTCGAGACCGGGGTACAGGACCTGGGTGACGGCCTTGTGCCCGGAGAGCGCATCGACGATCTTCTCGGCGTTGTCGCTGTGCCGTTCCATGCGCACCGCGAGGGTCTTGATGCCTCGCAGGGTGAGAAAGGCGTCGAACGGCCCCGGGACCGCGCCTGCACCGTTCTGCAGGAATGCGAACGCGGTGTCGAGTTCTTCCTCGTCGGTCACCAGTGCGCCACCGACGACGTCGGAGTGTCCGCCGATGTATTTGGTGGTCGAGTGCAGCACGACATCCGCGCCGAGCGACAGCGGCTGCTGCAGGTACGGCGACGCGAACGTGTTGTCGACGACGAGCTTCGCGTCACCGGTATGCGCGATGTCGGCGAGTGCAGCGATATCGCCGATGTTGAGCAGCGGGTTGGTGGGGGTCTCGATCCATACGAGCTTGGTGTTCGGGCGCAGGGCCGCGCGCACCTCGTCGAGGTCGTTGACCGCGGCGGGCGTGTACTCGATGCCCCACTGCGTGAAGACCTTGTCGATGAGCCGGAACGTACCGCCGTAGGCGTCGTTGGGGATCACGAGGTGGTCGCCGGGCCTCAGCGCCGACCGCAGCAGGCAGTCGGTGGCGGCCATACCCGAACCGAACGCGCGCCCGAAGGTGCCGCCTTCGAGCGCCGCGAGGTTCGCTTCGAGGGGACGGCGGGTGGGGTTGCCCGTGCGCGCGTACTCGAAGCCGTTGCGCATCTCACCGACGCCGTCCTGGGCGAACGTCGACGACGCGTAGATCGGCACGTTGACCGCGCCGGTCTGCGGGTCGGGCTCGAAGCCTGCATGGATTGCGCGGGTAGCGAAGCCGTGCTGTGTGTTGTCTGTCATCTGAAATCTGTCCTATCGGCCTTCGGAGATGAAACCAAGCAGATCGTGGCGGGTGATGACGCCGACGGGCTTGCCGTCGTCGATCACCATGAGCGCGTCGGTGTCGCCGAACGCCTTCGTCGCGGAGGAGATCGATTCGCCGACACCGATGTTGGGCAGCGGCGGGCTCATGTGCTTCTCGACGGAGTCAGCGAGGTTGGCGCGTCCTTCGAAGACGGCGCTGAGCAGCTCGCGTTCGCTGACCGAACCGGCGACCTCACCGGCGGTGACAGGCGGCTCGGCACCGACCACAGGCATCTGCGAGACGCCGTATTCGCGAAGGATCTCGATCGCGTCGCGCACGGTTTCCGACGGGTGGGTGTGCACGAGTGCCGGCAGGTCGCCGGTCTTGCCGCGCAGCACGTCGCCGACGATGGAGTCGTCGGGCTTGCCGTCGAGCGGGGCGCGCAGGAAGCCGTAGGACGCCATCCACTTGTCGTTGAAGATCTTCGACAGGTACCCGCGACCACCGTCGGGCAGCAGGACCACGACGACGGCGTCGGGGCCTTCACGCTCGGCGACCTCGAGAGCCGCGACCATGGCCATTCCGCACGACCCACCGACGAGCAGGCCTTCCTCGCGGGCGAGGCGACGGGTCATCTCGAACGAATCGGCATCGGAGACGGCGATGATCTCGTCGGGGATGGCGGGGTCGTATGCGGCCGGCCAGAAGTCCTCGCCGACACCTTCGACGAGGTACGGGCGACCGGTACCGCCGGAATACACGGAGCCTTCCGGGTCGGCGCCGACGACCTTGACCTTGCCGCCCGACACCTCCTTGAGATAGCGGCCGGTTCCGCTGATGGTGCCGCCGGTACCGACACCTGCGACGAAGTGTGTGATCTTGCCGTCGGTGTCGTTCCAGATCTCGGGGCCGGTGGTCTCGTAGTGGCTCTCGGGACCGCCGGGGTTGGAATACTGGTTCGGCTTCCAGCCACCGGGGAGTTCACGGGCAAGCCGGTCGGAGACGCTGTAGTAGCTGTCGGGGTGCTCCGGCGGCACCGCGGTCGGGCACACGACCACTTCGGCGCCGTAGGCCTTGAGCACGTTGCGCTTGTCTTCGCTGACCTTGTCGGGGCAGACGAACACACACTTGTATCCGCGCTGCTGGGCGACGAGGGCCAGGCCGATGCCGGTGTTCCCGGAGGTCGGCTCGACGATCGTGCCGCCGGGCTTCAGTTCGCCCGAGGCCTCGGCCGCGTCGATCATCTTGACGGCGATGCGGTCTTTCGAGCTACCGCCGGGGTTGAGGTACTCGATCTTCGCTGCCACCAGCGCCGATCCGGGTTTGACCACCGAGTTGAGTTTGACCAGGGGGGTATTGCCGATGAGGTCGACGACAGAATCCGCGATGCGCATACCACCATGTTCTCAGACCGCGGTTGCTCGGGGCGTGGTACCCGTCCCGTATCAGGCGAAACGACCGGCCGGGCCGGACACCACAACGGCCGGACCACCCTGCGGATGGCCCGGCCGTGTGTGCTGGGAACTAGTCGCTCTGGAAGTAGCTGAGCAGTCGAAGGATCTCGACGTACAGCCAGACCAGGGTGACGGTGAGACCGAACGCCACACCCCACGCGGCCTTCTCCGGCGCCTGGGCGCGGATCAGCTGATCGGCTGCGTCGAAGTCCAGCAGGAAGCTGAACGCGGCGATGCCGATGCACACGAGGCTGAAGATGATGGCGAGAGCGCCACCGTCGCGCAGGCCGAGTCCGCCGTCGATGAAGAAGCCCGCGACCAGATTGCCGAGCGCGAGAATCAGGACACCGACGAGAGCGCCGACGATCATGCGGGTCAGCCGCGGGGTGACGCGGATCGCGCCCGTGCGGTAGACGATGAGCATGCCGAAGAACACACCGAACGTGCCGAGGACCGCCTGTGCGATCAGTGTCGAGCCACCGGCACCGCCGAACGTGATGTCGGTGAACATGAACGACAGCGCGCCGAGGAAGAAGCCTTCCGCGACGGCGTAGGCCAGGACGATGGCCGGGTTGTCCATCTTGCGGCCGAACGTCGCGACGAGGACGAGGGCGAGCCCGATCAGGCCGCCACCGATCACGAAGGGCAGCGCCAGGCCGGTATTGGAGTTGACGAGGACGTATGAGATCAGCGCCGTGACGGCGAGCACGCCGAGCGTGATGCCGGTCTTGGTGACGACATCGTCGATCGTCATGGACCGCTGATCGGTGGGGCGCGCCCACGGATCGGCAGGTGCATGCTGAGGCTGCCCGAATTGCTGGGTGGCCTGAGCGGCGCCCGCTGTCGCAGTGCCGAATGAGGCGTATCCGCCGCCCTCTTGCTTGGGCAGGTTGCGGAACACCGGATTACTGGTGGTGCGCACCGTGCACTTCCCTTCTGATGGTTCGCTTCTGTCCGTTGAACCTGGTTGTCCGTTGAACGAGGCAGCCGCGGCGATAGTTCCCGTCGCGGAGCGGACCGTCTTCGAGCCGCCGAGCGGACCCGCCTTCGATGCCGCGAAGCGACCCCGGACAAACCGGACTCTACCGGGTGCGGACCGATCGGGTCACGGTGAACTTACGGTTGCGACCTGCAACTGTCGTCCTACCGACCAGTTGTTGCAGGTTGCGGTGGTAGCCGAGATTGGAGTTGTGCACGGTCCACAGTTCGCCGCCGTCCCGGAGGATGCGGGCTGCCGCCTCGAACATCTTGACCGCCACCCCGGTGTGCACCGCAGCACCGACATGAAACGGCGGATTGCACACCACGACGTCGACCGAGGCCTCGGGAAGTGAGCCGGCGACGTCGTCGCGCAAGGTCTCGATGCGGTCGGCCAGACCGTTGGCGGCCGCAGTCGCAGAGGCCGACGCGACCGCCGCGGCAGAGTGGTCGGTTGCGATGACCCGCGCCGACGGGCGGTGTCGGGCCAGTTCTGCGGCGAGAATTCCGGAGCCGCATCCGAGGTCCACCGCGACATCGATGTCCCGCGGTGTCTGCCGCAGGAAGTCGAGAAGGTATCGAGTACCGATGTCGAGGCGCGGACCGGCAAAGACGGCCCCGTGCGCGACCACTGTCAGATCGAGGTCGGACAGCGTCTCGGTGACCGGATAGCTCGGCTCACCGGGAATCGGCTCTCGGGCCGTGAGCACCCTCGACTTCTGTCGGCCTCGTGACGCACGGACCTCACCGAACGAACGTCCGAGGACGTCGTTCATCGCCACGGTGATGTGCTTGTCCCGGCCACCTGCGAACACGGTCACGTCGGGCGACGCGTGCCGGGCGACGGCCTCCGCCATCTCGGTGAGAGCGCTCAGCGAGCGCGGCAACTGCATGAGTACCACCTGAGCCCCGGCGAGGAGCTCCGCGTCGAGGCCGTGGGACGTGAAGCGATCCGACAGCCCTTCCCGGTCGGCGTTCGCGGCCAATGCGCGTTCGGCGACGATCGAATCCTGATGAACGCGCATTCCGGACGCATCGTGTCGCGCAGCGGCGCCGAGGGTGAGCGCGCCGAAGTGGTCGTCGATCACGACGACGGATCCGTCGGGCGCGGCCACGAGCGCGGAGTCCGCCTCGTCGAGAATCAGGCGGTCCGCCGCGTCGACGGCAAGCAGATTGGGCGCTTCCACATCGGGGAAGCGCCGCAACCTGTCGAACAACTCGCTGTTTATGAGCACTGCCCCTTACCGGCGTCCTCGATGGCCTGGAGTGTGTCGGCCTGTTCTTCCTCACTCAGGTTCTCCCATTCCGGGAGCTGCTGCTGAGCTTCGGCGACTGCGGCCGCGGCCACCGTGCGATCCTGGCCCCATTCCTCGAGCTCGTCGAGGTACGGGAGCATTGCCGCGCAGTTGTCCTCGTAGCTGTCGCCGAGGTTCACCGCGGGGCTACTCGGAGTGCCGGACTCGGCCGATGCGGAGGTGCTCGTGGTGGTGGTGTCCTCGGTCGAGTCGGATGACTCTTCCGAGGATCCGCACGCCGCCGCAAGCAGGACCACGCCCGCACCGAGCAGCGCCGCGAGAGTCTTCTTCATGTGTGTGTCCACTTCTCGTCGCAGTGTCGTTTTAGTCCGGGTCGTCGGCTTCGTCGACGCGCCCCGGCGGCACAAAGGTAATCGAGGCCGGTGGAGCGATCGGCGCCGGGCGTGCACCCAGCGGGACTATCCTGGAGAAACACCTGAACGAGGCAGCACGATGACCGAAAACGACCCACTCGCCACCCGAGCCGCGCCGGTCCTCACCGCGAACGAGGCCGACACCGTTCGGGCACTCATTGCTGCCGGATTCACCGACCCGGAGGAGATCGGGCGAGGCGGTTTCGGTGTGGTCTACCGATGCCGTCAGGAGTCGCTCGACCGGACCGTCGCGGTGAAGGTTCTCAGCACCACCCTCGACCCCGACAACCTCGATCGGTTCCTACGCGAGCAACGCGCGATGGGCCGGTTGTCCGGTCATCCGCACATCGTCACCGTGCTGCAGGCAGGCACCGGAGACACGGGCCTGCCGTACCTGGTGATGCACTACCACCCGCACGACTCGCTCGAGGCACGGATCCGCCGGCACGGTCCGCTGGAATGGCCCGAGGCGATCGGTATCGGGATCAAGGTCGCGGGAGCGCTCGAAACCGCGCACCGCAACGACGTACTGCACCGCGACGTGAAGCCCGGCAACATCCTCATCACCGAATACGGCGAGCCGCAACTCACCGATTTCGGCATCGCACGGGTCGGTGGGGGGTTTCGCACGTCCTCCGGAGCCATCACCGGATCGCCGGCGTTCACAGCCCCCGAGATCCTGCGCGGCGACACTCCCGCCGCCGCAGCCGATGTGTACGGGCTCGCGGCCACACTCTTCTGTGCGATCACCGGCCACGCCGCCTACGAGCGTCGGGAGGGCGAGAAGGTCGTTGCCCAATTCCTTCGGATCACGTCGGAGCCCATCCCGGATCTCCGGGGCGGAGGGCTCCCCGATTCCCTGTGCGAAGTGCTCGAACGCGCCATGTCGACCGATCCGGCGGCGCGTCCCCAGTCAGCCATGGAGTTCGGTGAGGAGCTTCGGCAACTCGAAAGCAGCTTCGGTTTGCCCGTCGATGACATGGCATTACCCGAGGACGCTCCCCACAGGTCGGCTCACGACACGCTGTCCTCGACCGCCTCGACAACCGCTTCAGGAAGTCTCCCGTCGACATCGTTCACATCGCCGTCGACTTCCCCTGCAACTCGCTTCCGACCCCCGGCCGCGAACCGGCCACTCATCGACCGCAGCCGGCTGATCGATCTGCTGCGGGCAGGCCAGCGGCGCCGCCTCACCGCGATCCACGCACCCACCGGTTTCGGTAAATCGACTCTCGCGGCGCAGTGGCGCGACGTACTCGCGGACGACGGTGTGGAGGTCGCGTGGCTCGCCGTGGACAGCGACGACAACAACGTCCTGTGGTTCCTCACCCACCTCGTCGAAGCCGTCAAACAGGTCCGACCGCAACTCGGCCGCCAACTCGCACAGATCCTGGAATCACGCGGCGACGACGCCGAACGCTACGTCCTGAGCACCTTGATCGATGATCTGCACCGCGCCGGTGTCCACATGACGCTGATGATCGACGACTGGCATCGCGTGACCTCGTCCGAGACGATCGCTGCACTGGACTTTCTTCTCGAACGCGGATGTCACCACCTCCAGATCGTCGTCACCAGCCGCACGCAGGCGGGACTGCCGCTGAGCCGCATGCGGATGCGCGACGAACTCGTCGAACTCGATTCGAGCATCCTGCGTTTCGACATGGACGAGTCCGATTCGTTCCTCCGCGAGATCGGGGGGCTACACCTCGATCGCGAGGACGTGCAGGATCTCAACAAATCCACCGAAGGATGGGCAGCAGCACTGCAACTCGCGTCGTTGTCGTTGCGCGACAGCGAGGATCCGACGGGAATGATCGAGAACATCACCGGACGACACCACGCGATCGGCGAATTCCTCGCCGACAACGTCCTTTCCACACTCGAGCCCGAGATCTACGAGTTCCTGCTGTCCACGTCGATCACAGAATCCATCAGCGGCAGCCTTGCTTCGACCCTCACCGGGAATCCACGAGCGCAGGCCATGCTCGAGGAGATCGAACAGCGCGATCTGTTCCTTCGGCACATCGACGACGAACGGGTGTGGTTCCGATACCACCACCTGTTCGTCGATTTCCTCCGCCGACGTCTCGAGCGCGACCACCCCGAGGTGATCTCGAACCTGCACCGTAAGGCTGCCGCGTGGTTCGAGCGACACCACATGCTGCGCGAAGCGGTCGATCACGCACTGGCCGCCGACGACACACAGTTCGCGGTGGACCTGGTCGCCACCGACGGCATGTACCTGATGGAACACGGCCGAATGACGATGCTGCTGACGCTCATCGAGAAACTCCCGCCCCGTGCGGTATCGGACGATCCACGTCTCCAGCTGTCGTTGTCCTGGGCAAACGGTGCACTGCAACGAGCCGGCAAGGCCAGGGTTGCGCTGAGCGCTGCACGCGATGCGCTCGGACGGAGCACGCTACCTTCGGGTGAAACTGCAGAGCTTCGTATCGAAGCGGATGTCGCCGAAGCCGCGATCCTCATGAACGCCGACCATGTTGCGGACATCGACCGGCTCATCGAGCCGTGTCTGGCGGCCGCCGACACGCTGCGTCCGTGGGTCGTGGCCGCCGCCGCCGTCTTCGCGACCTACACGTCCATTTTCCGCTTCGACTTCGTCGGTGCAGCACGGTGGCAGGAATGGGCCGAACCGTATTACCGGGGCACCCAGGGGCCATTCGCCGGAATCTACGGGCGATGCCTCGCTGGGATCGCCGCAAGTGAACTACTCGATGTGGCGACCGCGGAGAAACACTTTCGTACGGCACTGCGCATCGCACGCCGAAGCGGCGGTGTGCACTCCCACGGCGGCCGTCTCGCTGCCGCGATGCTCGGAGAACTGCTCTACGAGCAGGGACGGCTCACCGATGCCGAAGCGCTCTTCGACGAAAGTGCTCAGCTCGGGATCGAAGGTGGCATTGCCGATTTCATGATCGCGCGGTTCGCCACTGCCGCTCGGCTGAAGGTGGCGCGCGGCGATCGCGCAGCCGCCGTCGCCCTGCTGGACGAAGGCCAGCGTGCCGCAGTCACCCACAACCTTCGGCGGCTGCGCGCCCGCGTCGACAACGAACGTGTGAGGCTGGGCCTGCCCACGGCGCCACGTGAACCCCGGAAAATGCCCGCGACCGATGCGCCCGATCCCGACGGCGTCACCGAGGTGACCGCACAAGTCGAGGACGCCACCGCGATCCGCCTGTTGTACAGCAGTGGAGACCCCGATTCCATTGCGCAGGCCGTCGAGTGGGCTCGGCTGTGGCACCGGCGCACCGCAATCAACGGACGACGCCGTGCACACCTGCAGGCCGCCCGGCTCCTCACCGCATGCCTGCACGCTCATGGAAGCCTCGAGGAGGCAGAACAGATACTCGCGCCGGCCGTCGAGATCTGCGGCGACCGCGGGATGCTCCGGTACCTCGTCGACGGCGGAGCGCACGTCGTCGACGTGCTCGCGTCGCTCCGCGACAGGTTGCGTGAGGATCGATGGCCGAAGGACTGGCCCGTCGTCGACGCAGCGTTCCTCGACGAGATGCTGCGACTCACCGAAACCGGAGAAACCAGCACCGAGCTCTGAATACGGCACACTTCGAGCATGGCCAGTCTCCCCGGAGGTGTACGTACCCGATTGTGGCGCGACGGTCTGCTCGTCGCAGACGATTTCCCCCTCGACGACGTGTCCGAGCACCTGACGGACGATCGAGCGCTGGTGTGGGTCGACCTGTGCGACCCCGGACACGAGCAGCTGAGTGCGCTGGCCGCCGAGCTGACGTTGGACGAGCATGCGGTCGAGGACGCCATTGCACGCGGCGAACGCACCAAGACCGCCCGCTACCCCACCCACACGTTCCTCACCGTCTACGCGACTCACCTCGAACGGCCCTCCGGCGCAGTCGGGGGAATCGAGTCACGCTTACGCACCACGCGGGTGTCGGCGTTCGTGCTGCCACGCGGGGTCGTGACAGTGCGCCGCGGAGGACCGTTCGACCTCGACGAGGTCGTGAGCCGATGGGACGATCACGCCGATCTCATTCAGTACGGAACCGGCGCACTCCTCCACGGGTTGCTCGATGTGATCGTGGACGGCCAATTCGACACCATCCAGGCCCTCGACGATGCGATCGAGACCATCGAGGACGGGCTGTTCGGCGATACGGCCCCGACCCGCGCGACCCAGCACCGCATCTACCGACTCCGGAAGGAGCTGGTCCAGCTCAGACGTGTCGTGCTTCCGATGCGCGAGGTCGTCACCGCGATCATGCGGCACCGCGCCGACCACGGCAACAATGCAGAGCTCGACGGCTGGTACACCGATCTGTACGACCACGTGATCCGGGCGACGGAATGGACCGAATCATTACGCGACATGGTGACCACGGTGTTCGAGACCAATCTGTCGCTGCAGGACGCCCGCCTGAACACCGTCATGAAGAAACTCACCGGATGGGCTGCGATCATCGCCGTGCCCACTGCTGTCACCGGGTGGTACGGCATGAACGTTCCGTATCCGGGGTTCGGCCACGGGTGGGGTGTGCTCGTGAGCAGTGTCGTCATCGCGGGATCGGCGGGCTTGCTCTACCTGGTGTTCAAACGACGCGACTGGCTCTGACCGATGCAGCGCGCGTTCAGATCAGCGCGAGAATCAACACAACGATCAGCACCACCACGAGGAGCGCTGCGATCACCCATGTCACGGAGTTTCGGCGAGCGCCGGAATCACTACCGACGAGTTCGGGGTCCGCGTCGGGTGCGCCGCCGATCGGATCGTCTTCGCTCGGTTGAGACATGTCACCTCCTGCATCCCGCGGGTACTCAGGCAGTCTCGCACGCGCACGCCCGACGGGTGGATGTTTGCGCTCCGGCTGGTCGGGTATGCGGAGACGGCACGAAGATTCCATCGGCAATCACGAGGAGGATCGATGGCCGACTTCATCGACAAGGCCAAGCACAAGGTAGAAGAAGCGACCGGCAAGGCCAAGGAAAAGACAGGCAAGGCCACCGACGACCGCGACCTCGAGGCCGAAGGCAAGGGCGATCAGGCGTCGAGCGGCCTCAAGCAGGCCGGCGACAAGGTCTCCGACGCTGTGGACGACGTGAAGAACGCGTTCAAGAAGTGAAGTAGCGAGAGTCCCCATACGACGGTAGGTGCCAGGGATTCCCGGCACCTACCGTCGTGTCGGCCCGCCTAATCCGAAGTACCCTCGGTGCTGTCGAAGAAGTGCCAGGTGCCGTCGTTCTCGTGCTGCGCTTCCATTCGCCAGCCGAGCTCGGTGTTGTCGGCCCGCACGTCCACGAACCACGCGTGCGCGTCGTCGGCGCTTGCGATGTCCTTCGTGTCCACTACATCACCATGGGGATCGATCACTCTGTACGTTGCCATGTCGTCGGGCTTCCCGGCGGGGGCGACGACCAAACCTCGTACTGCCCGGGTCAGGTGCCGAGGCGCCCGGAGAGCAACTCCACGCGATGCAGGCTTGCCCCGTCGAGACCGACGATCTGCGCGGTCTTCCCCCTCTCCGAGTACTTCTGGAGCACCGAGTCGAAGGTCGCGACCGTCGACGCGTCCCACACTTCGGCCCCGGTGAGGTCGATGACGACGCGGTCCGGGTCGTGGGCGTAATCGAACTGGTAGACGAGGTCGTTACTCGACGCCCAGAACAGCTGACCCGACACCTTGTAGGTGCGCACGCCGTCGGCGGCGTCGACCGCCTCCACCCGCGTCATGTGCGCGACCCGGCGCGCAAACGCCACCATCGCGGTGAGTACGCCCGCGACGACGCCGACGGCGAGGTTGTCGGTGACCAGGGTTCCGATCACCGTCACGAGCATGACCAGCGTTTCGCTGATCGGCATCAGCTTCAGGGTGCGCGGGGTGATGCTGTGCCAATCGAACGTGGTCACGGCGATCACGATCATCACCGCCACGAGCGCTGCCATCGGGATCGCACCGACCACATCACCCACCGTGACGCACAGCAGAAGCAGGAACAGGCCCGCGCAGAACGTCGAGATGCGGGTCCGGGCACGTCCTTCCTTGACGTTGATCATGGTCTGGCCGATCATCGCGCAGCCCCCCATTCCGCCGAACAGGGCTGCGGCACCGTTCGCGACACCCTGGCCCCACGCTTCACGGGTCTTGTCGGAATGGGTGTCGGTGATGTCGTCGACGAGCTTCGCCGTCATCAGAGACTCCATCAACCCCACCAGCGCCAGGCCGACCGCGTACGGCGCGATGATCCCGAGAGTCTCGACTGTGAACGGCACGTCCGGGATCATCCATACGGGGAAGCCCCCGGGCAGCTCGCCCTGGTCGGCGACGTCCGGAACATCCACGCCGAACAGCACCACGATGCCGGTCAGCACGATGATCGCGATCAGTGCGGCCGGGACAGCTGTGGTGAGCTTCGGGATGAACACCACCATCGCGATACCGAACGCAACCAGCGGGTACACGAGCCACGGCACATCGAACAGATGCCCGAGCTGCGCGCTGAAGATGAGGATCGCCAACGCGTTGACGAAGCCGATCATCACCGAACGCGGAATGAAACGCATCAGTCGCGCGACACCGACCAATGCCAGCACGATCTGCAACGCGCCCGCCAGCCAGACCGCGGCGATCAAGTAGTCGAGCCCGTGCGACGCCACCAGTGGGGCGATGACCAGGGCCGTCGCGCCCGCAGCCGCCGACACCATCGCCGGGCGTCCGCCCACGAACGCGATCGTGATGGCCATGACGCACGATGTGTACAGCGCCACCTTCGGGTCGACGCCCGCGATCACCGCGAACGAGACCACCTCGGGAATCAGCGCCAGGGAAGTGACCAGCCCGGCGAGGATTTCGGTGGTCAACCTCCGAGGCGAGCGGAGAGTCGAAAGGACGGTATTCACCGCTGAAGTCTAGGCACGCCCGCCGTGGCGTCGCGCGTCACCGCGGTGCCGGGTGTAGAGTTGGACCATCGACCGGTTCGCGACATCCGGACATCTTCCCCGATACGGACCTCGATGATCATCCCCCGAGCTGCACGCTCCTGGTTCTGCGTACCCCGCACCCGCGTGTACCTCGTCAACACCTGTAGTGATCGAAGCAGTACCCGAAAGGACCCATATGAGCCAGAGCACCGAAGACACCGGCCCGCTGTTCCTGCAGCCGGTCAATCCGAACCAGCCCGAGCCCGAAGTAGTGGAGGCCGAGCACCAGACTTCACCCGAGCCGTTCGACTACACGTCGATCTTCTCCTCGCGCGGAGCCTGAACCACCTATCTCCTCGCAAACTCGGCGAGTGCCTCCGAAACCGCTTCGAGGCGCCCGTCGTTCCGCTCGCCGGCTGCGGTGAGTACGTCGATGTGGTTGTAGCCCGACAACACGACCGGCACGTCGTCCGGATGTTCCACCGGCAGTGCGATACCTCCGCTGCCCTGCAGCGTGAGAATCGGATGCCGCGCGACCCCGTCCCTGTGGATGTGATGCGTCGCGAACGACCCCGCCGACGACAGGGCCAGATCCGACGGCAGCGGGGGGCGATGCTTTCGAATGCCCCCGCCCCCTCGAGAATTCCGGGCTGAGCGACGAAGCTGGGGCCGGCGTCCGACGAATTGACCGGCCCGTCGGCCGATCTCCAGCGAAGGTAGGACAGGCGATCGCACTGTTCCGGTCGCGGGCCGACGTACCCCGGCAGCGGCGCGGGAATCGTGACCGCCGAGCCGATCACCTCGCCGGCGAGCGGCGCTGTGGAGGTGTACGCCGTCTCGGTTCTGCCGTCCCGAGCGGAGGCATGTGGGGAGATGCCGGCGGCGAATGCCGTTGCAGTCGCGAGAACCACCCGGATTGCACTGCTGCCCATCGCCGCCCGTCGCCATACGGCGGCACAAGCAAGGCCCGCAGACAGAAACACCAGTTCGGGAGGCTGCTTCCGTCCGCAGACGTTGTGGTTGTGCGGTACGGATTCCAATGCCGCCCCGATCAGCGAATCCACGCACTCTGCGATGTTCCGTAGACATCGCGTGCGACGCTGTGCCAAGATCATCGCCACAAATAAAAAGGTGCCCGCCGCGAGCTTGGACCCTCGCGACGGGCGTCGTCCGACTTACCAAAGGAGTCGAACGTGGCACAGCTTACCCATGCCCGATTACAGGGCGGAATCAGACGTGGCCCACGCCTGGCCGACAATTTCACTGTCCTCTCCAACACCGTCATCAACGACGACCGGCTGAGTTTTCGCGCCAGGGGCCTGCTCATCATGTTGCTCAGCAAACCTGCCGATTGGCACATCCGCTCCGAGTCGATCGCCCGCCACTCCCCCAGGGAAGGCCGCGACGCCATCCGCACCGCGATGCGCGAACTCGCCGAGATCGGGTATCTGGTCATGGAGAAGTTCCAGGACGAGCGTGGCCGGTGGATCACGATCCAGACGATCTACGAGGAACCTCGCCGCGAAACCCCCGTTCCGCCGAGGCCTGGGAAACCGCCCGCCGGAACCGCCGACATCGGAAAGCCAGTCTCTCTTACAAGTACTCGGAAACCAAGGACCGAAACGAACAACGACGTGGTGGCGTCGTCGACTCGTCCTGAAACAGACGACGACCGCGTCCTCGACGCCCTCGAAGCCGCCACGATCTCCGCGGGCCTGATGGCCTCGTTCACCAGGATCAAACCGCCGCAGCGATGCGAAATCCTCGCCCTGGCGGCCCTGCACGGTGTCGACGCTCTCGCATCGGCCGCGAGAATCGCTCACCGACCGGCGAATCCGACGATGCATGTGCACGGGTGGCTGCGCCTGTGGCGCGCACTGCCCGCACCCCGGATGCCTTTGCCTCCCAGGTGCGGGCTGTGCGACGAGTACGGCTGGCTCGACGATGACGAACACGGACGCGCTGTCCGGTGCGGTTGTCGCGTGCCGGTTGCCGCTTGACTCACGCCACGCTGACGACACCACCGCACGACGTGGTCGGAATGCTCCACAGCGGAATGCTGTTGACGGCACTCACTGGGCACACGTACCCGCTCCGCAGACACGAACAACGGTTCGACAGAGTGTTCGTGTCTGATCTGGTCGCGGGTGTCGTCGCGGTGGAATTGATTCAGGTTTCGCCACTTTCGTCGACAAGGTGCGCGAGTGCAGCACGACTGGTACTCAGGCATGCGATCTTCGCGTCGAGGTCGACTATCTGCTCGCGAATCATGTCCGCCAGGACGGCATCACAACTCGGACCCCAGCCCACGGCACCACTCTGCTTGTCGAGGACGATTTTGATGAACCGCGTCGGCACGCCGGAACGGACCAGGGACCGAACCATCTCGGCCGTGTACACGTCCTCCTCCGAGTACTGCCGATACCCGTTGCCGGCACGGACGGGTGCGAGCAAACCCTGGGTTTCGTAGTACCGCAGCATCCGCGTGGGCACACCTGTGCGTTCGGAGAGGTCGCCGATCTTCATGCGCGCACCTTTCGCTCTTGACATTCACATTGATGTCAATGTTTACCGTCCTCCAATGACCGAGACAACGCAACACTCGACAAGAACTCCGGGCCGCACGAGCCCAGCCGGCGTCATTGCCGTACTCACCCTCGCAACGCTGGCGACCGTCACGGTGGAACTGGCGCCGTCCGGTCTGCTGCCGCACATGAGCACCGATCTCGGGGTGCCGCTCGGCGCCGTCGGCCTCCTGGTCACCGTGTGGGCGCTGACCATCGCGCTCGGAAGCATTCCCCTGGTCCGGGCCACTTCACGCATACCTCGGCGGACTCTGCTGTCGGCCGCCCTTACGGTGACCGCCGTCGCGAACGCCGCCACGGCACTCGCACCGAACTTCCCCGTCGCGTTTCTCGGGCGTCTGGTTGCCGCAGGCGCACACGGCCTCTTCTGGGCACTCGTCGTGACATTCGTGGCAAGCCTCGTGCGACCGGAGAAACTCGGCACCGCACTGTCGATCGTCCTGGCAGGACCCGCGTTCGCAGGCCTGGTCGCGCTCCCGGCGGCGACGGCAGCGGCGGGCGCCGTGGGGTGGCGGCCGACGCTCCTTGCGCTGTCGGTCCTGCTACTCGCGATCGCGACCGCCGTATGGGTGGTCGTCGGGGGTCCTGAGGGCAGCTCCGATGCGCCGGAACGACCGGGGCGGTGGGACCACAGCGCGCGACAAGTCCTCACCGTGGCGGTCGGTGGCAGCCTCGTGATCGCCGCCCACTTCGCCGTGTTCACCTACATCGCGCCCATCGTTGTCGACCTCGGTGGCTTCGCCCCGAGTTCGATCGCCGCGATATTGCTCGTCTTCGGTGTCGCCAATGCGGTGGGAGTCGTCGGTGCCGGGGTGGTGTCCGACCGTTATCCACACGCTGCCGCACCGGCCGCCGCTGCGCTACTCGCCCTCGGAGTGCTGATACTTCGACTCGGAGGCAACGTCACCCCGGTCTTCGCCATCGGCGTCGTCCTTTGGGGAATCGCCACCGGTGCCTTTCCGCCGATCCTCCAAGCGCGGGTCTTACGCGTGTCGACCGTGGCGTTCCGTCCGCTCGCCGGTGGGGTCGTCATCACCGCCATGAACCTCGGCATCGCAGCGGGAGCACTGATCGGAGCGACGCTGCTCAGCTCGGGAGCCGGAACGGTCGTGATCGCAGGTTTCATCGCCGCATCGTCGGGTGTGGCCGTGCTGCTATTCACAGGATCCCGACGTGACAGCTCGACCAGCGGCGGATCCGCGACCGAAGATCCCGCCGCAGATCTTCCGGCCTGACCGTCAGAAGTTCTGCCATCGACAACTCGTGCCCGGCACGCCTGCGATCGAATCGCCAACGCATGCACCAGTGAAATCCTGGCTCCGGCCCGATTCAACGCCCGGTTGTCGACGTGAAGCTCGCCTTGATATCGGTCTTCAGCACCTTGCCGACCTTCGAGCGAGGAAGATCCGGCCACACCTCGATCTGCTTGGGCGCCTTGACCGATCCGATGCGTTCCTTCACGAACGCGGTGAGCTCTGAGGAATCGACGTGCTCGCCGGGTTGCGGTTGCACCACCGCGACGACGCGTTCCCCCCACTTCTCGTCGGGCAGGCCGATCACCGCACAGTCCTGGATCGCGTGATGCGCGAGGATCGCCTGCTCGACCTCGGTGGAATACACGTTGAAGCCGCCGGTGATGATCATGTCCTTGGCGCGGTCGACGATGAACAGCAGACCGGACTCGTCCAGATAGCCGATATCCCCGGTGTGGTGCCAACCGAACCGGCCTGCTTCCTCTGTTGCCTCGGGATTCTTGTAGTAGCCGGCCATCACTAGCGAGGAGCGCACCACGATTTCTCCGCGCTCACCGGACGGAAGCAACGTTCCGTCCTCGGCCATCACCGCGACGGTCACGAGTGGGGACGGACGACCGGCCGACGACAGAACCTCGGTGGCGATCGATCCATCGGACCGGCGGTGTTCGTCCGGCGGCAACACCGAGATCATCATCGGCGCCTCGGTCTGCCCGAAGAGCTGCGCCATCGGACCTATCCGTTCGAGCGCCTCGGCGAGCCGAGTCGGGCTCATCGGCGCCGCTCCGTACCAGAAGCACTGCAGGCTCGACAGATCCGTCCTATCCAGATCAGGATGGGAGAGCGCCATATAGATCAAGGTCGGGGGCAGGAACGTGTGGGTGACCCTGCGTTCCGGAACAAGTTCGAGGAATCGGCCGACGTCGGGGCTGCGCATGATGACGATCTCGCCGCCGCTGGCCAGGACGGGGAAGCACAACACCCCGGCTGCGTGGGTGAGCGGGGCCAGCGCGAGGTACACGGGGTGTGCACCGCGAGTCGGGAACGGATAGCTCATCAGCGTGAGCGCCGTCATCGTCTCGAGATTGGTGCCGGTCAGTAGCACCCCCTTCGGTTTGCCCGTGGTACCGCCCGTACCGACGATCATCGCGAGGTCTTCCGGCGCGAACAGATCGGGAGCGTCATCAGGGCCGTCGTCCGAAGCCCTGAATTCGTCCCAGCTCAGCGAGTTTCCGTCGGATTCGCCATCGAGCTGCACCCACGTGTGGATCCCGGGAAGATCCGCTCGGATCTTGTCGACGAGCTCGCGATAGGCCGATGCGTACAACAACACCTCGCAGTCGAAGCGGTCGAGGATCTCCCGGTTCTCGGCCGCCTCGTTGCGCGGGTTTATCGGGCACCACACTCCCCCAGCTCTGCTGATCCCGAAGACACACGCGAACGCGAGCGGATCGTTGCCGGACAGCACGGCGACCTTGCTTCCGGGCTGCACGCTGCGGGCAACCAACGCACGTGCAACATCGTCGGCGAGACCCCGGACGGTGGCGTACGTCCAGGTGTCGCCGTCGGTCGTGAAGCACGGCCGGTCCGGCCCGAGTGAGGCGCCCTTGTCGAGGTAGTCGACTATCCGCATCGAGTCCTCCATCCGATTCAGCAGTTTTTCAGTAGTCCTGAACGGTCAGAACAGGTTTCGAAACCAGACCGAAGCTGCGCAGCACTCCGAGCAGTTCGTGGTGGCCGAAAGCCTGACAGCCGCTGGCGAAGCCCACCCGCTTCGGCGGCTGTTGCACAAGCCAGTTCGCTGCGAACGCCTGCAGAAGTCCGGTCTGCTTGTAGTTGCTGTTTCCGTGGATCACGCAGTGGGCCCGCCCAAGTGGACCCGACGCGTGCACCGAGTCGAGAGACTTGTTGACGCGAGGGTTCTCGCGGGGAGGCATGACATCCATGACCTGACGCGCCGTTGCCGTCAGGGCTGCGTCACGGTCCTCGGGTGACATGTCCTTGGTTGCCTCGAGAGCCTGCGCAACGATCTGCGGAACCCCGTGCATCAGTGCGGCGTTGAAGACTCCACCCTGTGCCTTGACGTTCGCGACGCGCGGGTCGCGGCGGAACCACACCGGGTGCGACGTCCCGCCCCACGGCAAGGACTGGGCAAGTTCGTGCTGACCCGGTACGACGAGCGGCACAAGACCCTGCCCCGGATCGAACGGCACGTATTCGTTCTGCTCGAGGTAGTGCGCGGCCGACGTCGCGGCGTTGACGAGGATGGTGCGGGTCGACGCGATGGTCGGGCTGCCACCCCAGAACACTGCGATGTCGAGGGTGTCGAGTCCCGGCGTCTCGAGACACAATTGGGCCGCGATCTCCCCGATGCTGTACATCTGTGCGATCCCCGGGGCGAGCAACAGTCCGGCCGCCCCGAAGTCCGCTCCGTACTGCTTCTCGCAGGTGATGAGCCAGTCCTGCTCACCGGTCGTATCGGTATAGTGCGCGCCTGCGGCCAGGCATGCCTGCACCACCTCGGGGCCGAGATCGGAGAACGGTCCGACGGTGTTGAGGACGACGCCGGCATCGCGGAACAGGTCGGTCAACGCCTCCACGGTGTGCTCGACCTGCACTACCTCGTAATCCGCTGTCTCGATACCGGGAACGTTGGTTCGCATCGATTCGTCGATCTTGCCCTTGTCGCGGCCGGCGGCGACGAACGGGATACGGAACTCGCGCAGGAACTCACAGACAAGTCGGCCGGTGTATCCGGAGGCGCCGTAGACGACGACGCGGCGGGGCGATTTCGATGTCGGCGTACTCACAGGTCTCTCCCTCACATTCCCATTCCGCCGTCGACCGGAAGGCCGGCGCCGTTGACGAATCGCGCTGCGTCGGACGCGAGGAACACGACGGCGTCCGCCATGTCCTCGACAGTTCCCAGTCGCCCGGACGGGGTCAGATCGACGACGGCGCCCACCGCTTCCTCCGCCGAGCCGAACAACCCGAGTGTCGCCATATCGTTCGCGAGTCCTGCACCCATCGCCGTCGGCACGAGACCGGGATAGACACAGTTGACGCGGACGCGGTAGCCGAGCTTGCCGCTCTCCATCGCCGCCACGCGCGTGAGCCGGTCGACCGCAGATTTGGTTGCCGAGTACACCGAGATCCCGGGGAACGCAATCGTCGCCGCCACAGAGGCAACGTTCACGATCACGCCGCCGTTTCCGGCGGACCCACCCGGTCGCATTGCACGCAAACCGTGTTTGAGCCCGAGTGTGGTACCGAGGACATTGACTTCGAGCATGCGACGGATGTCGTCGGAGGCGACCTCGGTGAGCAAGCTCGAGATCTCGATGCCCGCGTTGTTCACCAGGATATCCAGACCGCCGACGGCCTCGATCGTCGCCGCGATCGCCCGTTCCCAGTCCGATTCCTCGGTGACGTCGAGGCGAGTGAAAGCATGCTGCTGCCCTCCCGAGGGAAGATCGGCTGCAGTCTTCTCACCGCTGTCCTGAATGTCGGCAATCACGACACTCGCACCTGCCGACGCGAGCGCGCGGGCCATTCCTTCACCGAGGCCCTGGGCCCCGCCGGTGACCAGGGCCTTGCGCCCGGTCAGATCGAACACGGTCATCGGTGTCTCCTCTGGTGTCGTAACTCTGCCGGACGGTTCGCGGGATATCGGGCCGTGATGCGGCCGGGGGCGCCTCATCGAATGCGACCGAGAACGTGGTGTGAGTCACAGCGTTGCTCAAGTCTTGACGACTGTCAAGACTCTTCTGGTCAATCGGCCTGATGTTTCTTGCCAAGTGTCACGAACTCGACCGGTCGCCTACACTGGCAGCGATGAACCCCGTGGCAGCGCCCGCCGAGCGGTCCTTTCGCAATCGGCAGGACAAGTACGACGAACGTCGTGTGCAACTGGCCGAGTCCGCCCTGGCGACCCTCGGCGAGCTGGGCTACGCCCGCACATCCCTGCGCGAGATCGCGCAGAACTCGCCGTTCTCACACGGAGTGGTGCATTACTACTTCAAGAACAAGACCGCGCTGATCCTGCACTGCGTCCGCTATTACAAGTCCCGGTGCATGACCAGATACGACGAGATCGTCGACACTGCCTTGACCGCAGACGAACTGCGCCGCGGTTTCGCAGACAAACTCCTCGAGACCTTGCGCACCGAGGCTCCGATGCACCGCCTCTGGTACGACCTGCGCAACCAGGCCATGTTCGACCCCGAGCTGCGCGAAGACGTATCCGCGATCGACAACGGACTGTGCGACATGATCGACCGCGTCCTCACTCGCTACGCCGAACTGTCGGACGCGGTTCCGCGGTACGACCGCAACGTTGCGTACTCGATGCTCGACGGCATATTTCTCGCTGCCCTGCTCGAGCACCTCATCGAGCGCGATGCCCGTACGGAAGCCGGTGAAACCGATGATGCGTCCGCGACGGAGTCCTCGGACCGGTTGCGGGACAAAGCGTTCACACTTCTGCCGGACCTCGTCGCCGCGCCCTGACCGGCCCGGACGGTCCGTTTGGCGAGTGCCTGCCAGGGCGCGCGGTGCGACGAGGAGGTCTCGGGGAGCGCTCAAACCTCGCTGTCGAGGGTCAGTACGACCAGCGGCATGGGCCGATCGATCTTGGACTGGAAGTCCGCCAGCAGGGGGTTGTTGGCCAGCACCCAGGTCGCGAACTCGTCGTAGTCCGCGCCTTCGAGCACCTTGCCGGTCGCTTGGTAGGTCTTGTCCCGGAGCTCGATAGTGACCTGCGGATCAGCCTTGATGTTGTACCACCAGGCCGGGTACTTGTCCTCGATGAACGAGCTCACGTACATGGTGTCGCCCCGGTTCAGAGGACCCAGTGGAGTCGTGTGCCGCTTGCCGCTCTTGGCTCCCGTGGTAGTGAGCAGGATGAGGTCCCCGCCAGCGTAGGCACCGCCCACCTTGCCCGAGTTCTCCCGGAACTCCTTGATCACGTCATCGTTCCAGTTGGCGATGCTGCCTTCCTGGTCCCAAGCCTGGTTCCACGGCGCGTTCGGATCGTCGTAGTCGGTGATGTCGGTCTGATCCGGCTGTCCTGCAGTCGAGTGTGTTTCGCTCATGATTCGAGTGTGTCGCGGATATAGGACAACTATCGTCCTAAAATGAGGTGACGTTCACTGCGGTGCAGACACGCGCCCGCTCCCCGACGACGCGGCGGCGCGATTCCGATCTCACACCTGTCTGAAAGTATTGGTGGACAACATCATTGATCTGACCGGATGGCACGCGCTGATCTCTTGGCGCTTGGACCTTCGGCGGTTCGATGGTGCCCCCAGTCGGACTCGAACCGACACTGTGCGGATTTTAAGTCCGCTGCCTCTGCCAATTGGGCTATGGGGGCCGACTGGATCACCCTAGCGGGTGGCAGACGTCCGCTCGGAGCGAGGCCGTGGATTCACGGCCTCGCTCCGAGCAGACATGTGTCGGTATCGAATGCGGTCAGCAGCTGGTCGGCGCCGGCTCGCCGCGGAACCGGGCATCGATGTACTCGTAGGCGTCCGGGAAGCCGACGACGGCGGTCGTCATGTGCTCGGCGATCTCGTACGGCACGAAGGTCAGTGGCGCACCCTCCGCGCAGTAGCGCCCGGCAACCTCTTCGACCGAGTCGAAAGGTGTGAGCCCGTCCAGCGTTCCCTGCCACAGGTAGACGGGCGCGGTGGGCACACCGTCGAAATGACGCAGGCTGTTCTCCCGCAAGATCTGACGCACTTCCGGGCTGCCCAACAGGCTGGTGCTCACTGCTACCTCAGCGGCACTGCGGAAGGCTCCGTGGAAGAGCAGGAAGCGTCGGCACTCGTTGCCCGTCCAGTCACGCAACCACATGCCCGTCTCGTTGAGTTGATCCGAGATCGGCAGACGTTCCTGGTACTCACGCTCGAGTCCGATCGCAGCGGCGAAGGCCAGGCCGAAACCGGGATGCGGTTCGAGCCCGAGGCCGTCGGCCATCTGCTCGAGGTCGGCGGGAATGCCACCCGCCACCACCGCGGCCAAGTCCAGCTCCGGCGCGTAGGTCGGTGCAAGAGCCGCAGCCCACGCGCTTGCCATGCCACCACCCGAATATCCGGCCAGCGCGACCGGGCTCTCCTCCAGGCCGAGCTCGGCGACATGTTGTACCGCGCGCACGCTGTCCAGCGTGATCATGCCGCCCAGCTTCGCTGCGCCGTAGGCACCGGTGGGGCCGAGATGGTCGGGGACCGACACCGCCCAGCCACGTTCGAGGCCCAACATCATTCCGGGCGATTCCTGCAGCTCCATATTGAACAGCGAGCGTGAGGGGGCGCACTTGGTACCCAGCGAGTTGATGATCGCCTGATATGACACCAACGGCGGGTTCTCGACACCACGGGGCAGCAACACCGTGGTGACCCCGAGGATGGGGTTGCCCAGCGAGTTGGTCGACCGGAACGCGACCTGCCAGCCGTCCGAGTTCGGGTACATCCACGTATCTATACGGCGCGTGCGGACGACATCACCGGGCTCCTTGGCGTCGAGGTCGGCAGGCGCGAGATAGAACGGATCCGGATCAGGATCCGGGTACATCGGATCGGCCGCCGCGACAGGCGGCACACTCATCCCCACGAGAATGGCCCCGAGGACCGCTGCCATAACCACGCCGAACCTTTGTCGCATGAGTATCCCTCCCGATTACCGCAGCATCAGCGCCAACCGCTCTATACTCACGCCTCGCCGGATCGTTACCGGATGGTCTCATTTGTCGGTATTCGCGACCAGATTCTGTCTACTGCACGATGGAAAGGGCGATTCCGTCCAGGATGTCGTGCTCGCTCACAACAAGTTCGGTGATCCCGGCACGTCGACCGAGCTCGTCGGCGAGCACGGTGGTCACGATCGAACCACCACCGATGACATCGACGCGACCTTCATGCATGGGCCCGAGTGCCGCACGCTCGGTGCGGGTCGCGGCGACGAGCCCGTCGCACACTTCCTTCAACCGGTCGAACGGGACCGACGACAGGTGAATCTTCGCCGGGTCGTACACGTCGAGGTCGTGGGCGAGCGCAGCCAATGTGGTCATCGTCCCCGCGACACCCACCCAAGTGTGTGCCTCCTCGACGGGAACGTGTTCGAGCGCTTCGGCGATCTTCTCCCCCGCGACCACGCGCGCAGCCGCAACCTGGTCGGCGGTGGGTGGGTCGTCGTGCAGGCACCGCTCGGTCAGGCGCACGCAGCCGATATCGGTGGAATATGCCGCATGCACACCGTTCTCGTCGCCCAGCACCACTTCTGTGGAGCCGCCACCGAGGTCGACGACGACGAACGGCCCCCTGGCCGGGTCGAGTTCACCCACCGCGCCGGTGAACGACAGGCGTGCTTCCTCGTCGCCGGTGATGACTTCGGCTTCGGCACCGGGGATGACCGCGCCGAGTACCTCGCGGGTCATCGCGAAGAAGTCTTCACTATTCCGGGCGTCGCGGGTCGCGGACGTCGCGACCATCCGCACGGCGGTGGCGCCGGTCTCGCGGATGAGGTCGGCGTATTCGACGAGTGCGACGCGGGTGCGTTCGATCGCTTCGGGTGCGAGTCGACCCGTCGCGTCGACACCCTGCCCGAGTCGCACGACCTTCATGAGCCGGGTGACGTCGGTGAGGGTCCCGTCGTCGGCGATGTCGGCGATCAGCAGGCGGATCGAGTTGGTGCCGCAGTCGACGCCGGCGACACGAACAGTGCTCACTGGGACTCTCCGCGCAGCTCGGCGTAGGTCGGCCAGTCGGCGGGAATCGCGGTACCGCGCAGCCCGGCGTCGGCGGCGAGCGCCACCGATTCGTCGCCGAGCGGATTGACTCCCGGTCCCTTCGCGAGCGAATGCGCGATGAGCACGTGCAGGCACTTGACGCGGTCGGGCATGCCGCCGCCGGTGAAGTCTGTGCCGAGGGATTCGATGGCGTTGCGTTCGTCGAGGTACGACTCGTGGGCGCGCCGATACGCGGCGGCCAGGTCGGTGTCGGTGCCGAGCCGCTCCGTCATCTCCCGCATCACCCCGGCCGATTCCTGACGACTCGCCTCGGCGGTGAGCCGGGGGTCGGTCAGGTAGTAGAGCGTGGGGAACGGGGTGCCGTCGGGCAGTTTCGGTGCGGTCTTGACCACCCCGGGTGCGCCGTCGGGGCTGCGGTAGGCGATGGCAAGGACACCTCGTGGTTCACGCCCGAGCTGGGCGGCGACGGCGTCGAGGTCTTCCTGCGGAACGGGAGCGGTCACCCGGGGATATCTCCTGGTTCTGGGGGTGCCACGGGCATGCGCTGCGGCACCGGGTCGGTGTCGGGTTCGGGTGGCGGTTCGACCACCGAAAGCCACAGGTCGCTGTACCAGGCGCCGGTGGACGGTGCTTCGGGTTCCTTCTCCTCGTCGACGAGAGTCACGTCGCCGGGCAGCTGGACCTGGTAGGGGATGTCGCCGGGCATCACGAAACGCAGTCGCTCGCGCGCTTCCGCACGAATCCAGGCGGGATCCTCCATGTGCGTCTTCTGCTCTTCGAGCGCAGCAATCTCGCGTTCGAGCTGCTCACGTTCCTGCGCGATCTGATCGGCTTCCGAGCGTTGACTGACGTAGGTGCGCAGCGGCACCGCAAGCGTCAATGCGAGTCCGCACACGACGAGCGCGAGGATCACGGCACGTCCGGTGGACAGTCCGAGGATGGTGCGTTCGGTGCGGGGGTTGCGTCCGTCGCGGGGAGCTCCGACGCGGGTGGGCCGCGCACGGCCCGCGCTGCCACGTCCACGACGGGACGAATGAGCGGGGTCCTCTCGACCAGCGGGACGTGCGCCCGCGGTCTCGGGACCGACATCGGCCGGTGCGGTAGATCCCGAAGGACGGGTCCGACTGGGACGACGGGCCCCCACCGCACCCTCGGTGCGGCTGCGGCGGGCGCCGGGTCGGGATCTACCGCGCTGGCTCATACCTGACTTCAGCCCTCGATGTTGAAGCGCGGGAACGCGAGCTCGCCGGCATAGCGGGCAGCGTCGCCGAGCGACTCCTCGATGCGCAGAAGCTGGTTGTACTTCGCGACACGCTCGCTGCGCGCCGGGGCACCGGTCTTGATCTGCCCGCTGCCCACGGCCACGGCGAGGTCGGCGATGGTGGTGTCCTCGGTCTCACCCGACCGGTGGCTCATCATCGTCTTGTAACCGTTGCGGTGCGCGAGGTCGACGGCGTCGAGGGTCTCCGTCAGAGTGCCGATCTGGTTGACCTTCACCAGCAGCGCGTTCGCCGCACCCTTGACGATGCCGTCCTCGAGGCGCTCCGGGTTGGTGACGAACAGGTCGTCGCCCACGAGCTGGATCTTGTTGCCGATCTTTTCGGTCAGCGCAATCCAGCCATCCCAGTCGTCCTCCGACAGCGGATCCTCGATCGAGACCAGCGGGTACGCCGAGAGCAACTCGTCGTAGAAGTCCGCGAGCTCGTCGGCGGTGCGGTTCTTGCCCTCGAACGCGTAGCCGGTGCCCTCGGTGAAGAACTCGGTGGCGGCGACGTCCAGTGCGAGCGCGACATCGCTACCGAGCTTCAGACCGGTCTTCGCGACGGCCTCGCTGATCAGGTCGAGTGCTTCCTTGGTGCCCGCAACATCCGGCGCGAATCCGCCCTCGTCGCCGAGGCCGGTGGCCAGTCCCTTGCTCTTGAGCACCGACTTGAGTGCGTGGTACACCTCGGTGCCCCAGCGCAGGGACTCCTTGAACGTGGCGGCACCGATCGGCGCGACCATGAACTCCTGGACATCGACGCCGGTATCGGCGTGAGCACCACCGTTGAGGATGTTCATCATCGGCACGGGCAGGATGTGGGCGTTCGGGCCGCCCAGGTAGCGGTACAGCTCCAGACCGGAGGTCTCTGCACCGGCCTTCGCGACCGCGAGGGACGCACCGAGGAGGGCGTTCGCGCCGAGACGGCCCTTGTCGGGGGTGCCGTCGGCGTCGAGCAGTGCCTGGTCGACGGTGCGCTGTTCGGTGGCGTCGATGCCGATGATGGCCGGGGCGATCTCGTCGAGGACGGCCTCGACGGCCTTCTCGACGCCCTTGCCGTTGTAGCGATCGCCGCCGTCACGCAGCTCGACAGCCTCGTGCTCGCCGGTGGAGGCACCGGACGGTACGGCAGCGCGAGCGAAACTTCCGTCCTCGAGCAGCACCTCGACCTCGACTGTGGGGTTGCCACGGGAGTCGAGGATCTCGCGGGCTCCTACCTGCTCAATGATGGCCACTGGCTGATTCTCCTTCGATGGACTTCACGCTGCGGGGTCTGCACGCTGGGGACAGCGTAACCGCCACGACCAGGCAGTGAAGCACGGGCGCGCCGCCCAGGACAGTTACGGCGCGCCACCCAGGACAGTACGGCGCGCCGCCCGGAGCGGTGCGGGAGCGTCGACTCGGCCGCAGGGTCGGCATCACGGCTGCACACCCACGCCGTATGCGGCGGCGCGGTCGCGCACCAGCGCGAGATACTCACCCGAGAGGTTGTAGGCCATCAAGGCCCTCGTCCAGCCTTCCGGAGTGGTGAGGTCGCCGCCGCGATCGCACAGGTAGCGCCCCGCGGTGAGGGCCGCGTCGTCGATGTTGTCGGGATCTGCGACACCGTCGCCGTTCGCATCGGCACCCCAGCGTTTCCAGGTCTCGGGGATGAACTGCATGGGTCCCATCGCCCTGTCCAGAATCGGGTCGCCGTCGAGTTCTCCCCCGTCGGTGTCTCGGATCTCCGCGAGCCCGGGCCCACCGTCGAGCGGGACTCCGCGAATCTCAGGTCTCGCGGTCCCGTCCTCGTCGAGGCTCGCTCCCCCGTGCCGCCCGTGATTGCTCTCGACGCTTCCGATACCCGCGAGGGTGGTCCAAGCCAATCCGCAGCCGGGATTCGTTGCGGCGAGGACGGCCGCAGCGTGCCCATATCCCTCGAGCGCGATGACCGGGATGCCGAGGGTGTCGGCCTGAGGTTCGGCCCAGTCGCGCAGGAGGGCAGAGGTCCGGCCCGGCCCCTCGAAATCGATCGGCGGCACGGGCGCGCCAGGGCCCGGCGGAACACCGTCGGGAATCTCTATTCGCGGTAACTGGGGTGAGCGAAGATTGGAACCGACCGCGATGATCACCACCACTACCAGCGCGCTGAAGAGGAGCAGCGGCCAAGCGGAGCGACGACGTCGTGGAGCGGGATACACATCTCCATCTTCCACACGCGCGCACAACCGCAGGTGAATGCGCCTGCGCGGGCGATCACGAAGATCACCCGCGCAGACTCGGACGGTGGAAGCCCCGAGGGGTTATCAGGCTCCCACCGCGAGAGCAGCGTCCTGTCCGGACGCAGTCTTCATAGTTGCCCTCGACACCGACCACGCTTCCCACGCGCTGCCGACGATGTCGTCGAGGTCGTGGCGGGCGTGCCACCCGAGTTCGGTGCGGATCCGGTCGGCATCGGCGACCACGCTGGCAGGGTCGCCGGGCCGGGGGTCTTCGATCCGCCAGTCGAACGGCACGCCACTGGCTCGGCGCGCCGCGCGCATCACGTCGAGCACGCTGGCGCCGCTCCCGCACCCGACGTTGAAGACGGCTGCCATGGGAGCAGTGTCCATGGTGTCGACGACAGTGGCGTGCGCGTCGGCGAGGTCGGTGACGTGGATGTAGTCGCGGATACACGTGCCGTCAGGGGTGTCGTAGGTGTCGCCGAACACCGATGGCGGCTCGCCACGGTCGATAGCCTGGAACACGCGGGGAACGAGGTTGTGGACCCCGCGGTCCGCGAGTTCTTTGTCGCCGGCACCGGCCACGTTGAAGTAGCGGAGCGCAGACCAGCTCAGCCCTTCTGCGGCGGCGATATCGCGAAGCAACCACTCGCACATGAGTTTGCTTCTGCCGTAGGGTGATTGGGGAAGTGTCGGAGCATCTTCCGTGACCGTACCGGCGCTCACAGCGCCGTACACCGCGGCACTCGACGAGAACACGATCCTGCGTACCTGTAACCGCACCATCGCGGCGAGGACGCTCTGCATGCCATGAACGTTCTGCCGGTAGTAGTAGGAGGGGCGAGTGATCGACTCGTCGACGGCTTTCCGGCCGGCCAGGTGCACCACACCGTCGATGTCGTACATGTCGATCACGTCCATCAAGAAGTCGGTGTCGAGGACGCTTCCCACTTCGACGGGCACACCGGCCGGGAGCAGTTCCGGATGCCCGGCCGAGAGGTCATCCACCACCACGACATCGCGGCCACCCGATATCAGGGCGCGCACGACATGGGTGCCGATGTATCCCGCGCCTCCGGTCACCAACAACATAGCTTCCACCCTTCATGTCGGGAGAGTTGTACGTATCGAATGGTCTTCCTGCCCGGTTCGATTCGACCGGGGTCAATAAGTCCTGTCGCCACGGACGACGACACCGAAAGTTCTGCACAGGATCGAGAGATCCATCGCGAAGGACCAGTTCTCGATGTATCGGAGATCGGCCCGGGCCGCTTCCTCCCACGAGAGGTTGTTGCGTCCGCCGATCCGCCACAATCCGGTGAATCCCGGTTTGACGACCAGGCGACGCGCTCCACCCCCATCGCCGTACCGCACCGGTTCGGAGCCCACCGGTGTCCGCGGGCCGACAAGCGCCATGTCGCCGCCGACCACATTGAACAGTTCGGGCAGTTCGTCGACGGAATGCCGGCGAAGGAATCGGCCGAGCCACCTTGACTCGAGATCGCCGCGAAACGCGTACATGGCGAAGGTGCGGCCGTCGCGTCCCACTCGGTCATGCCGGAGGAGTACCGGCCCTGGGCCGTCGAGACGGATGGCAGCAGCGACGAATACGAGAACGGGCGAAATGACGACGAGAATCAGCAGCGCGAACACTCGGTCGACGATGTTCTTGACGACCCATACCGGGCCGCTGTATCGAGGGGCGCTCATCTGCAGGAGTGGAAGACCTGCAAGGGGCGAGATGTACAGGCGTGGCCCCACGACATCGATGAGAACCGGGGCGACGAGCAGGTCGACTCCGACGCCCTCGAGTTCCCGCTCGAGCTTCCGCATTCGCGCGCAGGAGCACCTGTCGGACGGGAGCAGCGCAACCGCATCGAACTTGTGCACCTCGGTGACCCGGATGATGTCGGCGTCGGTTCCCAATACCGGAACGTCGTCGATCGCCACGGGTGATCCGCGGGGAACGGGAGGAGCATCTTCCTCCGGCACGGGCGCGAGACAGACACCCTCGACCTTCCAACCCGATTCCTCCGATCCATTGGTGCGGCTGACGAGTTCGTGGATCTCTTCCGCATTCCCGACGACAAGGACGGAGCGCAGGTACCGACCATGCCTTCGAGCACGCAACACCATGATCCGCAGTACTTTTCGAGCGGCGAGGGTTAGTACCAGTGCGAGTGGTAACGCCCCGAAGATGTAGGCCCGGGCCTGATCCGCACCCAGCGAATATGCAAGGATGGCCGCTGCCGCCACCGCGTAGAGATAGGCGCGGACGATTCGGCGATACTCTTCCAGTCCTGATCCCAGAATTCTTCTGTCCCAGACTTTCTGAACTGAAATCGACAACACGGTGACAACGGTGCAGACCACGAGCACGGCGACTCTCTGCCCGTCGGCGAGGCCCGCGGTCGGGTGGTATCCGACGGCGACGATCAGGTTTGCCAGAGCGAGACAGAGCAGGTCGCAGCACAGCACCGACACTTCGTAACGACGCTCCCACCTCGCGGGACGAACGATACGATCGGACACGATCCTTCGGGGTGCCGTGAATGCACGAGCCGGAGCTATCGGATCACGTACCGGTGCGGCGACTGCAGCAAACTCGCCGATGCGCTTGTACATCAAGGTCACCCCTGTTCGGAGCCGTCGGACCCCCGACTCTCAAACCGTACCTTGAGACTGTTTTATTCGCAATAACAAACTGCAAGTTCGGGACTATAGCGCGACATCCCCGAGGAACATTCGGCGGGAGTCGTTGCTGTCGACATTCCAGGGAAGCGTGAGTGCACCGACCTCGAGCAGTCGCTCGATATCCTCCGCCCCCTTCGGCTTACTCATCAGGAATCCTTGTGCACGAACACAACCCACATCAAGGAGGTAGCTCACCGCACCCACGGACTCGACACCCTCGGCGACCACGTCGAGTCCGAACGATGCAGCCAGCCCCACGATCGAATCGATGATGACCCGGTCACCTTCGCTTCGGTCGAGGTTCTGCACGAACACCTTGTCGATCTTGAGAGTGTCGACCGGCAGAGACTTGAGATGCCCGAGGGAACTGTATCCGGTTCCGAAGTCGTCGATCGCGATTCGAACCCCCAACCGCTCGAGCTTCGCGAGTGTGGATCGCGTGCGCCGCAGATCGCCGACGACCACATTCTCGGTGATTTCGAGGCACAGTTCCGAACCGAGAAGACCGTACTGTTCGAGGACCTGCTTCACATAGACGTCGAAATCCAGGGAGACCAACTGGACCGGCGACACGTTGACACTCATGACCAGGTCGAGCTCTCTGAAATCATGTTTCCACTGCCCCAGCTGTGCGCATGCGGTGTCGAGCACCCAGGCGCCGAGTTCCCCTGCCAGATTGGTGGATTCGGCGACCTCGATGAACTCGAGCGGCTGCAGCTTCCCCAGTACCGGATGGTTCCATCGCACGAGCGCCTCGAGGCCGAGGATCCTTCCGGTGCGCAGATCGACCTCGGGTTGGTATTCGAGCATGAGGTGGTCGTCGTCTATCGATGTGCGCAGGTTCATCTCGATGATCGTTCGCCGCTCGCCCCGGTCGTTCATGTCCTCGGTGAAGACGCCGACGCTGTTCCCGCCCTGTGCCTTCGCAGACATCATTGCCTGGTCTGCCCGGCTGAGCAGTGTCACCGACTGGATCTCACCGGGCTCCCCCAGCGCAACTCCCACACTGACACCGCGCCCGACCGTCTGGCCGTCGAGGGCGACGGACTCTCCGACGTGTTGCAACATCGCTTCTGCACGAGCGGTCACCTGGTCGAGTGTTGCGGGGCCGTCGAGTACCACCACGAATTCGTCGCCGCCCAGCCGCGCGACCATGTCGTCACGGCCGTTTCCGTCCGACAACCGTTGAGCGATCCGGCATAGATATGCGTCGGCTGCACGGTGACCGAGAAAGTCGTTCAGTGCCTTCAATCGGTCGAGGTCAAGGAACAGCACTCCGACGGACCCGAGCCTGTCTGCACGTAGTCGGTCGTCGAGGTGCTCGAACAGGGCGCGCCTACTCGCAAGCCCGGTCAGCGCATCGTGGTAGGCCGCGTACCTCAGATCTTCCTCCGCACGGATACGTGCCTGTACCTGGGTCAGCAGTGCGGCAATCAATTTCAGTGTGGTGACCTCACTGTCGTTCCAGGCCCGATCGCCCTCTTTGATCAGGCCCAACGCGCCGGTCGTGACCTGGCCGGATACAAGAGGCACGGCTGCCACCGACACATTCGGCATCCCGGATCCCTCGAAGATTCGGTGGCCGTACCCTTCCCAGTCCGGGTCGGCGGATTCCATGACACGCGGACGACTCAACAGGGGTTCTTTCATCACTGCAGATGCCGCGAAGATGGGGTCCGCTTCGTGGAAGTAGATCACCCCCAGCGGGTCGGGATCCGGAATCACCGCCCTCGGCGGCCATTCGGCGACCAGACGCGTGGCGCCGACGTCATGGTCGTTGTACCGGAGAAAGGCGGTATCGACGCCGAAATGTTCGACGAGTTCGCGGAGCACGTCCCGTGCCGCGACGACCTGGGTGGCGGCGTCGGCAGGCATCAGGTGCGCGGCGACGCGCGTGACGAGTGCATCCAGTGTGTGCTCGGTGCCGTGCATCGCCGTCCTCCGTCAGCCCAGTTCACTCTGGTGGATGTACCGAACGCGGTCGGGACGACGGCGGCTGCGATCCGGCGCGTACCGAGCCCTCCCGATCCTCATCACGAGTGCAATTCGGTCGTCGTCCGCGACGCCCAGCGACACGCCGAACTTCTTGCGTAACGCGTCGAGGGAACCTGCGTGCCGATGCGAGAGCCGATCCAGGTCGGCGAGAGTGTCGGCATACATGAATATCGGCGAGACCGGCTGGACCGCCAGCCCGAGGGCCTGCGCGCGCACCCACACGCTTTCGACCACTGTCCCGGCGTGCACGTAGTCGCTGGCAGCGCCTCCTTCGGTGAGGACCACTACCAGGGCTGCACTTCCTCGTACCCGGTCTCTCGTGATGCGCCCCAGTCCGCCCCCGAGGTCCCAATCGTCGAGCTGGTCGAGAACGTCGTCACGCAGAACCACATCGAGCATCGCGCTCTCCGCCGCGTCGAGCCCGAGTGACTTCACTTCGATGCCGCTGTCGGCGTCCTCGCTGTTGTGCCAACGTAGTTCACCGACCATGTCCCGCCTGAGTTCTCGGGTCAGGTACCGGATTCGATCCGACTCTGCCAGAATCTCGGCGCTCTCCTCGAGTGTTCCGGGATCGGTCACGACCCGGATCCGGCCGCTTTCCAGTGCTGCTGCGTCATACAACGCCGTGACCTCGCCGCCGGTGAGAACGCGGTCGTGGGTGGGATGCCGGTTCGTCGCACGCGCGAGCACCGGACCGTACAACTCCGAGAAGTGAGGATCGGCCCCGTCCCCGAACTCCAGCGTCGCGACAGGTCGATTCTGATCGATCTCGGCGGTGGAAGGCACACTCACCCGTCCGAGGATTCCGTGGGCCGCGGCGGCGACCTTCGCATTGAACAGAGCCGCTCCGACCGCGATACAGCTGCCACGGTGGCGCAGGTCCATCAGTACCGGGGCAGGCTCCGGAGCGATCGCAAAGACGAGCCGTCGAGGTTCGACGGTGATCGACCAGGGTTGACTGTTGCCTCCGGACGGTGCCCGAATCGCGGCGTGGACCATCGCCTCGACGGGCTCGTCCGGCACCGGTTGAACATTCGGTTGCGCCGGTGTCTCGGTCGCGTGGGCAGCCGGAGACTCCAGGCGCTCGAGAAGTACGTCGAGGTCGACCCGACCGCGTCCCGAATCCACCTTGTTCCCGAGCACAATGTGCCGGATCACCGCTGCGATCGTTGCGCCGCCGAGTGCCACGTCGCTTGCCAATTGCGGCCAGGCTTCGAGTGTCTCGTCGATCTCCAACATCGAGGCGGCC
Source organism: Rhodococcus artemisiae (assembly GCF_036327795.1). Taxonomy (NCBI): domain Bacteria; kingdom Bacillati; phylum Actinomycetota; class Actinomycetes; order Mycobacteriales; family Nocardiaceae; genus Rhodococcus; species Rhodococcus artemisiae. The sequence continues at coordinate 117,207 of NZ_JAUTXY010000009.1, forward strand.
AACCGTGTCGACAGTTCGCCGGTGCCGAGGATTCGCAGCACGTGCGGAACCTTGTCTCGACTCGACAGCTCCGAAAGAGCCTCGACATCGACGTCGCCGAGCAGACCGTGGAACGGTAGGCGCTCGGGTTCGAGGTCGAATCGCTCGACATCGATCAGCCCCCTGTCGCTGGTATGCATCACGACGGGGATTCGCCTTCGTGCCGCCTCCACTCTCAACAGCATCTTCACGTCCAGGGAGTCGCACTCGTCGACCAGGACATCGACACCGTCGAGAAACTCGCTCACGGTACGCGGGACGACGCCGTCGCACCACACCCTGACAGGCAGGTACGGGTCCGTCTCTGCGATCCGCCGCGCGGCGACCACCGCCTTGTTGATTCCCAGATCGAGCAACGTGCCCGGCACCCGGTTCAGATTGGACAACTCCAGCACGTCGAAGTCGGCCAGCCGAATCTCACCGCAGACCCCTTCGAGGGCGAGGGTGTGCGCCACCGCGTGCCCGACACTGAGACCGACGATCCCGGCTGTCACGGACTCGAGCCGCTCCTGTTCGGCAGCGGTGATCTTGTTCCGGTTGCGATCGAGACGCAGTCTCCGGAACGACTTCGGTCCGAGCACCCTGATCGCAGTACTCCGCCACGGGTAGTACGCCCATCGTGGGGTCTCGTCACGAGCGGCTCCGGCCCCGAGTCGATGGAGGCCCTCACGCTGTTCCACCAGGCGATCGACCAGCACGACCCCGGCCTCGTCACGCAGTCGCTCGAGCTCGTCCACATGGTCCGGGCGGTCCTCGGACAGAAGCACGGCGGAGTGTGCTTCGTGGTCGCCGTGCCCCGCATCTGCGATCGCACCACCGGGAGCAACCGGCCCGGCGCTCATCCGACCTCCGAGCTCAGGAGTTTCTCGAGTTCACGAGTCCGCTCGCACGACCCGCTCTCCCGCACATCCCAGAGGAGAAGGCGTGTCCGGTACCGCGAATCCGGATACGGACACGGTGGAATGTCGTCGATGATCCGAGCACCGCACTGCGTCCACATCTCCAGTGCGTTGTCGGCAGCAGTGCCCACGAGATACCGGGCGCCCAGGAGCTCCATGCAGTAGGTCGTGGTACGCGCAACCGCGGCACTCAGTTGCCGTCGCCGCGGTACTCCGGCAGCGACCCAGCCCATCTTGGACTCGACCAGACCGTGCGGCAGACACTCGCCGAGTACTCGGCGGATCGCAGAGCGGTGTACCGGATCGGACCACTCGACCATCGGGTGCGCGTCGTCGGCACTCCGATAGGGCCCCAGTGCCCGTGACCCGCCGACCACCACACCGTCCGCGTCGAGCGCAGCGAAGAAATACGTAGTGGAGCCACCGTCGATGATCTTGTCGTACTCGATCGCGACTTCGACACCGTACTTCCGGTACGCGGTGAGCGCCCCGGACACGAGCTCCGACCACAGGTCCGGCTCCGCGGACGGCGACGCTGCGACGAATCGATATCCCGAATCCTCGTCGTGGAACTCGAGAGTTCGTCCCGCGAACAACGGAGACTGCCTTTCGACACTGCGGTCCATATCGGCCTCCGATCGGTGGCCGTCCACCGCATCGGACAACCTCACCTCGGACGCCCGCGCGTCGACGACCCTGACGAGTCGCCGTTCGCGCTCGCCCACGACCGGTGACAGGGTTACACCGATATGGTCACCCATCCCTGCACCACTCGTCACCGTTACCGGATTTCTGAGGCAGAATCATGCTGGCGGAGTGATCATCCGAGGGACACATACAGGTCGGCTTCACCGTGCTCCGGAAGAACGAGTATCTCTTCCGTGAAGGCTCGCGTGATCTCGCCCCTCTTGTCCGCCGCCTCGACCTGATCCCACAGGTCCTCGCACGGGTTGGGTGATGCACCGTCGGGAACGAACCGCGCTGCGTACTTTTCGGACACTCTGACCAGCGAGTCTCCGATCACCAACTCGTCGATGTTGTCGCAGCGATATCCGGCGACGGCGGACCATCCTGCTTCGGGGTGTCGGACGTAGGCCACCGTCACGTCCCGGACACCACGGTCTCGGAGTCGCTCCAGGGTGAAGGTCATCAGGTCTGCGGCACGGCCGAGTACCCCGGGCGCAGCCCCCGGCACCACAAGCCCACCGACCCGGTATGGGCTGACCTTGACAATGGCGAATGTCATTGCAGTTCACCGCACTTCGTGGATTGCACTGCCACGTAGAGATCGACCCCGAACGCATGCGGATAGTATTCGAAATCGCCGGTGAACGTCCGCTCGATCTCACCACGACGCTCCGCCTCCCAGATCTCTTCCCACAACTGGGAGAAGATCTCGGCGAAATCGTCGCCCGTCACAGAGAACTTTGCGTACGTTCCCGCAGGTAGGCGGGAGACCATATAACCGGGAGGCACGTCGTCGAGCGATTCGCAGCAGTACCCGACTGTCTGAATGTAATAGGAACCGACCTCCTCGGCGTAATCCGTGTAGGTCGACGCGAGTGGCCCCGAAGTCTGCCCGTTCAGGACTGCGAACCACGCCTTCTCCAGATGCGGGTCACGCACTTTGCCGAGCGCCCGTCGTGGACTTCTCACCGGCAGGCCTGCAACGAGGGTTTCTTCACGATCGATCAATCGAAACGGCATCGGGTGTACCTCCATGCAGCACGAACTTCCTCCCCGTGCGCGCGCTGCCCGACCCCTCGCACGCAATACCGGACGCTTTGAGACTAGGTGCAAAATCTGCCGGTTTCAAACATTCACGAAAACCAACTTGAAGATTTTTTTCTCATCATTGCCAAACACCAAGATCAGCTTCTGGCGCCGAGCACAGGAAACGGTTTCCTAACGCTGCCCGGCAGCACCGGCCCACGCCCGGGTGGCCGTCAACCACCGGGTCTCGTAGGCCGACATCACGATCTGCCGGCCGTCGACGGCGACAGTGGTCCGCTGGTCGGTGGTATTGACGATCACGCGCGCAAGGTGGGATTCGAGCGCGACCACTCCACTCCCCAGTTCCAGCTTCTGCCGATCGACGGTCGGTGGGAACCACCGGACGAAACGCTGGAGAACGTCCAGAAACGGCAGCGGCCGACCGCCGTCTCTGGCCCAGGTGTCCGTCCACAGGCAGGACGCGCACTCCTGTCCCTGCGGTCGTGGGCTCCAGTACAGGACGGTGTCCGCGCCACTGCTCGCGAATTCGATCATCGCCGCGATCCTCAGCGCGACCTGGTGGTCCCAGGACCAGCCCGGTTGCGTCGGCTCGACGTACCACTCCGGCCACCAGATCGGCAGATCGACCTGCTTACGGAGCCACGTGTCGACCGCGGCGAACTTCTGAACAGCAGTGAACTCGTCCGGCGCCCCCTGCGCCGTGGTCGCGTGCGCGTCGACGGCGACGAAATCGGCGCCGTCCCGGTGCTGGTTCCAGAAGGTGAACGCGTCGAGGTACCTCTGATCCACCGCTCCCCACGCCCCCTGCAACTCCGAAGAAGTACCGGGCGAACCGGGCGCCTTGCTCGCGAACTCGACATACGGTCCGCCCACCTGATTGGCCGGATCCACCGCCTTCACCGCGTCGTACACGGCGTTGTAGAGGTGGGTGTACCCCTCGGCATCCCACCGATTGAGTTCGTCGTCGAAGAATCCCTTGAACTCGTTCCAGACAAGGAAATGGCGCACGTACGGATAGCGCCTGGCCACAGTGGCACTCAGTGCTGCGAAGTCGGCGAAATGCTCGGGATACGGAGCGGCTTCGAGCCGATCCCAGTCCGTCTCCCCTCGCTCGCCACCCTTCATCCAATCCGGGGCGCAGCACAGCACGATCACCGGAGTGCCGCCACTGTGGCGAATGAAGCTCATCCGACGGTCGAGACTGCGGAAGTCGTACACGCCGGGTGACGGCTCGGGATTGTCCACACCCCAGCCCATGATGGCCTGGGCCTGCACCATCGGCACCGACCCGATCGCAGCCTCGGCGGTGGCGACCGCAGCGGGTTCACCGTCGTCCGCACTGAACTGCGTGTGGGTGAAGCCCCAGCCGGGCGTCTCGCTGTCGCCTGCCCGGCTGGATAGAAGTATTTCGGGGGACACCAGGTACACAGCCAGCGTCAACGCAGCCACGGCAATGACCGCGGGCAACCGGATGACGGCACATCGTCGGTGCCCTCGCCGCCCGCCCGGCACCACTAGACAGTGGTGCGTCATGGTCCCGCGTCCTCACTGTCATACATGCGTCGACCCGTGCGCCGAGTTCTTGAAGACGCCCTGCGGGATCCGTGCGCGAAGGCCCAGGAGCAACGCGACGACGACTGCGGTCAAGGCGAGAAAGACAGCGCCCACGGCAATCGCGGCTATCAGGATCACACCCGTCAGAATCTCGATCATGGCTCTCCGATTCCCTTCTCCTCGTGCGCTTTGCGCACCCGAACTACCAAGGTATGCACACGAGTTCGCTGTAGAGGTCGTCGATCTGCGCAGGCTCCAGGTCGGTACTGCGGTACATCTTGGGCCAGCTGTCCAATTCGAACGACAGCCGTGGCCTGCGCTCGATCGTCCGCAGCTCGGCAAGCGTCGCCACAAGTCCGTGCCGCACCAGCAGGTGCCGCGTCACCGGCATCAGGGCACGATGGAACAGGTCCGGGTTGCTCACGTGCAGAGCAATGGCAAATACCGGTACGCCCTTGTACCGACATTTCCGGTACATGACGTAGCAGGACTCCCCGCCCCGGATCACCACCAGGTGACACGCGGCAAGCGCCTGTGCGTGATCGCGATAGAGCCCGAGCTCTGCACCGGTGAGCGTGCGCTCGATGATCCGCGGATCGGAACTGACCCTCGTTCGCGAGAACGGGGCCGGCCACGGGAAGTGGGGAACGAGCGCCGCGGACGTATCGAGAAAACGGAACCTACGCCAGGCCAATATCTCCCGAGGCCCGTCGTCGGGAGACAGCACGGTGAAGTGGTACCCGTCCTGGGCCAGCATTGCGTCGAGCAACGACATACTGCGCGATCGGTACTCGGACAGCACACACCACGATCCCATGTTGCAGAACCGCTCCACTCGCCCCTCGACCCGTCGCTGCGAGTAGAGAGCCAGCAATGTGCCGACGACCTTCGGCCCGTCGCGCAGCATGAATCCGTGATTGGGAGCGGCCACCTCCCACGGCACCGTCGAGCAGGCGGACTCCCAGGGAACTCGGTCATTGTGATTGAGGCGAAGGAACTCCGCCACCGACGAGAGGTCGGCATCGGTGATCGGGGTCAGCTCGACAGTCATGGCGCTGAGACCGTTCCGGAAATGTCGCAGGGAACGGTGCACGCATTCCGCCACCACTTCTGTCCGGACACGGGGAGCGTGTCGATCGGGTCGTAGTAGGGATAGACCCGGTTCAACGCGTCGATATCTCTGCCGTCCAACCCGGTACGATAATTCTTGCTCCAGTGCGAGATACCGCGGATCCGGTCGTAGTAGACCACCTGGTGAACCCATCGCTTACCGACGAACGGTACATCGCACACGATTCGCGGCGTCGCGAATCCCGGTAGGTAACCCATCATCTCCTGCTGCAGTTGCTGCGCCTCCCACAGCGCGACCCTCCAGTGCTCGGCGTTGGGAATCATGTCGCACATGTAGAAGTAGTACGGCAGGATGTTCGCTTCGCCCTGCAAGGCGAAGCACAGGTCGAGCAGGTCGGTGGTGGTGGCATTCACCCCGCGCAGCAGCACTCCCTGATTACGCACATCCCGCAGACCGGCGTCGAGCAGCGCCCGCGTTGCCTCCGCGACCAGCGGAGTCACCGACTGCACGTGGTTGATGTGAGTGTGCAATGCCAGGTTGACGCCTCGATCCGCGGCGGTGCGCGCCACGCGGGCCACTCCGTCGACCACCTTGTCCTGCAGCCAGTGCTGCGGCAACCCTGCCAGCGCCTTCGACGCCAGGCGGATATCGCGAATGGTGTCGATCTCGAGCAGTTCCGTGACGAAGGCTTCCAACCGCGGCCAGGGCAGGTTCGCTACATCGCCACCGGAGACCACCACATCTCGCACAGACGGTGTGGCGCGCAAGTAGTCGAGCATCCGCTCCTGCCGGTCGGCGGGCCGCAGATCCAGCTTCGCCTTACCGACCGTCGGTGTGGAATTACCGACGAGATCCATCCGTGTGCAATGACCGCAGTATTGCGGACAGGTCGACAACAGCTCGGCAAGAACCTTGGTCGGGTACCGATGGGTCAGGCCCTCCGTTGCCCACATATCACTCTCGTGCAACGAATCCCGCTCGGCGTACGGATGTGAGGTCCATTCGGGGTCGCGATCGCTGAGCACAGGCAACATGTAGCGACGAATCGGATCGGCATAGAAGGCCTCGGTGAATCCGCGGCGTTTCGCGCTCAGCGGGGTCATGGTGTTCAGCATCTGAGGCGGTAACAGCATCGACATCGTCGCCTGCTCCTGCTGATCAGCAGCGAGGTCGGCGTAGAACTGTTCGTCGAGCAGGTCACCCATCACCGCGCGCAGCTGCACGATGTTCTTGACGGAGTGTGCGCGCTGCCATTGCGCATCGCGCCACTCGGACTCGGTGACGGCCGCCCACCCCGGGAATCGTCGCCAGTCCGGCTCTGTCAATTGCTTGCGCACATACGTGTACGGCTGGTCGGTGGCGTAGGCGAATGCGGTCTTCTCGGGTTCGATGTACGTGGTCATCGTGATGCAACCTTCCTCGAATCGGTCTCCGGGATTCCGGTCGAGATCAATTCGGCAGCGACACGTCGGCCGGACCGGATCGCCCCTTCCATGAGCCCGAAGAACTCCAGGCTCGTTTCGGTGCCTGCCCAGTGCACTCGGCCATGGGGCTCGGTCAGGCTCGGTCCGAGCCGCACCCAATCGCCCGGGCCGAACAGCGCGGCGTAGCAGCCTCTGCTGTAGGTTTCGGACAGCCAATCGGTCACCGTGCACTGCAATGGCGACGGCAGTTGCGGGAACAGCCGGCGAGTGTGGGCCGATGCCGCCTCTATCTGCGCCTCTTCCGGCAGTGCGGAAAAGGTCGATGCCGCGGCACCCGTGACGAATCCGGTGAGTACACCGACAGATTCGTCCGTAGGGGAATCGTCGACGGTAGACAGCAACGGACCCTCCGCACTGACGGACCAGCCCGACAGGCCACTCTCACGCCACATCGGCGCCGGGTAGCTCAGGTGCACTTTCACGGCACACCCGCGGCCGGTGGCCGACGTCGCTCGCGGCGCGGGCAGGCCGGGCCGGAACTCGATCTGCTGGGCGAGCAGAGGTGGGACGGCCACCACGACACGGTCGGCCCGATACGCCGTCGACACCCCTTCACCGTCCGGACCACAGTCCACCACGACCTTGTCCCCGCCCTGGTCGATTGCGCGGACCGGACGACCCAACCGCACTCGGTCACCGAGTCGGTCGGCGAGTGCCTCGCACAGGAGGTGCGAACCTCCGTCGACCCGCCATTGCTGTGCCCCACCCTCGAACGCGTTGAGGTAGCGAATCCCGCCGCCGGACGACAGGTAGAAAGCCATGTGCAGGACGGAGATCGACGCGGGGTCCGCTGCCATCATCTCGCCGAGGAACAACGGAAGGAACGTCTGCGCGTCCGGATGATGGATCTCCTCGGCCGCCCAGTCTGTAACCGAGGTCCGGTCGAGGCGTTCGGCGTCCGGGCTCAGCCACGGCGCATCGGTGCGCACGGACTTGACGACGTCGTCGAGCCGATCGAACAGATCACCGAGTGCCACAGCACCCAGTGGGGGCACCCGGCCCGCGGTGGTCGTGCGCTGACCCGACATCAGGAACGTGCTCTCCCCCGTCATCTCGGTGGACGCCAGGCCGAGTCCGTATTCGCGCAGCTGCGCGAGAAGCTCGGTGTGCCGCACACCCAGATAGGCGGCACCACCATCTGCCGAGACACTCTCGGACACCGGAATGCCGTGCATCCGGCCACCCACACGATCCCGTGCCTCCAGGACCGTGACGTCCGCGCCCGCCGCCACCAGATCGACCGCGGCGGTCAGCCCGGCCAGCCCCGCACCCACCACGACGACTCGCATGCGCAGCCCGTTCATGGCGCCACCGCAGTCACTTTGGCGAACAGCCCTTCCGCCGAGGGATCCTCGAGGAAGTCGTCGTACGGCAATTCGATGCCGAAATCGCGGGCAATCGCACTGAGCACCCGGGTAGCCAGAAGCGAATCTCCTCCGAGTTCGAAGAAGTCGGATCGGGCATGCACGTCAGGCGTCTCGAGGACTCGGCGGAAGATCTGGACAATGTGGTCGGCACTCATCGTTCTTCTCCTTTGATCTCATAGTTCAGTGCGGCACGCTGAGTCGCCGACCGATCGATCTTCCCGCTGGCCGTGTATTCCAGTCGGGAAACGAAATGGATTCGGGCAGGGACGAATTGGCTCGGCAGCCGCTCGCGCAGGAAACGCTTCAACTCGACCGGGGTCGGAGTCGTGTCCCCTGCCGGAACCACATAGGCGGTCAGCGACATTCGTCCGAGCAGCAGTTCCCCGACCACCACAGCGCCCGCCACGGCGGGATGGGTGTTCAACTGCGCCTCGACCTCCGCCGGATGCACCCGGACGCCGAGCACTTTCAGTTGGTCGTCGATGCGGCCTCGCGAGAACACCAGCCCCGTGTCGCTGCGGGTGGCGAGGTCGCCCGTACGGAACCATCGGGTGGGCCCCGTTCCGTGATCAGCGACGGGAAACCCCGCCACCGTATGCTCCGGCATCCCCTGGTATCCGGTGGCCAGCGAGGGACCGGATACCAGGAGTTCACCGTCCTCGGTGACATGATCATGCACGTGAGGTAGAGGGCGCCCGAGCGGCGCGTCGGTGTCGAGTGCCGCAACCTCCGGTTCGGTGCCCGGTCCGCTCAGCTGTACCGCGTGGGTCACCATCGTCGTCTCCGTGCACCCGTAGGTGTTGAGCAACACGACGTTCCCGACGGGTAGGTCGCGCCACTGCCGCAATCGGGTCGGATCGACACGCTCACCGCCGATGACCACCAATCGGAGGCTGTCCGGCAGACCGATCTGCTCTTCGTGCAGGTAGAGCACGAACTCGTGCCAGTACGCGGTCGGCAGGTCGATCATCGTGATCTCCTGCTCGGCGAGCATCCGAACGAAGGGCCGGAACGATCCCCTGTGGGCTGCATCGTCGAACACCACGGTTGCGCCGGCGATCAACGCGGGCAACATCTCCTCCAGGCAGGTGTCCCAGCCGAGAGAGGCGAATTGCAGCACGCGATCGTCGGGGGTGAGGTCGAAGAGGTCGCGCAACGCGCGCACCGTGACGGTCAACGCATGCCGTGAGATCGCGACCGGCTTCGGCGCTCCGGTGGAACCCGACGTACACAGCACATACGCGGGATCGTCCGGGTGCCAAGACAGATGCGGAAGATCGCCGTCCACTGCGACCGGGTTGCCGAACGTGCCGATCCGCAGGGTGTCCGACTCCCAGGTGTCTCGGTCGGTGTCGATCACGTGCTCCACTCCGAGTGCCGTGGCGAGTGAGCGCTTGCGACCCGAGGGAAGAGCCGAGTCGATCGGGCAGTAGGTGGCACCGGCCTGCAGAATTCCGAGCAGGTGCTCCACCACGGTGGGTGCGTGCGACACGACCGCACCGATCCGGCCGGATCCCCTGTGTGTGCCCGGTCCGGTCGCGCGGTACCTTGTTGCGGTGGAGCGGACCCGCTCGGCGAGGTCCCCGTAGGTGATCACGGACCCGTTGTGCACGAGGGCCGCATGTCCGGGTAGATCCTGCGCCGCGGCGACGAAGTCCGTCACCACGTCACCGGCGATATCGATGTCGGCGGGAGCGACACCGGGTTCGGAAAGAGTGTTGTGAGACATGGTTTCCTCGTTATCTATGGATTTCGGTTGCGGGGCGATTCGCTCCTTCTTCGTCATGACGTCAACATGACGAAACGCTCGAGGACAACGAGCACGAATCCGATGAGCAGCGGCACTACGGCGAATGTGAGTGGACGCAGACGTCTGTATTCGTCGGGGACGAGGCGAAGGCGCCATGCCTCACGCACGCCCAAGGTGCCCACCAGCAGCACCAGGAACGCCACGCCGACGCCGGTCCACGGCGTGAGCCACACCTGCACTCCGGTGGACATCAACTCCTTGTGGTCGGCTTCGGCCTCCGGAGGCCAGTCCAGTGAGTAGACCGTGGCGTCCTGGTTCTCGACGACCGCCCGGAGCCCGGGCGCGGCGGCGAGCGCGTCGCGGAACTCGTCGCCCCAGCCCAGGGGATATCCCTGGCCGAGCTCGACGAACGACTCTTGGTTTCGCGTGGTGATCAGGTAGGTGTCCGGTCCCTTTTCGCGGAGGGCCTCCAGCACGCCCGTCACATCGTCCGGATCGAGCGGCGCCATCGTGTTCGACCAGTGGACGCGTTCCACGTCACGGTAGCCGAGCGGCATGAACGGTGTGGAGTTGAGCTCGGGGACTGCGGTGACGTAGAGGAAGCGCACGTCGTCGTCGGCGGTCCGGTCGTAGATCGAGCCCACCGCGCTCACCGCACCGCTGTCGATCCGCTCGAACGGCTCGTTGCCGTATCGGGTGATGAAGAAGGAGAAGAGCATGACCAGTCCGAGGACGCCGGCCGCGCACCGCGCGAGGAGCGACGGCCTCGACACCGGGCGAGGAAACAGCGCGAGCGCGACGAGCACCGAAGCGGGGGCAAGTGCGAACAGGTAGACACGCAGCGCCATTTCGCCGCCGTAGCTCTGCATGAAAGCCAAGCCGATCGGAGCGGCGATCAGGACGAGGAGCACACGGTCCTCGATCCCACCCCGGCGCCGTCGGAGCAGGCCCACTCCGGCGATCACGAAAACCAGGATGGTGGTGAGCATCCGAGCGCGCACCACCCATTGGTGTTCGGGGTTTCCGAGGCCCGCCCGAGCCGAGATGTTCGCGGACACCGTCGACCCGACGTCTCCGACTCCGCTCATCACCTCACCGAAGTGACCACCCCAATACGCCTGGGTCATATAGCTGATCCAGGCGACGACGATCACGACGAGCAGCACGGGGAGCCCCCTGAGTGCGCATCGCCGCGCGACGACCAATCCGGTGACACTCATGATCATCGCGAAGGGGGTCAGCTGGTGGCAGACGGTGGCTGCGGCGAACAGACCCACCACGACGGCGAGGACCACGACACGTTCAGACCGGGCGGCGTTCCTCGGCGGCAACTCACCGCGCGAGGCGTCACCCCAGAGCCATCGCCACAGCCTGCTTCGAGGGCGCAACGGCCACGGCACATCCCCCGACGGTGAATGGGGCGTCCGGAACCAGATGACGAGAAAACCCACGAAGAGCAGGTAGAGCAGCAGCGCGAAGCCCTGCGGCGAGAAGTAGTCCTGCCCGATCCAGTTGAGTAGGCAGAAGAACATCGCCGCCAGCCACTTCGCCTGCCATGACATCCGGAGCGGGCTCATCAGCAACCCGAGTGCGACGAGATACAGCAGGTTGGTGACCACCGAGGCAACGGACACAGCGGCGTGCAGGGCCGCCAGGTCCCCCGAGCCGCCCCAGAACGCGGCGAGCGCGAAGAAGCCCGGCCAGGACCATCGGGCGTCGAGGTCCGGTGCCGTGGTCCCGGTTCGGGCGATGTATTCGACGAAGCCGATGTGAACCCAGCTGATCGGGAATCGTGGCTCCGCCTCCAGCAGCAGGGTGATGCCGTGCAACATGAGCACGAGCAGGACCAGGTGGATGCCGAGTAGCCAGATGTACGGCCGAGCCAGCGACAACGTCCCGATGAAGCCGAGGACGAGGAGGCCCGGTCCGAGCAGGGTCGATACCGTCAGCACCGAGATCAACCCGAGTCCGGTCATTGCTTCGAGATCGACGCCGCGCAGCCCGCCGAGGTAGAGCACGACCGCCGCGATGGGCGCGATACAGAGGATCACCACGGACAGACGCTGCCGACGGTTCGGCGGCAGCGACAGCCGCACTCCGATCTCGGGGGTCCGTGGAGCGGCCTCCGCCGGATCCGGCAGGCGCTTGTCTGCGTCGATCAGGGACATACGGACTCCTCGTATGTCTCGATCTGAGGGGCGGGCTGTGGGCGCCACCGCAGGAGCTTCCCGAGATCCGGAAGTACTGCCAGCATCGCGACGAATTGACCGAGCAGCACCGCAACCCCCACGGCGGTGAGTCTCGGATCGCCGAACTGCGCGAACACCTGGTGGTACTGCTGTAGGAGGACGACCAGGCCCAGTACGGCCGTGGCCCGAAGCGACTGAACGACGATGATCCGCCGGCTGCGGGTCCGTGCCCGAAGCGTGCCGAGGTAGATGTCCACCACCGCGCTGGACAGGCTGGCGAGGGCCAGCAATTGCAGCAGTGGCACCGCGTCGAGGTATCCGTCACCGAGCAGTCCCATGGCGTACGGAGCCGCGAGGCCGACCACGACGAAGCCGACGACGAGGAGACCCAGGGTCCTGGTGAGCGCGGCACGACAGTAGTCGGCCAAACGAGAAGGGGCGCAGACCCCTTCCACTGCGAGGGACACTGCTGTGTTGACCGCGACGAGATTCATCATGTTGGCGATGGCCCAGGCCAGGAAGAAATACGCGTACGTATGCGGAGCAACCCGCAGCGCCACCAGGACTGGGACGAGGAAGATCGTTCCGTACTGGAGCAGCGCACCGAAGTAGTCGGCGGCGAAGAACCGGCCGACCTGTGCGGCTCGCACCGCGACGTCGTGCGTCGACGTGCGCACATACCGAGGCAGGAGTCTGCCGAAGATCAGCAGGTTCACCGGGAACACAACGATGAACATGGAAATGATCCAGGAGAAGAACACTCCCGTGCGGGGCATCGATTCGGCCAGCAATACGAGCAGACACAGCTTGACGACGGCGAACGCCGCGTTCCACACGGGCACCCAGACGGCTACCCGCAGCCCGGTCAGGACACTGTCCTGCACCGTGATGATGCTCGCGACCACCGCCGCGGAGATGAACCACAGGCGCATGTTCGGCTCACGAAGGATGTCGTAGGCCGGCCCCCCGAGAAGGTCCAGTGTGAAGAGCAGCGCCACGGCAAGGACGGCCACCACGCCGGAGGTGAGGAGATAGACGAACACGACGACGTGGACGGTGCGCTTTCCGGTCTTCGGTATGAAGCGGTTCAGCGTGCCCGCGAAGTTGGCCGACACCAGTCCGGTCAACAGCATCAGCGCAGAGATCGCGGCAGATCCGCGACCGACGTCGGAATCGTCGTAGTAGTGCGCGGCGAGGATCCAGTACCCCAGACCGAGTGCGCCGGTGATTCCGGTGTTGAGGACCAGTGCGTAGGTGTTCCGCAGGAAGAGCGAACCGTTACCCCGACCGCTGACCGGCCGATCGCCCCCGCGACGGCCACCTGCGGGACCGTCCTCGGCGGCGTCGATCGAGATCGCGGTCTCAGCCATGCTGTACGACCCGTTTGCCTGCGCGCCGGGCGCCGCGCACGGTCGCGTATCCCGCCGTCAGCACGCGGTCCCGCAGGTAGAAGCGCTTGTCGCCGCTCATGATCGACGCGAAGTCGTTGTCGTCGGTGCTCCGGCGGATGGTCAGCCGCGGGATCATGAACGGGTCGCCGGAGGCGGTGGCGCGAATGTTCCGCACGGACGCGGCACACCGATAGCCCGCGGCTCTGGCAGCGACACGCACCCGGGGAGTCGAGTAGCCGAAGGGGTACGCCAGTGAGCGGACCGGAGTGCCGACACAGTCTTCGAGAAGGATCCTGCCGATCCGAAGTTCTTCGCACAGCGCAGCATCCGCGCACTGATCGAGTTGGGCGTGGCTGTGACTGTGGGCCCCGATTTCGACTCCCGCCGCGGCGAGTTCCCGGACCTGCGCCCAGTTCAGCATCGGCCCCAGTGGATGCCCGGCAGCGTGAGAGCCGGCGTCGTCGATCCAGCCGCTCGTGACGAACACGGTCGCCGGAAAGTCGTGGCTCCGGAGGATCGGCCATGCGACCTGAGCGAAGTCCGCGTATCCGTCGTCGAATGTGAGCACCACCGGTTTCTCCGGCAAGGGCTTGCCGTTCACCAGTGCATCCGCGAGGTGGGAGAAGGTCAGCCCGGTGTAGCCGTTCTGCGCGAGGAAGGTGACCTGCCGATCGAGCGCGCCGGGATCGACGGAGAGACGACGTGTCGCGGCGGTGGGATTCTCCGACACCGAGTGGTACATGAGCACCGGAATCGACTCGTTCATGATGCCCTCGTTCATGATGCTTCCGTCGTTGCCGGTCGCCGACGGAGCGGTACACCGCCGCGCGCATAACCCGCTGCTGCGGCGAGCAATCCGACCGAGATGGCGTACGATCGCTCGATCCCGGCTCGTTCTCCGCGGAGTGCCTCCCCTATCCCACGCACCATTCCTCGGGTGAGTGTGCGAGTGGTGTAACTCCTCTCGGCCGAGAGTCCATCCGTGACACCCACGCTGCGCGTCACGGCAGCCTTGGACAGCCCTTCGGCGAAACAGCGGGAGCGGAAGTAGGAGAAGGTCTCCCGCGCCGCCGGTACGCGATGCCAGATCACCGACTGTGGCTCGAAGACGAAAGTCCATTCGGGTCGATGTTGGCGAACCCGGATGCAGAACTCCGTCTCTTCGCACCCCAGCGGTCGTCTCTGCTCCGAGGTACGGCCGATGTGGCTGGGGAATCCCCCTGCCACCGAGAAGACCTCACGACGGAAGGAGGCGTTGCCGCCCAGTAGGTTCCGGACTACCCCCGGCTCGCGTCCGGTGAACGTACAACCCAGAACCCAATCGAACTCTTCCGGAAACCACCGGGGCCGCTCGGATTCCCAGGCCGGCAGGGTGGTGCCTCCGACGCCGACGATGTTCTCGTCGATGTAGGCGGCACGGAAGTGCCTGAGCCAGTCGGGGTGAGCCACTGCGTCGTCATCCAAGAAGGCCACCACGTCGCTGGTGGTGACGTCGACGCCGGTGTCCTTGCCACCGGACAATCCACGTTGCTTCCGGTTCTCGACGACGGTCACGTCGGGCAGGGCAGCCCGGAAACGTTCGTACAGATCGGGATTGTGGTCGACGACGAGGACGATTTCCTGCGGTGGCGTCGTCTGATTCCGCACCGATTCGACGGCAGCGAGGGTGTCGTCCCAGCGCTCGAGAGTGTATGCGCAGATCACCACGTCCATGGTCATGCTGCGCGGAGGTGTTGCGGCGGTCATGAAACTTGGCCCTTCGTGTGTGGAAGCGAGTTCCGGTCGTTCGGCACCAGCCACACCAGGGCCGCGACGAGGCCCACTGCGACCACGCCTGCGCGAGGCGACCACGTATCGGCCGACAACATCGTCTGCACGACCAGAACGTTGATGACGAGGGCACCGGCGGCGCCGACGACGAGAGCGAGTACGGCGTTGACGCCGGGCAGCAGCCGGGCGATCGCGATCAGCGGTGCCGCAACGACGAACGACACCACCCACAGTCGACCCGAAAATCCTGAAGGATCGGGAAGGTTCACGGCGACTGCCACTCCCCCGAGTGCCGTCACCGCTGCGGCAAGGAGGCGGTGTTCGAGACGCACTGCTCCTCGCGGCGTCCTGATCACCGCGCGGACGCGCCCGGGGGTGTCACGAAGCACGACGGACTTCCTCTCCCTCCGGGTGCAGGCCGACCGCCGCAGTCCACCCGAGGTCCCCGCCCACATCTGTGGCGATCTGCTGGCTCGCACCGGCTCCGATGTAGTAGGTGCCCGTGACCGAGACGGGGGCCCGGCCGGCGCGGACGAGTGCCTCGACGGCGTCGGCGACGCAGATGCGGTCCCGGGTGAGATCGGCTTGTCCACCGTCTTCCTCGCCCGGATCGTAGACGTCGGCGAACGCCAGGCAGATCGGTGCCAGCCCGTACATCTCCGCATATGCGCTCAGATAGACTTCGCCCGCGAGTTTCGCCGCTTCGTAGGGTGATCGTGGAGCGACCCAAGAGTTCTCCATGTCGGATACGAGTCTCGTGGTGCTGCACCCGACGGCGAATCTGCCGGGCCACGGAACCGGACGGCCCGATGCTGCGTAGACCACTCTGTGCACTCCGGCCCGCCGACTCGCTTCGCAGAGATTGATCGTTCCGAGCACGTTGATGCGGGCATCGAGTTGCGGATCGGAGAATGACACTGCGGGGTCCGTCTGGGCGGCGAGGTGGAATACGACTTCCGGATTCGCTCCGGCCACGATGCCGATCAGCTCGGGTGTCCGAATGTCACGCTGCACCAGGCTGAATCGACCCGCGTTCGGATCCCTTCGGATCATGACATCGTCGAGATTTGCGGTGGTGCCCGAACTGAGATCGTCGACTCCGACCACGTGGTGACCCTCGGCGAGGAGTCTGTCGACCAGTGCGGACCCGATGAACCCTGCGGCACCGGTGACCAGTGTCCGCACGGTTCATTCTTTCGCGAGTTCGGGGGCGCCGCCGTGGGACAGGGCCTGGGCGAGGTAGCCGGACATCCCGGACTTGTGTCCGCGGAGGACGGTGCGCAGCACCCTGATGCCGTCACGGACCGCGTGGAGGTTCGATTTTCCGGACCGCCGCGGCATTTCCAGGCTCGGTACTTCCACGACCCGCAGACCACCCTGCATCGCGTGCACCACCATTTCGGCCTCGATCTCGAAACCCGACGCGGAGAGGGACAACAGCTCCAGGTAGCGACGATGGAATGCGCAGAAGCCGTAACACAGGTCGGTGAGTTCGGCGTCGTAGAGGGTGTTGAAGACGGTCAGTAGGAAGCGGTTGCCGAGGCGACGGAAGGGAGTGATGTCGAGTGAACCGCCACCCACGATGAACCGTGACCCCTTGACGAAGTCGTATCCGTTGTTGAGGAAGTGCAGATAGTGCCGGATCTCCTGGGGCGCCATGCTTCCGTCGGCATCCATCATCACGATGATGTCGCCGGTCGCGGCCAGGAATCCGGTTCTGAGCGCGCTGCCCTTGCCGGTTCCTTCCTGGGGCACGACCTTGATGTCCGGTCGGCAACTGTTGGCGGTGATGAGAGTCGAGTCGGTCGAGTTCCCGTCCACCAGGATGATCTCGCTGATCTCGTCGGCGATCTGCTCGAGCACCCAGGCGATGTTCCGTCCTTCGTTCCTGACCGGGATGATCAAACTGACGGTGGGCGTCTGCGTGGGGACAGCGGTGTCGGCCCTGTCGTAGTGTGCACCGTCGTGGCGTGCACTGTCTGCGATGCCGCCGGAGGGTCGTGTGGGGCTTCCCGGCCGGAAATGTTCGGTTGGGTCGACCATCCGTGCGGGTGATGCTCCGGTCGCGAGGCCATTGGGCGGGCGTACCTGGGTCATGCTGGACTCCGATCTGCTCTCTGGGCACGGCGCACTTCGGCGCGTGTGGCATATCCCGCTTGTCCGAACCCGACATTCGTTGCCAGGAGTTTGCCTACCCGGTAGTTAACCTGTCGTGAGTACGATAGTAAGGCATAAAACAGCATCCAGGTTTGTTTTAAAGCGATAAATATTCCTTGAGCTTCTTCGCCCGAAGAGGCGCGAGGTCGCCGGCCCTGAACTCAGCGACGCCAGTGGCGGCGCCACGCCTCCGCATCGAGGAGGGGAGTGCCCTGATCGTCACCGCCCGCCGCAGACTTCTCGGCCGCACGGATCGCAGCGGCGAAATCCAGAACCACGCCGCGAAACGACGCCTCCGTGTCGCCGGACTCGCCGACGCGGACACACCTGAGACCATCCGGCACGAGATCGTCCGGCACCCCTGCCCGTCGCGCCCGCTCGAGCACCTTGTCGGCCAGTGCCAGAGCCGGCTGCGCCATGGCGATGCCATCGAGGCACGACGGTCGCGATTTCTCCACCGCCTTCGCCGCCTCCCATGCCGCTTCCTGTTCGGCGACGTCGAGCGGACCGGTGTGTCCGTTGGTCAGATGAGGGCTGCGCGCAGCCAGCTTCGCGACGAGTGTCGCGGCCACATCATCGACGCTGAACCGTCCCGAAGCTTCCGCGATCCGTGAGTGGAACAGCACCTGCAACAACAGGTCTCCGAGTTCTTCACGCAGGGAGTCGGGATCACCGGAGTCGATGGCGTCGAGAACCTCATAGGTCTCCTCGACCAGATACCGCCTCAGACTCTCATGTGTCTGAGTGACTTCCCAACCACCGAAGGACCAGAGCCTGTCCATCACCTCGGCGGCTCTGCTCAGCGCGTCTCCCCTGTCCGTCATCGCCGGCTCAGACCTGCGCCCCGGACTCGACCCGCAAATCCACCGACCCCTGCGGCTTCCCGTCCATCGCCAGCAGGAAATCGGCGATGAACTGGAGCAGTTCGACGTCGCGCACGCGGTCGGACGCGATTCCCCCGGTCCGCGGCAGCGGCAACTGAACGGTGCCACTGGTGGCACGGTACTGCGCCGTCGGGTAGAGGCGCTTGAGTCGCATCTGCTTCGAGTCCGGAAGCTCCATCGGAGAGATCTTCAATTGTGTACCGGTGACCGCCACTTCCTCGAGGCCGTACTCACGCGCGAGCAACCGCAACTTCGCGACCGAGACGAGTCGGCGCACCTCCTCGGGCAGCGGACCGTAACGGTCGACGAGTTCGTCGATGACCGCACTGATGGCTGCGTCGTCGGTGGCGGCGGCGAGTTTCCGATACGCCTCGAGCCGCAGGCGGTCGGAGGTGACGTAGTCGGCGGGGATGTGTGCGTCGACAGGAAGATCGACCCGCACCTCCTTCGGCGCCTCGTCCGTCGTGATCGGCGTGCCGTCGGCGGCGGCACGGAAGGCCTCGACTGCCTCACCGACGAGCCGCACGTACAGGTCGAAGCCGACACCCGCGACGTGGCCGGACTGCTCGGCACCCAGTACGTTTCCGGCGCCGCGGATCTCGAGGTCCTTCATCGCGACCGCCATACCGGCTCCGAGATCGGAGTTCTGCGAGATCGTCGCGAGCCGGTCGTACGCCGTTTCGGTGAGCGGCTTCTCGGGCGGGTAGAGGAAGTACGCGTAGCCGCGCTCGCGTGAACGCCCCACCCGCCCGCGCAACTGGTGCAGTTGCGACAGGCCGAGCGCGTCGGCACGCTCGACGATGAGAGTATTGGCGTTGGAGATGTCGAGACCGGTCTCGACGATCGTCGTACACACCAGCACGTCGTATTCGCGTTCCCAGAATCCCTGCACGGTCTTCTCGAGGGTGTCCTCGTTCATCTGCCCGTGCGCCACCACGACCCGCGCCTCGGGGACGAGTTCGCGAATCTTCTTGGCGGCCTTCTCGATCGAACTGACCCGGTTGTGCACGTAGAAGACCTGACCATCGCGCAGCAACTCGCGGCGGATCGCCGCCGCCACCTGCTTGTCGGCGTAGGCACCCACATACGTGAGGATCGGATGCCGCTCCTCCGGCGGAGTGAGGATCGTCGACATCTCGCGGATTCCGGCCATACTCATCTCGAGTGTGCGCGGGATCGGCGTCGCGGACATGGTGAGTACGTCGACGTGAGTGCGCAGTGCCTTGATGTGTTCCTTGTGCTCGACGCCGAAGCGCTGCTCCTCGTCGACGATGACGAGGCCGAGGTCTTTCCAGCGCACACCGGTCTGCAGGAGGCGGTGGGTGCCGACGACGATGTCGACCTCACCGTCGGCCATGCCTGCGAGGACCTCCTTGGATTCGCCGGCATCGGTGAAGCGGCTCAAGCCCTTCACCGTCACGGGGAACGCCGCCATGCGTTCGGTGAACGTCTGGAGATGCTGCTGCGCGAGCAGGGTCGTGGGCACCAGCACCGCGACCTGCTTGCCGTCCTGCACGGCCTTGAATGCCGCGCGCACGGCGATCTCGGTCTTGCCGTAGCCGACGTCGCCGATCACCACGCGGTCCATCGGCACGGGCCGCTCCATGTCGTTCTTGACCTCGGAGATGACCGTGAGCTGGTCCTGCGTCTCGGTGAAGGGGAAGGCGTCCTCCATCTCCTTCTGCCACGGGGTGTCGGGGCCGTACTGATGGCCGGGCGAGGCCTGACGCGCCGCGTACAGGCGCACCAGCTCGCCGGCGATCTCCCGAACCGCCTTACGCGCCTTACGTTTCGTGTTCGCCCAGTCGGACCCGCCGAGCTTGCTGATGGCGGGTAACTCGCCGCCGACGTAGCGGGAGAGCTGATCGAGTGATTCCATCGGGACGAACAGGCGGTCGCCGGGCTGGCCGCGCTTGCTTGCGGCGTACTCGATCACGAGGTATTCACGGCGTGCACCACCGACGGTGCGTTCGACCATCTCCACGAACCGGCCGATTCCGTGCTGATCGTGGACCACGTAGTCGCCGGCAGTCAGTGCCAGTGGGTCGACCTGGTTACGACGCTTGACCGGAGTCTTGCGGCCTTCCGCTGCGGTGACGCGGTTACCCGTGAGGTCCGCTTCCGTGACGAGGACCAGGCCCGGCACCTGGTTGTCGCCGTTGCCTGCAAGGACGAGCCCCTCGTGCAGCGCACCCTTGATGACCCCGACCTGCCCACGGACGGGCTCGGCTCCGGGTTCGAGCTCGGCCGCGGGGACCTCGTTCTCCTCGAGCCGCTCGAGAATGCGCAGCCCGGTGCCGGTACCCGCGACCACGATCGCGGCTCGCCCTCCTGTGGTGACGTGCGCGCGCAGGTTCACGAACAGCATCGACAGCAGATCCTCGGAGCCGCGCACCTCGGGAGCCGACTGCACCTCGAGTACCGTTTCGGTGTCGGATCCCGAGGCGAGCGGTGAGAGGGTCCACCACGGGGTGCCGCCTGCCTGCGCGGTTTCGCGGACCTGCCGCAGCGACCGGTACGCCGACGCCGCGAGGTCCATCGGCTTACCGTCGATCCCCTTGAGGTTGCTCGCGTCCAACGGTGCCGCGCCGCCGATCGATGCGGCCGTCCACGATGCCTCGAGGAACTCCTGGCCGGTGCGCATCAGGTCGGTCGCGCGGGTCCGTACCTTCTCCGGGTCGCACAGCAGCACATGTGTGCCGGACGGCAGCACATCGGTGAGCAGTTGCAGTTCGCCGGGCTGCAGGACGGGCAGGAGCGCTTCCATACCCTCGACAGGAATGCCTCCCGCCATCTTGTCGAGCATCTCGACGAGCGAGGCGTCGGCCGGATTGTCCTTCGCAAGCTGCGCCGCACGTTCCTTGACGCTCTCGGTGAGCAACAGTTCCCGGCAGGGAGTGGCAATGACGGTGGACACCTCGACGTCGGTGATCGAGCGCTGATCGGCGACGGAGAACGGGCGCAGCTCGGTGACCTCGTCGCCCCAGAAGTCGACGCGGACCGGATGGTCGGCGGTGGGCGGGAAGACATCGAGGATGCCGCCGCGGACGGCGAACTCGCCGCGTTTGCCCACCATGTCGACGCGCGCATAGGCGAGTTCGACGAGCCGCTCGACGAGGGTGTCGAAGTCGTGTTCGGAGCCGACCCGCAGGGTGACCGGCTCGATCTCACCGAGGCCTGGGGCCATGGGCTGAACGAGCGAGCGCACCGTCGCGACGATGACGCGCAGCTCGGAGCCCAGGTCGCGGTCGTCGGGCCGCGCCAGCCGGCGCAACACCTGCAGTCGCTTGCCCACGGTGTCGGCGCTCGGCGACAGCCGCTCGTGCGGCAGCGTCTCCCACGACGGGAACTGCACGACGGACTCACCGAGCATCTCCGCAAGCTCGGCGGTGAGATCGTCGGCCTCGCGACCGGTGGCGGTGACGACGAGCAGCGGAGCCTTCTCGGCCAGCGCTGCGGCGACGAACGGACGTACGGCGGGCGGCGCGACCAGCGCTTGTTCGGCGGATCCGGCGAGTTCGGCGACCTTGCGGAACTGGTCGTCGGCCAGCGCGATCCGCGCCAATCCGGACAGAGGGGTGGCGGCCGGGGACACAGCGGACAAGGAAAGCGCTCCTGGGTGTGAGACGAAGACCGTGACGAGTCTATGCCGTGGGGGCGACAAGTGCGGACGGCCAGGTCCTGGCGCCGGCCCGGCGCTACCCGAACCGCGCCTCGTCGGCGTAGGCAGCGAGGAGACCGGCACTGCTGGCACCGAGCGCCCGGCCCGCCCATTCCGAGAGTCGGCCGAGCAGTTCGGCGTCGGTGGGAGCGTGCGCCTCGGACGTATCGGGGGGCTCGGACGTATCAGGGGGCTCGGACGTATCGGGCCGAGGTGGCAACCAGCGGCGACGCACCATACGCAACAGGGTGCGCTGCGCGGCCTCGGGAGCCGCGTCGAGAACGAACGTGACGAATGCGTCGACGGTCCACGGTTCCACATCGACCTGTTCGAGGGCGTCGGCCAGAGAAGGCGTCTGGGTGACCACGGCGTCGGCGTGGGAGAGCAACGCCACCGACATCATGTGCGTCTCGGCGGGGTCGACGACATACGGCACTTCCCTCAGCACGGTCGCCGGCCACGTCACGCGCGCCTCGGGGAATGCGCGCTCGAGTTCGGCGAACAGGTAGTCCCGTGTCGCGCGCGACAGATCCGCAGGCAACCGGCGGTCGACCTCCGCGATGATTCCGTCACTCCAGAAGGGTTGGCAATGGCCGTCTTCGGCGAAAGCCAACGCGACGTCACGAACCCGTGGTCGGACCAACGCGGTCGCCCCCAAGACCACCCGAACCGGCACGGCCGTCCCCCTTCCCGAAGTCGTCAGAACTCGTCGTACAGACCTTCGCGGCGTGACAGTTCGGCGAGACTGTCGAGCACCTCGGTGCGGATCCGGCTCTGTCTGTCGGCGAGGGCCAGTACGTCGGCACGCGACACTCGGCGGTGCAGGCCGTGGAATTCTGCGGGCAGGGCACCGGTGTCGATCAACCGTGCGACGTGATGCCGCGAACTGCCGAGGACGTCCGCTGCCTGCCGGACGGTCAACAGGGCGGGTACCGCCGAGAAGGTGATCGCGGTGTCCGGTCCGAGGTCGTCGATGACGCGCGCAAGTGCGCTCGGGGCCTGCTTCGCGTCGAAGGGTCCGAAGTTCACAGCGCGACCTTACGAGACGCGCAACCGTCGCGAGACGAACTGCAGGAAATAACCGAGCTTGTCTGCGGGGACGAGCGCGGGCAGCAGGATCGACCACATCGATTCGATCTGCTCGGTCAGTTGCTCGGTCCTGTCGAGCGCAGCGGACACCGTGCGGGCACCGATCAGAGACTGCAGGAGGAAATACGCCAGCCCCTCCACGTCGATCGAGGGTTCCAGGTCGCCTTCGTCGTGGGCGCGCTGCATGAGGTCGAGCATGGAGTCGAACCACGAACCGAACGGCGCGACCTCGTTGCCGTGGTAGTCGCCGATCTCCACGAGCAGCCGGAACATCGCCCGTACGATCCGGTCGGATTCGGACATGCTGGCGTTGAGGACGGACACCTCGATGGCGGTTTCGAGTGCGGGTGCGCGCTGTTCCATTTTGCTGCGCGCCGCGACGGCGAACCGCTCGCAGCCTGCATCGATCACACCGCGGGCAAGTTCTTCCTTGGAACCGAAGTGGAAGTACAGCGCACCTTTGGTGACGCCCGCCTCGTCGATGATCTCGTTGAGGCTCGCATTCGCGTACCCGAGCCGTACGAACACTTCCGCTGCTCCACCGAGTACAGCTTCGCGCGTGACTTCCGCCCGAACCTGGCGCGCCATTCCGCCTCCTCGTCGAACGACCGTGTCAGTTGAGCGAGTAAACCCAACGGCAGGTACGAAACCGGCCAGTCTGCCTCATGCAGACCTGGATGTCATCCGCATGGGCGACATCTTGGTTACCGTAGCACCACCGGACAGACCGCACGTATGTGACCATGGTCCCGAAACAGACACGATGCGGCGAACAGGCGGTCGGACGCGATGCTCAGTCGGTTCCGAGCGTCGGATCGGCCTCGAGGCGCGTCAAACCGTTCCAGCACAGGTTGACCAGATGAGCTGCCACCACTTCCTTCGAGGGGGTTCGCTCGTCGAGCCACCACGTGGCCGTCGTCGCGACCATGCCCACCAGCGCCTGCGCATACAACGGCGCGAGCTCGGGATTCAGACCCCGCCGTGAGAAGTCTCCGGTGAGCAGCTGGCCGACCTGGCGCATGGCCTCGTTGAGCAGACTCGAGTAGGTGCCCTCCTCGGCCGCCATCGGCGAGTCGCGCACGAGAATGCGGAAACCCTCGGTTCGCTCCTCGATGTACGTGAGCAACGCGAGCGCGGCACGCTCGACGCGGACGCGCGAACGATTGCGCGTCAAGGATTCGGTGACCATCGACATCAGGATCGTCATCTCCCGATCCACGACCACCGCGTAGAGACCTTCCTTACCACCGAAGTGCTCGTACACCACCGGCTTGGACACCTGCGCCCGCTGCGCGATCTCTTCAATGGACGCACCCTCGTAGCCGCGTTCCGCGAAGAGCGCGCGGCCGATCTCGATCAGTTGCTCTCGCCGCTGGGTACCGGTCATGCGGATGCGTGGATTCCGTTCGGCCGGAGGTTGCGATGATCGCGACACCTGACTCCTTCTCCCGCCGGCACCACAGCGGTACCCGTCGTTCGGTTTGTTCCGAACCACCCTAGCGATACCCGCGATATCCGCCCCACATTCGACGTCCGTGCGGTGTCATGCGAAGATCAGGGGCGCATGCCCCGGGGTTCGTGCTCCGGGGGTGTCGCAGTCCGCCGTGGTGTAATCGGCAGCACCTCTGATTTTGGTTCAGATAGTTCAGGTTCGAGTCCTGGCGGCGGAGCGGGGACATTTGCCGGAGCCATCGTGCTCCAGTGCGCGCGTCGTCGGGGCGTGTGCACGCACGCCGCGCCGAGGGAGCTACATGCAAGTGCAGACCGCGATGATCGTCCTGGCCGCCGGAGCGGGAACGCGAATGCGATCCAAGACACCGAAGGTCCTGCACACACTCGGCGGCCGCACGATGCTCTCGCACTCCCTGCATGCCGCGGCCGCCGTCGATCCGACCCACCTCGTCGTGGTGGTCGGTCACGAACGGGAACGCGTCGAGGCTGCCGTCGCCGACATCGCGAAAGAGCTCGGACGCACCATCACCGTCGCGATCCAGGACGCCCAGAACGGCACCGGCCACGCCGTCCAGTGTGGTCTGACGCAACTCCCCGAGGACTTCACCGGGACCGTCGTCGTGACTGCGGCCGACGTGCCGCTGCTCGACGCCGACACCATCGACGACCTGCTCGGGACACACGCCGATCCCGAGCCCGCAGCGGTCACGGTCCTGACCA
The DNA here is from genome assembly GCF_036327795.1 of Rhodococcus artemisiae. Classification (NCBI taxonomy): domain Bacteria; kingdom Bacillati; phylum Actinomycetota; class Actinomycetes; order Mycobacteriales; family Nocardiaceae; genus Rhodococcus; species Rhodococcus artemisiae. The sequence continues at coordinate 142,419 of NZ_JAUTXY010000009.1, forward strand.
CGACGGTGACCGAACCCACCGGCTACGGCCGCATCATCCGTACCACCGACGGCGACGTCGCCTCGATCGTCGAGGAAAAGGACGCGACCGCCGCCGAACGCGCCATCACCGAGGTCAACTCCGGTGTGTACGCATTCGACGCCGCCCGGCTGCGGACAGCGCTCGGCGAGCTGAGCACCGACAACGCACAGGGCGAGCTGTATCTGACCGACGTGATCGGTATTGCGCGTGGCCACGGCGATGTGGTCCGCGCCGTGCACACCGACGACGCGGTACGTGTCGCCGGCGTCAACGACCGCGTGCAGCTCGCCGCACTGACGGCCGAACTCAACCGGCGCATTCTCGAGCGCTGGATGCGCGACGGCGTGACCGTCCTCGACCCGTCGACGACGTGGGTCGAGGTCGAGGTCGTTCTCGCCCCCGACGTGACCCTGCATCCGGGCGTCCAACTCTGCGGCCGCACGGTGATCGCCGAGGACGCCGAGATCGGCCCCGACACCACGCTCACCGATGTGCAGGTGGGTTCGGGAGCATCCGTGATCCGTACCCACGGATCCGGATCGTCGATCGGCGCTTACGCTACGGTCGGCCCGTTCACATACCTGCGCCCCGGCACCGAGCTGGGTGCACACGGCAAGCTCGGCGGGTTCGTCGAGACCAAGAATGCGCAGATCGGCGCCCATTCGAAGGTCCCCCACCTCACCTATGTGGGCGACGCCGAAATCGGCGAACATTCCAACATCGGCGCCTCGAGCGTGTTCGTGAACTACGACGGCGTGGAGAAGTACCGCACCGTGGTCGGATCTCACGTCCGCACGGGCTCCGACACGATGTTCGTAGCACCGGTGAACGTCGGCGACGGGGCCTACACGGGTGCCGGAACGGTGCTGCGTCGCGACGTTCCGCCGGGGGCACTGGCGGTGTCGGGTGCGCCACAGCGCAATATTGAGGGGTGGGTCCAGCGAAACCGCGCTGGGACCGCGGCTGCAGAGGCAGCGTCGCAAGCAGAGCAAGCAGAGCACGAAAACGAGCGTCAGAAGGACGGCCAGGACCAGTGACCAATTGGATCGACAACCAGAAGAACTTGATGCTCTTCTCCGGCCGGGCACACCCCGAGCTGGCAGAGCAGGTCGCTAAGGAACTCGGCGTCCCCCTCACCCCGCAGACCGCCCGCGACTTCGCCAACGGCGAGACCTTCGTCCGCTTCGAGGAGTCCGTCCGCGGCTCCGACGCGTTCGTGCTGCAGAGCCACCCGTTCCCGCTCAACGAGTGGGTCATGGAACAGCTCATCATGATCGACGCGCTCAAGCGTGGTTCCGCCAAGCGCATCACCGCGATCCTGCCGTTCTACCCATACGCCCGTCAGGACAAGAAGCACCGCGGTCGCGAGCCCATCTCTGCCCGCCTCATCGCCGACCTGCTCAAGACTGCCGGTGCCGACCGCATCATCACGGTCGACCTGCACACCGACCAGATCCAGGGCTTCTTCGACGGCCCGGTCGACCACATGCACGCGCAGGGCCAGCTCGCCGAGTACATCCGAGGCAAGTACGGCGTCGACAACATCGCCGTGGTCTCCCCCGATTCGGGCCGCGTGCGTGTCGCCGAGAAGTGGGCCGACACCCTCGGTGGCGCTCCCCTGGCCTTCATCCACAAGACCCGCGACCCGCTGGTGCCGAACCAGGTGAAGTCGAACCGCGTGGTCGGTGAGGTCGAGGGACGCACCTGCATCCTGATCGACGACATGATCGACACCGGCGGCACCATCGCCGGCGCCGTCAAGATCCTGCGTGAGGCCGGCGCGAAGGACGTCATCATCGCCGCGACGCACGGCGTGCTCTCCGACCCCGCCGCCGAGCGTCTCGCTGCATGTGGCGCTCAGGAGGTCATCGTCACCAACACGCTGCCGATTCCGCCGGAGAAGCAGTTCGACTCGCTCACCGTGCTCTCGATCGCTCCGTTGCTTGCGCAGACGATCCGTGAAGTGTTCGAGAACGGTTCCGTCACGTCGCTCTTCAACGGCGTCGCCTGACACCCGGATACCGCCACACGGCACACTGCGGGTACCGCTACAAGGCACACTGACACAAGGCACACTGACGGGATGTTCTCAGGGTTTCCCGTCTCGGCGCTCGACTTCTACGAAGATCTCGAGGCCGACAACAGCAAAGCATTCTGGGCCGCGCACAAGGCCGTCTACGACGATTGCGTGCGCGGCCCGATGCTTGCCCTGCTCGGTGAGCTCGAAGACGAGTTCGGCCCGGGCAAGGTGTTCCGTCCCTACCGCGACGTCCGGTTCAGTAAAGACAAGATCCCGTACAAGACACATCAGGGCGGCTACGTCGCGACCGGGCAGGGCGTCGGATTCTACGTCGAGATCAACGCCGCAGGCCTGCGGATCGCCGGAGGTTTCTATCACGGCAGCTCGGCTCAGCTTGCTGCCTTCCGGTCTGCGATCGACGACGAGCGTCGCGGCACCGAACTCGACAAGATCGTCCGCCGCATGAAGCGCGCCGGCTACGAGATAGGTGGCGAACAGCTGAAGACCCGCCCGCGCGGGTACTCCGCGGATCATCCGCGCATCGAACTATTGCGGCACAAGGCCCTGCACGCCGGCCGCACCGACGTATCACCCCCGTGGCTCGACAGTGCCCGAACGCTCGACGAGGTTCGCAGTTCGTGGCGCGCCTTCCGCCCGCTCGTGCAGTGGCTCAGCAGCGCCACGGCGACCTGACCTCCGAGCAAACCGAACGGTATGCAAATGCCGTGCGGCGCAGATGCTTTGTCGTCATTTTCACGCCACCCGGCCGTCACCGCACGTCCACGGATGATCTTCGTCACGCCGTCGGGGAACGCCGCAGGTCGGATCGGACCCCGGCCGACGAAGCCCGCGGTGTTTGACCTAAGGTGGCTCCTCGTGATCGACGCGCAGACTCTCGAGGCCCCCATGGAAACCCCGACAAATCGGATTGCGCGGCGGTGGTCGCCCGGCGCTTGCGTCTGGTGCGGCGACACCGACTCGGTCGAAGAGTTCCGAAACGAACCCCGTTGTGCCACTTGCGTCCGCCATGAATCCGTGATCGACGAGGCCCGGCGGTTCATGGGCACCTACGGTCTGCGTCCCATCGGCGGGACCCTGCAGTCGGACGACGAAGAAGAGTACGAGTACAGGGTCGCCGCACGCGATGCGCGCCGTGCCCTCAACGACATTCGACTCGACGAGCAGCCGGACCCTGCACTCGTCCGCAAGGCTCTGCGTCCCCGCGCTGCAGCCATCGTCGCCGACAAGCCCGCGGCGACGAAATCGAGTTCCGCGTCGGGCTCGTCGTCGTCGACTCCGCGTCGTACCCCTGCCGCGGCCGCAGCGACCACGAGCGTCGATCTGGACGAGATCCAGAGCCGCGCACTCGCGTTGCTCGATCAGCTCTCCACGATCGATGCACAGCTCGCGTTGGTCGCCGAGCAGTCCGGCCTCGCAGCCCGTGCTCGTCGCAGCGATCTCGAGAAGCAGAAGGCGACGGTGCTGCGCACTCTCGCTGCACTGGAGAAGGCTCGGCTCAGCGCCGCGAAGTAGAGCAATCACCACGTGGGTCTCGGGCGTTTTCGATCACATGCCCGACACCCACGGAACAGGCGGGTCCAGTGAGGGCACGACGGCGAGCCGTCAAGTAAGGGCACGACGGCGAGCCGTCAAGTAAGGGCACGACGGCGAGCCGTCAAGTAAGGGCACGACGGCGAGCCGTCAAGTAAGAGCACCGTCGGCGATGTCGACGGTGAGCGGGACGAGGTCGTCGCAGTTCGGAGTGTCGCTCATCAGGACCACCGCGGGAACGTTGCGGCCGCTCGACCTGTTGTAGCGCTCCGCGCCCGGCCGATTGGTATCGATCACCGATTCGATCGGCGCCGCGATCCGGCAGGAGTCGCCTGTCTCGCTGACGTGCAATGTCAGGCCCTCGAACACCACCTCTCGCGTGTCGTCGCCTTCCGGCGGCGCGAATTCGGGTTCGAGCCCGTAGTGGATGCTCCATGTCGTCGGCGCGGCTCCCTCCTGGTGCTGAGTGAGGACGCACCGGTACGGGTCGCTGTCGATCTGCCACCCGACCAGCTCTTCCGGCGCGAAGTTGGCGACGATCTCGCAGGGGTCGGCCGCCGCCAGCCGGATTCGACCCGGGCCGCTCGTCGGCCTCGCCGGTAGCGAGGGCACGAGTGTCAGTGTCTCCGAGAGGGTATCCGCCGCGACCGCGCACACCGGTACGCTTTCCCCGCTCGAATCCTCGGAGCGGTGCTGCGTGACCGCGATCGTCGCGAACCGCGTAGGTGGTACTGCGTCGGCCGTCACTGTGACGGGGATGTCGAGCGCGAACGTCAGTGTGCAGCCGAGGGAATTGTTGTGCGTGGTCGGGCTCCGGTAGACCTCGGTGTCGCCGAACGACCAGTCGCGCTGACCATCGGTATCCGGAACCGGCGACAGGTCGATGGTCACTTCCAGCTCGTCGTGCTTGGCTCCCCCCGACGGATGCGCGACGGCGGTGCACGTGTCGAGTGCTTGTTGCGGCCCGAACTGACGCACTTCGCCGTAGCCGGCAACCACCGATTCCGGGAGCAGGGCGCATGGATCGAGCCGTCGTAGCCTCTCCGCGACCTCGAGCAGCATCTTGTCGGACGGGTCGATCGAGCGACTGTGGGTGTTGGGGGCGAGGTAGTCGACGTGAGCGGCCGGGGTCTCGACCGGAGTCCCGGCCAGGACTGTCGCGCATCCCGTCAGAGCCGACGGCACGGCGACGCACGCGACGACGGCAGCAGCCATCGAACGCGTTCCTCCCCGCACCCCGACCACCGACTTCCCAAGTAATCGTCAACCAATTGTCAAGGCCGACCCAGCCAATCTACGTCATTCCGCGAAAATCGGCCCCGCTCGGCGCGCGGCACATCGCACGCCGAGCGAGGCGTTCACCGTGCGGCCCGGGGTCATCTCACTGTGCTGGGCGCCGTGACCGATCTGACGTGGTCACACACCGCGGCGAGGACCTCACTGCTACGCGGCACTGCTCCTGACATCCAGAAGACACCGTGGACGAGCCCATCGAATCGGCGCACTACGGAGTCGACCCCGGCGTCCTGCAGCCTCGCCGCATAATCTTCTGCTTCATCGCGGCCGACCTCGTACTCGTTGGTGAGCACGAGTGCCGGTGGAAGCCCGCTGAGATCGTCGGCGCGTGAGGGTACGGCGTACGGGTTGCTCGCGTCACCGGGTCCGGCCAGATAGTGATTCCAGAACCAGTCCAGACCTGGCTTCGTGATGATGTAGCCGTCCGCATATTCGCGGGTCGACGGGAAATCGGAGTTCGGATCGATCACCGGATAGATCAGCACCTGCCCGCGCAACCGCGGCCCACCCTCGTCGCGGGTGCGCAGCGCCGTCACGGCTGCGAGGTTGCCTCCGGCGCTGTCGCCGGCGAGCACGATGTTGTCCGGGTCGCCGCCGAAGTCCGCGATACGAGCAGCAACCCAGATCAGTGCGGCGTAAGCGTCGTCGGGGGCGGCGGGAAAAGGATGTTCCGGCGCCAGTCGGTACTCGGCGGACACGACGATCGCACCCGTCCCGTTCGCGACGGCGCGGCACGGCTCGTCGGCGACGTCGATGCTGCCGCCGATGAAGCCACCACCGTGCAGGTAGAGGACGACAGGCCGCGGTCCCGTGCCTTCGGGAACGTAGATGCGCAGTGGCAGGTCGCCGACTTCACCCGGGTAGCTGAGGTTCTCGACTCTCGCGACGTCCTGCGCGGTGGCCTGGAGACCGGTGAAGGTGTCGACCACACCGCGTGCCTGCTCCACGGAGAACTGCTCGAATGAGGTGAATCCCTGTGAGTTCAGTGCGTCGATGAGCTGGGATACGTGTTCGTCCAGAGCCATGGGAACTCCTTCGTTGTTCGGTGACGGTGATGGGAATCAGGAAGCCAACGATGTGCGGTTCGAGTCCGCACCGGTGAGGACGAAGCCCTCGTACCGGCGCTCCACCACCTCCGCGCACTTGGCGCGGTAGGTCGGTGCGCCACCGAGATACACGAGGCACACCCGCGGCTTGCCCGGGATGTTCGCTCCCATGTACCAGGAGTCGGTGTTCGGCATCAACGTCGCGCTCGCGAGCTCGGCGCAATGCTCGACCCATTCGTTCTCCGCGTCGGCGAGCGGTTCGATCGTGTCGAGATATTCGGCGTGCAGATTCGCGATGGCGTCAGCCGCGAAATCCACGTGGTCCTCGATGGCCAACGGCATGTTGTAGAGCACGGACGGCGACTGCGGTCCTGTGATCAGGAACAGGTTCGGGAAGTCGTGCATCATCAGTCCGAGGTAAGTACGGGGGCCGTCTGCGAACTTGTCGTCGAGACGGAGTCCGTCGCGTCCGACCATGCCCATCGCCAGCAGCGGACCGGTCATTGCATCGAATCCTGTGGCGAGGACGATCACGTCGAGTTCGTGCTCGACGCCGCCGGTACTCACACCGTCCGGGGTGATCTCGTCGATCGGCGCGTTCTTCACGTCGACGAGGGTGACGTTGTCGCGGTTGTAGGTCTCGTAGTAGTTCGTCTCGAGCGGCGGGCGCTTCGTGGCGTACGGGTAGGTGCTCGGTGCAAGGAGGTTTGCGACCTCGCGGTCGTTCACTCGCTCGTGGATCCGCTCGCGGATGTACTCCGACACGGTGTCATTGGCTTCCTTGTCGAACAGGATGTCGCGGAAGCTGTCGATGAACAGGCGGAATCCACCGGCGTCCCATCGCTCGTCGAAGACCCTGCGCCGATCCTCCACGGACACTGCGAGTGCGGAATCCTGGACCTGGTCGTACGGCACACCGAGAAAGTGGTTGCGTGCAGCGTCGCGCAGTTCCTTGTAGTTCGCCTTGACCTGCGCTGCTTCGGCCTCGTCCGTGGGTGCATTGCCGATCGGCGTCGCGTAGTTCGGGGTCCGCTGGAACACCGTGAGATGCCCGGCTTCCTTCGCGATCTCCGTGATGGCCTGGATACCACTCGAGCCGGTGCCGATGATGCCCACGCGCTTGCCGGTGAAGTCGACACCCTCGTGCGGCCAGTTTCCTGTCAGGTAGACCTCGCCTGCGAACTTGTCGATTCCCGGGAACTCCGGGGTCTTCGGCACCGACAGGTTGCCGGCACCCGAGATGAAGTAGCGGCCGGTCACGGTCTCACCGTTGCTCGTCGTCACCGTCCAGAAACGAGCCTCGTCGTCCCACACCACCGACTCGATGCGGGTCTCGAACGTGATGTCCTTACGCAGGTCGAAACGATCGGCGACGTGGTTCAGATACTCGAGAATCTCGGGCTGTGCGGCGAACTTCTCACTCCAACGCCACTCCTGCTGAAGTTCCTCCGAGAAGGAATAGGAGTAGTGCACCGATTCGATATCCACGCGGGCGCCGGGGTACCGGTTCCAGTACCACGTCCCTCCCACGTCGTCTGCCGCATCGAAAACCCTGGTCGACAGGCCCATCAGGTCGCGGAACTTGTGCAGCGCGTACAGCCCGGTGAAGCCGGCGCCCACCACGATGACGTCGACATCGGGGGTCGCGGAACGGTGGAACGGCATATCGTGGCTCCTCGTGTAGTGCGGTGGAGAAGGTCGAGGACAACCATGACGCGGATCACACGTCCCCGGCGCGGGGCGAATCACCCCCTTCACTACCTGTGTTACCCGTCACATCGCGTGCGGTATGTTCGGCCACGTCCCCGAGAACAACCCAGGAGCCGGCGCTGCCTTCGCACACATCCCCGCATAGATCCAGGACGAGCAGGTCCATGACCAGCTTCGTCGGGCGTCGACACGAGCTCGACGCTGCCCGCGCATGCCTGCAGCAGGCTCGGCTCGTCTCGCTGGTCGGCCCCGGAGGCGTAGGCAAGACCCGGCTCGCCGAGGAACTCGTCGAACGCACCGGGCGGGTCTTCCGCGACTCCTCTGCATGGATCGACCTGGCACCCGTACGCGATCCGGGTGCGGTCGCGGCTGCTGCAGCGTCGGCCCTGGGGGTGACCGATCAATCGAGCAAGCCGGTGGCCGACAAGCTCACCGACCAGCTGAGCGGCCGACACATGCTCATCGTCATCGACAATTGCGAACACCTGCTGTCGCCCGTCGTCGAATTGGTCGCCACCCTCCTCGCGGCTGCGCCGGAGATCCGGATCGTCACCACGAGCCGTGAACCACTACGCATCGCCGGCGAGCAGATCTACGACCTGCCCCCGCTCTCCCTCCCGGAGCAGTCGGAGCACTACCGGGCAGCCGACGTCGCCCACTACGAGGCGGTGTCGCTGCTCGTCGAGCGCGCCCGCAACACGGTGGCCGATTTCGAACTCACCGACGCCAATGTCGTTGCAGTGGTCCAACTGTGCCGCCGCCTCGATGGAATCCCCTTGGCTATCGAACTCGCCGCCGCGAAGCTGCGGTCACTCTCCCCCGCCCAGCTCGTCGAACGACTCGACCGCCGTTTCGCCCTGCTCACCGGCGGTGATCGGAGCGCACTGCCTCGTCAGCAGACTTTGCGTGCACTCGTCGATTGGAGCTACGAATTATGCTCCGGCCCAGAGCGTTCCCTGTGGGCACGGTTGTCGGTGTTCGCGGGCGGGTTCGATCTCGACGCCGGGGAGGCCGTGTGCGGGTTCGGCGATATCCCCTCGGGCGACGTCATAGACCTGCTGGACCGGCTGGTCGCGAAGTCCCTCGTGCTCGTGGACCGGTCGTCGGATCCGGTTCGCTACAACCAGCTCATGACGGTGCGAGAGTACGGAAGCGAACTGCTCGAGGCGGCCGGCGACACCGACGTCCTCTACCTCCGACACCGCGACCACTTCGCTGCTCTCGCGTCGCGGTCCGTCCGAGATTGGTGTGGCCCGGACCAGTCCGGCCTTCTGGCGCAGTTGCGAGGCGACCACGCCAACCTCATGGCCGCACTCGACTGGTCGCTTCGCACGCCCGGCGAGGTGCCCGTCGCAGCCGAGTTCGCAGTCGCGTTGCGCTATCACTGGATAGCGGGTGGCTACCTGTCGTACGGTCGGCGCCGCGTCGAGCATGTCCTGGAACATCTGACCGATCCGGTGCGTGAGCGCGGTGACGCACTGTGGGTCGCAGCGTGGATTGCACTGATTCAGGGCGACCGCGACGCCGCACACCGCTACCTGGACGAATGCTCCTCTCTCGCCACCGCCCTCGGCGATACTGCCCTCGGTGCGCACGCCGATCATTGGCTGGGACTACACGAACTGTTCAGTGGTCACACCGCGCAGTCGATCGAGCTCTACCGTGCGGCGATCAGGGTCCATCATGAGAACGGCGACCCCGCGTCGACGCTCACCGCCGAGTTCCAGCTCGCCATGGCGCAGTGTTACGAAGGTCTCCACGACGAGGCGCTGACGACCTGCACCCGAGTGTTCGAGCTGGCAGATCGATACGGGGAGAAGTGGAATCGCGCCTACGCGTTGTGGGTATCGGCCCTCGTGCACGTCCACCGGCGCGACACCGCAGCCGCGGTGGATGCCGCGCAGCAGGCTCTGCGGATCCAGCAGCATTACAAGGACAAGATCTGCACTGCGCTGTCCATCGAAGTCCTCGCGTGGGCCGCGGTCGCCGATACCGACGCCGAACTGGCGGCCCGCTTGTTCGGGGTCGCCGCAGTCGTGTGGACGCGACTGGGCACCACTGTGGCGGCGTTCGGCCCGCACACCGCCGACGATTCGCATGCCGCCCGCGACGCGGCCCGGACGGCCCTCGGCGACCACGTGTACGAAAGGCTTTCGTCTCCGCCGGACGACATGACAATCGATCAGGCCGTCTCGTTCGCCCTGGGTGAGCGCACCACCGCACCGAATCGAGCGGCCCAGGACACCTCGCCGTTGACCAAACGGGAGTTCGAGATCGCACGGCTCGTGGCCGACGGGATGAGCAATCGTGCCATCGCCGACAAACTCGTCATCTCTCCCCGCACAGTCGACGGGCACGTCGAACGGATCCTCGCAAAACTCGGCGTCACGTCCCGGACACGGATCGCGACGTGGGTGACGGCTCACGACGGCTGAGTCTCAGGTCGATCCACCACAGCACCGCGGCGCATCCGCCGAGAAGCGCCCCGAGGATGCACACGCCGGTCCATTCCGCGAGCGTCCATGCGAGCGCGCCGAGCGCTGAACCCGATGCCGCCCCCACGAAATAGGTGGTCATGTATACCGAGTTCAGACGCGACCTGGCGTCCGGGTCGAGTCCGTAGATGATGTTCTGGTTGGTGATATGGATGGCGTTGAGTGCGAGGTCGATGGCGAGCATGCCCACCACGAACCACCACAGCGACGACCCACCCGCGGCGAGCGCACCCCACGACGCAATGAGCACGACGACACCGACCGCCGTGGTGGTCGGCCCGTAGCCGCGGTCGGCCAGGCGTCCCGCGGTGTTCGCCGCGAGTGCCCCGGCTACGCCGGCCAGGCCGACGAGTCCGATCTCCAGTTCGCCGAGTCCATGCGGAGGCGCCGACAGCAGGAACGCCATGGTCGAGAACAACACGCTGACCGACGCATACGAGATCGCCCCGAGCAGTCCCCTCGTGCGGAGGCGCGGATACGTCCGCACGAGGGTGGCGAGCGAACGGAGGATTGCGCCGTAGCTCTGCTGTCCGGCGGTGGGTGTGCTCGCTGGTAATACCCGCCACAGTGCGATGGCCACGATCACCATCGCGCCCGCCGACACTCGATACACGGTGCTCCAGCCGCCGAATTCGGCGAGGATCCCCGCGATGCTGCGGGCCAGCAGGATGCCGACGAGAAGACCGCTCATCACGGTGCCCACTGCTCTACCTCGCCGTTCCGGTGCCGCGAGGGTCGCCGCGAACGGCACGAGTACCTGCGCCGCGACCGAGAACAACCCGGCGATCGCCGTGCCCGCCATGAGTACACCGATGTTCGGAGCGAAACCGCTGATCGCCTGCCCGGCCGCGGCCGCGAACATGAGGGTGACCGCCAGGCGCCGCTGCGGAAGCATGTCTCCGAGCGGCACGAGGAACATCAATCCCAGTGCATAGGAGACCTGCGCGATCGTGACGGTCGACGCCGCCGCCGAATGGGTTGTGCCGAGGGCCTCGGTGATCGACTCGAGCAGGGGCTGATTGAAATAGTTACCGCCCGCGCACAGCCCGGTCGCGACCGCCATCAGCAGAAGGGCGGGCGACGCGAGGGTGGGACGGGCCGGCATGGTTCCCAACATTGCCGTGTCCGGACGGTCTGTCCAACCGGGCCTCGCCGCTCCGTGGCGTGGTCGTGCGCCGGCGAGGCGTCAGGCCACCGGCTCGGCGACCTGCCACTCATGGAGGGGTAGGAGGATGCCCCCCATAGCCGCCGGCCAGGTCGGCGATGATTCCGCTGTACCGCGACGACGCCGCTGCCGACGACGCATCCGGGTCCTGCCCGAGCGCAGGTATGGAGACGGCCGCTGGCGACGCTCGTGCGTAGATTGATGGGGTGAGTGTGGGTTCAGCGATACGTGTGACAGCGCAGCCCTCCCCGGCGTTGCGCGGGTACGTCGTGTCGTATGACGGTTTCGAGCAGCACGGGTTTCCACCTGGCATTCACCGGGGAGCACCGGGGCGCTATCTCACGCTTGTCGTCTCACTGTCCGAGCCGATCCAAGTCGTTCCGGTCGAGGGATGCACGGTTCGCGACGGGCGGTTCGATGCCCTTGTAGGTGGCCTGACTTCGAAAGCCGTCGCGATCGGGCACGACGGTCGTCAACACGGCGTCAAGGTGTCGCTGACTCCAATGGGAGCCCGAGCCGTCTACGGGATGCCCGCGGCCGCCCTCGCGAACGACGTGGTCGACCTCGGCCGCATCCTCGGCGGACTCGGTCGTGAACTCACCGAGCGGAGCCGCGAGGCTCGCTCGTGGCGTGAGCGGTTCGCCGCCGTCGATGACGTCCTCTTGGCGGCGGTGCGCGGTCACGACACGAGCCCAGCGGCACGTGCTCCCATCCGGCCCGAGGTCCGCGAGGCATGGCGGCGACTGTCGAGCTCCCGCGGCGCAGTCCAGATCGGATCGTTGGCAGCCGAACTCGGATGGAGTCGACGCCACCTGACCAGGCAGTTCCACAGCGAGATCGGCCTGACACCCAAAGAAGCCGCACGTGTTCTGCGCTTCGAGCACGCCTACGTCCTCGCCACGGCAGGTACCCCACCCGCATGGTCCACAATCGCTTCGGCGACCGGATTCGCCGACCAAGCCCACCTCGTCCGGGATTGGCGCGACTTCACTGGCCTCACCCCGACCGCCTGGCGCGGCAGCGAACTACTCGCTCACTAGCGCCGTCAACGGTCAGCGGCCCCGGTGCTCGGTGCCGAGCCCGGGAGTGATCGTGAGGATCCGAGCGTCGCCGTGCGCGTCGACCGCGTGCCATACGCCGGCAGGGTTGACGGTGGCCTGACCCGGACCGAGAGTCACCTGCTCGGTCCCATCGCCGATCTCACGTACGACGGTGATCGCGCCGCGGATACACACGATCACCTCCTCACCTGCCGGGTGCCGCTCCCAGTGGTTCCCTCGGCCCTGCTCGTCGATGAGGACGACGAGCCGGCCCTCGATGCCGTCGTCGGCGACCGCCGCCGCGTAGGCGTCGAGGGTCGCGGGTTCGAACGTGAACCCCTCGACCGGTCGGGATCGGCATCCGAGACCGAGGTGCACAGGGGTGGATAGCAGGTCTACGGCAACGCGGGAGTCTGTCAACTGAAGGTTCATGCACAACAGGGTGTCAACGAGGTCCCTGCCGGTCTTGAAGAAATGAGACCATCACGCTGTGCCGGGTTTGCTCGAACGGCCGACCGGTCACTGCTCGCCGACATGGCTTCGGAACGGCGTTCACTGAGATCCACAGAGAAAGTCCGTAAGCTTCGCCCGGACCGGGAGGGAGTGACGTGGAGACGAATGCACTGTGGAGTCGACGACGATTCCTGGGGGGTGTCGTCGCGACCGGCGCGGCACTGACCGGCGTGGCCTGGTCGTTCGCCGGTGAGGCTACCGCACAGCCGACACCGTCGAGCCCCTCCGTCCGCGACACGATCAACGGCATCCTCGCGTTCGTGGCGCCCGGCCACGACCCGTACTCGCAGCATCAGGGCGTGTCGACCGAGGCACCAGGCGGAGTCACACCGGGTGCCGCCGAGACTCTCGAACGCACCTTCGACCTCGCCGTCCCGATCCCCCTGATAGACATGCTCGGCATAGCTGTCACGGGCTCCGCTGCAATCGCCGCGCTGGTCGACCTGTTCGCGGTGACCGCCGAACCGGCATCCGTAGCGGGACCGTTCGCATCGCCATTCGCGAACCTGTCGCACGCCACCAAGGCGCACGTCTTCGAACTCCTCGACACCGAGCCGCAGTTCCCCGGTCGCCCCATCGAGTACGCGGTCAATGCCATTCCCACGCTCGCTGCGTTCGTCGCCTACTCGGAGGTCTCTGCATTCGATGGCGAACTCCGTGCCCTGACCGGCCGCCCGGTGGGCTGGGAGCTGACCGGATACGACGGCGTCAGCGACGGGTGGGACGAGTTCCAGGGCTACTACGGCGGCGTCGATCGAGCGGAGGGATGACGTTGACCGATGTCATCGTGATCGGTGCCGGTGGTGGCGGGCCGGTCGTCGCGAAGGAACTCGCCGCACGGGGTCTCGACGTGCTGGTTCTCGAGTCCGGGCCACGCTTCGACGACCCGGAGAACCAGTGGACGCACTTCGAGAACGACGCGAACAACCCGATCACCGGGTTCCTCCGCGAAGGCCCCGGCGACAGATCCGAGGGGCCGTGGCTGCGCGACCTACCGCAGAACTCGTTCGTGTGGCAGGTCTCCGGTGTCGGTGGCGCGACGCTCCACTACTTCGGTAACTCGCCCCGCGCGATGCCAGGCGTGTTCGAAGGATACGACGGCGCCGACCGCGACATGTACGACACCGAGCACCTGTTCCCGTTCGGATACGAGGAACTGCGCCGCTACTACGAGTGGGTCGAGGCGACACTGCCCGTGCAGACCGCGCCGATGGGCACGAAGGAACAGGTGTTCCTGCGAGGTGCCGCAGCGATGGGTCTCCCCCACCAGACGTCGCTCGATACCACCGGGCCTGCGCATCGCGCGCAGCAGAACGCGATCCTGCAACCCGGCGGCACGGCCGGGCGCACCCGCGACCCCGCCCTGCTCCATCACCCCCAGGCCCGCGGCTGCACGATGTGCGGGCACTGCTACCAGGGCTGCTATCTTCCGCTGGGCGCACCGCGAAATCTCAAGGCCCGCCGCTCCACCGACAACTCGTACGTGCCGATGATGCTCACCGCCGACGCGTGGTCACCGAACGGTAGACCTGTAACACTCATGACCGATGCCGGAGTCACGAAGATCCTCGTCCGCGAGATCTCCGGCGAGACGGTCGCGCACGGCGTGCGATTCCGGACGGCCGACGGCGAGGAGCACGAAGCGGAAGCGAAGGTCGTCGTGCTGGCCGCGGGCGCAATCGAGTCGCCGCGGCTGTGGCTCAACTCGGAGCTCCCCGACCCGGGCGACTGGGTCGGTCGCGGCCTGACCGACCACCACATGGACGCGGTGTTCGGTGTTTTCGACGAGTACACAGGCGAGACGCGCGGTGCCGGTTCCAATGCGCGCGTAGACATTCCGGGACACGGCGCGATCGAGCAAGTGGGAATGCCGCCCGCGCTGCTGGCGTACTCGCTGGGCTACAGCGACTCGGGTATCCATGGCTACGGCCGTGCAGGCGGCGTGGTCGATGCTGCGGGAGCCGACAGCCTCGGCCGGTTGGTCGGTCGCGATCTGCTGACCACCCTCTCCGACGCCGATCGGGTGCTGGGCGCACTCGTGATCACCGACGACGACGTCGAACCCGGAAACCGCGTGAGCGTGCCCGGTCTGCTGCCCTCCGACGAGCACGGCGTGGTGCCGCGCGTGACGGTGAAGCACCGCGCGAGATCCGACCGCACCCGACGCAACCGGGAGTACTGCACCCGCAAGGCGGTCGAGTTGATGCGAGCGGCGGGGGCGAAGTCTGTGCATCGCTGCGACTGGCCGCCGCTGATCCTGCACGCACAGTCGAGCATGAGAATGGGTGCGGACGAGAAGAATTCGATCCTGGATTCCTCCGCGGAAGCACGCTGGGTCAAGCGGCTCTACATCGCAGACAACTCGGCGCTCCCGAACAGCCTCGGTGGCCCCAACCCCACGCTGACCACACAGGCCCTCGCGACCCGCACCGCCGAGAAGATCGTAGAGACGTACTTCGGCGGCGTTGGATGGGTGGGCCGCGAGAACCCGGTCTCGTCGATCGACGATCGGGTCACGCATGCGGTGGTCTCGCGCGGGTTGTAGACCGGAAGGCGACCTTCCTCCGGAGCGTCATCGACGAGATGCGGCGAACAGCGCGAACCTCCCGTCGGGATCGACCCATTCGCGCCGGACGGTGAAGCCTGCCTCGTCGAGTTCTCTTCCGATGCCGTCGAGCCGGAACTTCGCAGAGATCTCCGTGCACATCTGTTCTCCCGCAGCGAAGCTCAGTTCGAGATCGAGTTCACGGACGTGCACCGTCATCGCCTCGGTCGCCTCGAGTCGCATCTCGATCCATTCGTTCTCCGCGTCCCACACGGCACGGTGCACGAACTTGTCGGGATCGAAATCGGCGTCGAGCCTGCGGTTCACCACGCGCAGTACATTGCGGTCGAATTCGGCCGTCACACCAGCGGCGTCGTCGTACGCCGGGATGAGGACATCGAGATCGACAACCAGGCCGGCGCCGAGCAGCAGCCATTCGTCGGTGTTCAGGATCGTCCCGAGGTGAGAAAGGAACTCGACGCGTTCCGCGGGCGCGAAGTTGCCGATCGTGCCGCCGAGGAACGCAACCATGCGGTGTCCGCCTGCAGGCAGGTGTTCGAGGGAACCGGTGAAATCGCTGACCACGCCGCGCACTGTGAGCTCCGGGTAGTCGACGGACAGACGACGCACCGCCGCGCTCAATGCGGGCTCGGACACGTCCTGCGGTACATACGTATGGATGTACGGTTTCAACGCGTCGAGCAGCACCCGGGTCTTCGCCGACGAGCCCGACCCCAGCTCCACCAGCATCTCAGGTTTCGCCGCCTCCGCGATATCCGCGGCATGCTCCTGCAGCAGCGCGAATTCGGTTCGGGTGGGGTAATATTCGGGCAGCAACGTGATCTGATCGAACAACTCGCTCCCCCGCTCGTCGTACAGCCAAGTCGGCGACAGACGTTTCGGGGTGGAGGTGAGGCCACTTCGCGCATCAGCACGCAGTGTCTCGTCCAATTCTTCGGGCGTGATGAACACGTCGATGGTCACGTAACGGATACCTCCAGGGGAGTGACGACGAGCTTGCCGGGGATTGCGTTGACGAGGTGCTTGTCGGCGACTTCCTGCCAGCGCGGGTCGTCGTCGAAACGTTCGGAGCTCACGATCGCGACGTTCTCGTCCACGAGCGTCCACAACGAGTGATACCACGCCGTCGCCCACATACCGCTCCCGTTGCACAGCAGCATGTTCAAACGTGATTCGGGCGCTCGCGCGATGACGTCGTGGACGAGTGAGATGAGCGCGGGTTCCGGTTCGGCCGAACGGAGTCGCGAACGCAACAGCATCCACAGCGCAGCGGAATCGGTGGGGGCTTCCAGTTCGAGCAGGTCTGACACCGGAAGATTCTCCGCGAGTTCGACCAGCGATCCGGGCCAGCCGCGCACCACACCGTTGAGGCTGAAAGCCCAGCGCCCGTCCGAGAACGGTGCACTGGCACTACGTTCCACCGGCATCCCTTCCGTAGCGGACCGGAGAGCGATCATCACGGCTTCGGACCGGATGGTGGGCAGCCCTTCGGTCACGAACGGATCGGACCAGACCGGCAGGGACGAGCGGTATCGGCCGAGGACACCGACGTCCGACCACCAGGCGACGCCGAAACCGTCGGCGTTGACAGTGCCTCCGCCACGCATGTCGGTGGGCGCCCACGATTGCCGCATGAGGGAATTCGGGCCGTCGGTGAGCAAGGACTCAACCGACTCGACCGGGCCGAGATATCCCAGGTGCCTACACATCAGGGGCCTCGGCCGACTCCGGCACATCATGTGCGAGGCGCAGTCCGGCGAAGATCTGTCGGCGGATCGGGTGGTCCCAGTTCCGGAACGTTCCGCGGCACGCAACCTGATCGGTCCCGAAGGACCCACCGCGGAGCACACGGAAGTCGCCGCCGAAGAACACTTCCGAGTACTCCCGGTACGGGAAGGCACGAAAGCCCGGGTACGGGTCGAAACCCGATGATGTCCATTCCCACACGTCACCGATCAGCTGATGCACGCCGAGCGGAGACGCCCCTTCCGGGTAGGCACCCACCACTGCGGGACCCAGGTGTCGCTGGCCGAGATTGGCGTGTTCCGGACCGGGGTCGTCGTCCCCCCACGGGTACCGCCGACTGCGTCCCGTCTCCGGATCCCACCGCGCGGCCTTCTCCCATTCCGCCTCGGTGGGAAGACGCGCGCCCGCCCAGCGCGCGAAGGCATCGGCCTCGTGGAAACACACGTGCACGACGGGCTCGTCGGGATGCACAGGCACTCCCCGTCCGAAACTTCGTCGCCACCAACGCCCGTCGACATCGCGGTTCCAGAACTGAGGCGCCTCGAGGCCCACGTCGCAGCGGTGCGCCCACCCCTCGTCGCTCCACAGATCGCTGCGCCGATATCCGCCGTCGTCGATGAATCGGGCGAAGTGCCGGTTGGTCACGGGCAGGGTGTCGAGCGCAAAGGCGGGCACGTACACCCGGTGCACGGGCTTCTCGTTGTCGAGCGCCCACGGGTCGTCCGTGGTGCCCATCTCGAACTCCCCCGCCGGGATCAACACCCGCTCGCGCTCCGGGGGTGTCGCCTCACGGGGCGCCTCCGGGGCGTCGAGCAGCGGAGGTCCGGCACGCAACTGGTGGGTCGCGAGCATCGTCTCGTCGTGTTGTTGCTCGTGTTGGGCGATCATCGAGAAGACGAAACCGTCGCGGGTGAGTTCGTCGTCGAAGCTGTTGCTCTGCAGTACTTTCTGTGAAAGCGTACGCACCTGCGCCGCGTATCGGCGCGCGTCGTCCGGGCCGAGCAAAGGAAGCGCGGTCCGGCTCGCCCGAGGATGCAGGAACGCGTCGTAGAGTTCGTCGATCCCCTCATGCACCGAGCCGCGCCCCGCGACTTCACGCAGAAGCCAGCGTTCCTCCTGATTCGCGATGTGCGCGAGGTCCCAGACCAGAGGGCTCATCAGCGGCGAATGTTGCTGCGTCAGTTCGGAATCGTCGATATCTGTAAGCGCATGTGTCCGTGCACGAGCGCGTTCGAGATCACGTTCGAGACGGTCGCGCAGCATCCTCACCGTTCGGCCACCCCCGGCAACTGCCCGCGCATGCAGCGTGCCGCGGCGGCGTCGAGCGCCGTGGTGAACCTCATGTCCGGGGACGACTCCGCAGCCAGAGACAACAATCCCACTGCAGCGGCGCGTAATTCGACGGCGGCAAGCCCTTGCTGCGCAGCATCGGACCAGAGCTGACGGACAGGTTCGGCGATCGCCGATGCTTCCGCCATGACCTCCGGGCTCCTCAGTAGAGCTTCGATGGTCGCGATCGGCACCTGCCACAGGTCGCCCGGCTGTGCGTCCAGATACCGGACCTCGAGATGCCCGCACGGGCGCACCGGCGGGAACAATGTGGTCAGGTGATAGTCGAGGTCGGCGAAAGTAGGCCGGCGACCGAGCTCGTCGTCGAGGCTCCCGTTCAGCCACTCGGCGAACGAGGCACCGGGAGGTGCGTGCCACTCGGGGCCGGCCGATCGGACACACAGCAACGGGGCGTCGAGCGCCCAGGCCGGATACTTGTGCGGGTCGGCCACCATCGCGGTGCGCTCGGGATCGAGCGACAGCCAGGTACGCATCCGCTGCGACACCCACACGCCTTCCGGTGCGCCCCGCAGCGCGGGCGAACTCCCGAACGCGGCAATCAATGCGGGGCCGATCGCGTGGAGCAGCTCCCAGCGACGGGCGAGGTCGGCGTCGTCGGCTCCCGCATCGACACTGACCTGCACCGCGGCCGTGCTGTTCATCATCAGCCGCCCGAGGGGCCCGATTCGGTCGAACCGCAATTCCATCGCGGAGTATCGCGGCGTGCGAAGCAGGCGCTGGGGCGGCCGGATCTCGTCGGTCGCGCAGTCGAGCATCGACACCGCGCGGCGCGCAAGCAGCGATCGCAGCATCTTCGCGTCGGCAACCAGACGATCCACCGTCTGCCGAGCCGACGTACAGGGCACGCTCGCCAATTCCACCTGCCCGCCCGGCTCCAGACTGACCGCGCTGCCCGACGGGAGCGGGCGCGCCGACGACGACGGCGCAATGGCCTTCGGGGCGTGAGGTCCGAGTGCCTCGACGATCGACGCGAGCTCCGGCCGCGACGCGGTTCCGTCCGCACGGGCCGTCAGCCATTCGAGTTCCGCGCCGATCAGCCGCGGTGGGCCGAAGCGGAAGCTCACCCGACGTACGTACTCCTCGGCGGAGGCACGCGGACCGAGCTCCCTGTCGGCACGCGGCATCGCCGCGTCCATCGCCATCACCACTCGATCCACCCTCCTCTGTCGGTGGGCCAGGTCACTGAGCGAGCCTAACGCGCGCATCCCCGCAACGCCCGGAGAACGCTCCGGCGCCACACCGACCACACTAGATTCGGCCAGTAGATCGTGCCGACAGGAAATGGAGGCCCACTTCCATGCTCGATGTGCAACAGGCCCGCCGCGACACACCCGGCTGTTTCGAACGGGTGTTCCTCGACAGTGCGGGGTCCTCACTCCCTCCGACTCCGGTCGTCGACACCGTCGTTGCCCACCTACTACGCGAGGCCGAGGTCGGTGGATACGCGGCCGCCAACGAGCGACTCGGCGATCTGGCCGAAGTGAAGGCCTCCCTCGGACGGTTGTTCGGGGTCGACGCTACCTCCGTGGCGTTGTCCGACAGCGCGTCGCGGGCATGGACGTCCTTCTTCTACGCGGTGCCACTCGAACCGGGCGACCGCATCCTGCTCTCGCAGGCCGAGTACGCGGCCAACGCCGTCGCGGCACTGCAACGGGCCCGTGCCACAGGCGCGAGCGTCGAGGCGATTCCTTCCGACGACGCGGGACGCATCGACGTCGAGGCACTGCGCGAGCTGCTCGACGAGCGCGTCAAACTCGTCTCGGTGGTGCACGCACCGACCAACGGCGGTCTCGTCAACCCGGTCCGCGAGGTCGCCGACGCTGCGCATGCCGTGGGTGCGCTGGTGTTGCTCGACGCGTGCCAGTCGGTGGGGCAACTGCCCGTGAGCGTGCCCGAACTGGACGTCGATGCGCTCTCGGGCACCGGCCGCAAATGGGTGCGCGGCCCACGAGGCACCGGGTTCCTCTATGTGCGACCTCGGTTGATCCCCGACCTCGAGCCGGCGATGATCGATCTGCACAGCGCAACGTGGACGTCCCCCGACACGTACGAACTCGCACCCGACGCGTCGCGTTTCGAGATGTGGGAGACCGACGTCGCGGCCAGGCTGGGGCTCGGCTCGGCCATCGACTATCTGCTCGACCTCGGGATCGATGCCGTGGTGGAGGCCATCGGCTACCGCGCCGAACACACCCGCGACGGGCTCGAACGGATCCCGGGTGTCACTGTGCACGATCGCGGCGCGCCGCTCGACGGGCACGATCGCGGTGCCCCGCTCGACGGGCACGATCGCGGTGCCCCGCTCAGCGGGATCGTGTCGTTCACCGTCGACGGCGTCGAGCCGACTGCGGTGCGCGACGCGCTCGCCGCGCAGGCGATCACCGTCACCGTCAGCTCACGCAGCTCCACCCTCCTCGACATGTCACAGCGGAAACTCGATGCCGTGGTGCGTGCGTCACCGCACTATTTCGTCTCCCCTGCCGACGTCGATCGCTTCCTGGTCGCGGTGCGTTCACTCACATAGCGAGGCCCGTTCGCGTTGCGCATTCGGATCCGGTAAAGTATGCCGAGTTGTCTCGGCGAGGGTGAACCGCGTAATCGCTGGCTCACCGTGATCGACGCGGCTGCGGCTCCGTCAGGGCGTAGAAAATCGCTCCACTGCCGCGCGTGTCCGGTCCCGCATTCGTCGAGAAGACCGACCCCGTGAGAGTTCACTAGCGTAGGAGCCGTTGCACCATGTCCAACGAGAACCGTCTCGTAGCCGCTGTCCGCACCGAGTTCGGCAAGGGCGCCGCCCGCCGCACCCGTCGTGCCGGCCAGGTCCCCGCCGTCCTGTACGGCCACGGCACCGACCCCAAGCATCTGTCGCTTCCCGGCCTCGATTTCGCTGCCGTTCTGCGTAACCACGGCACCAACGCCATTCTGACCCTCGACATCGAGGGCACCGAGCAGCTCGCCCTCACCAAGTCGGTCACCACGCACCCGATCCGCCGTAACATCGAGCACGCCGACCTGCTCGTGGTGAAGAAGGGCGAGAAGGTCACCGTCGAGGTTCCCGTCGTCCTCACCGGCATCGCGGGCTCCGGTGCGCTGGTCGTCCACGAGGTCAGCACGATCAAGCTCGAGGCCGACGCTCTCAGCATCCCCGAGGAGATCTCGGTGTCGATCGAGAGCGCTCCCATCGGCACCCAGATCCTCGCCGGAGGCATCGAGCTTCCCGCGGGCTCGACCCTGCAGGACGATCCCGAGCTGCTGATCGTGAACATCGTCGAGGCCGCTGCTCAGGCGAACGCCGAAGACGCAGCAGCCGACGAGACCGAGGAAGCAGAAGAGGCCTGAGCCTGACCTGCTTGAATCTTTCGGGCACAGTGAAGTCTTTCGTGCGGCGCGTCATCCTTCGGGGTGGCGCGCCGCACGTGCGTTCTGCCGAGCAGAACCCAGCCACACATGATGCAGCCACACAAAGTTCGAGGGAGAACCTGCACGTGAGCGAGGACACCGCGCTCGTCGTGGGGCTGGGAAACCCAGGCCCCAAGTACGAGACCACTCGACACAACATCGGTTTCATGGTTGCCGATGTGCTGGCCGACCGCGTCGGCGGGAAGTTCAGCGCACACAAGAAGAGCAACGCCGAGATCGTGCAGGCCCGCCTCGACGGACGGCAGGTGATCGTCGCGAAGCCCCGCACGTACATGAACGTGTCGGGTGGTCCGGTCGCAGGCCTGGCCAAGTTCTTCTCGGTGTCGCCCGCGAACATCATCGTGATCCACGACGAACTCGACCTCGATTACGGCACGATCCGCCTCAAGCAGGGCGGCGGCGAGAACGGACACAACGGTCTGCGGTCCACGTCCTCGGCGCTGAGCACGAAGGACTACCTGCGAGTGAGGATGGGGATCGGCCGGCCGCCGGGGCGTCAGGATCCGGCGGACTTCGTACTGAAGCCCTTCTCCTCCACCGAGCGCAAGGACCTCGGGGTGTTCTGCGAAGAGGGCGCCGACGCCGTCGAACTCCTCCTGGAACTCGGCCTCGAGGGCGCCCAGAACCGCATCCACTGACCGGTATCAGTGGTGAAGCAGCGATGCCGATGTGCCGCGGCGCAGCTTGCCCGACGACGTCTTCGGGATGTTTCCCGGGCCGAGCACTGCAACCGTGCGGGGACGCGCCCCTACCTCCGCGCACACCGCGTGGACGACCTCGTGCTCGATACGGTGCACTTCGTCGAGGTCGTCGATGAGGTTGGTTTCGACCGCCACCGCGAACGATTCCCGCTTGTCACCCGCATCCAGCCGGATCGCGACGGCATTGCCCGGTCGCACCCCGGCCACACTGCACGCGGCCCGCTCGATATCGGTGGGATAGATGTTGCGTCCGCCCATGATGATGACGTCCTTGACTCGGCCGCACACGACGACAAGACCCTCTTCGGTGAAGTAGCCGACGTCGCCGGTGTCGAGCCAGCCTTCGCTGTCCTGCGCGGGTACCGGCCCGTCGACCGTGACGTATCCGTGTGTGACGGCCTTGCCGCGTAACTGGATGATTCCGACCCCGCGGGTGGGGAGTTCCTGCCCGTCGTGCCCCACGACCCGGCCTTCGAGTCCGGCGACGAGGTGCCCGAGCGTCGGCATGCGACGGGCATTCGAGTGGGCCGACGGCACGGCCATTCCGCCCGACTCGAGCAGATCCGGGTCGACGACATCGAGCACCTGTCCGTGACCGGGGTCGGGTACCGACACCGCCAGCGTCGTCTCCGCCATCCCGTAGACAGGGGCGAGGGCCGTGGGGTCGAGCCCGAACCGGGCTCCCGCCTCCGCGAGAGCGTTCATCGTGTCGGGGTCGACGGGTTCAGCGCCGTTCCACATCCATTTGACCGACGACAGATCCACCGCGCCGTCCTCGGCCCGAGCGAGCTTGCGCGCCAGGAGTGAATACGCGAAATTCGGTGCAGCCGTGACAGTCCCACGATATTTGGCGATGAGCTCCGCCCACAACATCGGCGACCGCAGGAAGTCGAGCGGAGTCACGGAGACGACCTCGCCACCCAGCTGCATGGGGACGCTGAGGAATCCGACCATTCCCATGTCGTGGAACAGCGGCAGCCAGCTGATCATGACGTCGTCGTCGAGCGAGAACTTGATGCGTTCGAACATCGCGTACGCGTTGACGTAGAAGTTCTCGTGCGTGATCTGCACGGCCTTCGGCGAACCGGTGGATCCGGACGTCAGCTGCTGCAGCACGACGTCGGACTCCGCGGTCTCGACCGGGTCGATCGCCCTGCCCGCGCGCAGTTCCGAGGTGGTGACGACCTCGATGCCGCGCTCCCGGAGGAGCGGCTCCGCGATGTCGAACGGAGCACCGAGCACCACGGTCTGCGCGCCGATCATGCGCAAGACGGTCTCGGTGTCGCGCGTCCATCCGTCGAGATCGGTGCGCGGAGTGGGCTGGTGCAGCATCGTGATGCTTGCACCGCGCATCCACACGCCCTGACAGATCGGGGCGATGTCGACGGGAAGTCCGGCCAGGATCGCGACCGCGTCGCCCCGTGCGACCCCACCGGCTGCAAGGCACCCTGCCATGCAGCGCGCCTGCTCATGGATCTGTGGCCAGGTCTGCCGACGCGGCGAGTCCGGCTCGCCGGTGATCAGACCTCGTGTGCTTTCGCGCCCCGTCGCATACATCTCATCAGTGAACCTGCTCACGAAACACTCCTCGTCCCGATACGGCCGAGCCTTCTGGTGGCGAAATCCCGGCCCCACGAATCAGAGTGACCTCGAATCGGGCAACCGGGGACCCTCTCCTGGGAAACGTGATCGAATCTCAGGGAAAACGACACCGAATCGCCTAGTAACATGGACGAGTTGCCTGCGATAGTCCCCCACCAGAAGTTTCGAGAGGTTTCCCGCGTTGAGTACCCCGCCCGCCTCCGCCAGCGAATCCACCAACGCAGCGAAGCCCGCTTCGTCGAACGAAGTCCGTTCCGAAGCGCTGCGGCGGCGGACGTTCGCTGTCATCTCCCATCCGGACGCCGGTAAGTCCACACTCACCGAGGCCCTCGCATTGCACGCGAAGGTCATCTCGGAGGCCGGCGCCGTCCACGGCAAGGCGGGCCGCAAATCCACCGTGTCCGACTGGATGGAAATGGAGAAGGCCCGCGGTATCTCGGTCAGCTCCACCGCGCTGCAGTTCAACTACGCGTCGTCCGAAGCACCGAAGTCCGTTGACGGTGTCGACACCGTCAACGTCATCAACCTCGTCGACACCCCTGGCCACTCCGACTTCTCCGAGGACACCTACCGGGTGCTCACTGCCGTCGACGCGGCCGTGATGCTCATCGACGCCGCGAAAGGCCTCGAGCCGCAGACGTTGAAGCTGTTCCAGGTGTGTCGCCACCGCGGCATCCCGGTCATCACAGTGATCAACAAGTGGGACCGCCCCGGTCAGACACCTCTCGAACTGCTCGACGAAATCGACGAACGGATCGGGCTCACCCCGACGCCCCTGTTCTGGCCGGTGGGCATCGCAGGCGACTTCCGCGGCCTGCTTCGGCGCGGTCTCGACGACCACGCGGGCGAAGCCGTCGAATACATCAAGTTCACGCGCACCGCGGGTGGCGCGAAGATCGCCCCCGAGGAGCACCTGACCCCCGAGGTCGCGCTCGAACGCGAGGGCGACACCTGGGCCGAGGCCGCCGAGGAATCGGAACTGCTGTCGGCGAGCGGACAGGATCACGACCAGGAGCTGTTCCTGGCGGGCCAGACGTCGCCGGTGATCTTCGCATCCGCGATGCTCAACTTCGGTGTCCGCCAGATCCTCGACACCCTCGTCGCGCTCGCCCCGCCGCCGCGGGCCCGCCTGGCCATCGACGACACACCCCGCGAGGTCGACGACCCGTTCAGTGCCGTGGTGTTCAAGGTGCAAGCCGGAATGGACACCGCCCACCGCGACCGCCTCGCCTTCATGCGTGTCGTCTCGGGTGTGTTCGAACGCGGCATGGTCGTCACCCACGCCCAGACCGGCAAACCGTTCGCGACGAAGTACGCACTGACCGTGTTCGGACGCGAACGCACCACCGTCGAGAACGCCTATCCGGGCGATGTGGTCGGTCTGGTCAACGCCACAGCCCTGGCCCCCGGCCACACGCTGTTCGTCGACAAGAAGGTCGAGTTCCCGCCCATTCCGTCGTTCGCACCCGAGCACTTCGCGATCCTGCGGGCCGAGAGCGCGTCGAAGTACAAGCAGTTCCGCAAGGCCGTCGACCAACTCGATTCCGAGGGCGTCGTACAGATCCTCCGCAACGACATCCGCGGCGATGCGTCGCCGGTGATGGCGGCGGTCGGCCCCATGCAGTTCGAGGTGGTCGCGGCACGAATGAAGGCCGAGTACAACGTCGACCCGAAGATCGAGCCGCTCGGATACGCGCTGGCGCGCCGCACCGATGCGGAGTCGACCACCGAACTCAACCGTCAGCGCGGCGTCGAGGTGTTCGAGCGGTCCGACGGTGTGTTGCTCGCACTCGTCAGCGACAAGTGGCGGCTGCAGTACATCCAGAAAGAGCTCCCCGACCTCACCCTCGAGCCCTTGGTCGCCGCGACGGATTGATCCGTCAACAGTAAATACCGGACATACGGGGTGACGCGGACACCCTCCTCCTGGTAATTTGCTGCCGTCGAGCACGCACGCTCGGGTGATTTCAGGAGCTTTCCAATGAACGACGATGCATCGTCCGTGCCGTCGGGAGAACTGCCGAAGGGCGGGACGACCGAGACCAGCGCCACCGAAGCCGGGCAATCCCGGTCGGGTGGGCGGTCGAAGGCCCCGAAGCGGTCGGGCACCTTCGTCTACCCGCTGCCGAGCACGCCGCTCCCGAGCAGCACACCGATGACGGTACTCACCGCAGGTGACACACCGGGTGTGCACGCGATCGACCGCAACCCGGCCGGCGGGGTGGGCGCCGGAACCACGAACGAAGGGACGTCCTCGGTGACGAGCACCAGCACCAACGGCAGCACGACCAGTACCAACGGATCGAGCGCCGAGGTCTCCGGCATGGCCGGCACACCCGGCACCGCCTCGAAGTCCGGTGCGCCCGCACGCCGTAACTCGATGGGTGTCGCGTCGGTGCGGATCGCTGCGCGTCTGGCCCACGGCGAGCTCGGCTCACGGTCGTCCCACGGAATCGACCCGACGATCGACACCGACGAACTGCTGCAGCTTCTCGGTGAGTATCTGGTGGCAGGCGGTCTCGAGAAGCCCGAGATCCACGCGACGCTCGGTGGTCAGCCGATCGTGGTGGATCTGCAATCACCGCACCGCTTCACTCGCTGATCCACTCTGGGCCCCTGCACCGCTCAGGGCCGCTGCACCGCTCAGTCGAACAATGCGGCGATGGTCTTCGGATCGACCTCCTCGACCCGCGAGGGCGTCCAGCGCGGTGAGCGGTCCTTGTCGACCAGCGCTGCGCGCACACCTTCCGCAAAATCCGGGACCGCGCTGATACGCACGGCCACCCCGAGTTCGCGAGCGAGGCATTCTTCGAGGGTGCTCTCGGCACCGCGCCGCATCAGTTCGACCGTGGCACACACACTGGTCGGCGACAGGGCGCGCACCGCCGCGAGCGTCCGCGCGGCCCATTCGGCATCGATACGGGGGTCGGTATCGGTGAGCCGACCCAGCATGTCGTCGATCGTTCCGTCTCCGAAGACGGTCTCGATGTCGGCGAAGCGCTGTTCGAGCTCGGATGCCGGTGCGGGCACGACGAACTCGTCGAGGGCGGCCTGCCACAAGCCCGCGCGGATGCGTTCGGCAAGATCGTCGACGCGATCGCTGGGAACGAAATGGGTCGCGAGGCCCACTGCGAGCGCATCGCCTGCCCCGATCCGAGCTCCCGTCACAGCCAGGTACATCCCGACCGCGTCGTAGCGCACGGCGGTACCTCTGAGACGGGGAAGAAAGTGACTCGATCCGACGTCCGGGATGAAACCGATCGCGGTTTCGGGCATCGCGAACGATGCTTTCTCCGTCACGACCCGCACCGCGCCGTGCACCGAGATTCCGAGTCCGCCGCCCAAGGTGACGCCGTCGAGAAGCGCGAGATACGGCTTCGGGTAGGTGGCCACGAGCTGGTCGAGTCGATACTCGGCGGCAAAGGATTCGCGCACTGTGTCGAAGTCGCCGGCCAGCACCGATTCGCGGGCAGGCTTGATGTCGCCACCCGCGCAGAAGGCCCGGTCGGAGCGGCTCGTGACCAGCACCGCCGTGACGGTGGGGTCGTCGCGCCACTGCAGCAAGGCAGCGTGCATGTCTCGGATCATCGACCCATCGAGCGCATTGAGCGCTTCGGGCCGGTCGAGCTGCACCTCGCCGACCCCGTTGGCGACGTGTGTGCGGATGAACGACTCTTTCACGGGCCGGAGCCTACCGGTCGCGCACGACAAGCGTGACCTGTGCACGCAGGTCGACGGATTCTACGGCTCGCCGGTCGCCGGACTCCCGGTGAGCGGACCGACAAGCATCCACCGATGCCCGAACGGGTCGATCAATGTGGCATTCCGGTGACCGTGATTCTCCGAGATCCACCGTTCGACCCTCCCGCCGGCGGCGCGGGCACGTTCGAGGACGGTGTCGGTGTCGGCGACCGGAAGCATCAGGCTCACGGACGTCGCTCCTCCGGCCGGTGCGGTCAGGCCCATCTCCGGGAACTCCTCCGCGAGATACACCATGCCCGTCGGGAAGCCCAGTTCGGCGTGGCCGAGCCTGCCGTCATCCATGAAGATCGGCTCGCCCTGCAGCGTTGCACCGAACGCGCTTGCATACCAGTCGATTGCGTCGCGGCCGTGCCCCACCGTGAGATACGGGATCGCGCCGGCCGGAGGAAACACCGTGTCGTCGGGGGTCACCATGGGCACCTCTCCTTTCGGACGTCTCACCATCTCATGCGATTCAGGACGCGCGCGGAGGCTGCTGGAGCATTGCCCATCGGTTGCTACTCAGCCGGAACGAGGGCATGTCCGCGAGGGATACGACCGTCTCCCAGTTTCGTTCGTATCCGGTGTGCGCGATCCGCCAGGCACCGTCGTCGCAGCGGACGTACCGATCGTGGTAGTACGCCGACCCACGCAGGATCATGCCGTCTTCCGGAACGATGACGGTGTCGGCGAGCAGCCATGTTCCCGTTGCTGTTCGGCCGCTCTCGTCGATCCGGATCTCGGGGTGACTGCAGTGGTGTTCTGTGACCATGTGGAGGCCGAGTGTGTTCTCGAGGAAGTTGATGAAGACGTCGCGGGATTCGAAACTGAGATGTTCGCCGTATACCGCAGTGGCCTCGGGTACGAGGGTGTCGGTGAGTTCTTCCCAGTTCTTCGTATCCAGAGTTCTCGCGTAGCGATACTTGACCTGCGCAATCTGCTCCATTGCCTCCAGATCCATCGCTGATCTCCCATCACCGTGTACCTGTTGCAAGGCTATCCCGGATCACGGCCGGACGATGTCCGAATGAAAGACCCGCCGGTCAGCTCTATTACAGTTCGATTACGCTCTGGCTCTTGTGTTTCGGATCGGACACCGTCCCGGCACCGTGCAGCGCTCCGACGACCACCTCGACGATGCGGTCCGCGTACGCGTCGTCGTCGCTCGGCGCGGGGTCGGAGAGCCCGAACAGTGCGTGACTGAGTACCGCCCCGGTCACGATCTCGAGCAGGAGGGTGACGGAGGTTCCGGGATCGAGTTCACCGCGTTCGACCGCACGATGCACGATGGTGCGCGCCGCGAGGATCCGACTGCGATTGAGCGTCCGGGTCAGATGGGCGAGCAACTCCGGATTGACTCGCGAGTCGAGCGCCACGCGCAGACTGACGAGGCCGGATGGCGTGCGGTACCCGTGCAGGAGTTGTCGCGCGAGTTCGGTCAGATCGGAACGCAGCGCGCCGGTATCGATCGGGACCGGCAGTGGGCTGCGGGCCTCGAGCGCCTGGACGAGAAGGTCGTCCTTGGTATCCCACCTCCGGTACAGCGCGGCCCGCCCTACACGGGCCCGGCGCCCCACGGCGTCGAGGGTGAAGCCGCGCCAACTGGTTTCGGCATACACCTCGAGCACGGCATCGAAGACTCGGTCCTCGAGGTCGGCGTCGCGTGGCCTACCGCGGCGACGAGGAGCGGGGGTATCGGTCACGCGATGAGTGTGCCAGACCACACCTCGATATACAGACTGAATCAGTCCGTATTACGCTCGGAACTGCCACCCCCGACGACTACGAGGCCCTCGATGACAGACCCTGCACGGATTGAGCCCACACGTACACCGGTCGTGATCGGCGTCGGCGACCTGCGATCAGGGCGCGCCGGCGCACCCGCCGACCCACGAGAACCACTCGACCTGATCGTGGAGGCGACCCGTGCCGCGCTGGCCGACACCGGCGCCCCGGACGAGCTCGTCTCCCGCATCGACACCGTGCGCGCCGTGAAGACCGCGAGCTGGTCGTACGACGACCTGCCCGGGCTACTCGCCGAACGCATCGGCGCCACCCCCGAGCACACGTCGACGACCCCGATCGGCGGCCACTGGCCGGCCGCGCAGCTCGACCGGATCGCATACGACATCGCGACCGGCACCAGCTCCGTCGCGCTGCTCGTCGGGGGTGAGGCGCAGGCCTCCGTCAGCAATGCGCTGAGGGCCGGAACCGACCCGGCCGCACTCGGCTGGGTCACCGCTCCCGGCGGCCCCCCGGCATTCGATCCGGACGACCTGGGCAGTGCCGCGATGCAGCGCGCCGCGATGGTGGTTCCCACCCGGGTGTACCCGCTGTTCGAGAACCGGCTCAGTCACCGGCTCGGGCACTCCCGCGAGAAGTCGATCGAGTGGTCCGCGGAGCTCTACGGGAGGTTCTCCGAGATCGCGGCGGAGAACCCGGCCTCATGGAGTCCGAACGTGCGTACCTCCGAGGACATCCGCACAGTCGGCCCGAAGAACCGCGCGGTGACCGATCCGTATCCCCTGCTGATGAATGCGATGCCGTTCGTCGACCAGGCCGCGGCCGTCGTCATGACCTCACTCGCGACAGCGCGTGAACTCGGGGTCGCCGACGACCGGATTCTCTACGTCTGGGGTGGCGCTGGTGCGACCGAACCGACAGACGTGCTCTCCCGCGCCGACTTCGGCCACTCCGCCGCGCTTGCCGACGCGCTCCGTCGCACGCTCGACCGCGCCGACCTCCGCGCAAGCGACTTCGACATCATCGATGCCTACAGTTGCTTCCCTGTGGTGCCCAAGCTGCTCGTCGAGCACCTCGGGCTCCCGCGCGACACCGTCCCGACCGTCACCGGCGGCCACTCGTTCTTCGGTGGACCACTCAACAGCTACACGCTGCATTCGATCGTCGCGGTCGCGCGTCGACTGCGCACCGACGGCGAGCTCGCTCTCGTGCACGGCAACGGCGGGTACCTCACCTACCAGCATGTCGTGGTGCTCGGATGCACACCGCACACCGACGGGTACATCGGCGATCCCGAACCGGTCCTGTTGCCCGCGTCGGAGATCGAGCCTGTACCCGACTACGCGGGCGAGATCGAGATCGTGACGGCCACTGCGGAATTAGGTCGCGACGGCACCCCCACCATCGGTTTCCTCATCGGCACGACTCCCGACGGCCGCCGAGTGTCGGGGCACACCGACGCCGCCGGTGCTCAGATCCTCGCCGGTGGCGCCGACATCATCGGTACCACCGTCCACGTCGTCGACCGCGGCGGCATGATGGTGCTCAACCCGACCACTGCCCCGATGACCGAGACGTTCACGACGTAAATCCCGCCGTGACGTGCCTCGTCGCAGCGCGGAGCATCGAGGCCGAAGTCCACTGCACGCGACCGGTCACGCGATAGCCTCGAGTTCGTGAAACCTCATGGTGCAGTGCCACAGGACCACAACCACATCACAGTCGGAGCCGACGGATCGTCCGCATCCGACCACGCCGTGCGGTGGGCCGCGGCAACAGCTGCAGGACGCAGGCTGACGCTACACATCGTCCACGCCGTGGACTTCGGCCCCACAGGGTGGACCGACATGCCGTTCTTCCGGCCCGCCGAGATCTTCGAATGGGCAGAGGAGAAAGCGCGTGTCGTCCTGTCGGACGCCGAGAAGATCGCGCGCTCCACCGCGCCGGACCTCGAGATCACCACTGCGACGTCGATGACGGGTGGCTCCGCTTGGCTGGTGGAACTCTCCCTGCGCGCGCGGATCCTGGTGCTCGGCGCCTCGGGCCATGGCAGGCTCGGCGAGGCGGTGCTCGGCTCGACGCCCAGCGCCGTCACCTCTCACGCCGGTTGCCCCGTCGTGGTCGTCCGCGGAACCGAACCGGCCGCAACACCCGACGTACGTCCCGTCGTCGTCGGCGCCGACGGCAGCCCGCTGAGTGAGGCCGCTGTGGCCTGCGCGGTCGAGGAGGCGTCGTGGCGCGGCGTCGACCTGGTGGCGGTGCACGTCTGGAGCGATACGAAGGTCGGAAGTTTCGAGTCGCTCCCTCCCTCACTCGACTCGCAGTCGCTCGAGGAAAACGAGCACGCGATATTGGCCGAGCAGCTGGCCGGGTACCGCGAGCGCTATCCCGACGTCACCGTCGACCGTAAGCTCTACATCGATGGACCCCGTTCCCGCCTGCAGGACTGGAGCGAACAGGCGCAACTTCTGGTGGTCGGCAGTCGGGGTCGTGGCGGGTTCACCGGATTGCTCCTAGGTTCCACCAGCAACGCGCTCCTGCGTCAAGCCCAGTGCCCGGTCATGGTGGTGCGCCCCCGTCAGTCCTGACAGCCGCGGTCTGGGGTGCCGTCTTTCCCCACCGAACGAGTACGTTTCGGAATTCACGATCGCGCATCTCCCGGACGCTCCCGAAACAGCACTTCCGAGAGGGGCCGTCTCGGCGTCGTTGGTCCCGAACGGGTGGGCGTTCGCATACCCACCCTGATCAGCACCTGGGGCACACCGTCGCCGCCGGCCAGCGAAGCGAGAGAGGTTCGAGTAGCCGCAGACTCGGTGAGGTGGGTGACCGGGCAGGTCGCCAGTCCGCAGTAGGTGCAGGCGAGAAGGACTGCCGACAGTGCCTCACCGCACCGCAACCAGTCGAGTCGCGAATCCGTGGTGGTCGAGAGCAGCAGGATCGCTGCGCGGTCTTCTTCTATGCCGACGGTGTCGCTCGCTGCGCGACCGGCAGGGAACTCCCGTTCTGTCGCGACCGTCCATCGAGGGTCCGGCAGCGCCTCGGCAGGCAAGCCATCGGGATACGCCGCGTGCCCGGTCCACCAGCGAAGTTCCGATTGGTAGGCCGGGTCGGAACGGCGTTCACCACTGAGCTGCCGGGACATGCCGGCGAGTGCAGGTCGTTCGTGCTCGCTGATCTCGTCGAGGTGTACATCGGCCTCCTCGACGAGTTCCTGCAGGAAGCCGACGGTCTGCTGCCACTGCGGCGGTGAGTCCATCGGCAACCGCTCGGTGCGGCGCCCCGGGATCGCCGCCGCCAATCGGACGTCTACATCGGACACTTCGTCCACTCGGCGAAAGTGGAGTGCCGCCAGGCACTGCTGGTCCGGCGAATGCGGAATCCGCTCGATCACCGCGCACCACCGTTCCGTGGCGAGCGCTCTCTGCACATGGTCGAGCGCCGCCCCGCAAGAGAGCACCATCTGGCGACCGGACGGATCCGTGGCCGGCAGAATGCGATCGTTGTCGGTGTAGAGCGTCAACGCATCCGCACCGAGAATCCACCGCCAAGGCTGGCTGTTGTGCAGGGACGGCGCGCGGCTGGACAGCGCGACTGCGGACTCGACGGTACGGCGGTCCGGCATCGCCTCCGCGGGTGTCACCGCCCGACCTCGCGTGCGCGATCCAGCAGGATCCGTTGTTCGGCCTGCGCCACCATCCTCCTCGTCCGCGACGCAGCGTCGGGAGTGACCGACACCGACGTGATGCCCCGCCGCACCAAGTGCTCCGCGAGGTCGATGCTCGTCGATGCCGCCTGGCCACACAGCGACGTGGTCAATCCCGCCGCGGAGGCCCTGTCGATGATGTGGTCGATCGCATCGAGGACGGCTGGGTCGAGGGTGTCGAACAGGTCCCTGCACACTTCCGAATCCCGGTCCACACCCAGCATCAGCTGCGTGAGGTCGTTGCTGCCGATCGACACGCCGTCGATGCCGAGCTTCGCGTATTCCGGCAACCAATACACCACCGACGGCACCTCGGCCATGATCCAGCGCCGCATCCGGCGATCAGCCCCGAGGGGGTGCGCGTCGAGCTGGGCAAGGCACTCCTTCAGTTCCCATCGGGTGCGCACGAACGGGATCATCAGGTGAACGTTGGGATACCTGCCCCGAACACGGTGCAGCACATCGAGATCCAATGAGAACAGCTGCGGATCGCGTACGTAGCGAAAGCACCCGCGATACCCGATCATCGGGTTCTCCTCGTCCGGCTCGACCTCGCCGCCTTCAAGATCCGCGAACTCGTTACTGCGCAGATCGATCGCCCGGTACACCACCGGCCGCGGCGTGAACGCCGCGGCGATCCAGGCGACCCCGTCGGTCATCTTCGCCACGTACTCCTCGCGCCGACCCTGTGCAATCATGTGCGACGGATGCTCCCCCGCCAGCGCCTCGGTGATCATGAACTCGGCCCGCAACAAGCCGACCCCGTCGACATCGGTGGCCGCGACCGATTCCGCAGCATCCGGAGTTGCCAGGTTGACGTACACCGACGTGGCCGTGACGGTCGGAGCGACACCCGGCACCGCCGAGGCCGGAGTCGCCGCGGCGGACGGACCGACGGCAGCGTGTACTTCCCCCTCGAACACGGCACCCGCGTCACCGTCGACGGTGATCACCTGCCCGTCTCGCAGATCTGTGGTTGCGGTGCGTGCACCGACCACGACCGGTTTACCGAGCTCGCGCCCGACGATCGCCGCGTGGCAGGTGATGCCGCCGCCGTCCGTGACGATGCCACCGGCGCGTCGCAGGATCGGCAGCCAATCCGGTCGGGTCATGGGTGCGACGATGATCTCGCCGTCGGTCAGGCGATTGCCGTCGACCAGCTCGTGGAGCACCCGGACCCTGCCCGTGGCCGTCCCGGGGCCAGCGCCGAGGCCGGTCAGCAATGGTGTCACCTCACCGTTGCCGGATGGACCTCCGACTGCCGACCGGTCGAGTGTGGTGATCGGGCGGGTCTGCACGATCCACAACGCGCCATCCGCGAAGGCGAACTCGAGATCCTGCGGACGACCGTAATGCTGCTCGACTCCCGCGGCGACACGCGCGACGCGGTCGATCTGTTCGTCGTCGAGCACGCGAGTGCTGCGGACCGGGTCGACCGCGATTCGTCTGTCGCCTGCGTCGGTCGACTCTATCTGGAACTCCTGGTGACCGAGGTGCACATCGAGTATCTCGAAGGCGTCCTTGGCCACGACATAGGTGTCGGGCTCGACCTGGCCGCCGACAACCACTTCACCGAGACCCAGCGCCGCCTCGATCACGATGCGATCGAGGTCACCGGTTCGTGGATCGGCAGTGAATGCCACCCCGGAGACCTCGGACTCGACCATGACCTGCACGACGACGGCAATGGACGGCTCATCCGTCACCCCGCGCAACCCGCGGTAGGTGCGGGCCCGTTCCGACCAGAGAGATGCCCAGCACGTCTGCACCGCACGCACTACCGCGTCGGCACCGATGATGTTGGTGTAGGACTCGTGGATGCCTGCGAAGGAAGTGTCCGCCGCGTCCTCGGCAGGCGCCGACGAGCGCACCGCCACCGGAACATCCACGCCGAGCGCCTCGTACGCCGCGACGATGCCCTCCCTCAACTCGCGCGGAACCGGGGCATCTGTCACCAGCGCGGCAAGTTCGGCCGAAGTACGGATGAGCGTGGCGTCGTCGATGTCGGGAGCCGGGACAGCCTCGGCGGCCAGTCGAGCGCGTACTCCCGCGGCCTCCATCGCGTCGACGTATGCATCGGTCGTGACGGTGAACGCGGCAGGCACCGCAAAACCCGCCCGTGTCAGCTCGCCCAGATTGGCGGATTTTCCACCCACTGTGGGTGCATCGTCGGCACTCACCGTATCGATCGGTCGTATCCACATATTGTGTTCATCCATGGTGGCGGCTCGAAACGATCTCGACTTCTCCGGCACATTCATCGTCGCCGCATCCGGGCTGCATCCGTAGAGCAGAAGGTCCCGCGTCACCGATATTCTCCGACCCGTCCACCGCAGTTCGCGCAGGGCGTGTGCTGTCTGAACAACGATCTGCCCGAATGGTCAGCCGTCTCGCGAACCTCTGCCGGTTTACCGCCGTCGCCCCCGGTCACGGGCCGCGGCCAGAGCCTGGTTCCAGGCGTGACCGCGTCCCGTGCCGGGCCCGCACCCCTGACTCGGCGCCGGGCTGCGCATACCGTCTAGCGATCGCGCATCTTCTCGAGCCCGAGCACGGCCACCGCAGCGATGACGACGTGCATCAGCACCAGCGTCACCTTGCTCGGACCGTCGAAGTCCGCACTGATCGTTCCTGCGATCGTCGCGAGCGGCAGGAGCGCACCGACCACCTGGGCGATCCGTACGATCGGATTCCACCACAGGCTCAGCAGCGCAGCGACGGTGAGCCCGACCGCGAGCGGGACGACGGTCATGAGCACCACGCCGCCCGGCGCCGCGCTCGCGATCGTCCCTGCGTCGGTGTGCTCGAACGACCCACCGGCCAACAGGCCGACCAGCCAGAGCACGAGGTTGGCGACCAACGCTGCGAGGACCGAGGCGACAACGATCGTGGGACGCCCGTAGTCGCGCGACCACACGGATGTCGATGAAACAGAAGATGTTCGGGTGACAGACATGTTGCTCTCCTCTTGGCGTGTTCAACGGACTGCGCCCAGCCTGCAACCTCGAGCAGACTCGAGGTCAAGAGGAA
Source organism: Rhodococcus artemisiae (assembly GCF_036327795.1). Classification (NCBI taxonomy): domain Bacteria; kingdom Bacillati; phylum Actinomycetota; class Actinomycetes; order Mycobacteriales; family Nocardiaceae; genus Rhodococcus; species Rhodococcus artemisiae. The sequence continues at coordinate 178,875 of NZ_JAUTXY010000009.1, forward strand.
AGATCACGGATCCGGAAACTTTCCTTGCCCTCCGCGGGTTCCCGTGGGTCGTGAGCCAACGGAAACCCGCACAAGGGGTGGAGACTTTCCGCCCCGCTAGTCCAGCGTGTCGGCAAGCTCCATCCACTGCTCCTCGGCAGCTTCCTTGTCCGCGACCACCTGCCGCAGCTCGGCGTCGAGCTTCTGCAGTCGCTCGGGATCGGTTGCCGCGTCGGCAAGTTGAACGTGCAGCTTCGATTCACGCTCGTCGAGCTTGGCGATCGACCGCTCGAGACGAGAAAGTTCCTTACGCGCGGCACGCTCTGAGGCGCCGTCCCGCTTCGGCGCCGACGCCTCCGCGCCCTTCGACACCTGGGACGCCACCGACGGCACGCCTCCGTCGCCCATCGCCGCGCGCCGTCGCAGGTATTCCTCGATGCCGCCGGGCAGGTTGGTGAGCTTGCCGTCGCCGAACAACGCCCACGTCGAGTCGCAGATGCGCTCGACCAGGTACCGGTCGTGACTGATGACTACGAGTGTCCCGGCGAAGTTGTCCAGCAGATCTTCGAGTTGCTGCAGGGTGTCGATGTCGAGGTCGTTGGTGGGCTCGTCGAGCAGCAGCACGTTGGGCTCCGCCATGAGCACGCGCGTCAGCTGCAGACGACGACGTTCCCCACCGGAGAGATCGCCGACGGGAGTGCGCTGACGGGCGGGGGTGAACCCGAGTCGTTCCGCCAACTGACCGGCCGATACTTCCTTGTCGCCCAGCATGATTCGCTCGGCAACGTCCTTGACGGCGTCGAGCACCCGCATATCGGTGGGCAGGTCGTCGAGTTCCTGTCGCAGCCAGCCGATCTCGACCGTCTGCCCCTCGATTCGCTTGCCGGACGCGGGTTCGCGCTCACCGGCGAGCGTGCGCAGCAGCGTCGTCTTCCCGGATCCGTTGACTCCGACGAGACCGATGCGCTCTCCCGGCCCGAGCCGCCACGTCAGATCGTGGACGAGTTCGCGACCGTCCGGAGTGGCCAGGGTGGCGTCTTCGAGTTCGATGACGACGCGACCCAGCCGGCGCTTCGCGAACGACGCGAGCGCCACCGAATCGCGCGGCGGCGGAACGTTGGCGATGAGTGCTTCCGCGGCCTCGATCCGGTATTTGGGCTTGGACGTGCGCGCCGGCGCGCCGCGACGCAGCCACGCCAACTCCTTGCGCGCCAGGTTCCGCCGGCGTTCCTCCATCGCGTCGGCCTGGCGGGAACGCTCGGCCCGCGCGAAGATCCAGTCGTTGTAGCCGCCTTCGTACGACTCGACCTTGCCTCCGACGACCTCCCACGTGCGGGTCGCGACGGTGTCGAGGAACCACCGGTCGTGTGTCACGACGACGAGCGCGCTGCGCCGCGCGAGCAGGTGTTCGGCGAGCCACTGCACACCTTCGACGTCGAGATGGTTGGTGGGCTCGTCGAGCACGAGCAGGTCGAGTTCCTGCACGAGCGCGGCCGCCAGCGCTACACGTCGCCGTTCGCCGCCCGACAATCCGTCGACGACGGCATCGAGACCGAGCTTGTCGATGCCGATCCCGGCGAGTACCGAACGGATGCGTGCATCGCCCGCCCACTCGTGTTCGGCGACACCGAGGGGGCCGAGCACGACCTCACCCACCGTCGAACCCTCGGGGAGCACACCACGCTGGGTGACCACGGCCATGCGTAGGCCGCCGACCCGGCTGACACGACCGGAGTCCGGTTCCTCGAGGCCTGCCAACACCTCGAGCATCGTGGTCTTGCCGCCGCCGTTGAGGCCGACCACGCCGATGCGTTCGCCCTCTTCCACCCCGAGCGACACGGAGTCGAGCAACGGCTTGATGCCGAAGGATTTCGAGACCTGTTCGAGGTTGATCAGATTCGCCACGTGGTGCAGAGCCTTCCGGAGTTGTGTATCGGTGTATCGGTATGGGGATGTCAGGATCGAGCGGGATCGACGACGCGCGTGCCCGGCACCGGACCCGACGCGATGCGCACGGTTCGGCACACCCCGGCGCCTGAGAGTTCGGCACTCACCTCGACGGCGGCGCGTTGATCGTCGACGAGGAACGCGCAGGTGGGCCCGGAGCCGGACACGATGCCGGCGAGCGCTCCCGCTTCGACGCCTGCCCGCAAGGTGCGGCGCAGCGCCGGGTTCAGTGACAGCGCGGCCGACTGCAGGTCGTTGCCGAGCAGCGGAGCGAGCGCGTGTGGGTCGCCGGCGCCGAGCGCGTGCAGCAACTCGTCGGCGTCGCCCACGCGCTGCGGATCACCGCTCGCGCGCAGTCGGTCGAGTTCGCGGAAGACGACGGGTGTCGACAGGCCGTCCTTCGCGATCGCGAGCACCCAGTGGAAGGTGCCGCGCGACAGGACGGGTACGAGCTGTTCGCCGCGTCCGGTTCCGAGCGCGGTGTTGCCGTGCAGGCAGAAGTTGACGTCGCTGCCGAGCTGGGCGGCGATCTCGTCGAGATCGCTGCGGCCGGCACCGAGCCCCCACAGCGCGTCGAGAGCGACGAGCGTGGCAGCCGCATCCGCGCTGCCGCCGGCCATGCCCCCTGCCACGGGGATCCCCTTGTCGATGGTGATCTCGACGTCGGGAGTGCGCCCGGCGCGTTCGGCGACCATCTCCGCGGCGCGCCAGACGAGGTTCGACGAATCGGTGGGTACCGACGCCGCGTCGGGGCCACGGACCTCGACGCGGAGGGTGTCGGCGGGGGCGACGGTCACCTGGTCGTGCAGCGACAGCGCTTGGAACACTGTGCGCAGGTCGTGGTAGCCGTCGGGGCGTAGGTCCCCGACCGCGAGGTGCAGGTTGACCTTGGATGGAGCCCGCACGGTGACGGAGGCGGGAACGACGGACAGCACGAATACACAGCTTACCCGCGCCGCGACCCCAGCAATGCCCACAATCGAGGACGGAAACTGTCCGTTATCCGTGACACAGTCTGATCATGCGCGAAACCTCCGCCCGTTTGTTGCGTCTCCTGTCGCTCCTGCAGATGCGACGGGAATGGTCCGGCACCGAGCTTGCCGAGCGGCTGCAGATCACCACCCGCACGGTCCGACGCGATGTCGAGAAGCTCCGCGACCTCGGATACCCCGTCGACGCGAATGTCGGCGTCGGCGGTGGATACCGGCTCGGCGCGGGCGCCGAGATGCCGCCGTTGTTGCTCGACGACGACGAGGTCGTGGCCGTCGCACTCGCGTTGCGCTCCGGCACCAACGACGCGGTCACCGGCATCGGCGACGCCGAGACTCGCGCTCTCGCAAAATTGCGGCAGGTCATGCCCTCACGGTTGCAGCATCGACTCGAGGCCCTGAAGGTCGATGTCGTCGACCATGGTCCGGTTGCCTCCGCGGTCGACGCAGAACTGCTCGCGACCGTGACGACCGTGTGCCACAACCACGAGCGTCTGCGCTTCGACTACCGCACACACGACGGCACATCGTCGCGGCGGGAGGTGGAGCCGTACCGGGTGGTGCGCGCGGGACTGCGCTGGTATCTCGTCGCGTGGGATCTCGCACGCGACGATTGGCGCTCGTTCCGCGTGGATCGCATGGAGCCGAAGATCCCCACCGGTCCGCGGTTCGTTCCGCGCGAGCTTCCACCGGGAGGTGCGGCAGAGTTCGTCTCGCGCGGCATCGCGCGCGGCGCGGCACCGGTGACCGCGAGGGTGCTGCTGCACGCACCGTTCGAGACCATCACCCCGATGGTGGACGACAGGTGGGGAAGCCTCGAGCAGATCGACGCCGGAACGTGCGCGATCGTGCTCGGCGGACGGTCGCTCGACGGTATCGCCGAGTGGCTCGTCGCCTTCGACGTGGACTTCACGGTGCTCGAACCCGCCGGCCTGCGCGACGCATGTCGGGCGCAGAGCGAGCGGCTGCGGTTTCTCGCCGACAGGTACTCGCGCGCGTGACGTCAGCGCAACTATGCTCGGGCGATCGCCGTCATCACATCACCGGCGTCGGATCTGGAGGAAATACATGAGACGAGTTCTGCGAAGCACCGTCGCGGTCAGCGCGTTCGCACTGGCAGCTGCCCTGGGTACCGCAGGCACTGCATCGGCCGAGCCTGCACCTGCACCTCGTGTGTGCTCCCTGGGCGACCTCGTCCTGCGTTCGTTGAACATGGTCGACTGCGTGAACCCGCCGACGGGATCCGCTGGGATCGCCACCGGTTCGGCCGACGGGACGGGTTCGTCGACCGGTTCCTCGGACGTGGGCATCGTCGGGCACGGCGCCGTCATCGGCTGACGCAGTTCGATTCTCGACAAGAACACAGCAGGCCGGCACCCGAAACGGGTGCCGGCCTGCTGATGAGAAGCCTGTGTCAGATGACGTTGACACCGGTGGCCTGCGGGCCCTTCTGGCCCTGGCCGATCTCGAAGCTCACGCGCTGGTTCTCCTCGAGGGTGCGGAAGCCGCGGCCCTGGATCTCGGAGAAGTGCACGAAGACGTCAGCCGAACCATCGGCCGGAGCGATGAAGCCGAAGCCCTTTTCGCCGTTGAACCACTTCACAGTACCTTCAGCCATTGCTGTTCCTTCACTTGCAGGCAGGAGGCTCGTTCGCCGTCCTGTCTCGTCGGAAGTCGGTCTCGACTTCCGGGTCTGTCACTCGACGGCTGAACCGATTCCGTGGTGGTATCGCATCCGCTCGCAACTAGAAATGTGCGAGGGTAAACCACAAACACACTACCTAACGACCAGACTCAAGTAGACCACACATCGCGCCTCGATGCCACCGCACGGTGACCGAGCCCTCAGTTCATTCGGCCCTCGGTCGACTCAGCCCTCAGTTCCGATCGTCGCGAGCCGGACGAATGCCGCCGCATCGAGCCGCTCCCCCCGTGTCGACGGTTCGATGGCCGCTGCGACCAGGCGCCGTTCCGCCTCGGCAGGCGATCCCGCCCAACCGCTCAGTGCGGCACGCAACGTCTTGCGGCGCTGGGCGAACGCCGCATCCACCGCAGCGAACACGGTCTTGCGGTGCCCGGGATCGGTGGGCCACGGCGGGTTTTCGTAACGGTCGATGCGCACGAGGCCCGACTCGACCTTCGGCACAGGCCAGAACACCGAACGCCCCACCGAGCCGGCGCGGCGAACATCGCCGAAGTATCGGGCCTTCACGCTCGGCACGCCGTAGACCTTGCTACCCGGTTGCGCAGCAAGGCGATCGGCCACTTCCAGCTGCACCATCACCAGAGCCGTGCGCAGCGAGGGGATTTCGGCGAACAGGTGCAGCAGCACCGGAACCGCCACGTTGTAAGGAAGATTCGCGACGAGCGCGGTCGGTTGCGACGGTAGATCGGCGATCGATACCTTCATCGCATCCATCGGCACCACGTCGAGGCGATCGGCGAGCTGGGGGGCACGAGCAGCGACCGTCGTGGGCAGCCGTTCGGCCAGCCTGGGATCGATCTCCACCGCGACGACACGATCGACGACGTCGAGCAGGGCCAGAGTCAAAGACCCCAGCCCTGGCCCGACCTCGAGCACCACGTCGTCGCGGCCGACTCCTGCGGCCGCCACGATGCGCCGCACCGTGTTGGCGTCATGAACGAAGTTCTGACCGAGTTGCTTCGTCGGACGCACCCCGAACTCCTCCGCGAGAGACCGGACCTCTGCGGGTCCGAGCAACGCGGCGAGGCCGCGCGGAGAAGCCGGGGTGGCGTCTGAATCGTCTGCGTGCACGAGGCGAACCTAGCGCACCGGAGTAGACGGCATGTCGTCCTAGCGGAGGCCGAGCTTGCTGGTGCAGGACGGCCATGCGCCCCAGCCCTGTGCTGCCTGAACCTTCTCCGCAACCGCGATCTGCTGTTCGCGGGTGGCCAGATCGGCTCGCGGCGCGTACTCGGTACCGCCGAACCCGGCCCATGTCTGCTGGGTGAACTGCAAGCCACCGTAGAAGCCGTTTCCGGTGTTGATGGACCAGTTTCCGGTGGCCTCACACTGCGCAATGGAATCCCAGGTGGACGCCCGACCGGACGCGGGGACGGCAGGCTTGGGCATGGTGCCCACACGAAGGGTCGCGGGCTGCGGTTCGGTCAGAACGTTCGACGCCGTCTCGGTGCGGCCGACCTCGACACCGTTGACGGTGTGGACGTCGAAGGTGACGGAACGCTCACCGGGAGCACCCGGGTTGTCGAGCACCGTCTCGCCTTCGGCCATGTTCGGGTCGTCGACCCGGTTCTGGGGCGCCTCGATCGGCAGGGTCTCGGTGCGGCTGTCGACGCGATCGCGGGTCACCACGAGCTCCATACCTTCTTCGAGCGCGGCATCGTGGGGGAGATTCACGCTGTCGGCCTGCTCGAGGGCGACGTTGTGCACCTTCAGGAACTCACCCACGGTCGGTGCGGCGAGACGCACGGGAGCGGCCGGCGCGCCGTTGTCGGCAAAGTGCACGGTCTTGGGGCTGACGACCTCGAGCTCTGTGCCGTCGAGCGGCAAGCGGTGCGAACGCGATGCAGAGACATACACGTCGTCGTTCAGCTCGAACTGCGCGAGTGCTTCGTCGACGGTGAGCGCAGTGGTCCACACGGTGCGCTCTTCACCGTCGACGGTGAGCACGACCTCGCGGGCCTGACGCAGCACGATGGTGTCGCCGTCGGACACCGCGGAATCGACGGCCGGAGCGACGACGTCGTGCTCCTCGACCTGGTAACCGGCGGCAGCAAGGATGTCGCCGACATTCGAGCTCATCGTGCCGAAGGCGCGCTGCTCTCCGTCGATATCCAGCGTGACGTCCTTGTGCTTGACGAGTGCGGTGATTCCGCCGGCCGCAAGGGTTACGAACAGCGCCGCAACGACTGCGAAGAACACCGGCGATTTGATTCGGTTGATCTTGGTGAAGGGTGACACAACAATTCCAGACAGACGACGACTCGGATCACGGCACGGTAACGAACATGAATTGAATTGACAACTTCACGCGCTCTACCTGGAATTATGAAGATAACCATCTGGTTATGAATCGTCATTTTCGATAACAACACGGGTTGCTACAAAGGATCACCCTTTGCCCGATTCGCCGATATTGTGGCCGGAATAACATTCCTTCGCGGGCTTTGATGAATTTCCTACCGAAGGCTGCATGCGCCGTTGATCTTCCGGCCGGAGCACCACCCGGCAACAAGGAGAAAACAAGCAAAGGGCGCATCGCGGTGATCGGAAATCACCTGCGATGCGCCCTTCGGCTGCTATCGGCAGCCGCCTCTGCGACCACCGAGATCGATCACGCGGCGCTACGAGCCGGCTCCCGCTGCGCCGGAGCCTCCTGCGAGAGGAACGGGAGCTTCGGCGCGAGGAAGCGGTCGACGCTGAAGCGCCCCGCACCCACTACAGCGAGAAGCAGTGCTCCGAGGCCGAGCGCGGCAACGAGCTCGAAGCCGCCGTCGGCCACGTACACGCCGTTACCGACGTGAACGATCACGAACGCGCCCGCCATGACGAGGAACAGCAGGACACCGAAGACGGGGACCAACAGACCGAGGATCAGCGCGATACCGCCGAGGATCTCGACCCAGGTCGCGACGAATGCGCCCAGGGAAGGCGCAGGCACGCCCATCCCCTCGAACGCCGCAGCAGTGCCGGACTGGCCCCACACCGTGAGCTTCTGTAGCCCGTGGGTCAGGAGGATCGCGCCGAGGCCGAGCCGGGCGATCAGGATGCCGATGTCACGGACGAGCGGAGTACTCATGGAAAAGCCCTTCGGTACCGAGGCCGAAAGGCCCCTTCTGGTTGACTGTTCAACCAAAATAACAGCCGAAGGTTGTAGGTTCAACTTGAAGCCGCGGCGATGTCGCCGGAGTCACTCCGGACGTGCCCCGGAGAACGCCTCGCCGAGCAGTCGACGCACCCCCACGTACGTCACCTCCCTCGGATTCGGATACGTCTTCTCGGTCGCCCGCCGTGCGGCATCGTCGAGATCGGCCTCTCGCATACCGAGTTCCGCAAGAGTCGTCGGCCCTCCCGCAGAAACGATGAGGTCGTACACACCGACAGGCGCCGAGTCCACGTCGAGCACTTCGGCGATTCCGGCCATCACCCCCGGGACCGACGGCGCGTTGTAGGCCATGACGTGCGGCAACATCACAGTGTGCGTCGCGGCGTGCGGAAGATCGAACGATCCGCCGAGAACGTGACACAACTTGTGATGCAGGGCCATCCCCACCGACCCGAGGCACACCCCGGACAACCACGCGGCGAGCAACAGATCGGAGCGGCCCTCGAGATCCGCACCGTCCACACCGAGCGCAGGAAGGCCCCGGCCGATCGAGGCGATCGCCTGCAACCCGAGGGCGTCGACGATGGGATTGGCGTGCTCGGCATACAACGCTTCGACCGCGTGCGCCAACGCATTGACGGCGCTGGTGACAGCCATCGGCACAGGCAGACCGGCACTGAACTCCACGTCGTAGATCACAGTCTCCGGCAGGATGTCGGGCGACGACCGCGTCGTCTTCACCCCGTCCGCAGTCTCTCCGAGCGTGGGCGTGACCTCCGAACCGGCGTAAGTGGTCGGCAGGATCACCTGATCGACTCCGGTTCGCACGGCCAACGCCTTCGCCAGACCTGTGGTCGATCCACCACCGACGGCGACCACCGCATCGGCCTGATGTTCGGTGACATATTTCAGAACACGCTCGGTCACGGAGACGGGCGTGTGCATCACCGCACCGTCGAAGCGCGCTACCTGCAACGACCCGAGCGCACGTTCGACGAGATCCGCCTGCGGACGCACGTGCTCGCCACCGAGCAGCAACACGCGCGATCTACCGAGTCGGCGAACCTCCTCGCCGACCGCCGACGCGGTGCCCACACCGAAGATCACCCGAGCCGGTTGTGCCGTGTAGACGAAGTTGTGCATGCAGCCACGGTCTCACGTCCGGGGTACCGATGCAGGGTAGGTTCACGAAAGTCCGTACACCCGTTCGGCATTCGCAGTAGTCGCTTCGGCGAGTTCCAGCGCGTCGTCACCACGCACTTCTGCGAGGGCCCGCACCGTGTAGGGCAGACAGTACGACTCGTTGGGTGCGCCACGGAACGGATGCGGAGTGAGGAACGGCGCGTCGGTCTCGACGAGGACCTGCTCGCGCGGCACGCGGGGCGCGGCTTCGCGCAACGCCTTGGCATTCTTGAAACTGACGGTGCCCGAGAAACTCAGGTGGTAGCCGGCGTCGACACACGCCTGCGCCATCTCGGGGCCCGACGAGAAGCAGTGGAAGATCACGGTCTCGGGCGCACCCTCGTCGTGCAGCACCCGCAGCAGATCGTCGTCGGCCTCACGGTTGTGGATCATCAGCGGCTTGCCGAGGCGCTTCGCCAGATCGATGTGCCAGCGGAATCCCTCTTCCTGCTCAGCAGGTTCGGCGCAACCGTCGAGTTTGCCCGGCCAGTACAGATCGAGGCCGGTCTCCCCCACCGCGACGCACCGCGGGTCGGCGGCGAGCCGCTCGATCTCGGCGCGTGTCGGATCGTCGAGGCTGTTCGCTCGCGTGGGATGGATCGCCACGGCCGCGAACACCCGCGGGTCCCAGTGCGCGGCCCGCACCGCGAACTGCGCGGCGGCGAGGTCGTCGGCGACCGTGACCACCCGACCGACGCCCACCGCGGCCGCCCGATCCACGATCGCCGCGGTGGTCACCGCATCGACCGCACCGCACGCATCGAGGTGGGTATGGGCATCGACGAGGGGTGCCAGCGGTTCCGGGGCTTCGGGGGCGGGACGACTTCTACTCACGCCCTATAAAGTAATGGCCATCATGACTGTCGCCGATCCCACCCACCCGCCGTATTACGTGACCACCGCGATTGCGTACCCCAACGGGGTCCCGCACATCGGGCACGCGTACGAGTACATCTCCACCGACGCGCTCGCGCGATTCAAGCGCCTCGACGGCTTCGACGTCCGGTTCCTCACCGGCACTGACGAGCACGGCTTGAAAATGCAGCAGACGGCATCGAAGGAGGGAATCTCCGTCACGGAACTCGCGCGGCGCAACTCCGATGTGTTCGAGGCTCTCGACAAGTTCCTCAACGTCTCGTACGACCGGTTCATCCGCACCACCGACGACGATCACCTCGAGGCCAGCAAGGCGATCTGGCAGCGCATGGTCGACAACGGCGACATCTACCTCGACACCTACGCGGGCTGGTACTCGGTGCGCGACGAAGCGTTCTACACCGAGGCCGAGACCACCCTGCAGGACGACGGGTCGCGCCTGTCCACCGACACGGGCACGCCGGTCGAGTGGACCGAGGAATCGACGTACTTCTTCCGCTTGTCGGCGTACCAGGACAAGCTCCTGAAGCTCTACGACGAGCATCCCGAATTCATCGCCCCCGCGACACGGCGCAACGAGATCGTCAGCTTCGTCTCGGGCGGACTCAAGGACCTGTCGATCTCCCGCACCACCTTCGACTGGGGTGTGCCCGTTCCCGGCCATCCCGATCACGTGATGTACGTGTGGGTCGACGCGCTGACGAACTACCTCACAGGCGCAGGGTTCCCCGACACCGAGTCGGAGTCGTACAAGCGGTACTGGCCGGCCGATCTGCACATCATCGGCAAGGACATCACCCGCTTCCACACTGTGTACTGGCCGGCGTTCCTCATGTCGGCCGGTCTCGAACTGCCCAAGCGGGTGTTCGTGCACGGCTTCCTGTTCAACAAGGGCGAGAAGATGTCGAAGTCGGTCGGCAACGTCGTCGACCCTATCGAGATGGTCGAGAAGTACGGCCTCGATCCGCTGCGCTTCTTCCTGCTCCGCGAGATCTCGTACGGCCAGGACGGCAGCTACAGCCACGAGGCCATCGTCACCCGTATCAACGCCGATCTCGCCAACGATCTGGGCAATCTCGCGCAGCGGTCGTTGACGATGGTCGCGAAGAACCTCGACGGGCAGGTTCCGACGCCCGGTGAGTTCACTGCCGAGGACGAGGCGATGCTCGCGCAGGCCGATGCGCTGCTCGAGAAGGTCCGCGTCGAGTTCGAGGAACAGCAGATCCACCTCGGTCTCGAAGCGATCTGGCATGTGCTCGGCGAGACGAACCGGTACTTCTCGGCCCAGGAGCCGTGGGTGCTGCGCAAGACGGATCCCGCGCGGATGGCCACGGTGCTGTACGTGACGCTCGAGGTCGTGCGTGTCGTGGGCATCCTGGTCCAGCCGGTGATGCCGGATGCGGGCTCCAAGATCCTAGATCTGCTCGGTCAGGGGCCGGAGGCCCGGCAGTTCTCCGATATCGCGACGCGTCTCGTGCAGGGCACCGCACTACCGGCACCATCGCCGGTGTTCCCGCGTTTCGTCGACGAGGACTGAGCACACCCCACGCGTCATCCGGGTCCGGGCTGCATCCGTTGCGGCCCGGACTCTGTCGTCTCGGGCTGTGTCTCCGCCTCGGGCGCCGAGGAGAGGGACGGCGCCGAGGAGAGGGACGGCGCCGAGGAGAGGGACAAGGCCCGCAGCGCGCACAGCCAGCCGAGGCCGCCGATGAACATCCGTACGTAGTTCAGGCCGGTCCACCACGTCGCGAACGACTCGATCTCCTGCGCCGACCATTGATCGCCGCCGGATTGGAACAACAGCATCTGAGGCACGAAGTATCCGTAGCTGAACACGGCGTACACGGTCATCAGTACGGAACCGACCAGCCACCATCGGCGGTTCGGTGACGTCGCGCGCCACGCCAATACCAGGTTCACCACCGCGAGCAGTGCCACTACCGGCGAGACGAACGGCCAGAACACCCGTCCGGCCGAGTACATGCCGGAGTCGTGCATGATCCCGAGCATCCGGTCGGGTGGGGCGTCGGACCACAGTGGGACGACCACGAGTTTCTCGTACCAGCCGGCACCGAACTGGATTCCCACGAAAACCACCAGCAGACACAGGCACAGTGTTCGTATGGCTCTTCTCATCATCCACTCCCGGTCGATTATTCTCTGATTTAGAGTTGCTCGCTATTAGAGAGAATATTCCGGAGGGTGCGTGATGACATCAGGGAAAACCCGGAGCGCGGTCCTGAATTCGCTCGACGACGCGCTGCGGCGCCAGGCGTCACGTTCGGTGATGTTCCATTCCGCAGTTGCCGCCCATCTCGGCATCGCGGTCACCGATCTGACCTGCCTGAACATCCTCGGCCTCGACGGTCCCCGGACACCGGGACAACTCGCCGACCGGATCGGCATCACCCGCGGCGGCGCGGTCACCGCGATGATCGACCGGCTCGAGCGGGCGGGATACGTCCGACGCACTCGCGACACCGCCGACCGCCGCAGGGTTCTCGTCGAACTCGCAGATGAGGCGGCCGCCGACACGGTCGCCCCTTTGTTCGCCGGCCTCGGTTCCGCGGTCGCCACCCATTTGGACACCTACACCGACGACGAACTCGCGATTCTCCTGCGTATGACGAGTGGTCTCGCCGACACGGTCGGACGTGAAACCGCTGCACTGCACAACCGTGATCGACCCCCGAAAGACCCTTCTTAGCTGCGGCGACGGAACTTGTCGGTGCCGTCCGCCACACTTTCCTCATGCCGAGCAATGGAACATACATTCGAACCGATGAGGTGCGCGCCGAGATTCTGCTCGACGAGCTGAACAGCGCCTACGAGCGCGGGTGGCAGCCCGCCGACGTACTCCACATGGCCGCGCACTCGGGCGACCCCACCGACGTCCCCCTCGCCGCCGCGTCCGTGTTGTTCGATGCCCACCGCACCCGGGCGGCCCACCGCGCGCCCACCGAATGGCTGCACCAGGTCCGCACGATCGGCGACCGCCACCCCGCGATCGCTCGCATCACCGAACCCGACCGCCCGTTCGCGGCGAGCCTGTTCCGCGTACTGCCGCACGTGTCGCGGTTCCAGGTCGACGGGCTCGCCTACACATGGAAATACCTCCCCCGGTTCACCCACCTGACCACGCCTCCGTCGCTGTGGCCTCAGATCCGCACGGCACCGGACGGCACCGCTCACTCCGCCCCGGATCCGCGTGTGCTCGAACGCATCCGCGGGCTGCTCTCGAAGGCCGAATCCACCGAATTCCCCGACGAGGCCGAGGCATTCACCGCCAAGGCCCAGGAGCTCATGACCCGGTACGCGGTGGGCGCGGCCGTCCTCGACAGCGCCGGGTCGTCCACCGACCCGGTCAGGGGCCGACGCCTCCACCTCGAACGTCCTTACGCGAGGGAGAAAGTACTGCTGCTCACCGCGATCGGCGACGCGAACCGGGTCCGCACGGTGTGGTTCACGCGCGTGCAGATCGCAACCATCGTCGGCACCGTCGTCGACCTCGAGCAGGTCGAAATGCTGTTCACGTCGCTGCTCGTCCAGAGCACCCGCGCCATGAACTCGGCCGGAACCGCCGGCCGACGCGGTGGCGGCGCCACCTCGTTTCGCCGCGCCTTCCTCACCGGTTTCGCGAACCGCATCGGCGAGCGGCTCCGCGAGGTCCAGGCCCACGCCACTGCCGAGGCCGCCGCCGACGCGCGGGTACCCATGACCGATCTCGCGCCCATCCTCGCGCGACGCTCCGAAGCAGTCGACGCGGAGTTCCGGCGCCTGTTCCCCACCACCCGCTCCTCGGGCGGTCGCGGTGTCGACTCCGACGGTTTCCACGCCGGACGCGACGCTGCCGAGAACGCATTGCTCGCGCCGGGACGGTCGCCGCTCGGTCATTGAGCGCCCCACCCCGAGGTCTTTTCTGCGGTGTGTCACATTCCCGATCCGGGCGGTGTCCCATCACCGACACATTCGACACGTCTGCATTTCGACACGACTGTATTGGGGCGAGAACCATGAACAACACCCGATTCCACGTGGTGGTCGTCGGCGCCGGGTACGCCGGGGTGATGGCCGCGAACCGGCTCCTCTCCGAACACCCCGACGTCGCGGCGACCGTGGTGAATCCGCGATCGGTGTTCGTCGAACGAACCCGGCTGCATCAGCACGCGGCCGCGACCGGATCGGCGACACACGACCTCACCGACCTACTCCATCCCCGCGCCGAACTGCGCGTGGGCACCGTCGAACGGATCGACGACGGTGCAGTACTTCTCGGAGACGGATCGGTACTGACATGCGATGCCGTTGTGTACGCGGTCGGGAGCGGACCGGCCCGGGTGGACGTTCCGGGTGGCGAACGGACGTATTCGGTGTCCGACCTCGAAGCCGCGTCGGCGTTGCACACCGCGATCGAGGCGCTACCCGACGGCGCCACGGTCACGGTCGTCGGCTGCGGATTCACCGGCATCGAAACCGTGACCGAACTCGCCTCGGCGCACCGGAGGCACCGCTACACCCTCGTCGGCGATCCGGGCCCGGACCTCCCCGATCGCACCCGCCGATACCTGCGGCGCACCCTGACCGGATTCGGCATCGACATCCTGGCAGGCGTAGCCGTCACCGAGATCACCGACGGCCTTGTGCGATTCGACGACGACACCGAGTCGCCCTCCGACCTCACCGTGTGGGCGGGAGGATTCTCGGTACCCGATCTCGCACGCCGCAGCGGACTCGACGTCGACGACTCCGGCCGCCTGCGCGTCGATGCCACACTTCGGTCGACGAACCGCAACAACGTGATCGGTGTGGGCGACGCCGTCACCATCGCAGACCGGCCCTACGTCCGGATGAGCTGTCAGGCCGCGATTCCGCTCGGCGTGCACGGCGCCGGCACCGTGTGGGATGTATTGCAGGGGCACGACCCCGAGTCGCTGTCGCTCGGATTCGTCGCACAGTGTATCTCGCTGGGCCGCAGTCGGGCCGCGCTGCAGTTCACCACGTCCGCCGACACACCCCGCGCGACGGCGGTACGAGGACGGCCGGGTGCTCTCGCCAAGGAAGGCATCCTGCGTGGCACCATCTGGTTCATGCAACGCCAAGCCCGAGGCCACGCGCCTTACATCCCGGCGGGCCCCACCCCCGACACCGTGGTCGCACGGTGAACTCCGACGACACGTCGTCGGTCCAGGTGTTCACCGACCACCGTGGCCTGCTGTTCTCGATCGCCTACGAGATCACCGGCAGCGTCGCCGACAGCGAAGACGTGCTCCAGGACAGTTACCTGCGGTTCGCGAAGGTCGAGCCCGACACGGTCGAGGATCCTCGCGCATACGCGGCTCAGGTCGTCACGCGGCAGGCACTCAATTCGCTGCGTTCAGCACAGCGGCGGCGTGAGGAATACGTCGGGCCGTGGTTGCCCGAACCGCTCCTCACCGCTACGGACGAGCGCGGCACCGATCCGTCTGCGAGAGTCGAACTCGCCGAATCGGTGTCGATGGCAATGCTCCTGGTCCTCGAGACGCTGAGTCCGCTCGAGCGGGCGGTGTTCGTGATGCGGGAGGTGTTCGGATTCGACTACGCGCACATCGCCGACGCCGTCGACCGCACCCAGGCCTCCGTGCGGCAAGTCGCCCACCGCGCCCGCGACCACGTTCAGGAGCGTCGACGGCGGTTCACACCGGCAAACGAGGAGACCGACCGCGTGGTCGGTGAGTTCTTCGCGGCCGCGATGACCGGCGATCTCGACGGACTGCTCCGGCTGCTCGCACCCGACGCCGTGTACATCGCGGATGGAGGAGGCAAGGTCACAGCGGCCAAGGTGCCGGTCCACGGCGCGCAGAAGGTGGCACGCCTGTTCTCCGGACTCGCACGCGTGGAACTACCCGACATGACGATGGACACCGCAATCGTCAACACCGCACCAGGCGTGATCGTGTACTCACGCGGCGTGCTCGACCTCGTCTTCCTCTTCGAGATCGCAGACGGCCTGATCACCGGTGTCTACGCGGTGCGCAACCCCGACAAACTGACCCGATTCGGGGCATCGTCACCCTCGTGACAGGCTTGTCGTATGCGGATGGAACGACTCGGACGCGGAGGTACACCCGCTCAGGTACTCGGCGCTCTCGGTGAGCGCGCCCGGCGCCTCGGTACACCACCGCCGGCGGCGCTGACCGGAGCGTGGTTCGGTTCCGCTGCGGTGGTCGCGCCGTCGCTCGGGGCCGCACCGGTATCGGCCCAGGAGGCGTTCGTCTGCCCGAACGCACAGGTCCGAGCAGACGGCCCCCTCATCGGCGGTGGGTGGATCGGGTACCTCGCCTACCCGGACACGACCACCTCGCAACCCTCCGCACTGCCCGCCGCGGCGGGTGGCTGGACCGACACCGTCCTGCGTCTCGACCACGACGGGTGCTGGTGGTACGAAACCCTCACCGACGACACGTGTCCCGATGAACTTACCCTCGCAGTACTCGATCCCGCAGTCTCGGTCGGCAACACGGACACGGTCGGCAACACGGACACGGTCGACGACGCGGCGAACCCCGAACCACACTGGGGCATCGACTGGTCCCTGCCGGACCGTGATGCCCACCGACACGGCGTCGAGCAGTGCCTCGACGCCATCCGCGCGGGCGAGGTGTACCAGGCATGCGTGTGCACCCGGTTCACCGGCGACTACACCGGCAGCCCACTCGCCTTCTTCGCGGACGCGATCACCCGTACATGCCCGGACCGCGCTGCCTATCTCGAAGGACTCTGGGGTGCGGTGGCGTCGCTGTCGCCGGAACTGTTCGTCTCCCGGCACGGTCACCGACTCGCCTCGAGTCCCATCAAGGGCACGCTCCCCCTGAACCGCGACCCCGACGATCTGCGGGCATCCGTCAAAGATGTCGCCGAGAACATCATGATCGTCGACCTCGTCCGCAACGACCTCGGCCGGGTGGCCGAGCCCGGCAGCATCGCCGTGCCCGAACTCCTCGCCGTCCGGCCCGCACCCGGTGTGTGGCACCTGGTCTCGACAGTCACCGCGACCGCCCGTC
Source organism: Rhodococcus artemisiae (assembly GCF_036327795.1). Classification (NCBI taxonomy): domain Bacteria; kingdom Bacillati; phylum Actinomycetota; class Actinomycetes; order Mycobacteriales; family Nocardiaceae; genus Rhodococcus; species Rhodococcus artemisiae. The sequence continues at coordinate 195,696 of NZ_JAUTXY010000009.1, forward strand.
CCGGCGTGTCCGTCCGCGATCTCCTCGATGCCACGTTCCCGCCTGCCTCGGTCACGGGGTGCCCGAAGACTCGTGCCCGGGAACTGCTGCAGCAGTGGGAACCGTCGTCGCGCGGCGTCTACTGCGGCACAGTGGGTATGGCGAGTCCGCTCGCGGGCACCGAGCTGAACGTCGCGATCCGCACCGTCGAGTTCGGTGCAGACGGAACCTGTGCACTCGGGGTGGGCGGCGGCATCACCATCGACTCCGACCCCGCGGCCGAATGGCAGGAATGCCTCGACAAGGCAGCGAGCACGCTGGCGCTCAGCACACCTCGTCGTGTGGAAGCGGTAGCCCGAACTGCGGCAGGAGTTCCCTGAGCTGCCCCGAGGTCGCGGAGCAGATCCGCTCGACGACCGCGCCGGCGTCCAGACTCCACGTGCGCAACACACCGTCACCGCCCGCGGCGATCACCGTGCCGTTGGGATGGAACATCACCTGCCACCGCCCGACCCCGGTATCGGTGATCGGTCCACCCACCGCGCGCATGCCGTCGGGATCCGAAACATCCCACAATCGGACCGTGCCGTCGTCGCTGCCACTGACAACGCGCTCACCGTCGGGCGACACCGACACCGAGTACACCGTGCCCGTGTGACCGCGCAGCGGCGTGGCGCGAGCGGTGAAACCTCCCGCGTCGTCGCGGTCCCACACCACCACCTGATGATCGTCACCACCGGTGACGAGAACCGAACTGTCGGGGGTGAACGCCAGACCGTTCACGCCCGCGGAGTGTCCCTCGGTGACGGTCACGGAACGGGGAGCAGACCGGTCCGTGATGTCCCATGCGTAGATCCGGCCGTCGGCGCTGGTCGTGACGAGGCTGCGTCCGTCAGGGCTGATCGCGGCGTGCCGCACCAGGTTGGTCGGTCCGCCGAGGGGTTCCCCCCACGGCTCGGGCGCTGCCGGATCGGACAGATCCCACAATTGCACCGAATGATCGTCGTTGCCCGTCACCAGTGTCGTGCCCTCCGGACCGAACGCGAGCACCGAGGTGAATCGGGTGGCGAGCACGAGAGGTGCGGCCAGCCGCCGCGGCGCCGCAGGCTCGGCGACGTTCCACAACTCGACGCTGCCACCCGAGGTTGCCGCCGCCGCCAGAACGTCACCCGACGGCGACAGTGCACTCACGTAGCCGCCGCCGAGCGGACGCGTGAGCTCCACCTGGCCGACACGGGACCACCCTCCGTCGTCGACGTGCCACAGCCGGACGACCGAGTCGTAGCTTCCGGTGGCGACGACGTCGCCGGTCCGGTCGGTGACGGGCAGTGTCAACGCCGCCGGGGATACGAACACGCGGCGATGCGGCATGGTCCAGATGCGCAGGTTCGCATCCTGACCCCCGGTGATGATCGTGTCGCCGGTGGGGGTGACCGTCAGTGCGGGTACACCACCACCGTGTCCCGTGAGCGCGGGTGCGAGCTCGTCGATCCGCCGGGCTTGCTTGTCCACCGACCACAGCTTCGCCGTGCCGTCCCACGACGCGCTTGCCAGGGTGACGCCGTCCGGCAGGAAGGACACGCTCCACACGCCACCGGTGTGTGCCCGCACCGGTGTGCCGAGTTGCTCGGGTGCCCGCGGATCGGTGGTGTCGAACAACCACAGCACACCGTCATCGCTGCTCGCGGCCAAGAGGGTGCCGTCCGCGTTGAAACCGACAGAATGCGCGACATCACCGAACCCGGTCAGGGGTTCACCCAGCGGGGTCGGCGCCGAGCGGTCGGACACGTCCCACAGTCGCACCGTGCGGTCGTCGCTGGCGGTGGCCAGCACCGAACCGTCGGTGCGGAACGAGACAGTCCGTACCCCACCCGAGTGACCGTGTATCCGTGTATCGGGGAACCGGCCTGTGGCGGGTGCCGAGGTGTCGAGGAGCACGACGGAGCCGTCGTCGTAGGGCACTGCCAGTGTCCGCCCGTCCGGGCTGTATCGGACGTTGTGCACAGCACCCGATCCCAGCACGCGATGGTCCAGCACCGGTCGCGGTGAGCCACGGTCGGACATGTCCCAGATCCACACACTCCCGTCGCCGCCGCCGGCGGCGAGATAGCGCCCGTCCGGGCTGAACGACACCGACGCCATGTAGTTCGACGACGACACCAGCGGTTCGCCGATCGACGAGATGTCCCCCGCCAACGACCACAGGCGCACCGTGCCGTCGTCACTGGCCGACGCCAACGTCGCACCGTCGGGCGAGACCGCGGCTCCGTAGATGGGCCCGGTATGCCCGACCAGGACTCGGGCCAACGGCACGCCCTGTGTGGCGAGGAGTCTCGAGTAGGCGACATCACTGTCGCCTTCGAGAGACGTCGCGGCCAGCGCAAGATGCGCCGACTCCGTCGGATCGTCCGAACGGGTCGAATCAGACAGCGCCACGACCTGCTGGAATTGCGCGGCCTTACGTTCTTCGTCGGCCCGGTTCTTACCGACCCACGCCAGACCACCCATCACGAGAGCGACGATCGTCAGCATCACCAGCCCCGCGAGGGCTGCGCCGCGGCGACGTCGCTGCCAATCGATTTGCCGCCGGGAGGCCCGGAGAAAGTCGCGGGCGGCCGGACTGATCGCGGCGACAGACCGTTCCCCCGCGGCCCGGCCACCGAAACGCGCGCCCTGTTCGGAGAGCAGATCCATCCGGCCGCGCTGATAGAGCAGGCCCCTGTTGCGGTCGCTCTCGATCCAGTTCGCAGCGTCGGCCTCGATCTGCTGACGGGACGCCGCGAACTGCCGATCCTCCTGGATCCACGACTTCAGACGCGGCCACGCCACGATCACCGCATCGTGGATGAGTTCGACGTGCCCCTCGTGGACGACGAGCACGCGCGCCGACACGAAGTGGTCCACGACTCTCGCCGCGGCCGCGCGGTCCTCGCTTCCGACCGCGAGAAGCACGGAGAGTGGGCGGGCCATTTTCACATCCGTGCCCGTGTTCGTCACGTAGACGAGGTGGACCATCAACGTCCGCACGATCTCGCGGTCGCGTTCGCCGAGACTTTCCCAGGCCCGCTCGGCGCTGGCCGCAATCGACCCGCGCACGCCGCCGGTCGCGCGATAGCCGGCCACGGTCAGCGCGCCACCGGTGCGTTTGTCCCACATCGTGTCGAGCAGATGCGACAACAGTGGCAGCTCGGTTCCCGTGATGTCCCCCGGCGCCAGCACACCCAGGTCATGGAGGATCAGGTCGACGAGTCCCGGTTCGAGACGTACACCGAGCAGCTTGGCCGGCGCAGAGATGACTTCGACGAGATCGTCCCGGTCCAACGGCTGGACGGCCTTGCTCCGGCGTTCGAGCGCACGGGCGAGCGCCGGGTAGGTCACGGCCTGCTCGTAGAAATCGGACCGCATCGTCGCAACCACGTGCGCGGGCGCATCGGTATCACCGGCCGTCGACATGTGTTCGAGCAGCGCCAGGAAGAGTGTGCGACTGTCTGGATCGTCGCATTGGGTGAACAGATCCTCGAACTGGTCGACCACGACAAGCAGCGTCGACACCGACGACTTCTCCGCTTCGGTGGCCATCGCCTCGTGCACCGCGGTCCGGTCGGCTGCGGCATCGCCGGAGAGCCCATCGAGTCCGGCGAGAGTCGGCAATGCTTCGACGAGACGGCCCACGGGGTCCGGGCCCGGGGTGAACACCACCGGAACGCAGTCGCCGCCACCGCACATCAAAGGGATCAGGCCGGCCTGGACGAGTGAGGACTTTCCCACTCCGGACGCGCCGGTCACGATCACCGGTCCTTGTCCGTGCGCCGCGACGACGGTGTCCGCCAGCATGCGCATGCTCTGCGTCCGGCCGAAGAACATCCGCGCGTCGTCGGCGCGATAGGCCGACAGCCCCTTGTAGGGTCGCGTATCCATGATCACCGTGGACGACCTGTCCGTCGACCGGCTGCCACCGGTCTCGCCTCGCGCGGCCTGCCACCACGTCTCCCACTGTTTGAGGGAGTACAGGCCCGGAGCGGGAGGCTCGACGGTGAGTTCGCGGGCGGAGCGGATCAACACGACGAGCACCGGGTGGACCGACTCGAAGCTGGCGGGGACACGCTTACCGCTACGCCAGTCGCTGATCCGCTGCACCGACACGGTGCGATCGTTTCCGACCGCACGCGAGATGGCGGACGCGCCCGACACGACCTTCTTCAGTGCGGGACGGCCCGCAGCGGCGAACAACATGAGGAGCTGGTCGGCGAAGAAGCGCCGATGGTCTGCGCCATGCGTCGCGTCCTCGTCCGCACTCACGTTCCGCGCCCTTCCGGTCTGCCTTCCGGGGGGAGAATCCGCCTTGGAAAGTCCGCTGCGGAAAAATTCCTCACCATGTCCGAGCTGGGATGATACCTGTTCCGCAGTGTTTCAGGATTGGAGAGCGTTGCCAACGGCGGAAAACTGATCACCACGCAAGGTCACCTTGCACCAGGGCGAGTGCTCGGCACCGGGCGGAACTGATCGAGGGGTAGTTCCATTCGGTGCGGCGGGCGTCCTGAATCGGGAGAGCGACGGCCGGACGATCGACGATCGTCCGGCCGTCGCGTTTTCGCGGTCGCGCCCGGTGTTCCGCACATACGTTGCGCCTACGCCGTGTCTGGTTCCCGGGTCGGTGGCTCACCGAGCAGGTACGGGTCGCGGTCGAGGTACGCCTTCGTCTCCCGCGCGATCATCCCGGACAGCAGGATCAGGCCGATGAGATTCGGCAACGCCATCAGACCGTTCATCACGTCGGAGAAGTTCCACACCACCTGGAGCTCGGTGGTCGCGCCGATGAACACCACGACCACGAAGATCGCGCGATAGGGCACGACGCCGCCGCGGCCGACCAGGCGTTCGACGCAGCGCTCGCCGTAGTACGACCATCCGAGGATCGTCGAGAACGCGAAGAACACGACGGAGATCGCCACGATCCAGTGGCCCCACTCGCCGCCCAGTCCGTCTGCAAACGCCGTGGAGGTCATCGCGGCACCCTCCTCGCCCGACTTCCAGGCGCCGGTGGTGATGATGACCATGCCGGTGAAGGTCACCACGATGATGGTGTCGATGAACGTCTGGGTCATCGACACCAGGCCCTGGCGCACCGGGTGTGTCGTGCGGGCTGCGGCGGCCGCGATCGCGGCACTACCCATGCCCGACTCGTTGGAGAAGATGCCGCGCGCAACGCCGTACCGCATCGCGGCCATGAACACCGATCCGATGAATCCGCCGGTCGCGGCGGTGCCGGTGAATGCGTCGCTGAACACCAGGCCGAGGGCTGCGGGAATCTCGCCGATATTGACGGCGAGCACGAGAATCCCCGCACCCACGTACAGAACGATCATGGCGGGCACGAACCCCGCGGTGACTCTCCCGATCGACTTGATTCCGCCCAGGAGCACAGCGGCGGCGAGCACCATCATGATGGCGCCACTGAGCCATGTCGGCACCCCGAACGTGCCGTCCATCTGCGTCGCGACGGTATTGGCCTGCGTCATGTTGCCGATACCGAAGCTCGCGAGCACCGCGAACACGGCGAACACCAGGCTCAGCACCAGACCGAACCTGTTCGGGATCGCGCGGGCGAGGTAATACTGCGGACCGCCGCTCTGCTCCCCCTTGGCATCTTTGGTGCGGTACTTGACCCCGAGGAACGCCTCCGAGTACTTGCTCGCCATACCGACCAGACCGGTCACCCACATCCAGAAGAGCGCACCGGGGCCGCCGAGATAGATGGCCGTCGCGACACCGGCGATGTTGCCCACACCGACCGTGGCTGCCAGCGCGGTGGTCAACGCCTGGTACTGGGAGATGTCGCCTTCGGCGGCGCCGGGGTCGTTTCGGGTGATCAACCCCAGTTTCAGTGCGGGCCCCAACTTGCGGAACTGCACTCCACGGAGCCGGATGGTCAGGAGCAGGCCGGTTCCGAGGAGGAGGGGGATGAGCAGGTACGGCCCCCACACCACCCCGGCCACCTCGACGAGGAAATCGTTGACAGCGTCCATACACCCCTCCTGCTCGTCCACCGATGGCTGAATCCGATGGAGGGAAAGTGTAGGCCCGGGGTGTGCCGGTGGAGAGGTCAGACTCGCCGGGCAGCCAGCACCGCGTCATACAGTTCTTTCTTCGACACGGCACTCCCCGCGACGTGGGCACACGCGTCTTTCAGCCGCATTCCGTCCGCGACCAGTCCTTCGACGTCGTCGACGAGGTCGGCGGGGTCACTACTGCGCGGAGCGGCGCCTTCGAGCACGACGGTGATCTCACCTCGAACCCCGTCCGCTGCCCACTCCGAGAGTTCGGCGAGAGTTCCGCGTTTGACCTCTTCGTAGGTCTTCGTCAGCTCGCGACACACCGCGGCGCGGCGCTGTCCGCCCAGAACCTCGACGGCATCGGCGAGACTCGCGGCCAATCGGTGCGGCGCTTCGAAGAACACGACGGCCCGAGGCTCGGTCGCGAGTGTCGCCAGCCATGTGCGGCGCTGGCCCTGCTTGCGCGGCGGGAATCCGTCGAAGCAGAAACGTTCGACGGGCAGGCCCGACAGTGCGAGCGCGGTGGTGACGGCGGACGGGCCCGGCAGGCACGTCACGGGCAGCCCCGCCTCGACGCATGCCGAGACCAGCCGATAACCCGGGTCACTCACCGACGGCATTCCCGCGTCGGTGACGAGCAGCACCGTGCGGCCGCCTTCCATATCGGCGATCAGCGCGGGTGCCCGCGACACTTCCACCTGGTCGTAGAAGCTCACGACACGGCCCGTGATCGTCACGCCGAGCGCGGAAGCGAGAGACCGGGTGCGACGGGTGTCCTCGGCCGCGACGACGTCGGCGGTGGCAAGCGCGTCACAGAGCCGCTTGGAGGCGTCGCCGATATCGCCCATCGGTGTTGCGGCCAGCACGAGCCGACCCTGTCCCGGATTCGCGTGTTGTCCCGGATTCCCCTGCTGTCCCGGATTTTCTGCCTGCATGCGGTTCAGCCTACGATCGGATTGTGACCGCGACGGACCTGCGCCCTTCCGAGGCCCCGCCCCGTCGCCTCTTGAGCCCCGCTCCGCAAGTGCCCCCTCCACCGTCCGGCCCGACCGATCGGGCACGCGGTTGGATTGTCACGGCGTTCATCACGGTCCTCGCCGCCATCACGCGTTTCACGATGCTGAACTATCCGACGGACGCCAGGACACCGGTGTTCGACGAGAAACACTATGTCCCGCAGGGCTGGCAGGTCCTCACCGGCGGCTGGATCGAGGACAACCCCGGATACGGCCTCGTGGTGCACCCACCGGTCGGTAAGCAGCTCATCGCGGTGGGTGAGGCACTGTTCGGTTACAACGGCTGGGGTTGGCGGATCTCGTCTGCCGTCGCCGGCGTCGTCCTCGTACTGCTGGTGGTGCGCATCGTGCGCCGGATGACGCAGTCGACGATGCTCGGTGCCGTCGCCGGGCTGCTCCTCATCGTCGACGGAGTCACGTTCGTCTCGTCGCGTATGGGCATGCTCGACATATTCCAGGCGGTATTCGTCGTCGCCGCGTTCGGATGCCTGATCGTCGACCGCGACGACATCCGGCGCCGTATGGCCCGTGTGTACGCCGAGGGCCGTCTCGGCGACTCGGTGTGGGGGCCTCGTTTCGGGGTGCGGTGGTGGCGCTTCGGGGCCGGCGTTCTGCTGGGGCTGGCGGTAGGCACCAAATGGTCGGGGCTGTACTTCATCGCGTTCTTCGGTCTGATGTCGGTGGCGTTCGACCTCGCTACGCGCCGGTCGTACGGCGTGCAACGACCGTGGGTCGGCACCGCACTCCGGGACATCGGTCCCGCGCTGTACGCGCTGGTGATGATTCCCATCGGCGTCTATCTGGCGACGTTCTGGTCGTGGTTCGCCAGTGAGACCGGCGTCTACCGACACGCGGTGGGCAATCAGATCGGCCACGACGGTGCGTTCTCGTTCGTGCCGGACGCGCTGCGGTCGCTGTGGTACTACAGCGCGAGTGTGCTGCAGTTCCACTCGGGTCTGACCAATTCGGCAGGCAACATTCATCCGTGGGAGTCGAAGCCGTGGACGTGGCCCATGGGGTTGCGTCCGATGCTGTACTACTTCGCGGACGGGTCGAACATCGACGGCTGCGGAGGCGACGAATGTGTCAAGGCCGTGATGCTCATCGGCACTCCGGCCCTGTGGTGGGTGTCGGTGCCGGTCCTCGGGTGGGGTCTGTGGCAGATGCTGGTGCGCCGCGATTGGCGTTGGGCGGCAGTGCTCACCGGTTACGGGGCGGGCATTCTGCCGTGGCTCGCGAGTCTCGATCGGCAGATGTACTACTTCTATGCGGTTCCGCTCGCGCCGTTCCTCGTCATAGGGGTCACGCTCGTTCTCGGTGAGGTGCTGGGTCAGCGTCACGCGTCGCCGGAGAGGCGAACCACCGGGCTGCTCGTGGTCTGTCTCTACGTGGGTCTGGTGGTCGCGAACTTCGTGTGGTTGTGGCCGATCCTGACCGGACTCCCCATCACTGTGGAGCACTGGCACAACGAGCTGTGGTTGCCCAGCTGGCGTTGACGCTCCCGGTCAGCTCGGCTCGTCGAACATCAGCTCGGCTCGTCGAACATCAGCTCGGCTCGTCGAACACTGTCGGTTCGTCGAACAGCTTGGGCTCGGCATCGCCTTCGCCGGTGTATCGCTCCCCGTCGAAGCGCTGCGCGAATCCGGTGTCGACTGTGCCGAGGAGCGCTCTCAGGGCGCCGAAGAGGTCGATGAGGTGCCGGGGCACGAACGGGTCGCCCATCACGTCGATCGTCGCGACCAGCCTGTCTTCGACGAGAAGAAGTTTGATGTGCGGCCACGCGCGGTTGAGTTCGAGCAACTCCTCGGCAGCCTGAGCGCGCCCGGTGATGCCGTGCAGCAGAGGCGCCCACAGCTGGATGGTGCGGGCACTGTCGTCGACCACGACGAACACCGCCTGCGAGTCGACGATGACGACGTAGTCTCCGTCTGCGTCGGTGGGGATGGGCCGGCCGAACTGTAGACGCAGTGCCTCACCGACGCGGGAGCGCAGTGTGCGGGGGGTATCGGGTTCGTCGCTGCGTAGGAAGGTGGGGTGCAGCACGCTGTAGGTCTCGCGCAGTGCCGAGACGATCCGCTGCGCGATCTCGTCGGCCTGACGTGCAGGGCTGATGCGCGGTGCGGAGCCCGTCATCTCGACCTCGATACTCCGTGCATCGAGCGCCACGATCGTCACCAGTGTGGTGTGATCACCTGCAGTCTCGGCTGCGAGTTCGATCCGCTCGCCACTTCCGAGCGCCGCGATCCGTCCGGCGAGTCGCGTGCGGAAACGGTTCCAGCCCCGTTCCAGAATTCCGTCGAAGCGGTCTGTGCGGGCCATCCGTGTCTCCCCTCTCGCAGTGCAACAGCGGGCTGCGGTCACGCTACTGCGAGGTGCCGACAACTCCCGTCAGGCGCACCGATCCGACACAGCGACGTCACCCGGTTGCGAGCCATTCGTGACGGGTACGCGGCATTCCGCTCGCGCCCGTGCCGGTGGGCCGGACCGCGAGAACCTGGTGGATCGTCAAACGTCCGGGTTCCTCGAAACCGAGGGCGCTCGCCGTGAGGTACAGCAACCAGGTTCGGGCACGCTGAGCGCCGACGAGTGACACTGCCTCGTCCCACGATTCCTGCAGGTTTGCGACCCATGCGCGCAGGGTCAGCGCATAGTGTTCGCGCAGCGCCTCGGAGTCGCGGACTTCGAGCCCGGCACGCTCGAACGCGTCGACGGTCCGGCTCAGCGGCAGAATCTCTCCGTCGGGGAAGACGTAGCGGTCGATGAATGTCGCGGGGCGGCTGTGCGACAGTGCCGCGGGGCGGCTGCGGGGTTCGGGGCGGTGCACCACCGACGCGATCGCGTGGTTGAGCAGCCGACCGCCGGGGACGAGAAGTCCGTGCAGGTGGCGCGCATATTCGGGGAGCTTTGCGGCCCCCACGTGTTCCGACATTCCGATGCTCGACACGGCGTCGAATGCACTCCCGTCGACGTCCCGGTAGTCCTGCAACCGAATTTCGATGCGATCCGACATTCCGGCATCGGCGATTCGCGCCCTCGCGAAGTCGCGCTGCTCGGCGCTGAGCGTGACGCCCACGACGTCCACGCCGTAATGCTGGGCCGCGTGCAGGGCCATCGATCCCCACCCGCATCCGACGTCGAGCAGTCGCATGCCCGGTTCGAGTCCGAGTTTGCGGCAGACCAGATCCAGCTTGTCGTGTTGTGCGTCCGCGAGGCCACCGGTGCCGGTGTCGGGCCGAGCCCAGTAGCCGCACGAATACACCATCGACGGGCCGAGAAACAACCTGTAGAAGTCGTTTCCGACGTCGTAATGATGCGAGACCACCTGCGCGTCGCGCCGCTTGCTGTGCAGGGCACCGCGCCGGCGAGGGATCTCGACCGATGGTGGTCTCGGCGGGAGCCCGACGATGCCGAGTGCAGCGAACTTCCGGGCGAGGCGCGCCAACTCACGCGGCGATGTGTCGCGCAGCGGGCGGCTGCCGAGTCTGCCGACGAGGTCCGGAATACCGAGAACCGCATAGAGATCGCCGTCGACCACGAGGTCGCCACTGACGTAGGCGCGGCTCAATCCGAGTTCGTTGGGGGCCCACAGCACGCGGCGCAGCGCCCGCCGGTTGCGGAATTCGACCCGTGCAGCGGCATCGGGCGGTCCCGCTTCCGAGCCGTCCCAGCAGCGGAGGTGGACTGGAAGTGGCACTCGCAGAAACTCTTCGAAGGCAGACAGGAGGTCGCGTGCGGCGCTCATCCCTTCACCATGGCACAGAGCGCGATCACGCACCGGCCTTCGAGTATGTCGACGATCGCGAGCCCTGCACGCGAGAGCGTCGTGCTGATCTGCATCGACAGCTGCCCGGCCGAATCGCCGTGCCCCGGTGAGTCGAACACCCACAGTTGCCCGGCGGTCCCGAGCAGGTCGGGGATGCCGGCGAGCCGCGACACATCGCTTCCACGGAACTCCGGTACCCCGAACGCGCAGACGAGATCGGATGCGCCGGTCGCGTCGGCCAAGGTGACGCTGGTCCGGATGACACCCCCTGGCCCGACACGCACCGCGAACGCGTCGGCTGTGGTGTCCGCTCCGATCACGAGGACACTGCATCCCGGCTGCGGATCCGTCACCTCGATCGCGAAGGCCGCACGCTCGGAGGTCACTCGACGCGTCTGAGCAATCGCCGTCGTCGACCACCGGTGATCAGCGGATCTCGCCTCAGGTCGCGGTACAGCGACACGCACAGACCGATCATCACGATGACGAACGGGGCAGCCGCGATGATCGTCATCGTCTGTAGTGCGTTGAGCGCCTCGGAGCCGCCCGTCCACAGCAGCAGCGCTGCGACACCACCGGTCAGACCACCCCAGAACACGACGATGCCGCGACTCGGTGTGAGCGTTCCCCGCTGCGTGAGGCTGCCCATCACCATCGATGCCGCGTCGGCGCCGGAGACGAAGAAGATCGCCACGAGCACCATCACGACGACGGTGGAAATGCCCACGAGCGGCAGGTGATCGAGCATCCCGAACAGCTGCGCTTCGACACTTCCGGCCTCGGCGATGTCGTACCCTTCCTCCTGCTGATTGATCCCGGCGCCACCGAAGACGGCGAACCACAACAGGCTCACGACACTCGGCACGATCATCACGCCGATCACGAATTCACGAATGGTACGACCACGGCTGATCCGCGCCAGGAACATCCCGACGAACGGCGCCCAAGAGATCCACCAGGCCCAGTAGAAGATCGTCCAACTGGACAACCATTCGCCCGCCTCCGGTCCGGACGCCGCAGTACGAGCCGACATCTCGGCAAGGTCGGCGGCGTAGGCGCCCAGCGTCGTGGGGATGAGATTGAGGATGAAGATCGTCGGTCCGAGCACGAATACGAACAGGGCGAGCACTCCGGCAAGCACCATGTTGATGTTCGACAGCCATTGGATGCCCTTCGCGACACCGGAGACGGCGGACGCGACGAACGCGAGGGTGAGAACCGCGACGATCGCCACGAGAAGCCCCACGCCGGCAGTCTCGAGCCACCCGGTGACCTCGAACCCCGAGCCGATCTGAAGTGCGCCCAGGCCGAGCGACGCAGCCGTTCCGAACAGGGTCGCATACAGGGCGAGGATGTCGATGAGCTTGCCGAGGGGGCCTTCGCTACGGCGTCCGAGAAGCGGGATGAACGCGGCGCTCACGAGTTGCTTCCGGCCTTTTCTGAAGGTGCCGTATGCAATCGCCAGACCCACCACCGCGTAGATCGCCCACGGGTGGAGGCTCCAGTGGAACATCGTGGTCGCCATCGCCACGCCCGTTCCACCATCTGTGCCGGGCGGCGGTGTCACATAGTGCGACACCGGCTCGGACACGCCGAAGAACATCAGTCCGATGCCCATCCCGGCGCTGAACATCATGGCGATCCAGCTGACGGTGCGGAACTCCGGCACCTCGTCGTCCTTGCCGAGCGGGATCTTCCCGTATCTGCTCACCGCGATCCACAACACGAAGATGACGAACGCTGTGGCGCTGATGACGAACAGCCAGCCCATCTCGATGACGATCCAGTCGAGAACGGATCCGGTCACGGAGTTGAAGCTGTCCGGAGCCGCGAGGCCCCACACGACTATGGCGACAACCAGGGCCGCGGAGATTCCGAACACGACGCGGTCGGTGCGGATGCGCGGTGGGTCGGTCGGCGGAGTATCCGGAGGTCCGACGGCCACAGCGGCTTCTGCGTCGTGAATCCGGTCGTCTGGCACAGTCATATGTCCCAACTTTCCTTCATTGACTCGAAATTGTGCCGCTTTCGCAGAACTTGATCGGCACTCTGTGCGGTATTTCCTGCGCCGTCCGGGCCACTGTTCCCGGTGCGTGGCGACGGTAGTGGATGACGCCGCTGACGCGCGTGTGGTGGCGTGGCGCGCTCGGGAGGTCGGCGTGGTTCCCGGAATGCCGAGGACGGATCTATCGTTGCGGCGAAATCATTTGAAGTGCAATTTGTTCCATATGATGCCGGTGCCGCATGGGACAGCCGGGACCCGAAGCCCCTGATCAGGCGGCGGCATCCAGCGTGGACCCGCAGATGTCGAGACTTGTCGCGGGAACGCCTCGTAGTGGTTGTTCCGTGCCATGGTTCTCGATCATCTCATCTCCGCGACCGATTTCGCCGAAGCACCGGGGCGGGGGTGGCGGGCGACGCTGTGCTATCGCGCGAAGGCCGTCGCTATCGCGCGAAGGCCGTCGTCATGCGCGCAGCGCGGCCTCGACGAACTCGATGATCTCCTCGTCGGTCATTCCCAGGACACGCGCAGATGCGACGTACTCGGTCGTCGCCTGCTGTGCGAGCGAGCGTGTCGGGTCGCCCGAATCCGAGATGAACGTCCCGGCCCGTCCCCGTGTTTCGAGTACGCCTAGTTGCTCGAGCTCCCGATACGTCTTCGCCACCGTGTTCGGCGCGATCCCGAGGGTCTCTGCCATGCCACGCACAGTGGGCAGCTTCGTGCCGGCGATCAGCTCCCCATCCCTGACAAGTTCCACGATCCGCCGTCGGAGTTGCTCGAACGGTGGGACGGATGAGTCCGAATCGATCACGATATCGAGCATTACTGCAGGCTAGCAGCGTCCTCGAGAGGTTTCGACCGGAAGAAACGGCGGCCCCGATACGTGACCGCCGGTTCGGCCCAGCGACCGCGAGAGTCAGACGCGCACCTTGTCGCTGTGGCGACCGTCTGTGTCGTCGTCGACGGTGTTGTAGCTGCCCTTCTCGAGCAGGTCGCGGATCTGGATGAGAAGATCGGTCTCGCTCAGCGGCTCGTCTTCCGGCTCCTTGTCCGGTGCGAACCGCGCCTTCGCAGCGTTGACCGGCACGATCAGGACGAAATACACAACCGCGGCGATGATGATGAAATTGATCATCGCGGAGATCACGGCGCCCAAGTTGATGAAGGTCGCTTCGTTCGACGCAATGATCTTGAAGCCGAAACCCATCTCGTTGTCGCCGCCGACCGCCGCAACGAGCGGGTTGACGATGTTGTCGGTGAACGCAGTGACGATGGCGGTGAAGGCGGCACCGACCACGACGGCAACCGCGAGTTCGATGACGTTTCCGCGCAGCAGGAAATCCTTGAAACCTTTGAGCATATCCCCCGGGCCTTTCAGAAGAGAGCCACTTTGTGCAGGTATATCGACTCGGAAATGTTAGAGGGCCCGGCCTCCGAGCTCAACAGAGACATTTCCGACGTTCCCATCGGCAGTGCACAATCGAGACATGGCACACACCGCAACGATCTACCACAATCCTCGCTGCAGCACGTCTCGTAACACCCTCGCGTTCCTGCGCGAGGAGGGCCTGGAACCGACGATCGTGAAGTATCTCGACACCCCGCCGTCGCGCGACGGACTACGCAAACTCCTCGACGACGCAGGTCTACGGCCCAGCGAAGCGATCCGCAAGAAGGAATCGCTCTACAAGGAGCTGAACCTCGCCGAGGCATCCGAGGACGAACTGCTCGTCGCGATGGTCGAGAATCCCATCCTCATCGAACGCCCCCTCGTCGTCACTGGCAAGGGAACGGTGCTCGCGCGCCCCGTCGACAAGGTCCGCGACATTCTCTGAACGTCCCGGCCAGGCTCTTCTCGACCCGACCTACAGTGCCGCCCGCGCCAGCGGGCACGACATGCATCGCGGACCGCCGCGGCCGGAGCCCAGCTCCGACCCGGCGATCCGCAGCACTTCGATTCCGGAATCCTCGAGCCGCGTGTTGGTTTCGACGTTGCGCTCGTACGCAACGACCACCCCCGGCGCAACCGCGAGGGTGTTGTTTCCGTCGTCCCACTGCTCCCGTTCCGCGACAACGGAATCGAGCCCAGTGTCGATCACCCGGAGCTTCTCGATTCCCATCGCGTCGGCCGCCGCCTCGAGGAAGGGCTGCGGCCCCGATATCCTCGCAGTGCCGTCCTCTCGTCGAATCGTGAAGGCTTCCAACGTGTCGCGGATGGCGGGATACATGACGACGGCGTCGACGTCGACCATCGTGCAGACCGTGTCGAGATGCATCGACGCACGCCGCTGCTCGATCGGCACAGCGAGCACCGTGTGCGCCAGACCGTCTTCGAACACACTGCGCGCCAACGCTTCCGCCCCTGCCGGACTCGTCCGCTCTCCCACTCCCACTGCGATCACGCCGGGTGCGAGAAGCAACACGTCGCCACCTTCGACGGGAGCTGTGTGCGATTCGTACGCGCGTCGCACACCGAGGAACGTCGGATGGAATGCGTAGATGAGGTCGGTGAGGTTGGTTTCCCGTCGCCGCGCAGGCAGCGCGAGTGTCGAGATCGCCACCCGCGAGCCCACCCAGAACGACGAATCCCGGGTGAAGAGCAGGTTGGGGAGCGGGTCGATGACGAAGTCCGGGCCGTGATGCATCAGTCGCACGAGCGACGGCGCCGAACCCATCCCCGCCGCCGGCAGTTCGTCGAAGGTCATTCCGGCGATCAGGATTCGTGCGAGCTCGGGTGCCGGTGTGGTACGCAGGTGACCGGCGAGCTCCTGCGCCAGAGCGTGGCCGAGCCGACGCGGATCGACGGCCGACGAAATACTCTGCACCCGCGCCGCTCCGGAGACCTCGAGGGTTTGGGTGAGCAGGTCCGAGAGGAGGAGCACCTCTACACCGCGACTCCGCAACACGTCGGCGAACGCGTCGTGTTCCTCCTGAGCTCGCGCCACCCACGGCAACGCGTCGAACAAGAGCTGATCGTTGTTCCGGGGTGTGAGCCGCTCGAGTTCCGCGCCGGGTCGATGCAGCATCACGGAGGTGAGCGCACCCACCTCGGAATCGACACCCCACTGCTGGTTCATGCGACAACGGTATCCCTCTACGGGAGGATGGAGGGCGCACACGCCCAGCCCACACACGCCCAGCCCACCCGCGAGGAGTTCCCCATGTCCGACAATCCGGCCGACAACGATCCTCTCGGCGAACTCGCTGTGTTCGCGGGTCGCTGGGTGGGAGGCGGCGAAGGCCACTACCCCACGATCGAGGACTTCTCGTACGACGAGACGATCGAGTTCGCCTCGATCCCCGGAAAACCGTTCCTGATGTACGTGAGCCGAACCCGCCACCGCACCGAAGCCCGGCCGCTCCACACCGAGAACGGGTATCTCCGGAACAGTGGCAACGACATCGAACTCCTCGTGTCGCAGCCCACGGGATTCGTCGAGATCCAGCGCGGCCGGCTCAGCCACGGCGTGCTCGACCTTGTCACTGTCGTGCTCGAGCGCTCCCCCGACGCGAAGCCGGTGCACGAACTCACGCGACGATACGTCCTCGACGGCGACACCCTCACGTACGACCTGTGGATGGCGCACGCCGACACCCCGCTCACCCACCACCTGCACGCTCGACTCCAGCGCGAGATCTGACACCCGGAAGGATTCGAGAGATGTCGACATCTCGACGAGAGTTGTTGCGATGGCAGTTCGACCTGACGTGGTCGTTGTTCGAATTCCACCTCGATCGGCTGCAGCCCGACGATTTCCTGTGGCAGCCCGCCGGCCTCTGCTGGACGGTCCACGAACGCACCGACGGCCTGTGGACCCCCGACTGGGACGAGACCGAACCGGATCCGATTCCGGTTCCCACGATCGCGTGGGTCATGTGGCACATCGAGTGGTGGTGGACGGTGACACTCGACCACGTGCAAGGCCGCACCCCACGTGACCGCACCGAAATCAGGTGGCCGGGTAGCGGTGAGGCATCGATCGCCCGGTTACGCGATCTGCACGACGAGTGGGTGGTCGTCCTCGACACGACGACCGACGAACATCTCGACTCACCCGCACCGTTTCCGTGGCAGGGCGACCCGGACATGACCGTCGCTCACACGGTCGCGTGGGTCGACGTCGAACTCACGAAGAACGTCGCCGAGATCGGCCAGCTCCGGCTACTTCGTCATGCTCGAACGTAGGACCTTGCGGAAGTAGTCGTTGGCTCCCTGCATGACGAGGTTGTAGGGTGGCGCGAACTTTCGGGCCCACCAGAAGCCGAACCGGGTGTCGAACGACGTGTACACCATGAAGCGGTTCTTCTTGATTCCCGTGAGGATGCAACCCGCCACCTTCTCAGGTGAGGCCGCATGCTTCACGAATCGCCCGGTGAGCTTGCGAACTGCGGGAGCATCGCGATCGACCCCGACGATCTGCACCGTGTCGACCAGCGGCGTCGCCACCGCTCCCGGCACCACGAGCGAGACACCGATCCTGTCGCGTTTGAGGTCGAAGCGGAGCACCTCCGACACACCCCGCAGCCCGAACTTGCTGGCGCTGTACGCCGAGTGCCAGGGAAGCGCGATCAACCCCGCAGCCGACGACACGTTGACGATGTGCCCGCCACGTCGCGCCGCGATCATCGGCGGTACGAAGTTCTCGATGACATGGATCGGTCCCATGAGGTTGACGTCGACCATGAGCTTCCAGTGTTTGTGCTCGAGCCGGTCGACCGTGCCCCACACCGACACCCCCGCAACGTTGGCGACGATGTCGACCGACTCACATCGCTCGTGGACCTCGTTCGCGAACGCGGTGACGGCGTCGTAGTCGGAGATGTCGAACGCCGCGGAATGCAGCACTGCCCCACCGCGGTTGCGGACCTCCGTCACGATGTCGTCGAGGCCATCCGCGTGGAGGTCGGTGAGGATGACTTCGGCACCCTCGTCGGCCGCCGCCAAGGCGAGGGCACGGCCGATTCCGCTGGCCGCGCCCGTGATCAGAAACCTCGTGCCGCGCAGATCCTTGATCGCCATGGCGACACCCTAACCGCCACGACGCTCCGGAGCCCGCAACCTCCGCTCAGAGCCGCTGCGACATCTCCTGCTGGTATTCGTGAATGGTCCGTTCCAGCATGTCGGCGTCGTCCTGGCGACCCTCGTTTCGTGCGAGGTCCGCTCGGTCGCGCAGCACCCGAATGGCACGCCGCAATTCGTCGTCACTCATCCTATGGTCCATGTCACACAGTGTGCCGGGTTCTCCTGGTCCGCGCCATAGCCGGACGTGCGATTACGAGATCGATACTCTCCTCACAGCGCGCCTATGTCTGTGTGCGGACGCGCCGCCATGCGTAGCAGCCGCCCGGCCGTCGAGAAGTCGGCAGGAACCGCCCGCGACCCACTCAGCGCAGAACTCCGTCGTGGAGCGCTCTCAGTACCGCGTTGGTGCGGTCGCGGGCTCCCAGCTTGAGCAGAATCGAGGAGACGTGATTCTTGACCGTGCCCTCCGCGAGGAACAATGCCTCGGAGATCCGACGGTTGCCGAAGCCCGCTGCCATCAGGCGCAGTACCTCCAGTTCGCGGTCGGTGAGATCCTGTGTGGGCGAGGCATCGGGCCCTGTCGGGGACGGTCCGGATCGGATCGCCCTGAGCAAGCGGTCGGTGATCGACGGGGCGATGAGAGTGCCACCGTCGGCCAGGGTGCGCACCGCGTGCGTCAGCTGATCCAGAGTGACGTCCTTGAGCAGGTACCCGCGAGCTCCGGCGCGCAGCGCATCGAGTACGAGTGCATCATCGTCGAAGGTGGTGAGCACCAGCACCGGCACCGCCATGTCCTGCTCGCGCAGTTGCTCGAGCGTCCAGATTCCGTCGTACCCGGGCATTCTGAGATCCAGCAGAACCACATCCGGTCCGGTCGACGAGATGACGCCGAGGGCCGCACGGCCGTCGTCGGCCTCACCGACCACCTCGATCTCGGCAACCTCCAGCAGACTCGTGATCCCCTGCCGCACGAGTGTCTGGTCGTCCACCACCACGACACGGATCATGAGGCCGGTACCCACGCCCTCACCCGGAAACCGCGGCTCCCGTCGAAGGTGGCATGCCCACCGAGGGCCTCGAACCGCTCGGCCATACCTCGTAGACCGTTGCCCACACGCAGCTTGCGGGTTCCGGCACCGTCGTCCACCGCGGACAGGACAGCACCGCCGCCCTCCGACGAGATCTCGATTCGGAGCACGCGGGCATCGGCGTGACGGAGAACGTTCGTCACGATCTCCTGCACAGCACGCACGAACGCGGCCGCGTGCTCTTCTCCGACATCCACGTCGGGTGCGACGTCGATCTGCACATCGAGCCCGGGAAGGTCGCGCACCACCTGCTCCAGGGCGGCTTCGAGGTTCAGTGGCTCGACTCGCAGCTCCCCCACAGTGGACCGGACGTCGGCGAGCAACTCCCGCGCGACTCGGTTCGCTCGCTCGACATGTTCACGGGCCCGCTCACCGTCTCGGTGCCGCGCCGTCTCCAGTTCCAGCGCGAGAACAGTGAGCTGGTGACCGATGAGGTCGTGCAGGTCGCGGGAGATCCGCAATCGTTCGGCGGTGCGCGCGGATTCCGACAGCAGGACGGACGCGGCCTGCAACTCGACGTGGGCCTCCGTCAACTCTCGCCGCATGCGTTGCTCTCGCAATAGCGACACCGAGCTGAACACCGTCGCCAGCTGGATCAGGAGGTAGAAGCCTCCGGTCAGCATCGTCGCACCCGTATCACCGGTGTGCTGTACCGTAGCCAACCCGATGACGAGGGTATTGAGCGCCACCACGATCAGGCCGAGACGAACCGGCACGACGTAGACGCTCACGGCTGCGACGACGACCAGCAGAATCGGTAGCAGACCCATTTCCGGCGCGGTCAACACCACAGCCCACGCCGCGACGACCGCCACCGCCCACGACGCCTTGCCGATCGTGGACGGGCGTGTGGTCACAGCGGCGGCGAAGAGGCCGACGAGCAGGACACCGAACAGCACGATCCATACGGCGCGCGGGATCTCCGTCCGAGCCGCGCCGAACAATACCGGCCCACCCACCACGACCGAGACGACGAGCATCGCCACGCCCGACAGCCCCTCTGGTGTCCATCGATGCACGTCACCACTCTAGGCCGCGCCACCGGCACCGGGCGGGTGCCGAAAGTCATGGTCAACATTCCTGACATCCGGCACGCGCGATCACTCACGCTCGGCTCCTAACGTCGGCGTCATGGACACCAGCGCCCCGGGCACCACTCCACAGGCGATCGTTGCCGAACACCTCCACAAGCGGTACCGCGACAAGGTCGCGGTCGACGACATGAGCTTCACACTCGGGATCGGCGAGACACTCGGCATCGTCGGCGCGAACGGCGCGGGAAAGACCACGACCGTCGAGATGGTCGCGGGACTACGGAATCCCGATGGGGGACGTGTGCGTATCCTCGGCCTCGACCCGCACCGTGACCGCTCCCGCCTCCGTCAGGTTCTGGGAGTCCAGCTGCAGCAGGCCACCCTGCACGGTTCGCTGACCGTCTCCGAGCTCGTCGGGCTGTATCGCACCTTCTATCCGAAGCCCGTTCCTGCCGGCGAGCTCCTGGAGATGGTCGGTCTCACCGGGCAACGCGGCATCCGGTTCGAGAAGCTTTCCGGCGGCCAGCAGCAGCGGCTGTCGATCGCGCTCGCCCTCGTCGGACGACCACGCGTGGTCATTCTCGACGAACTGACCACCGGCCTCGATCCCCGCGCGCGGCGACAGATGTGGAAGACCATCGAGCGGCTGCGCGGCGACGACGTCGCAGTTCTGCTGGTCAGCCACGCGATGGAAGAGGTCGAACACCTCTGCGACCGCGTGGCGCTGCTCGATGCCGGAAACATCGTCGCGCTGGACACCCCGTCCGGCCTCGTCGCACGAGCGGCGGCGGAGAACCTCGACGATGCGTTCGTCGCACTCACCGGACGAGAACTGGAGGAGACGGAATGAGCACCGCGGTCGAAACCCACCGCCTCGGACCCGCTGCCTGGCTCACACTGACCGTGTGCGAGGCGAAGATGGTCGTACGCGACACGGCAGGCCTCGTCGTTCCGATCGGCCTTCCCCTGCTGATCCTGGTGATGAGCGCCTCGTCGGCGAGCACCGAAGAAGTGGCGAACGGGCGCACTGTGCTGGATGTCTTCGTGCTCCCTCTGGTGTTCACGATCATCATCGCGTCGATCGGTGTCATCAATATGCCGAGTTTCCTCGCGTACTACCGGCGCACTGGCATTCTGCGACGACTGTCGGTGACGCCGGCGTCGCCCGCGATGGTCCTGGTGGCCCAGGTCGTGGTCAGCGTGCTGCAGACCTTGCTCGGGCTCGGTGTAGCGATCGTCGTGGCCACTGCCTTCTTCGACGCCAGTCCGCCCGTGCATCTCGGCACCGCCGTCGGTGTGTTCGTGCTCGCGATGGCGGCGATGTACGCCGTGGGAATGATCGTCGCGGCAGTGTCCCCGACCCCGAACTCCGCGGTGGCGATCGGACTTGTCGCCTTCTTCGCTCTCGGCGCGACAGGCGGCTTGTTCGGTAGCCGCGACGCGCTCCCCGACCCGGTCGCGACGGTCGGAGAGTGGCTACCGTTCGGCGCCTCGGTCGAGGCCATGTCCGCGGCCTGGGCGGGAAGCCCCGCCGACCCGGCCCACTTCCTCGCGCTCGGCGTGACGATCGTGGTCGGTGTCGTGGTCTCGGCTGCGCTCTTCCGCTGGGAATGATCGCGTGACGATCATCGGTTCGATCGCACTCGTGGTGTTCGTCGTGGTCTTCCTCGTCGACGGGTGGACCCGCC
The DNA here is from genome assembly GCF_036327795.1 of Rhodococcus artemisiae. Lineage (NCBI taxonomy): Bacteria > Bacillati > Actinomycetota > Actinomycetes > Mycobacteriales > Nocardiaceae > Rhodococcus > Rhodococcus artemisiae. The sequence goes on from NZ_JAUTXY010000009.1 coordinate 217,342, forward strand.
CCGGCTATCACCCGGTGCGCCAGCCCGTCAGCGCCCTCGCGCTGGGTCGCCGGGGCTGGATTCAGACGACCAACTTCATCGTGTGCGGCGCAGCCGTGACCGTCGGAGCGGTCGGCGTCGCCGCCACATTCGGCAGTGGGTTGCTCGGCGTGGCGATCGGGGTGTTCGGGGTGTCGCTCATGATCTCGGGACTCTTCCCGATGGATGCGATGCGCGGATATCCGCCGGGCACACCGGACCGGACACCGACGGAATACACGCGCCGCCACAAGATTCACGACCATGCAGGCGCGGTCGTGTTCACCTCACTTCCGGCAGCCGCGATCGTCGCGGTGCTCACCGTGCCCGGCGCTGGATGGTCATGGTTCTCGGGGCTGACCGCTGTCGCGCTGACCATCGGCTTCGTCGTGTTCGGGCAGGCGTGGGAAGACGATTCCCGGTTCGCCGGACTTGTGCAGCGGATGGTGATCACGGCCGGTTGGGTGTGGCTCGCGTTGCTGTTCTTCCATGCCGGAACATGACGCACTGAAGCATGATCGAATCGAGATGCTAACCTGGCGTTCGAAACTCGACACGGGGTGCCGGACAGGCTGAGAACACACCCGTAGAACCTGATCTCGATCATGCGAGCGAAGGGATGCCGAGTCGGCGACAGACCACCGGTCCGATGCCGTCTGCGTATCCCTTCGGTCCGAAGGGAAGGCGCAATCATGTCATTGCAGAACCGGGTCGTCCTGGTCACCGGTGCCGGCCGAGGGCTCGGCCACAGCATCGCACAGGCTTTCGCGGACGAAGGTGCGTCCGTCGTCGTGAACTACCGGCGCAGCAGCGATGCGGCCCGCGCTCTCGCCGAGAGCATCGGCACCGAACGCGCGATTGCCGTGCAGGCCGACGTCACCGACCGCGCACAAGTAAAGGCTGTGTTCGGCCGCGCGCGCGAGCATTTCGGCCGTCCGGTGACCACCGTGGTGAACAACGCCCTTCCCGACTTCTCGTTCAACGGTGACGCCCGCGAGAAGGCGGATCGAATCGGCTACGGCGCATTTGCAGCCCAGCTCGAAGGCATCGTCGGTGGTGCGGTGAACACCATCCAGGCCGCTCTGCCGGGAATGCGGGAGGCCGGCGGAGGCAGCATCGTCAACATCGGGACCAACCTGTTCCAGAACCCGGTCGTGCCCTACCACGACTACACCGCAGCCAAAGCGGCGCTGCTGTCGACCACGCGTACGTTCGCTGCGGATCTGGGCCCCGAAGGCATCCGGGTGAACATGGTGTCGGGCGGGCTCCTGCGCACCACCGATGCATCATCCGCGACACCCCCGGAGGTCTTCGACCTGATCGCCGGCTCGACCCCGCTGCGTAAGGTCACGACCCCGGAGGATTTCGCCGCCGCCGTGTTGTTCTTCGCGTCCGACTGGTCGCGCGCGGTCACCGGGCAGAACCTCGTCGTCGACGGCGGACTGGTGATGAACTGATGGCGGTGCGTACCCTGCATCTGGGCGCATTTCTATATGGCACCGGCCACCATTCTTCGGCGTGGCGGCACCCGGACTCCGCCGCGGAGCGCATCGGCGATATCACCTATTTCGAGGAACTCGCACGCACCGCCGAGCGGGGATGCCTCGACGCGGTCTTCTTCGCTGACGGCCACAGTGTGAACCCCGCGTATACGGCGGGCACGACGTGGTTTCTCGAACCGATCACCGCGCTGTCGGCGATGGCGCGGGCCACCGAGAAGATCGGGCTGGTCACCACGGTGTCCGCAAGCTTCTACACGCCGTTCCACGCGGCACGCATGCTCGCGTCACTCGATCACATCAGCGGTGGACGCGCCGGCGCAAACATCGTGACATCGATGTTCGACGCCGAAGCCCGCAACCACGGATCCGGTTCGTTGCCCGCCCACGCCGAACGGTACGGAAGGGCGGAAGAGTTCATCGACGCTGTTGTCGCGCTGTGGGATTCGTGGGACGAGCACGCGGTGATCGCGGACCGTTCGGCCGGGCGTTTCCTCGATGCCGGCGCGGTCCACCGGATCGAGCACCGCGGCAGGCACTTCCGTGTGGACGGTCCGCTCACGGTGCCGCGCTGCCCGCAGGGACGCCCGGTGTTGTTCCAGGCCGGCGCCTCGGACACCGGCCGTGACCTTGCAGCACGCCACGCCGAGGCCGTGTATTCGGTTGCCTGGGATCTTCCGGCGGCGCTCGAATTCGCCACCGACCTACGTGCCCGCACCACCGCCGCGGGACGTGACGCGACGTCGATCGCGATCCTGCCGGGTCTCGTCACCTACGTCGGACGCACCGACGACGAAGCGCAGGCGAAGAAGTCGGAATTGGACGCGTATCTCGACATCGAGGGCGCACTCGCCCAGCTCGGGGCCTTCACCGGCCAGGACTACACCGGCCACGACCTCGACGCTCCGGTCTCGGACCTGCCGCCTATCTCGGAATTCACCGGCCCGCAGGGGCGGTACGCGACGGTGCAACGAATCATCGAGACGCAACGACCGACGCTGCGAGAACTGCTCGGGTTTCTCGCTGCCGGCGGCGGTCACGCCACCATGATCGGCACACCCGAGTCGGTTGCCGACCGAATCGAGGAGTGGTTCGTCGCCGGTGCCTGCGACGGCTTCAACCTGATGTGCCCCGCCTACCCGGATTCCCTCGACGACTTCGTCGACCTCGTGGTTCCGGAATTACAGCGCCGCGGCCTGTTCCGCACCGAGTACCCGGGTACTACCTTGCGCGACTCGCTGGGGCTGGAGGTGCCGGCTCTGCCACAGAGGCACAGTGTGATTGTCGGATAACGATCGAATCATGTTGCGTTGGTGAACTATTCATAGACCCCCTGCCCTCAGCCGAAGACAGGACGCGAGTCGGTGCGGTTCCCGAGAAGATCGGCGACGCCCGCCGCGAAATTGGGGCACGTCGCGATGTCGTGGGCGCGGCATTCCAGCGCATGCTGCGTCATCTCGCGGGAGCGGGCCATCTCTGCCATCCGTCGCTCCAGGTCGTCGAGGTGCGCAGTGAGTACGTCGCGACGCTCGTCTGCCCTGCCCGCCAGCAGGACGCGGATCTGGTCGAGACTCATTCCGGCGGATTTGCTGCGGATGATCACGGCCACCCGGGTGACATCGAGTTCCCGGTAGCGGCGGCGACCTGCGGTGTCGCGGTCGGGGGCGAGCAGCCCGGCGTCCTCCCAATGCCGCAATACATGCGTGGCGAGGCCGAAGCGCTCTGCCACCTCACCGATCGTCCACATCGCATTTGACTTCATGTCAACATGAAGTCGCATTATCGGCGGTGACGCAAGCCCGCACCGAAGGAGAGCTGATGCACATCGACACACCACCGGCGCAGTTCTGGGAGAACCGCTACACCGACAGCGACGGGTTGTGGTCCGGCAATGCGAACGCTTCCCTTGTCTACGCGGTGTCCGGATCGACACCGGGCACCGCCCTCGACCTCGGCTGCGGCGAGGGCGCCGACACCATCTGGCTGGCAGACCGCGGCTGGATCGCGACCGGAATCGACATCTCCCCCACCGCCGTCCGCCGCGCTACCGACGCCGCGCGCGCCGCCGGAGTTCCGGACGATCGCATCCGATTCGTCACCGCAGACCTGTCGAGTTGGCACGAAGACGGCAGCTACGATCTTGTCGCCGCGTCCTTCCTGCACTCGCCCGTAGAGTTTCCGCGCAGCGATGTGCTTCGCAACGCCGCCGGACTCGTCGCGCGGAACGGGCACCTCGTGATCGTCTCGCACGCCGCGTTCCCGCCGTGGGCCGATGCCGACGCACGCGAAGGACACGGCGACCACCGGTTCCTGAGTCCGCAGGAAGAGATCGAGGCGCTCGACCTCGACAATGACCTATGGGAGGTGCAGGTCGCCGATACCCGCGAACGCGACGCCCTCGGACCGGACGGCACACAGGCCGTACTCGAGGACACGGTCGTGGTCCTGCGGCGACTGTGAGCGTTCGGGATCACCATCCCGAACGCTCAAATCCACGCATATCCATAAGTACAAATACACACTTGTGTTATTGTCGTGGCACCCGATGAGCGGAGACGGACAATGGGTGCCGAGGCAGAGGCAGATCTCGATGTGGCATTGCGGGCGCTCGCCGATGGAAATCGGCGGGCGATCCTGCGGGTCATTCGCTCCGCTCCGCGCCCAGTGGGTTCCATCGCCGACGAAGTCGGATTGTCCCAACAGACCACGTCACACCACCTCGGCGTGCTCCGGAAAGCAGGCCTCGCCGTCAGCACACGCGAGGGCACGCGTCACCTCTTCGCAGTGAACACCGACGGCCTCGCGGCGGTGCGTTCGTACCTCGACGATTTCTGGCCGGGGAAACTGTCTGCGCTCAAGGCCGTGATCGAGGCGAGGGAGGGAGAGAACCGTGGCTGAGTTCCGGGATTCGATCGACATCGCCGTGTGTCCCGAGACGGTGTTCGAGTACCTCACCACGAACTCCGGGATGACGGCGTGGATGGGCCAGTATGCGGAACTCGACCCGAGGCCCGGCGGCGGCTTCGCGGTCGACGTCGCAGGCTACCCGGTCCGCGGCGAGTATCTCCACGTCGACTACCCGACCCGGGTGGTCGTCTCGTGGGGATTTGCGGGAAACACAGATCTGCCCATCGGGGCATCGACGGTCGAATTCCGGCTCACCGCCGTCGCCGGCGGCACCCGCGTCGACCTCATCCACTCCGACCTTCCCGACACCGAATTGCGCGGGCACGCCCACGGGTGGGCACATTTCCTCCCCCGTCTGGCCACCGCGGGCTCCGGCGGCGACGCCGGACCCGACGCGTGGCAGCCGCTCTAGGAGTGAGCCGGTCCGGAACGCCACTACACGAACAGGAATCGAAGGAGTCTGCAATGCCACAGCAATCCGCCTACGACATCGTGAAGAGCTACCACCGCTCCTGGACGAGTGGCGACGTCGAGCATGCCATGACCCATGTTGCCGACAGCATCACCTGCCGCGCACCGGGCATCGATCTGAAGGGCAAGGCTGCCTACCAGGACTTCATCGCCGGGTTCGCGCCCGCACTCACCGGTATCGCCGATATCGCCGACTTCGCGGATCAGGATCGTGTCGCTCTCTTCTACTACCCCCAGACCGCGGCAACCTCCACAGCCCCTGCCGCAGAGTGCTTCACGGTTCGGGACGGCAAGATCAGCGCAAGCGTGCTGATCTTCGACCGCCTCTCCTACGGTCCTCCCCGACAGGATTGACGTAGGAATCCGTCATGACTCCTGCGCAGAATGCGTTGATCGACCGCGTCCGCGAGCTGCTCGCAGGCGAGTCGATGTTGCGCGAGGTATCGATGTTCGGCGGTCGAGCGTTCATGGTCGACGAGAAGATGATCGTCAGCGCGCTGAAAGACGGCGGCCTGCTGGTTCGTGTCCCCACAGGCCGACACGACGAATTCCTCGGCGAACCCGGTGCTGCCCAAGCCGAAATGGGTGCCGGACGGACGATGGGCCCCGGCTGGGTCGACGTCGCCGAGGAGGCGATCCGCGGCGAGAAGTGCCTCGCGTATTGGGTCGGGGTCGCGATGGACCACAACCGGGTCGTGCATGGGAAAAGCTGAGGTCAACGCGCGTGCCGGCGCGGAGTCTCAGGGTGTATGACGGCGCAGAGCTTGTTCTGCGGCCAGGATTTCGGCGAGATCTGTCGAGAGCCAGATCAGCGATCGGCGAGGGCGAGGAGCTCGAGAACGGTGTTCCAGTTGCGAGAGGTGCCCACGCCGGATGGGTCGATCCTGCGGCCCGCTTTCTCCAGTGCCGTCGGTAGTCTCGCCCGGCCCATGCCGTTCGGCAGGTGCAGGTAGAGCTCCCGTCCGATCAGGACGCACTCCTCCGGGAGAAACGAGCGGAGGTCAAGGGCGTCGAGGATCGCCTTCGGCGGCTCCTCCGCCATGAAGACAACGTGTAGCTGCTAGCCCTCGGCGCCGGCGTACGGGTTCGCGTCCACAACGGCCGCCAGTTCGTCCCTGGTACGCAGCACCACCGGAACGCCATACCCGGCTGCGGATGAGATCACCTCGCTCAGCATTGCGACGAGGTCGCTCGGTTCGGGAGAAGGCGGGGTCACAACCGCGTTCCCCGACTGGATGTAGGTAGCGACATCCGTGCAGCCCGCCGACCTCAGCACCGACCGCAACGTGGACATGGCCAGGCGGTGACCGCCGACGTTGACGCCGCCCAGCAGCACGATCGACCGCGCCACGGACTGCTGTCTCACTTCCCTGTCCCGCGGACCGGCACCAGTCCGCGGTTCTTGCCTAGGTCATCGGGAATCGCCCACATCCTCCCAACCTAGTCACGCCCTGGTCGCGAGGGAAGATATGAGAAGGGTGGCCGGGCCCCTGACAGCGAAGCGGCCCTGTCCACTGATCACGGGCAGGGCCGGAACTTCGACCAAATGGTGGAGCTGAGGGGAATCGAACCCCTGACCTCTTCGATGCGAACGAAGCGCGCTACCAACTGCGCCACAGCCCCGAAGGTTCCCTGGAACCAACTCGCAAACCTTAGCAAACGCAGACCGCCAACACGAAATCGGGTCATATACGCAGGTCACAGCTCCATAAGCCGAAAAGCCCACACCGGGTGGTGTGGGCTTTTCGAAGTCGCTTCTGCCAGTTTTCCGGTCATGCGCCGGAGGCGCGCCGGACCGGGAAGTCGTCGGGTTCGTCGTAACCCGGGTCCGCGTGGGCCGAGTCGACGTAATCCAGGTCGCCGTAGTCGTCGTACTCGTCATCGAACCTGTCGAGATGCTCGAATTCGGGATCTTCGTCGTCGAGTTCGAGAACCACCGCCCCCGGGCGTCGGAGCCGCGACGGAACTTCGCCGAAGTCCCCCTCGCCTCGCACGTGCACTCCGGTCGCCGCCGACCGCTGCAGTCGGGCCATTCTGCGCCGCCGAATATCCTGTTCGAGCCGGACCTGGCGACGCAGATAGAACAGGTAGCCGACGAACGCTGCCACCACGAGGCCACATGCCCACCACATCACCGGCGACAGGATCAAGCCCAGCGCCGCAGTCATGATTGCGCCGATGAGCAGACCCAGCACGGCGCGCTGGCGGAACTCGTAACGTTCGGCCGACGCCTCTGCGTCGGCCTGCGGATCGAATCCGCCTCGGCCGCGGCGACGCGGAACGCTCTGCCGAACCGGCGGGCGGTCGACCTCGTACTGATACTCGTCGGAGTTGCCTGGAGCGGCGTTGTCCAGGTCGGTGAATTCGAGTTCGGTGTCGGGCCTGTCGTCGGTTTGAGTGTTCATACGAGCCTCCGCATGGCGGTGCGTGTGATCACGACTCGGACGCCAGTTCGGATCAGTGCGGTGACCTGCCGCGGGCCCGCGGGGGGCCTTCGGCTTCTCGTCACCGCGATGCAGAACCCGTGTTGCGAGTGCGGCGTCGGTCGTCTGACGGATGCGAGGACGCTTCGTGACCAGCATGGGAACCAGGACGAACAACCACACGGCAACCAGCCCGATCCACAGGAGTGAGTTCGGCATTGCGGCGGCCCTCCTCCCAGTTGTCGCCTACCAGTCCGTCGACGCCACTGACCTTTCCCAGGTTAACGGCATCATCACTCTTATCCCTACAGAAACGCCGACTCAGACGGCTACTGCCGTCACACGAGTCACGCGAAACCATGTGACACACTCTTCACTCTAGTCACACAGATATATATCTGCGCTGGGGATTGTTACTCATGTTGCACGTAACTTGCATTACACGCAGCGCGTGATTCACTCCGAATCGGACAGAGACGGACACTCAGGCCCAGGTCGCGCGGCCACTGCTCACCAATCGGTCTGCGACCGAACCGGACACTTCCTCGGCCGTCATCGCAACGAGAAGATGATCACGAAACCGTCCGTGCACATCGAGGTACCGCTGCAGCAGGCCCTCCTCGCGGAAACCGACGTTGCGCAGGACCGCGCGGCTGGGCTCGTTCTCCGGACGCACCGTCGCCTCGACACGGTGCAGGCCGAGGGGGCCGAAGCAGTGATCGAGCCCGAGAGCGAGGGCCGCCGTCGCCACCCCGAGCCCGTTGACCTCCTTCTCGACCCAGTACCCGATCCACGCCGACCGCAGCGCACCGCGCACGATGTTGCCCACGGTGATCTGGCCGCAGTACCGACCGTCGAGCTCGATCGCCATGGGCACCATCAGCCCTTTGCGGGCCTCCGCGCGCAGACTCCGATACAGGCCCGGCCACACCGAGATGTGGTGGCGCATCTCCCACGGAGTCTCCCCCGTCGGCTCCCACGGCTCGAGATGGTCGCGGTCACGCGTGCGCAGCCGACTCCACGCGGCGGCATCCCTCAGGCGCACCGATCGCACCGTCACCAACCCACCCGCGACGCGAAGCGGCCCCAGATCGGCCGGCCACCCGGGGTGACGACTCATCCACGCTGCCCGAGGAACGACACGTCCACCGGGTCGCCCGTGCGGATTTCGGAGACATCCGGCGGAACCAACACCAGGCAATTCGCTTCCGCGAGTGTCGCAAGTAGGTGTGACGACCCGCCCGCAGCACCGCCGAGGGCCTGCACGAGATAGTCGCCCGTCGCCTCGTCGCGCATGAGCTGCCCGCGCAGGTATCCCTTGCGTCCGGGGATCGACGTGATCGGAGCCACCGTGCGAGCCGTGACGATCCGGCGCAGCGGTTGACGTCGACCCAGCGCGATCCGGATGAGCGGACGCACCATCACCTCGAACACGACCAGGGAACTGACCGGGTTCGACGGAAGCAGGAAGGTGGGCACCTCGTCGCGTCCGAGCTGACCGAATCCCTGAACGGAACCCGGGTGCATGGCCACCCGCTCGACCTCGAGCTTCCCTAGATCGGTCAGGGCCTCGCGGACATCGTCGAGCGCACCGCCACCGACAGCGCCCGCGATCACCACGATCTCGGAGCGGATCAGCTGACCTTCGACCACCTCGCGCAGCCGCTTCGGCTCGGTGCCCGCGATCCCCACCCGGTTCACGTCGGCGCCGGCGTCGCGCGCGGCCGCCGCGAGCGCGTAGGAGTTCACGTCGTAGACCTGCCCCGGTCCGGGCGTGCGGTCGATGTCGACGAGTTCGCCACCGACCGAGATCACCGACAGTCGTGGTCGAGGATGCACGAGCACCTTGTCGCGCCCTACCGCAGCGAGCAGACCCACCTGCGCGGCGCCGATGATCGCGCCCGCTCGCACCGCCACGTCGCCGGGCTGTACGTCGTCGCCGGTGCGTCGCACGTATTCGCCCGACCGGACCGGTTCGAGCACCTTGATCCGGGCGTCGCCCCGGTCGGTGTTCTCGAGCGGGAGCACCGCGTCGGCGAGCGTGGGCAGCGGCGCACCGGTATCGACGCGCACGGCCTGTCGCGGCTGCAACCGGATCGGCTGGCGCGAGCCCGCACGAACTTCACCGACGACGGGCAGCGTCACCTCGGCGGATTCCTCGCCGGATTCCGGGTCGGGGGGCGCGCCCACCGCCTGCACGTCGACGCTGCGGACCGCATAACCGTCGATCGCGGCCTGGTCGAATCCCGGCAACGGCCGCTCGGTGACCACTTCTTCTGCGCAGAGCAGGCCTTGTGCCTCGGAGATCGCCACCCGCACAGGCCTGGGTGCCACGGCCGCCGCCGTCACCCTGGTCTGCTGATCCTCAACCGACCGCATACCGCTACTCGTCCTCCAGCCCGCACTACCCAGCGTCACCGTTCACAGATCACCCGGTCGACGTCACCGTTCGAGACGTTCGATCAGCCACTCACGAAGCGAGGGACCGTACTCCTCGGTGTTCAACGCAGAGTCAACCGCAGCACGCAGGTAGCCACCGGGATTTCCGAGATCGTGTCGAGTGCCGCGGTGAACCACGACGTGCACGGGGTGACCTTCGGAGATCAGCAGCGCGATCGCGTCGGTCAGCTGGAGTTCTCCACCTGCACCCGGTTCGATGCGACGCAACGCGTCGAAGATCGCGCGGTCGAGCAGATAGCGGCCGGCCGCGGCGAAGGTCGACGGCGCATCCTCGATGGCCGGCTTCTCGACCATGCCGAGCACCTTGAGCACGTCGGGGTTGGTGGCGTCGGGCACGACCTCGACGTCGAACACGCCGTAGGCACTCACCTGGTCCTTCGGAACGTCGATCGCGCACAGCACGGAACCACCGCGCTTGGTGCGCACCTTCTGCATGGTTTCGAGGACGCCGACGGGCAGCACGAGATCGTCGGGCAGCAGCACCGCGACGGCATCCTCGTCGTCGTCCAGCGCATTCTCGGCGCAGGACACGGCGTGCCCCAGCCCGAGCGGCTGCGCCTGGATCACCGAGTCCACCTCGAGGATTCCGGACGACTTACGGACCTTCGCGAGTAGCTCGTACTTGCCCTTCGCCTCGAGCTTGGACTCCAGGACGAGGTCTTCGACGAAGTGCGCAACCACGCCGTCCTTGCCGGGCGAGGTAACGATCAGCAGACGCTCGGCGCCCGACTCGGCCGCCTCGCCCGCCACCAGTTCGATCCCCGGCGTGTCGACGACGGGAAGCAGTTCCTTCGGCACTGTCTTGGTGGCGGGAAGGAAACGCGTACCCATACCCGCTGCCGGCACGACCGCGGTTCTGAAATGCCGCGCGACCTCGGTCGAATTGTTCGTCATAAGTTCCCACCCTAACTTTTGCCGGCGAAGTGATGGCTCGGTGATCCTAAGGTGACGACTATGCATCCCCCGACCAAGGCCGATTGGCGCACCAAGATCCTCGATGGACGGCGCACCCTCAGCACCGAACGGCGCCGCAGCGAGAATGCCGCTTTGGCCACGTTAGCCGCAACACTCGTTCCCGCCGACACAACCGTGTGCGCGTACGTGCCCGTCGGGTCCGAACCCGGCGCGATCTCGATGCTCGACGCACTGGCCGATGCAGGAGCCGAAGTCCTCGTCCCGATCACCCGGCCGGACACATCACTGTGCTGGGCGCACTTCCTCGGCGCCGACACACTGGTCGCGGCGGGTTTCGGACTTCACGAACCCACAGGCGCCGTGCTACCACCCGAGACGGTGGGCCGGGCACACACGGTCCTGGTCCCGGCTCTGGCGGTGGATCGTCGTGGGGTGCGGCTGGGCCGGGGCGCCGGGTTCTACGACCGCACGCTCCACCTGGCCGCGCCGGATGCGCGGATCGTTGCGGTGGTGCGCGACGACGAACTCGTCGACGAATTGCCCGAGGATCCGCACGACATTCGTATGGGGTGGGCGCTCACACCCGGGTCGGGGCTGGTCCGCCTCGGCTCCGACGAAGGTGCGGAACAACACAGACCCTAGATTTGTTGGCACTGTCGACTGTAGAGTGCTAAAGCCGATCTCATACGCGGAGGAGTCCCCGGTGCCCACTTATTCTTATGCCTGCACGACCTGCGACAACAAGTTCGATATCGTGCAGTCGTTCAGCGACGAGTCGCTGACCGAATGCCCCCAATGCACCGGAAAGCTTCGTAAGCTCTTCAACTCCGTCGGCATCGTCTTCAAGGGTAGCGGCTTCTACCGCACCGACTCGCGCAGCGGCGGCACCTCGAGCGAGTCCGCTGCTCCCGCAAAGACCGAGACCAAGTCCGATCCTGCGCCCGCCGCGGCGTCCACGTCGACCTCGACGGCTGCAGCCGCCAGCTGACGATCCCGGCTCCTCCCCGGAGTTGTCCACAGGCACCTTGTTCATCCACAGGTTGCCCGATTCGCCGGTTTCCCACGTCCGGCGGGCCGATCCGAGCCCTAGGTTCGGAGCATGCCCGTCGGACTTTCGTCGTTTCGAGATCAACTGCCGTTTCGTGACCTCGCTCAGCGACCCGCGTCGTCGCTGGAGCCGAATCTTCCCGACCGCATACGGACCCTGCTGAGCCCAGGTTGGGCCCGCAGCGTTGCGGTCAGGCGGGTCGTCGCGGCACTCCTCGTCGTCCTCGCCGCGATCTTCGCGCTACGAAACGATCCCACTACCGAACACACCGCGGTGGTGATCGCGGCTCGTGATCTGACACCGGGTGTCGCGCTCACCGCCGACGACGTCGAGTTCGCCGATCGCGACACGTCCACTCTCGTCACGGGCACCCTCACCGACGTCGCCGACGCCATCGGACACACGCTCGCAGGGCCGGTGCCGGCCGGCGAAGCGCTCGTCGACACGAGACTCCTCGGCCCGCGGCTCGCGGCCGCCGCCGTCGGCGTCGGCGCCGACGATGCGCGGGTGGTGCCCATCCGGCTTGCCGACGCGGGGGTCGGCCGGTTGTTGCGTGAGGGAGACAGAGTGGACGTCCTCACCGTCACCGCCGAATCCGATGCGGCAATGGGCGACGCCCACGTGCTGGCCCGAGGAGCCGTGGTGGTGCTCGCCCAGCACGAAGAGTCCTCCGATCAGCGCGAACGCGTGATCCTGGTGGCGCTGGAGCAGGAGCAGGCCATGTCGGTGGCGGCCGCGTCGCTGACGAGCGCTCTGACTGTCACCCTCCACTGACCGACCACACAGGCTGTCTTCGCGGTTTATCGTCCCTCTATCGGCATGTGGTGTGGAACACGCCGCATCACGGAAACGTCGATGCCGCGTTCGCGCGGTCCGGCCGAAAGGGATTGCACCATGCTGAAGGGATTCAAGGACTTCCTGCTGAGAGGCAACGTCCTCGATCTTGCCGTCGCGGTGGTGATCGGCACCGCGTTCACCGCCATCGTGACAGCCTTCACCGAGTACGTCATCGACCCGCTCATCGCCGCTCTCGGTGGCGACAACGAGATGGGCTGGGGTTTCCAGATCCTCGCCGACAACCCGTCGACCTTCATCAACATCGGCGCCGTGATTTCCGCGGCCATCAACTTCATCATCATCGCCGCGGTCGTCTACTTCGTATTGATCGTGCCGGCCAACGCGGCCAAGAAGCGGTTCACCACCGAACCCACCGACGAGAAGGCCAGCGCCGAGGACCTCCTCATCCAGATCCGGGACATCCTCGAGACACAGGCCGCGCAGGCAGGGCAGGGCGGGGCTCACGCCAAGCCCATCTCACCAGATCAGCAGTAAGCGGCTACACACAGACGAAAGCTGGGCCCTCTCGCGGTGCGAGAGGGCCCAGCTTCGTGGAGCTTCGGCTTAACGCCGGACGTCTACTTAGACTGTCCAGGCCTGGCCGTAGGTGGTGACGTTGTCGCCGTTCGCGGTGATCGCGCGGACGAACGGACGCACCTGCACAGCGCCGAGGACGCCGGAGGCGGTGCCGTGGACGTTGGAGAACTGGACGGTCTTGAAGTCGCCGTCGAACTCGCCCTCAGCGACGACGAGCTCCTCGATGCCCGGAGCCGGGGTCAGCTCGAGCTCGGCGTATGCCTGCGGGAGGATGTCGGTGACCTTGGCGCTGGCCGACTCGGACAGCGACAGCTCGAGCTGCGGGGTCGAGTAGGTGACGCCGATGGCGCCGTCGATGCTGCCGGCCCACGCGAACTGGTAACCGAACTGGAACGTGGTGCCCTCCGCCTCGGCAGCCTTCTCGCCGAGGAGGTTCGCGGTGCCGCGGCCGTTGTGGAAGAACTCACGGTTGAACGGGCTGCCACCGAGAGCCGGGACACCGTGGATGAAGGTGTCTTCCTGCGTCACGACGACCTCGAGGCCGTCGGAGACGATGCGGTTCTGGTCGTTGACCTCGGCCGAAGCGGCACCCGAGGCACCGACGACCATGCCGAGAACTGCGGCACCGGCCAGGACGCTGTTGCGGGCGGCCTTGAAGCCACGCGACTTGATTCCCATGATTACTCCGTACTAGGTGGTGGGGATTTACTGCGGATTGCTCGGAGCTGAACTCAGAGAGTCCAGACCTGGCCGTAGGTGGTGACGTTGTCGCCGTTGTCCGTGATCGCACGAACGAACGGGCGAACCGAGACGGGTCCGATGACGCCGGTGGCGGCACCGTGGACGTTGGCGATCTGTACTTCCTTGAAGTCGCCGTCGAAAGCGTTCTCAGCGACTACGATCTCCGCGATACCAGGAGCCTGAGTCAGCTCGACACCCGCGGTGACCTGTGGAAGTAGGCCCTTGACAGTGGGCGTCGTCTTGATCGTATCCACCAGCGTGTACGCAGGAACCGGTTCGCCATCAGCGTCGAGGATCGGGTCGCCGTTCTCGTCGTGCTGGTATACCGGTTCGCCGTCCGCGTCGAGGATCGGTTCCTGTACCTGAGCCGTATCGAACTTGGCCTCAAGGTCCGGACTGGTCCAGCTGAAGCCGATCGCACCGTCGAGCGATGCCGACCACGCGACCTGGTAGCCGAACTGGAAGGTCGTTGCCTCGAAGTCCGCCGACTCGGGTCCGACGATGTGGGCGAGGCCGCGACCGTTGTGGAACCACTCGCGGCTCAGCGGGCTGCCACCGATCGGGGGCACACCGTTGATGAAGGTGTCCTCCTGGGTGACGATGACCTCGTGGCCGTCGGAGACGATCCGGTTCTGATCATTGACCTCGGCACTTGCTGCCCCGGCCGATCCGAGAACCAGACCGGCCACAGCGGCCGCCGCCACCGTGGCGTTGCGGGCGGCTCGAAAACCGCGTCGCGTCTGAATCTTCATGAATGCCTCATCCGTTCTCTGCGTGCCGGTATGCGCGCCCGCGTCCGACAACTTGGTCGCCCTAGCCGTCCGCGAGGCGTATCCCACACAGAGCTCACCGCCGGTCGTTGCCGCCGGTGAGCTCGTTGTTGATCAACGTCCGCACGGTTTGCGTTACCGATTCGTGATCAAAGGTTGGCCCCTGCGACCTTTCCTTGACCTGATCGAACCTGTGAGGAGATTAGACCGTGACCAATCTCGAGGCAATGGCTACACCTGGCCATCGGAACTCTCACGAAACACAGTCAGACACAAGCGGGAAACGCAAGATATGCGCTACCGGGATTCACTCCAAGATTCCGGAACGACCTGCACCCATTGGGTGCCGTCATCAAGATTCGGACATTCATGCAGGTAATTGCCGCGATTACGTGCACTTTAAGTGCACATACATGGTGCAGGTCTGTGACCATGAACACTCACCACGCGCGCCACACCCCTACCTCGCGGGGAAACACGGCGTTACGAACGGGTTGCGACACGCCGACACCGAGCCGGGCGCAAGACTTAAGTTACCCTACGCAAAGTGATTGATATCACAGTCGACCGTGATGGGGTGGCACCTGGCGCTCGAGCCATTCGTCGGATTCGCCCGAACGGTCTTCACCGACCCCGCGTTCGTCCTTCGTCGTATCCGGAAGTGCGTCACCGAAGATCCGAGCAAGCCGCGCCCGGTCGATCCGGGCGCGGCTTCTCTGCTCTGGCGTAGTGCTGTCCGACGGGGCGGTGCTGTTGTGCTTGTCGTCGTCCGCCTTGTCGTCCGTTTTGTCGTCGGCAGAGATGGTGCTTACTCCTCCACTCGCGACAACTCGTCGATGACGTGGGTCGCGAGCGGCAACAGCGTCGCCATACCGTCGCGGATCGCCGCACGCGACGACGCAAGGTTCGCGACGAGCGTCGAACCCGACACCCCGACCAGACCGCGCGACAGGCCCGCGTCGACGGCTCCAGATGCAAGACCGGATGACCGCAGAGCTTCGGCTATCCCCCGGACCTCGTGATCGAGCACGTCCGCAGTCGCGTCCGGCGCCACGTCGCGCGGGGTAACACCGGTTCCGCCGACGGAGATCACGAGATCCACTCCCCCGATCACCGCCGTGTTGAGCGCATTGCGGATCTCGACTTCGTCGGCCGAGACCGACACGACACCGTCGACGACGTAGCCGGCTTCGACGAGCAGTTCCGTCACCAGTGGGCCGGTCGAGTCGGGGCTGTCTCCGTGCGAGACGCGGTCGTCGACGATGACGACGAGTGCGCGGCCCTTTCGGGGGGCTTCGAGTTCCATGGAGTCAAAGGTAGTTCGCAGGTCTTCCGGACGCGCTGTATGTTCGACAATCTCCATGATGTCTGCCTCCTGAATCATCGGCCACCATCCGCGTCGGAGGCGGTTTGAACATCGACCGTCGTCGGGTTGTTGCCCTGGGCGTCGGTGTACGTGACGCTCACCGTGGTGCCAGGTGCCTGCGAACGGATCGCGGCGATCAGTGAATCGCCGTCTGTGACGACCCGGTCGTCGACCTTCGTGATGACCGAACCGGCGGGGATCCCGGCACGTTCGGCAGGCCCGTCCGGGACGACCTCGGCGACGGCGGCGCCGTTCACGGCTGCCTGCGCCGGGACCTGGACACCGATGAGCGAATGCGTCGCGGTTCCTGTGCCGACGAGTTCGTCGGCGATGCGCCGCGCCTGATCGACGGGGATCGCGAACCCGAGGCCGATCGACCCGGACTGCTGACCCGAGGTCGCGATGGCCGTGTTGATTCCGACCAGGTTGCCTTCCATGTCGACGAGCGCACCACCGGAGTTGCCCGGGTTGATGGCGGCATCGGTCTGGATCGCGTCGATGACGGTGTTCTGGTTGCCGGTCTCGCCGCTGGTCGAGACGGGCCGGTTCAGGGCCGACACGATTCCGGAGGTCACGGTGCTCTCGAGACCGAGCGGCGACCCGACCGCCACCACGGGCTGCCCCACCTGAAGATTGTCGGAGTTGCCCATCTCGATCGGCGTGAGATCGTCGCGACCTTCGACACGGATGACCGCTATGTCCGTGATCGGGTCCGTCCCGACGACGCTGGCCGGCGCAGACGATCCGTCGGAGAAGTACACCGTGAGCTCGGCTCCCTGACCGGCTCCGGTGACGACGTGGTTGTTGCTGAGGATCAGCCCGTCGGAGGACAGGACGACTCCCGACCCTTCACCCGCACCGGTGCGTCCGACGACCTCGATGCGCACAACGCTGGGCACGACCCGCTGCGCGACCGCCTGCACGGTTCCCTCGGGGGCATTCGCCACCGTCGTGGTTTCCGGCCGAGGTGAGTCGAGTGCGTTCGTCACGCCGGCGCCCGACCCGGAATCGCGCATCGACCATGCTCCCACCGCGCCACCGATACCGCCGCTGACGACCGCCAAGGCGATGGCGCCCACGACGAGGGCGGTACGTCCGGACTTCCGCGGCTGCGTGGGCTGAGGTGCCTGCTGGTAAGGAGCCGTCGGTGGGGTTCCGTACTGGTGGGGTTGCTGCGGCTGCGCGGGACCGGGTTGTCCGGGCGTGGGCTGTCCGGAACCGTGGGTGGGGTCGTCGGTCATTTCGTTCGTCGCCTTCATCCTTCGAGTCGATCCGAGTGGAGGGTGTGTACTCCATCCAATATGGACCTGTCGGCTGAGAAGCTCCTGAAGAATCGGCTCACAGTTTCCTGGCAATTACCCTTCTGTCCACTCCTGGGCTCTGTGCACTACTAGGCGTCGAGCTGTGGCGTGCCCGGGAGCACGATGCGGATGAGCGCACCACCGCGTTCCGATCTGTCCACCGCGATCGTCCCGCCGTGTTTCATCACGACCTGCCGCACGATCGCCAGTCCCAACCCCGAACCGGGCATCGACCGCGCGGTGGTCGCGCGATAGAACCGTTCGAACACCAGCTCCCGCTCTTCCTCAGGGATACCCGGCCCGGCGTCGTCGACGGTCAATTCCATGAGTCCGGGGCCGATCTGATGCATCTCCACCACCACGTCCTCGTCGGCCGGGCTCCACTTCGCCGCGTTGTCGAGGACATTGACCACTGCCCGGGTGAGGGTCGCGTGGTCGCCGAAGATGAACCACGGTTCGGTGACCGCGGTGAAATCGATCTCCGTGCGACGTCGCCGTGCGCGCTCGAGGCTGCGATCGACGACCTCTGCGATGTCGACGGCCTCGAACACCGTCTCCGGCGCCTCTTCCCGGGCCAGATCGACGAGGTCGCCGACCAGTGTCGACAGTTCCGCGATCTGACCCACGACGTCTTCGCGGAGTTCGGCCATGTCCTCGTCGGGCAGGCTCGGCGCCCCCGGGCGGCTCGCGGCGATGAGCAGTTCCATGTTGGTCCGCAACGAGGTCAGGGGCGTGCGCAATTCGTGGCCGGCATCAGCGACGAGCCGTGCTTGTCGTTCCCTCGATTCTGCGAGCGCCCGCAACATCATGTTGAAGCTCTCGGTGAGACGCGCGAGTTCGTCGTGCCCGGTGACCCGGATCGGTCGCAGGTCATCGGTTCTCGCGACACGTTCGGCGGCGGCGGTCAGCCGCGCCACGGGCCGCAGACCGGTGCGGCCCACCGTCGCGCCGACGGCCGCGGCGAGCACAACGCCGCATCCGCCGACGACGAACAGCACGCTCGCGAGCCGGTTGAGTACCTCCACCGTGGGCCGCAACCGCTGCGCGATGACGATGGTGCTGCCGTCGGGGATCTGCTGCGCCAGAACCCGCTGCTGGTCGACGGTCCGCAACGACGACTCCAGCTCGCCTTCCGCGACAGCGAGTTCCGGCGCGCCGATCGGTACCGACGACCCGGGCGGGACGTATCGGCCGAGGTCCGGGTAGACGAGCGCGACGCTGATGTCGGAGCTGTAGAGCTGGGCGCCGCCGATGTAGCGCGGGTCGTAGGTGATCAGCGTGCTGGATTCGACGAGTGCAGACGCACGGGCCTGCAGTTGCTTGTCGATGTCGGAGTAGAGAGCACGCGAGACCACCATGTAGGCGGCGATGGACGTCACCGCGACCGCGAGTGCCACCGCCCCTGCGGCGAGCAGCGTGACCCGGGTGCGCAACGGCACCGACCGGGTCAACAGCATGGGGGGTCTCATCTGCCCACTCACGGAGGAGTCTCGCGCAGCACGTAGCCGACGCCACGCACCGTGTGGATGAGCCGCGGTTCACCGCCGGCCTCCGTCTTGCGACGCAGATATCCGACGTACACCTCGAGGGCGTTGCCCGAGGTCGGGAAATCGTAGCCCCACACTTCCTCGAGGATCCGGCTACGCGTGAGCACCCGACGCGGGTTCGCCATGAGCATCTCCATGAGCGCGAACTCGGTGCGGGTGAAGCTGATCTGCCGGTCGCCTCGGGTGACCTCTCGTGTCGCAGGGTTGAGGGTGAGGTCTTCGAAGCGCATGGCGTCTTCGAGTCCACCGTCCGGATCCGGGGTCGCGCGGCGAAGCAGGGCCCGGAGCCGGGCGAGGAGTTCTTCGAGTGCGAACGGTTTGGGCAGGTAGTCGTCGGCGCCGGCGTCGAGGCCGGAGACTCGCTCCGACACCGAGTCGCGTGCGGTGAGCACGAGGATGGGCAGGTCGTCGCCCGTACTCCGCAGCCGACGACACACTTCGAGCCCGTCGACGCGGGGCATCATCACATCGAGCACCATTGCGTCCGGCCGGGCGGCGGCCACTTTCTCGAGCGCGTCCTGCCCGTCGGTCGCGAGTTCGACCGTGTAGCCGTTGAAGCTGAGTGACCGGCGCAGGGATTCCCGCACCGCCCGGTCGTCGTCGACCACCAAGATGCGCATGCGCACCATTTTGGCCCCGACCGCTGAGAGGTGCCTGAGAACGGGTCAGAGTGTGTCGGGGTCGACCATTCCGAGCCGGACGGCCTTGACGAGCCGGCGTGGCACGCGGTGGGTCACGCCGCCCACGGTCACCGGCACCAGATCCGGCGCTTTCGTGTGCCATCGGGATCTGCGGCTGCGCGTGTTCGCGCGGGACATGCGGCGCTTGGGAACTGCCATGTGAAGCCTCGTTTCTGTTGTTGCAGGGTCAGCCGCGGGGACGCCGGGTGCCGTACTTGCGTTCGAACTTCTCGACGCGTCCGGCGGCGTCGAGAACGCGGGCCGTTCCTGACCAGAAGGGGTGCGATTCGTTGGTGACGTCGACGACCACGAGCGGGTAGGTATTGCCGTCCGACCACTCGACCGTGCGATCGGAGGTGATCGTCGAGCGCGTCAGGAACCTCGATCCCGTATTCGCGTCCTGGAACACGACCGGGTGGTAGTCGGGGTGGAGACCGGATTTCATGCGTGACCTCTCTTTTCGGAGCTTGATTCCGTGCGTTCGGCGGCCTGCTCGACGCGAGCCCCGTCGGTCGGCAGATCTGTGCACGGGTCCTGGTGGTAGTGGCCGAACGGGTCGTCCCACGTCGGCCACAGCTCGGGGTGGGCGAATTCGTCGTCGGTGAGGAGGGCGTCTCGCAATGCACCGAGCACGGTGTCGGGATCGGCGTCGTGGACGAGCACGACGAGCGAGCTGTCGCGGTCTCCGTAGGCGTCGCTCCAGCGCAGGGCAGCCATGGCGCGGCGTGCGTCGGGGATGCGCTGTTGTTGTTCGGGAGACATCGACGCGAGCCACGGTCCACCGTGCGCGACGCGCAGTCCACATCCCGCAGACTCGATGATCAGCGCATTGTCGGGCTGGGTCGCGACCCAGGCGCGGCCGCGAGTGCGCACGACTCCGTCGAGCAGGACGTCGATCGCCTCGTGGAGTCGCTGGGGGTGAAAGGGTCGCTGCGCGCCGAATTCGAGCAGCCGGATGCCGCAGTCGTCGTCGAGAGGTGGTTGGCCGCGCAACAGCGGTGAGTGTGCATCGGAGACCTCCCCGCGCCGCGCGCCGGACGGGATCCGCTGTAGCAGCGCCTCGACGTCGGGGTTCGTGCTCCACGCGATGGGTGCGTCGGGTGCGAGCCTGGCGAGGACGGCGTGGAGCCGGGCCTGTGCCCAGCCGTCGGCCCCGGGCCGGACGACGAGAGCGTCTGCGAACTCCACCTGTCCCACCACCACCTGGGCGACGGTGCGTTCGTCGTCGGGTGTGGTCGCGATGTCCTCGTCGCCGGTGGCATCGGTCATCCACGTGGCGGCGTCCACGCACGTCACTACTCCGTCGATGCGCACGTCACGGGAGGCGGGACCGTCGATCTGCCCGACGACATCGGCGACGACAACGTGCTCGATCGCCCAGCTCAGTGCCTCGGGTTCGAGTTGCGGGTCGAGGTGGAGCACGATCCGGTCGACATCGGATCGTCTGTGCATCCGGCGCAGCAACGGCAGGAGATCTTCCCGCAAGGTGCAGGACACACAAGCGTGCGCGAGTTCGAGTGCTTCGTGTCGCCGATCGTCCGATGTGGTGACCGTGCGGTGCACGATGCCATCGCCGACGTGCGAGAGGTCGTGGTGGACGACGATCGTGCCCGTTCGCAGGAACCCGTGGGCGACCTGTGCCGCACCTGCATCGCGAGCGTCGACTCCGCCCCGACCCGCCACGAGGATCAGCGGTGTCCTGGTATCCACCGCACCTCCTTTCGATAATGATTGTCATTAGCCAATCGGCAGAGTACAGTCGGCCCAGCCATTTGTCGAAAATGATTGTCGTTACGCTCTGTGGAGCGGCCGACAGGAAGGACACATCGTGTCGGCGCACTGCCAGGTGACCGGGCGCTCCCCCGGATTCGGGAAATCCGTCTCGCACTCCCACGTCCGCACCAACCGGCGCTGGAACCCCAACATCCAGCGCAAGACATACTTCGTCCCGTCCGAGGGGCGACGCGTCACGCTCACCCTCTCTGCGAAGGGCATCAAGACCATCGACCGCGACGGCATCGACGCAGTGATCGCCCGGCTGCGCGCGAGAGGAGAAAAGTTCTGATGGCACGAAACGAGATCCGGCCGATCGTGAAACTCCGGTCGACGGCCGGGACCGGATACACCTATGTGACCCGCAAGAACCGCCGCAACGACCCCGACCGCCTGGTCCTGCGCAAATACGATCCGACGCTTCGCAGGCACGTCGATTTCCGAGAGGAGAAGTAGCTGTGGCCAAGAAGTCCAAGATCGCCCGCAACGAACAGCGCAAGCTGGTCGTCGCGCGCTACGCCGAGCGTCGCGCAGCGCTGAAGGACACGATCCGCAGACCGACGAGCACCGACGAGGAGCGCGCCTCAGCACAGGCCGCCCTCCAGCGCCTGCCCCGCAACGCCAGTCCGGTACGATTGCGCAATCGAGACGCTGCCGACGGTCGCCCACGCGGCCACCTGCGTAAGTTCGGGCTCTCGCGAGTACGTGTACGCGAGATGGCCCACCGCGGGGAGTTGCCCGGCGTCCACAAGTCGAGCTGGTGAGGAGCGAAACATGGCAGTCAAACGAGGACCGTCGAAGAAGTCGCGTGCCGTCGAGGGCCGCAAGCCGAAGAAGAACCCCCTCTTCGCGGCGAAGATCGACCACGTCGATTACAAGGATGTGAACCTGCTCCGCACGTTCATCTCCGACCGCGGCAAGATCCGCAGCCGCCGCGTCACGGGCCTGACCCCGCAGCAGCAGCGCGAGGTCGCCATCGCCGTCAAGAACGCGCGCGAGATGGCTCTGCTGCCCTACGTCAGCAGCAAGTAGGACACACGCTCGAAGGCGCCCCTCCCGAACATTCGGGAGGGGCGCCTTCGTCGTCGAGTGTGCAGTTGTCGTCATGATTCGGACGTTTCCGCGCCGAGTTGTGCACACTCGATCAAGTTATCCACAGGGCGCGAATCGGCACTTCCGCGAACTGCCTACATCGGGCAATGTCTCGACCGTGGGGGATTTCGACGTTCCGTTCCTCGGCACCGAAGCGGTGGCTGCGGGCCGGTTGACTCAGGGGCAGCTCCGGAGCTTTCGGCGGGTACACCGGGGCGTGTATATCGATCCGAAAGTGTCGGTGACGCCGATACTTCGTGCGCAGGCAGCATGGCTGTGGTCGGGACGCCGGGGCGTACTTGCCGGCCGGTCGGCTGCTGCCCTGCACGGGTGCAAGTGGATCGATACGCGCGCGCCGGCCGAACTCATCCGCAGTGGTAGCCGACGTGCCGCGGCAGGACTCGTGATCCACGGCGACACTCTCCTCGACGACGAGGTGTGTCACCTCGACTCGATGGCTGTCACCTCACCGGCGCGGACCGGATTCGACCTGGGCCGATGGCTCGACCCCGACGATGCGATCGCCCAGCTCGACGCGTTGTGCCGTGTCACTCACCTCACTCCCTGCGACATCCACGAGCTCGCCGAGCGTCATCCCCGCGAGCGCGGACTCACACAGCTGGGCGACGTCCTCCGTCAGGTCGACCCCGGAGCCGAGTCGATTCCGGAGACCCGTGTTCGGCTGTTACTCATCCGCGGCGGGCTTCCCGTCCCCGAGACGCAGGTGCCGATCGTCGACGGCTCCCGGATACTCGCGCGAGCCGATATGGGATGGCGACAGTGGCGGACTGCCGTCGAGTACGACGGAATCCATCATTGGACGGACGAACGGCAACGCACGCGGGACATCGAGCGCTACGAGGCGTGTGAGTCGCTCGGCTGGTCGATGATCCGGGTGAACTCCGAGCAGCTGCGACGCCGACCGGCGTCGATCGTGAACAGGGTCCGGCTCCGGCTTCGCGCCGCCGGTGCTCCGGTTTGAGCGTGCACTTGTTGTCGCGTGTACCTGACAATCGCGACGACAACTGCACACTCGACGGAGCCTCGGGAGCAGGTCATTAGACTGGGCAACCATGTCTGGTGTGATCTCGGGATTCACTGTGATCTTCGTGATCATCGCAATCGGCTTCGTGCTGGGCCGCCGCGGCACGCTCGGCGCCGAGGCGCAGACCGTACTCAGCCGCATCGTGTTCGTCGTCGCGACTCCCGCATTGTTGTTCGACGCCCTCGCGACCTCCGACCTGTCGACGATCTTCTCCGAACACCTCTACGTCGGCGCAGCCACCGCCTTCGCCGTGGCCATCATCTACCTCGTGATCGCGCGGCTGTGGTTGAAGCGCGCGGTACCCGAATTGACGATCGGTGCGCTCTCCTCCGGGTACGTCAACTCCGCCAACCTCGGAATCCCGATCGCTGTGTTCGTCCTCGGCGACGCGTCGTTCGTCGCACCGCTGATGCTCTTCCAGATCATCGTGCTCTCGCCCATCGCGCTCACCGCACTCGATCTGTCCACCGCGCGACCGGGGATATCGCGGCTCGAAACGCTCATCACTCCCTTCAAGAACCCGATCGTCGTCGCGGGCGCCGCGGGCCTCGTCGTCGCGGGAACGGGGTGGCAGGTGCCCGACGCGCTGCTGCAGCCGATCCAACTACTCGGCGGCGCGTCGGTACCCGGCGCACTCCTCGCGTTCGGATTGTCGTTGCAGGGCGTGCGAGTTCTCCAGAAGGGCACCAGCCCCAGGCGCGACATCGCGCTCGCGTCGGTACTCAAGATCGTCGTCCAACCCCTGCTCGCGTGGGCCATGGGTCGCTACCTGCTCGGTCTCGACGGCACCGAACTGTTCGCGGTGGTCGTCGTCGCGATGCTGCCGACCGCCCAGAGCGTGTTCGTCTACGCGAGCGCATACGGTCGCGGCATGGTGCTCGCCCGCGACGCGGCGCTCGTCACGACGATCGCGGCGATCCCCGGACTCGGCGTGGTCGCGGCCCTACTCGCCTGACCGGCCCACCGACCACGCGGCCCACAGGCGCGCATACCTGCCGCCACGACCGACCAATTCATCGTGCGAGCCCTGTTCGACGATCCGGCCGTCGTCCATCAGAACGATGCGGTCGGCACGCGCCGCTTGGCTCAGCCGATGAGCGACGATCAGTGCGCTTCGTCCCCGCAGCGCTTCCTCGGCCGACGCCTCGAGTTCGTCGGCACCGGCCGACCCGGCGTCCGCGGTGGCCTCGTCGAGGATCACCAATGCAGGATCGAGCAGGATCAGACGTGCCAGTGCAAGTTGCTGTTCCTGCATCGGAGTGAGTACGTGGCCGCCCGAGCCCACCTCGGTGTCGAGCCCCGACGGCAGCCGCGACACCCAGCCGTGTGCGCCGACCCTCTCGAGCACGCCGACGAGCTCGCCGTCCGACGCGTCGGGCGCTGCCATCCGCAGATCGTTGCGCACCGATCCGGAAAACACGTGCACTTCCTGGGTCACGAGAGCGATCTCGCGGGTGCGACGCTCGTCGCCCAGTTCACCGATCGGAACCCCACCGAACGTCACGGTCCCGGAGCTCGCCGGATGCACACCCGCAAGCACCGCTGCGAACGTGGTCTTCCCCGCCCCGGAGGCACCGACGAGCGCGACGTGTTCGCCGTCGCCGATCTTCAGATCCACTCCGTGCACGATCTCCGGTCCGGTGTCGTAGCCGAAATGCACGTCGCGCGCGACGAGTACACGGCCCACCGGCTCCGGCGCGTCCGTGTGCTCGCGGTCGGCGTCCTCGTACTCTTCGCACTCCTCGATCAGACCCGCGATCCGCGACAGGGACGCGAGACCACTCTGCAACGAGTCCATCACCATCAGCAGCTGCCCGAGCGGACCGAACAGACGCAGGAAGAACAGCATCGCGGTGGTCGTGACACCGACGGTGATGGCATCGCTGTCGACAAGAAGGAAGCCGACGAACAGGATCGAGGCCATTCCGAGGAACTCGGCGAGATTGACTCGCCCGAACAGACGGTTGACGACGATCCGGGCCCGCAACTCCCACCGCGCCACCCACCACGAATGCTCGTCGATCGGACCGGCCAGTGCCGGACCGAGATCGAACGCGTGCACCGTCGGCAGGCCCCGGATTCCGCCGAGCACGTGGTGAGCGCGCTCCCCCATTGCCACTCGTGACTGCTGGTAGATCGGTGGGGCATCCCGCGTGTACATGCGCGCGCCCAGGTAGTGGACCGGCAACACCACGATGAGCACGATCAGGAACCGCCAGTCCAGTACCGCGAGGCCGAGCATCGTGAGTACGACGGTGAACAACGCGCCGGAGATCGCCGGCGCGGCCTCACGGATCGCGGAGCTCACCTGGGCCACATCGTCGGTCGCACGCGACACCAGGTCGCCGCTGCCCGCCGATTCGATCCGGGCCAGCGGCAGACGCATCGCCGCCGCGAGCATGCGTTCGCGCAAGCGCGCCAGGCCGGTCTCGAACAGCTGCGAGGTGAGCATCAGTCCGAGGCCGCTCAACACCGCGAATACGATGACTCCGACGACCATTGCCCCCGCGAGCCACGCAATATCGGTGAGGTCGCCACCCTCGAGCACCACGTCGACGGATCGTCCCATCGCCCAGGGCGTCACCAGGCCCGCCGCCGCGCCGATCACGAGCACGACGAACACACCGAAGGCCACGCGGCCCTTACCCGCGAACGCCGATCGCGCCACACGCACGGTGCCGCGCGCATCCGCGGTCCGGAACCGCTCACCTGCACGAACAGAAGTGGTGGTCATCGGTTCTCCCCGGTGGATGCGAAGGAACGGCCGGTCAGCTCGAGCACGTCGTCGGCCGCCGCGGTGAACGCGGGCGACCGCGTGAACACCACCGTGGTCCGTCCGCGCCGAAGCTCGGGTAGGCGTTCGGCGATCGTGGCCTCGGTGACGGAATCGACGGCCGTCGTGGGGTCGACCAGCACGAGCACTTCTGCGGGCGCGGCGAGCGCGCGTGCAAGCGAGACGCGTTGACGCTGTCCACCGGACAGCAGCCGGCCCGCCTCACCGACGGGTGTGTCGAGACCGGCGGGGAGTACCCGCGCGACGTCATCGCACGCCGCGGCGAACACCGCACGAGTGACCCTCGCATCGGCGTCGGGTGCGTCCGGTACGCCCGCAGCGATGTTGTCCACGACAGTGCCCTCGAACAGGTGCGACGCGTGCGGCACCACCCGCACGCTGCGTCGCGCCGCGTCGTTCCCCAGATCGAACAGGTCGACGCCGCCCACCACGACGCGTCCTTGTTCCGGGTGACGCGACCGCGAGAGCACGGCGACGAGATCAGCGGTGGTCTCGGCGTCGGTATGGACGACGGTGAACTTACCGGCGGCGATCGTCAGATTCAGATCGTGCACATGCCCGACCGTGAGCGATTCGAATTCGACGGTGCCATCGCCCGGGGCTTCGAGATCACCGGTCGCGACTGCGGGTGGCGCCTGCAGGACGCTCAGGACCCGCTCCGCGGAGGCGACTGCTGCCGCCCACACCGCACCCATGTTGGATCCGAGCGCAGCGAGCGGACCCATGATCACCTGCGTCACGCCGACGACGGTGATGAGCTGCCCGATGCTCAGCGAACCGGTGACCGCCATCGCGCCCGCAGCCACCGCGACACCGACGATGAGCAGGCCCGACGCGAATTCCATGGTGGCGATGTAGGCGCCCTCGGCGCGCGCCGAACGGAGTACGCCGTCGAGTGCTCGGCGGCTCGCGCCGACGTATCGTCGCGACGCCTCCGCGTCGGCGCCGATGCCCTTGACCACGCGGATGCCGGTGACGAGGTCGGTGGCGGTACCTGCTGCCGCTCCCGCGACCTTCTGTTCCTCGAAGCTGCGCCGCCGCAACGGACCGGAGCCCTTGTCGAGCAGCCACAGAATCACGGGCGCCCCGATGAGGATCGCCAACCCGAGCGGCCACGACACGCTCACCAGAATGACGGCACCGAACACGACCGCGGCGACGTGCCCGATCGGGTACACCATGACGGCGATGCCGCGGGCAAGCTGTTCGACATCCGAGGTCGCGATGTTCAGCATGTCGCCGGGAGTGCGCTGCGGGCCACCGACTCCGCGCACGTCGAGGATCCTGTCGGTCACGCGTGTGCGCATCCGGTGCTGCACCGCGAGCATGCCGGACTGCCCGATACGTCCACCGAAGCGTGCCGCAACCGTCAGGACCGCGAATACCGCAGCGAGGACGAGCAACCAGCGCCACAGCGCATCGAAATCCCTGGTCGCGACAGCCCGGTCGATGGCCTGCCCCATGACGACGGGCACCAGCGCTTCACACACCTGGTGGAGCGCGACGAGCAAGGCGGCCGGGGTCGTCCACTTCTTCGCCGCCAGCATCGTGAGCACCGTGAAGCGGCGGGGTGTGGTCGTATCGTCGACGACGACCTCGGGCGTCGGCATCGCCTGGGGCGGCGGGTCGAAAAAGACTGGCAGCTTCATCTATTATTCGGCGCGGATGCTCCCTCGTTCACGGGGAGAGGAAGCGCCGTCCTCCTTCCAAAAGGTGGGCTGCGTGGAGTAACCGTGTCGGACCGAGCACACCGTGTCGGTGGGTGCGGTTATGGTGCCGGGCATGGGGACCGAGGTGGTGCGTTACAAGTACCGGCTGCGGCCGGGTGCGCTCGCCGAACGTGCCCTGATCGAGGAATGGCACCGTTGCCGATTTTTGTGGAACGAAGCCGTCCACCAACAGAAGACCGGCCGGAAACCGAACTTCACGAAACTGGGCACCATGCTGACCGAGACCCGCGCCCGTTCGTCGTGGTTGTGGGAGGGTTCTCAGGTCGCGCAGCAGCAGATGCTCCGCACCTACGCGCAGGCGTTGGATGCCTCGTTCACCGTCAAAGGCCGCGGTCGTCCCCGCTACAAGGCGCGGAAAAAGGCGTTGCCGTCGCTCGAATACACCCGCCGCGGTTTCCGGATCCGCGACGAGCAGTTGGTGTTGCCCAAAGGTGTGACGATACCGGTGGTGTGGTCCCGTGACTTGCCGTCGGAGCCGTCGAGTGTGCGCATCACGCGTGACTCGCTCGGCCATTGGTGGGCGTCGTTTGTGGTGACCCGCGAGAGACAGCTGATCCCTGCCGTTGAGGAGGACAGTCGTGTGGGGATCGACTGGGGTGTCACGCAGACCGCGACGGCCACCGATGAGCAGTTCGATCTGCCGCATGCCGAATATCGGAAACGGTGCTCTGCGGAGTTGGCGAAATCCCAGAAACGGATGGCGCGACGCCGGCGTGGGAAAGGGCAGGCGCCGTCGAAGGGCTACCAGCGGGCCCGAAAACAGGCGGCGAAGGTGCACAAGAAAGCGGCCCGGCAGAACCGGCACGACGGACGAGCCTGGGCCAAGCGGGTTGTCGACGAGCATCAGTTGTTGGCGGTGGAGGATTTCAAACCCAAGTTCCTGGCGAAATCGAACATGGCGCGCAAGGCTGCGGATGCGGCGGTCGCGACCATGAAGCGGGAACTTGTCGAACGCGGTAGGCGGGCCGGCCGGAAGGTGGTGTTGGTGCGGCCCGCGTATACGACGATGACGTGTTCGGGGTGTTTCGCGAGAGCCAAGCAGCCCCTCGAACTCGCTGAACGAGTCTTCCGGTGCTGGGCATGCGGTCATACCGCGTGTCGGGATCGGAACGCTGCCAGAGTGATTCTGGCTGTGGCGGAGCGTGGCCACACCGGTGTCGACGACGTAGGTCACTGGGGTCCGCCTCCTTCGGGTGGTGGTTCGGGTGCGGTCTGAGCTGGAAATCTCCTGCCAACAGGACAGGAGAGACGTTAAGGTCCTCCGTCGTCGTGCGCGGCTACACACATTGCCACGTGGCACGCCTACGGTGGAACGCATGCGTCCTGTTGTGCTTCTCGCCTGCTGCCTCCTCGCCGCCGCATGCGGCTCGACTCCACCCGACGTCGAACCGCTACCGGAGAGTCCCGAACCGGCGGGAGCCACGGTCTTCTCGGCGCGACCCGACATTGTCGAGGCGCACCCGCTGACCATCACGTCGTTCTCACGTGTCGGCGACGACCGGCTCTCCCTGCATTTCGAGACCGGAACCCCGGAATGCTTCGGCGTCGACCCGACCGTGACCGAGACCGACGACGTCGTGACAGTGTCGCTGACGGGCGGCACCCTGCCGGAGGCGCAGGACAGCATGTGCATCATGGTCGCGGTGTTCGGAACGGTCGAGGTGCCGTTGCAATCGCCGCTCGGGGATCGAGTGGTCACCGCCTCCTGATCGATGCAGTCTCCTCCACGCCACTGGCTGTTCTATCTCTGCATCTCCACCGCGCTGCTGCACGCAGCATTCCAGTCGGTGCGCGTGCTCGTGTCGTACCGGATCCTCGCTCTCGGCGGCGACGCCGCGACGATCGGCATGGTCACCGCCCTGTACGCGATCGTGCCGTTGCTCGCAGCGGTCCGGATGGGGCGCGCCGTCGACCGCGGCCATGCCACGGTGATCCTGCGCGGGGGCATCGTCGTGTCCACCCTGGGTGTCGGCCTGATCGCGCTCAGTTCCGGCCTGCTGGTGCTGGGGCTCGGCAATATCGTGCTCGGACTCGGCCAACTGCTCGTCACCGTCTCCGGTCAGGCGTTCGTCTCGATCCTGTCGCCGCCGGGCGAGCTCGACCGCGGATTCGCCGGGATCACCCTCGGCGTGTCGATCGGGCAGGCCGTGGGAGTGCCGGTCGCGGGCATGATCGCCGCGACACACAGCACCGGCGACGGCGCCGTCGAGACCACGGGTGCGCTCATCGCGATGACGGTGCTGGCCGCGCTCGCATTGCCGTTCGTCATCGGGCTGCGAGAACCGCCCGGATCCGGGCGCACCGCGAAGGACGGTCCACCCCAGTCGGTTCGCTCGATGCTCGCCACGCCCGGCATGAAACCGGCGATGCTGTCGAGTCTCATCGTGCTGGCCTCCGTCGACCTCATCGTGGTGTACCTACCGCTGCTCGGAGAGCAGTTCGGCTTCGGGGTGCTACTGGTGTCGGTGCTGCTCACCGCGCGCACGGTCGCGTCGATAGTCTCCCGCGCGCTGCTGCCGTGGGCGTTGCGCCGGATCCCGCGGCGGCAATTGTTGTTGTCGGCGACCGCAGGCACGATCGTGCCGGTCGCGCTGATTCCTCTGGTGCCGAACCCGTGGGTGATCGGGGTGCTGCTCGCAGTGTGCGGAGTGTTCTGGGGCGTGGGCCAGCCGCTGACGATGACGTGGGTCGTCGAACTGGTCGCGCCATCGGATCGGGCGTCGGCGCTGGCGGTGCGGCTGACGGGCAACCGTCTCGGGCAGGTCGCGGTGCCACTCGCGGCGGGCGCGGTCGCCGGTGTCGCGGGGGTCGCCTCGGTGTTCTGGGTGACGGCGGCGCTGCTGTCCGCCGCCGCCACCTCGACGTGGCGCGCCTTGCGCAGCTGACGCGGCCCGGGAGCAGCGATTCAGTGGCAGGCCGACGGCACCGCCGCGAGTATGTCCCTTGTCGCGGCCGCCAGCCGATCGAGCCACGGCCCGGTACCCGCTGCCCGACGAAGCGCTTCATTCGGTAGCTCGATGCTCACCGGCAGATGCTCGGGCAGCGTCGCCCAGATCGCGGGGAGATCGATGCCCCCCGTCCCAGGTACGAGTCGTTCTTCACGAGCGTGCCGGATCAGTTCGGCGTCGTCGGTCGGGGCGGGCACCGACCCGTCGCACATCTGCGCATAGTGCAGCCATTCCCGCGGAATCGCGGCCAGGTCGTCGAGGGACGTCGTGGACCGTCCGACGTGCAGCGCGTCGACGAGAACGCTGCGGGCCGGGCCGTCGGCCTGTGACACGATCTCGACCGCGGCCTTCGCGTCGGGCACGGCTGTCCACGGCATGAACTCGAGGCTCGCGACAATCCCGTACTGCGCGCACAGCTGCGCGAGCTCGGCGTACGAGTCGGTCAGCCGTCCACGGTCCGGGTCGTCCCCGCCCACGAGCACGGCGCGGGCGCCCAGCCGCGTGCCCGCTTCGAGCATCGGCACATACGCGGCGGCATCGAAATCCTCACCGATGCGGATGATCTCGAGATCGAACACGTCGACCGGTGAGTCGTCGAGCCGCCTGATCAGTGTGTCGAGTGCAACCCGGTTCTCGTGCAGCGGGTACGCGATGGTGCCCGGCGCGGCCGGGAGCAGACGCAGACCGATGGTGTCGAAACCGTGCTGTTCGGCGAGCTCGACATGATGCAGCGGCGCGATGTCGAGGACGGTGAGGGCAGCAAGCCCCAGCGGTGCGGTCATCGGTGATCTCCTGGGGTCGAGGCGAGGCGGCGACCGGTGAGGTAGCCGAAGGTCATGGCGGGGCCGAGATTGATGCCGCCCGACGGGTAGTGCCCGCCCATCACGGATGCCTGGTCGACACCGACGGCGTAGAGGCCACCGATGGGCTGGTCCTTCGTGTCCAGCACCTGCGAGCGGACGTCGGTGACCAGGCCGGCGAAGGTACCGAAGCTGCCCGGCACCACCTTCACGGCGTAGTACGGACCCTTCTCCAGCGGCGCGAGCGACGGGTTCGGCCACGGATTCGCGGTGTCACCGGAACGCTGCGCGAACGGGGTTGTGCCCCGGTCGAACTCGGGGTCCACACCCTCGCGGGCACCCTCGTTGAAGGCGCTGACGGTCTTCTCCAGCCCGCCCGGGTCGACACCGATCTTCTCGGCGAGCTCGCGGATCGTCGAGCCCTTGGACAGATACCCGGACCGGACGTACGGGAACAGCGGAATCGGCAGCGGCTTCGCGAACCCGAGCGGCAGGTACCGCATGTAGCGGGCATCGGCGATCAGCCAGGAGCACACCTCCTGCCCTTCCGGGACATTCTTCATCATGCCGAGCGTGTAGTCGTGGTAGCCGAGGGCCTCGTTGACGAACCGGTGGCCGTCTGCGAGCACACCGATCACACCGGGCTTGCCGCGGTCCATGATGTGCGGGAACACACCCTCCTTGCCGTTGCGGTACTTCACCAGCGACACCGGGCAGTACGCGACCGGGGAGGCGCCGGACCGGTCCAGCCGACCACCGACGGACTCGCCGAGGGTGATGCCGTCACCGGTGGTGGTCGGCGGGGTCAGCGTCCAGTGCTCCCGGCCCGTGGGGGTGCGCGGGAACAGTTCCTTCACCCGGTCGAGGTCGTGGGTGAACCCGCCGGTCGCGAGTACGACACCACGGCGCGCGGTGACGGAGTACGCGCTGTCCGTCCCCTCGAGGCGAACCCCGGTGACCGCACCGCTCTCGTCGGTGACGAGGGCGGTCGCCGAGGTGTTCACCCGGATCTCGACGCCGGCATCGAGCGCGGAACGCAGCAACCGGCCGACGAGCGCGGTGCCGTTCACCAGCTGCTGACCGCGACGCTTGGTGACGAGGTCGAACATGTGCGTCGACACCCGCCGCGCACAGTGCACGAAGGCCTTCGGTGACCGGGTGGAGTGCAGGAACGCCTGCAGATCCGGGCCGGCCATGATGCCCATGCCGAGGAACGACGTCTCGTACAGCTGCCGGCGCAGCAGGCGCGCCACCTCGGGGCCGAGCTTGCGCAGGTTCACCGGCTTGGGCCCGACGGAACGGTGCCCGGTTCCGGCGCCGGGGGTGTTGCCGTGGATGTCGGCGATGCCGGCGCCTGGCACGAACTGCAGCGCGGTCTTCGTCTCGAAGAACTCGACCATCTCGGGGGCACCGTCGAGCAGTGCGTCGACCTTGACGGCGTCGAAGTTGTCGCCGAGCCGGTGCTCCAGGTAGGTGCCGGGCAGCTCACGCGGCTCATCGACACCGTCGGCGTGCGCGAACAGGTTGCGAGGAGCCCAGATCCAGCCACCCGACCACGCGGTGGCACCACCGCACACGCCGGCCTTCTCGACCACCAGCACGGACGCACCACCGTGGGCCGCGGCGACCGCGGTGGCCAGGCCACCGGCGCCGGAGCCGACGACGACGACGTCGTAATTGTCGGTGGATGTAGCGGGATTCATCACTGCTCCTCGGATGCGAGTACGGGTGTGGGTGCGAGGTCGACGGGCCGGCCGGTGCGAGCCGACTCGTAGACGGCTTCGACGACGGCGAGGGAGGTGCGGGCGTCGCGCCCGGTCACGGCCGGCGGTCGACCGGTGCGCACAGCGTCGGCGAAGTCCTGCACCTGCAGGGTGTGGAAATCGGTGAGGCCGGCGTTGACGGCGCCGACGTCGAGGTTGGCGTGTACCTCCGGGTCGTAGGGGGCGCGGAACCCCAATTCGCCTGGGACGGTCCACAGTTCGTTGACGCCTTCGCGGCCCTCCGGGAACTCGAGGACGCTCGCGACCGCCCCGGCGGACCCGATGACGGTGACGCGGTTGCCGAGGTTGTGGTTGACGCCGGTGGTGGCGGTGATCGTCGCCGATCCCCCGGACTCGAACGTCACGACAGCGGAGGCGGCGTCCTCGGTTTCGATGTGGTCGCCGTGGAAGCGGGTACCGATGACACCGGTGACCCGGACGGGTTCACCCATGAACCACTGCAGCATGTCGATCTGGTGCACGGCCTGCGTCATGAGCACGCCACCGCCGTCGGTGTCCCACCGGCCGCGCCACGGGTCGGCCGAATAGTAGGTGGACGGTCGGTGCAGAAGCACCGACGCCTCCCCGAGCACGGGCTGCCCGATCCGGCCGTCGTCGATCGCCGCCTTGATGCGGCGCGCCGCCGGCCAGAACCGTCGCTGGAACAACACCCCGAGCGTGACACCGGCACGGTCGGTGGCGTCGATCATGCGGTCCGCCGCCGCGACGGTCCCGGCGATGGGCTTCTCGCACAGCACGTGGATGCCCGCCTCCGCGGCGGCGACGACGATCTCCTCGTGCACCGGATGCGGCGTGCACACGGTGCACGCGTCCAGACCGAGCGCGAACAGCTCTGCCGTGGACGACACCGAATGCGGCAGACCGAATTCCGCGGCGAAGGCGCGAGCCCGGTCGAGGTCGGCGTCGCAGCAGCCGATCACCTCGACGCCGGGACTGTTCTGCAGGGCTCGGGCGTGGTTGCCGGCGATACGCCCGCACCCGACGATTCCCGCACGCAGCATCAGAAGTGCTCCTCTCGTTCGACGTCGCGCGCGGCGTTCTCACCGCGATCGAGGGCATCGAGCGCCACGATGTCGGCGGCGTCGAGTCGCACCTCCGTCGCAGCCAGGTTCTCGGCCTGCCGCTGCGGGTTCGCCGACCGCGCGACCGGGACCACGCCGTGCGCGCGGTGCCACGCGAGGATCACCTGCGCGGGTGTGTGCCCGAGCCGCTCGGCGATCCCGGTGACCACCGGGTCGCCGAGGGTGTCGCCGCGACCGAGCGGGCTCCACGACTGGGTGAACACCCCGAGCTCGTCGTGTGCCCTACGCACCGGCACCCGCGCCAGGGTGGGGTCCATCTGGATCTGGTTGACGGCGGGTGCTTCTCCGGTGTCGTCGATGACGCGGCGCAGGTGGTGTTCGAGGAAGTTCGAGACGCCCACGAACCGGATCAGCCCGGCCTCGCGGCACTCGAGCATCGCCGCGAAGGCCGCCGAGTACTTGTCGAGTCGCGGCAGCGGCCAGTGGATGAGGAACAGGTCGAGGTAGTCGAGGCGCAGGCGGGTGAGGCTGCGCTCGACGGCGCCGCGGATGTCGCCGGACACGTGGTCGCTGCCGCGAAGTTTCGTGGTGACGAACAGCTCGTCGCGGGGCACTCCGCAGGTGGCGAGGCCGGCGCCGACTGCATCCTCGTTCTCGTAGACCGTGGCGGTATCGATCAGCCGGTATCCGGCGTCGATCCCGGCGAGCACGGCGCGGGTGGCATCGTCCCCGACAAGCGGCCAGGTTCCCAGACCGATCGGAGGCAGCGCTGCGCGCACGGCATCGCGCGTCGTGACCGGGGTGGTGTCGGTGGTCATGCGGAAACCTCCATGCGGGTGGTAGCGCGGGCTGCCTCGGCGGTGATGCGGACGGCCACATCGGCGGCGGTGACGTTCGCGGCGTGAATGGATCCGCCGTCGCCGCTCGCGTCACCCACGCTGTACACACCGAGCCGCGGGGCGAAACGCCGCAGGTCGGCGAGCAGGTCGGCGCGGGGTTCGATGCCCTGCGAGACGAGCAGTTCGCCCGGTGCGTCGACGGTGCGCTGTTCACCGTTCGTGGAGATCACCACCCGGTCGGTCTCGATGCGAGCGATGGTCGACGACAGGTGCGCGGTGAAGTGCTCCGCGGCGTCCAGGCGCGGCAGCAGGACGATCTTGGCGCGGCGTCCCACGTCGTGAGCGATCGTTTCCTGCGGGCCGATCATGACGACGGTCGTGCCGCGCTGCAGCAGATCGTCGGCGACAGCAGCGGCCTCGCGGTCGGCGCCGAAGATGGTGATCGCCTCGGGGGCCGGATCGCCGGAGCACAGGAACTCCCGAACGTCGCGGACGCGGCGGGAGTCCAGGCCGGGCACGTCGAGGACCGGGCCGCGTCCGCCGGTGGCCAGCACGATCGCGTCGAAATCGAGCGCTGCGAGCGTCTGGGCGTCCACGGTCACGCCGGTGTGGCAGGTCACCGGAAGCTCGGCGAGTTCGGCGAGGTACCAGTCCACGATCCGTCCATATTCCGGGTATTCGTGGAGATCAGATGCGAGCGCGAAATCTCCTCCGAGGCCGTCACGTTCGTCGTAGACATCCACCTGATGGCCCGCGACGGCGAGTTCGCGTGCCACCGACAGACCGGCCGGTCCGCCACCGATCACCACGACCCGTGCCGGCACGCCGGCGGGTGCGGTGGGCTGGTCGAGTTCGCGTCCGACCCAAGGGTTCACCGAGCACGGCACCGCGCCGGCGGCGAGGCTGTCGATGCAGTAGTTGCACGCGATGCACGGGCGGTAGCGGGTCCCGGCGATCGCACGGTTCGGGAAGTCCGGGTCGGCGTGCAGCGTGCGGGCCATGGACACGAAATCTGCCTGGCCGGAGACGATGATCTCCTCGGCCGATTCGGGGGTGCTGATGCGACCGGCGACACCGACGGGAATGTCGAAGTCGCGAGTGTACTGCTCTGCGTAGGGTGCGAGCAGGCCGCGAGCCCACTCGCCGGGCTGGATGATCCACTGTCCCGCTTCGTAATTGCCGGCCGACACGTCAAGGAAGTCGAGGCGGCGCGTGTCGATCGCGTCGAGGCGGGCGCGGGTGGTGTCGGCATCGAGACCACCCTCGACACCTTCGAAGGCAGAGAAGCGGATGCCGAGTGCCAGGTCGGGCGCCGCGGTACGCACGGCGTCGATGACACGGTTGACGAACAGGGTGGGATCGGCCCACTTGTCGTCGCGCTTGTTGTAGGCGGGCGAGAGGAACTGATGGATGAGATATCCGTGGCCACCGTGCAGCGACAACACGTCGACTCCTGCCTGCGCGCAGCGCGCGGCGGCCTCGCCGAAACACTCGATGATGTGCTCGATGTCGTCGTCGTCGAGCTGCTCGGGCATCTCGCCACCGACGACCATGCACGGGATGGGGGTGGGTGCGACGGGAACGAATCCGCTGACGGCGCCCTGTGCAGTGCGGCCGCCGTGGTTGAGTTCCACGCCGACGAGCGCGCCGTACGCGTGCACTGCCCCGGCCATGCGGGCGATGCCGGGAATGCGATCGTCGTCGTCGACGCCCATCTGCCGGATACGGCCCTTGCCGTCGGCCCGCACGTAGGCGGCTTCGGTGAAGACGAGGGCCGCTCCGCCGGCGGCGCGCTGTTCGAGGTAGGCGATGTACTCGTCGGTCATGGTGCCGTCCGCGGCGCAGTAGTTGCGTTCCATCGGTGCCGACACGAATCGGTTGCGCAGACGCACCGGGCCCAGGTCGAGTGGCCGGGCGAATGCGGGGGTGTTCATCGAATCTCCTTGGTGAGGCTGTCCTCGATCAGTTCGTCGAGGTGGCCGCGCATGCGTCCGGGGTCGGGGGTGACCCCGGTCAGCAGCGCGAAGGTATCGGCGGCCTGCGCCACCAGCATCTGTCCGCCGTCGAGCACGTCGCATCCGGTGCGGATGGCCGCAGCGATCAGCTCGGTCCGCAACGGCCGGTAGACGATGTCGGCGACCCACAGGTCGGGGCGCAGCGCGGCGGTGTCGAACGGGGTGCCGGGGTGACCGGTCATGCCGATCGGGGTGGCGTTGACGACGCCCCGGCACTCCGGCAGTGCGGCGGGGATGTCCGCGACCGCGAGCGGTGTTGCCCGGACGGGGAAGGCGTCCGAGACGCGGGAGCACACATCCGCGGCGCGGTCGGGGTCGACGTCTGCGATGCGCATGTCCTTCACGCCGGCGCCGCCGAGCGCGTAAGCGACCGCCGAGCCTGCGCCGCCGGCACCCACGAGCAGCACCGTGTCCAGGTCGGCCCCGGGCAGTCCGCGCTGCAGCGCGGTGAGGAACCCGCTGTGATCGGTGTTGTGACCGATCAACCGGCCGTCGTCCACCACTACGGTGTTGACGGCACCCAGCAGCCGCGCGTTGTCCGACAGGTCGTCGAGGGCGGGAATGACGAGCTGTTTGCAGGGATGTGTGACGTTCAACCCGGTACGGCCGTCGCGGACTGCTTTGCGGACGACGTCGGCGGTGTCGGCGACGTCGAGGTTCTCGGCGTCGAGGTCGACCAGGTCGTAGCGGTAGTTGCCGAGACCGAGCTCGACGGCTTCGTGCGTGTGCAGGGCCGGCGACAGCGACGAGCCGATTCCGGCGCCGACCAGCGCGATACGGTGCGCGGGGGACACTATGGTGCTCCTGTGGGGTGGTGTGCTTCGGCGCTCACGGGGAGCACCTCGGTGAGGGCGATCGGTCAGGCGTCGGCGAAGCTCTTCTCGAGTTTCGCCGGTGAGGTAGGGCTCGATCCGCCGAGTTCCTCGGTGGGGGTGCGGTAGGTTTCGGGACCGGTCAGCGCAGCGCCCGCGGACAGGACTGCGAAGCCCAAGCACATCCACGCGACGGGGGCCCAGTTGGCGACGTCACCGGACGAGATGACCTGTGCGATCGCGGGGGTGAATCCGGCGACCAGCAGACCGAGCATCAGGCTCACGGCCATGCCGGTGTAACGCACCTTCGCGGGGAACTGCTCCGGGAAGTAGGCCGGGTAGATGCCGTTGGGCATCGCGTAGAAGAAACCGATCATGATGATGCCGCTGGCGAAGACCATCGGCGTGCTGCCGGTGCTGATCGCATGGAAGAACACGAACACCATGCCGCCCGATCCGATCGCGCCGAACACGAACACCGGCTTGCGTCCGATGCGGTCGGCGAGGATCCCGAAGAGCGGTTGAGTGAGCACCGCGACGAAGTTGGCGGCGGCGATCGCCCACAGCATCGAAGACCGTTCCATGCCCTGCACATCGACTGCGTACGCGAGGGCGAAAACGTTGACGATGGTGTTGATCATCGCGAAGCTGGACGACAGGCTGACGCGGATCACCGTGCGCCAATGCGAGCGGAACATCTCGACGACCGGCAGCGACGCCGTCTCGCCGTTCTCCTGCATTTCCTCGAACACCTCGGGCTCGTCGAGCTTGCGACGCAGCCACACGGCAACGACCGTCACAACGATGCTCAGCCAGAACGGGACCCGCCAACCCCACGAGTACAGGGCGTCATCAGGCAGCGACGCCACCGGAATGAAGACCAGGCTCGACACGACGATTCCGAACATGATGCCGCTCATGGTGAACGACGTGAAGAACGCGCGACGGCGCTCCGGAGAGTGCTCGAGGGTGAGCGATGACGACCCAGGCGATTCACCGCCGGCGGACAATCCCTGCAACAAACGGAGCAGCACCAGGATCACGGGTGCGGCCATACCGATCTGGTCGTAGGTGGGCAGGCAACCGATGATGAACGTCGAGATCCCCATCATGAGCAAACAAGCCAGAAGCGCGTTGCGCCGGCCGAATTTGTCGCCCCAATGTCCCCACAGCACCGCGCCGAGCGGACGCGCCACATACGCGACGCCCAGGGTACTGATCGACAGAAGAGTCGCGGTCGCGCCGCCGCCGGGGAAGAATATGTGGCCGAAGACCAGGGCCGCGGCAGAGCCGTAGATGAAGAAGTCGTAGTACTCGAGTGTGCTTCCGAGGAAGCCGGAGATCGCCGCCCGGCGGGCGTTCGCGGTGCTGCCCGTACCGGGGGCGGCCGCGTGGCTGTTCGTCATCTGATGTTCCTTTCGTCCCAGAATCCGACGAACTCCGAGGGCTCTTCCGAGAAGACGGCCCTCATACTCGCCGGAACGAAACGAGAGTGACACGCAGCACTATTTCGCGTCCAACACTGAAAAAGTCTTTGAAAAAGACCGATTACGTCTCAATAGGCCCGGGCAGGATCTCCTCGGCGAGATCGAGCGCTACCTGTAGTGCCGGCGAGATCCGCTTGCGCGACCACCCGAGTCCGTGCTGCATGTAGACAGGCTCCCCGGCAAGGGGCACGAACACGGTGCCGGGCGGGGCGATCGGTGCGATTCCCGAGGTCATGAGCGCGACACCGACTCCGGTCGAGACGAGCAGCAGGATCATGTACGGGTCGGTGATCTCCTGCACGATGCGTGGCCGGAAGCCCGCGTCCAGGCAGGCGCGCATCGCCACCTCCTGCAACGACGATCCCGCGGAGATCGGCGTGGTGATGAACCCGTCGTCGGCGAGATCGCGGAGGTCGATCTCCGATTCGCCGGCGAGTGGATGGTCGGTCGGCAGCACCGCCCCGAACGGTTCGCGACGGATCAGCCGCGTCGCGACGCTCACAGACTGCACAGGAAGCCCCACGAAGGCCAGATCGAGTGCGCCGCTTTCCAGTTGATCCACCGCATCACGCGTCATGATTCGACCGACCAGGGTCAGTTCGATGTCCGGGTAGCGCTGACGTAGCGCACGGGTGAGCGGCGGTAACGCCAGATGGTTCAACACACCGGTGAACCCGATCCGGATCCGGCCGTAGACGCGCCCTTCCGAGGCGCGGGCGGCCTGCCTGGCCGTCTCGACATTTTCGAGAATCTGGTAGGCGTGCGGCAGAAAGGCGTGCCCGCCCGCAGTGAGCGCGACACTGCGGGTGTTGCGTTCGAACAGAGTGACGCCGAGATCCTTCTCGAGTTTGCGCACCGTCTGGCTCAGGGGCGACTGCGCCATCTGCAACCGTTGGGCGGCCCGGCCGAAGTGCAGTTCCTCGGCGACCGCCACGAACGCTTGTATCCAGCGAATTTCCACCGATTACCTCCTCGAGGGATTGACGCCCGACTCCGCGGCCGTATATTGATCTCGCACACAACAGTGACATAAATTATGTCGATTTTGTACATAGCTTGTGCTCGGTTCGTACATAGATCCCCGAGGAGACCTCCGATGATCACCTATCCCACACGCGCGACCGCACTCGTCACCGGAGGTGCCAGCGGAATCGGCGCAGCGTGCGCGAAACGCCTCGTTGATGCCGGCGTGCGGGTCACCACCGCCGACATCGCCCCCGGCGCCGACGACTATCTCGACGTCACCGACCCCGATTCCGTCGACCGGCTGCGAACGCGCGTGGGCAAGGTGGACATCCTCGTCAACAGCGCCGGCATCGTGGGACCGTCCGCACCCGTGACCGACGTCGACTTCGCCGACTGGCAACGCACCTTCCGCGTCAACGTCGACGGCACCTTCCTGATGTGCCGCGCGTTCACCCCCGGCATGATCGAGTCCGGGTGGGGACGCATCGTGAACCTGGCGAGCATCGCGGCGAAGGACGGAAACCCCACCCAGAGCGCATATTCGGCGTCGAAGGCCGCCGTGATCGCATTGACCAAATCACTCGGCAAGGAGATCGCCACGACGGGCGTGCTCGCCAATGTCGTCGCCCCGGCGGCCGTGGAAAGCCCCATGAATGCCGACACAGACCCGGCGATCCTCGCCCGTTCACAGAGCCTGACTCCGATGAGCCGGATGGGCCGCCCGGAGGAGATAGCGGAACTCGTCGCGTGGCTGTCTTCGGACGCGTTGAGCTACTCCACCGGCGCCGTGTACGACGCGAGCGGTGGGCGTGCGTCGTACTGACACAACCGTCGTGCCGGTACCAGCGCGAGGTCAGCGACGCCGCATCCGCACGTAATTGCCCACCACAGCGGCACCGAGACCGTCGAGGTCCGGCGCGACCACACGACCACCCACACGGCGTGCCATCCTGTCGACGATCCGCGCGAGCCCGGGATCGTCGCCGAGCCGGAAGATCGTCACCTGCGCATCGATCTTCGCGAGATGGTCGAGTTCGCGCACGGTCAGCCCGAGAGTCCGTGCACTGGGCGGGTAGTCGAATGCCGCGTACCCGTCCGATTCCAGATGTGCGGTCGGTTCCCCGTCGGTGACGACGAGCACCACCGGCTGCGCGTTCGGATGACGTCGTAGATGTCTGCCGGCGAGCAACAGCGCGTGGTGGAGGTTGGTGCCCTGCTCGTAGACACCGTCCAATCCAGCGAGTTCAGGGGCAGTGACCACACGTGCGTGCCGGCCGAACGCGATGAGCTGCAGCGCATCACCGCGGAATCGGGTGGACACGAGGTGATTCAATGCGAGCGCGGTGCGTTTCATCGGCACCCACCGCCCGTCCATGACCATCGAGAACGAGGTGTCGACGAGAAGTGCGACCGCAGCCTGCGCACGCTGTTCCGTCTCGACCACTTCGACGTCCGACACCGCCATCCGCACGGGCACACCGGGATCGCGCAGCGTCGCATTGGTCAATGTGCGCACGACATCCCACGGTTCGGTGTCGCCGAACTCCCACTGCCGGGCCGCTCCGGTCGGTTCCCCCATCGCCCCCGCGCGCCGCGTCTCGCGCTGCCCGCCCCGCGACGAGATCCGGTTCATCACATCGCGCAGCGCGTGCTGCCCGAGTTGCCGCATGGCCTTCGGCGACAGACGCCACTGCCCATCGGCACCACGATCGAAGAACCCCTGCTTCTGCAGTTCCTTCTCGAGTTCGGCGAGAGTCCGCGCATCGGCGGCGGCCTCCGGACCGAGATGACGTTCGAGGGCATCGAGATCGACGTCGTCGAGCGACGCACCCGCGTACTGCTGCGACAGCTGCTCGGCGAGCTGGTCGAGTTCGGAGATCTCCTGCAGCGCTCCGGTACCCTCCCCGAGCCCCATCCCCTCGTCGCCGCGGAACCGCTGGGAACCGGTCCAGTCCTCGCCGGGACGGGCCGAGCGCAGATTGCCGTCGAGCCGGTCGAGTTGCTGCATGAGGTCCGGGGAGCCGAATGCCTGCTGGGCCAGCGCATCGAGTTCGTCGCGCTGTTCCTGCGTCAGCGAATTGCGCAGGCGCTGCGCCGCCGCGGCACGCTGCGCGAGGGAGTCGAGCAGTTCCTCGACGTTCTGCGGATTCTCCGGGAAGAAGTCGCCGTGCTCGGCCATGAACTGCTCGAAGTCTTCCGGGGTGTCCTCACCGCGGGAGTGCTTGTCGAGTAGATCGTTGAGATCCGAGAGCATCTCGGCGATGCGCTGCCGGTCTTCGTCGGTCGCGCCTTCGAGCGCCTGCTTCATGCCCGCGAACCGCTGGTCGAGCATCTCCCGGCCCAGGAGGTCGCGGATCTTCTCGTAGTCCTCGCGCGCTCGGGAGCTCCGCCAGTCGTAGTCGGCCAGTTCCTGCACCGCCTGCGCCGTGGAACTCGGGAGTTCCTCCATGCGCATCTCCGAGAAGCGCGCGTCGTCGTCGAGTGCCCGCGCGAGCGTCTTCCGTTCTTCGAGGACGGCCTTGTCGAGCAGTTCGCGCACCTCCCGCAGGGTGCCGTCGAGGTTGGTGCGATCGAGCAGCTCACGCTTACGCCGGTTCGCCTGCGCCGCAAGCTTGTCCAGTCCTCGCATGTTGCCCTGCCCGCGCCGGAGCAGCTCGCGCAACGCCTGCCGCGGCGAACTGCCCGCGAGGACGTCGTCGCCGATCGACGCGAGGGCATCCCGCAGGTCCACCGGCGGGGCGAGCGGATCACCTCCGTGATAGGGACCGTATCGAGCTGCCCTGCTCATCAGGAATACACCGCCGCGCCGTCGTCGCCAGTATCCTTGGAGATGCGCCGCGCCAGGTAGAGCCCCTCGAGTGCGAACTCGATCGCTGAGGCGCGGGTACCGGGATCGCTCGCGCCGAGGCGGTCGGCGATGTCGTCGAGCACGGGCAATTCGGGAAGTTCGTCGAGCAGCACTTTCGCGGTGATCCGCTCCCCCGTGACCACAGGATCGCCCTGTTCGACGGCCGCGACGAGCGGGGCGAGGTCGATGCCGGCCAGGCGAGCACGGGCGGTCTCTGCGGTCGCGCGCCGCAGCAGGTGGTCGAGGACCTCGAATTCTCGCCCCTCCTCACCGGACTCGAATTCGACCTTGCCGCGCAATACTTCGACGACGGTGCCGAGATCGACCGGACGCGCCACCGGATCGTCCTCCCCCAGCACCGCACCGCGGCGCACGGCCGAAGCGGCGACGGTCTCGGCCCCCGCGACCGCGAACCGTGCCGAGACACCGGACCGTTGGTCGACCGAAGTCGACTCGCGCAGCAGCCTGGTGAAGCGCGCAAGGATCTCGAGCAGGAAACCGGGAACACGGGACTGCAATTCGGCCTCCTGCCGGATCACCGCGATCTCGTCGTCGAGTTCCATCGGGTAGTGCGTACGGATCTCCGCGCCGAAGCGATCTTTGAGCGGGGTGATGATGCGTCCGCGGTTCGTGTAGTCCTCAGGGTTGGCGCTCGCGACGAGCAGCACGTCCAGCGGCAGCCTGATGGTGTATCCGCGCACTTGGATGTCGCGTTCCTCCATGACGTTCAGCAGCGACACCTGGATGCGTTCGGCGAGGTCGGGAAGCTCGTTGACGGCGACGATACCGCGGTGCGACCGCGGCACGAGACCGAAATGGATGGTCTCGGGGTCGCCGAGACTACGCCCCTCCGCGACCTTGACCGGGTCGACGTCGCCCACGAGGTCGGCGACG
Source organism: Rhodococcus artemisiae (assembly GCF_036327795.1). NCBI lineage: Bacteria > Bacillati > Actinomycetota > Actinomycetes > Mycobacteriales > Nocardiaceae > Rhodococcus > Rhodococcus artemisiae. The sequence continues at coordinate 261,711 of NZ_JAUTXY010000009.1, forward strand.
GATGTGTCCGGGGTGGCCAACTTCTCCGCGTAACGCTCGCTGCGGTGCCGCCACGCGACGGGCAGGTCGTCGCCGAGTTCGGCCGCGCGCCGGATCGACGCGGGTGTGATCGGCTCGTACGGGTGTTCGCCCAGTTCCGACCCGGCGATCACGGGTGTCCATTCGTCGAGGAGCAGCGGCAGGGTGCGCAGCAGGCGGGTCTTGCCCTGGCCTCGTTCACCGAGCAGCACCACGTCGTGGCCGGCGAGCAGCGCCCGCTCGAGCTGCGGGACCACCGTCTCGTCGAATCCGACGATTCCTGGCCACGGATCGGTGCCGTCGCGCAGGGCGGTGAGCAGATTCTGTCTGATCTCGTCCTTGACGGAACGCTGCACGTGTCCGGACGCGCGCAGAGCACCGAGAGTGGACGGGCGGGAAGAAGGTGACGTCACCCCACCAAAGGTACGACTGTCGCGACGTTTCGGCACCCGCTCGCGAATCGGACGGGTGAATGGACGGCAACGTGGAGCGCCGCGCATACACTTCCGCTCATGGACACCTGGCTCCTGGCGGTGCTGCTCGGGCTCGGCCTGGCCGCTGCGACCGGGTTGCGCACGTTCCTCCCGCTGCTGATGTTGAGCGCGGCCGTGCACTTCGAATTGTTCGGAATCGTCGTGGGTGACTCGATGCAGTGGGTCGGTTCCACGGCGGCGCTCATCGCGTTGGCGATCGCCACGGTCGCGGAGGTGCTCGCCGATCTGATCCCGCTCGTCGACAATGCGTTGTCTCTGGTCGGTACGGTCGCCCGTCCGATCGCGGGTGCGCTGGTGGCGTGGGCAGCGTTCAGCGAGCTCGATCCGGCGTGGGCGGCGATCGCCGGGATCGTGGTGGGCGCGCCCACCGCGCTCGCGGTGAGTACCGCGCAGACCGGAACCCGCGCCGTGAGTACCGCCACAACCGCGGGCGTCGGCAACCCCGTGCTGTCGGTGATCGACAGCACCGCGTCGTTCGTGACGTCGCTGATCGCGCTGGTCGTGCCGCTGCTGGTGATCCCTCTGTTGATCTTGTTCGGCTGGCTCGGGTTCAAGGGATATGCCCGGATGCGACGCGCCCGCCGCGCGGGAACGGCCTGAGTGTCCGCAAGGTCCGGTCCTTCTGATAGACAAATGACATGTCGGACACCGAGATCACCTTTTCCAGCGGCGATGTGACCCTGCACGGCAGCATGCGCATCCCCGTCTCGATCAAGGGAGCGGTACCGGCGGTGCTGTTACTCGCAGGCAGCGGACCCACCGATCGCAACGGCGACAGTGCCCTGCTGCCGGGAAACATCGGCACCCTCCGGCACCTCGCCGACGTCCTCGAAGACAACGGTTTCGCGAGCCTGCGCTACGACAAGCTCGGCAGCGGCACCACGGGCCTGGGCCCCTATGATGTCGAGGACGTCGCCGATCTCGGATTCTCGACGTTCATCGATGCCGCCTCCGACGCGCTGGCCTTCCTCGCGAAGCAACGCGGCGTGGACGCATCGCGGATGTACGTCGTCGGGCACAGTGAGGGCGCACTGATCGCGCTGTCGCTCGCGCAGGACAGCGCCCGAACCGAACACGACATCAAGGGCCTCGGCTTGATCGAGCCGCTGGCTGTGCGCCTGCTGGATCTGCTCACCGCCCAGATCGACGCCCAACTCGACGCCGTGGTGTCCGCGCGGCAACTGCCTGTACAGATCGCCGACGAACTGCGTGTCGCGCTGGCGGGTGCGGTCGAGTCACTGCGCGCCGACGGCACACTGAGCGACAACCTTCCCGAGCCGCTGCGCAACGCGGGGCTCGTCTCGGCCAACGCCAAGGCACTCGCCGAAGAGGACGCACTCGATCCGCGAATGCTGGCCGCGCAGGTCGACGGCAACCTTCCGGTCCTCACGACCGTCTCGTCGAAGGACATCCAGGTCCGCATCGAGGACGTCGACTCGCTCGACTCCGCGCTGGTGCACACCCGGCTGACCTCGCTGCGCATGCAGCGCACCAACCACGTTCTCAAGGACGTCGGCGACCAGCAGTCCACCGGTTCCGACTACGTCGCCGACCTGCCGTACTCCCAAGAGTTCACTTCCGGTTTCCAGAAGTGGGTCGGATCCCTCTGACCTGCATCAATGCGTCCGGCGCGAAATCTCAGATGTCGCTTTCGCGTCGATAGTGTATTGTCTTCCGTTAACCCGCTGGAGCACACAAGAAAGGTACGGTCCGATGCGTATTCAGTATCAGTTCTGTAAGCGCCGCTCCGTACCGTTCGCGTTCTTCCACTCCCACGTAGCCCCGCGGCAACCCCGAGAATAGAGTCCTCGACGACTCGCCTCTCGGGCACCCGGGCACATCGCCCCGGGTGCCTTTTTCTTTCCCTTCCGACAGGAGAACACTATGAAATTCCGACTCACCCCTACGGGCGAGATCCCGAAGGATCTGCCCGACGATCTGACCGGCCACGCCATCACGATCGACCTCAGCCACGTCGACGCCGAGAAGGGCGCCGAAGCGGCCGTCCTCATCCGCAAGCTGCTCGACCGCGGCGCTGCCCGCCTGGTCATCGCCGACGACCGCGGCGTCCTCGACGCCCCCGCACAGCGCACCGCCCACCCGCAAGCCGCCTGAACAGCAGCAACTGCGAGTGGGCGGTAGCCCTGCGAGAAGACTCGCTCCGCTCGGGATCAGTGCGCGAAGTGCCGCGCACCCGTCAGGTACAGCGTGATGCCGGCCTCGCGAGCAGCGTCGATGACCTCGTTGTCGCGCACCGATCCACCCGGCTGCACCACGGCCTTGACGCCCGCCTCGGTCAGAACCTGCAGGCCGTCGGCGAACGGGAAGAACGCGTCGGACGCCGCAACGGAACCGACGACACGGTCGCCGGCGCGGGTCACCGCGAGCCGCGACGAATCGACCCGGTTGACCTGGCCCATGCCGACACCGATGGTCGCGCCACCTGACACCAGCAGGATCGCGTTCGACTTCACGGCACGCACCGTGCGCCACGCGAACTCGAGATCGCGCAGAGTCGCCTCGTCCGCGGGGTCACCGCACGCGAGCTGCCAGTTGGCGGGCGAATCTCCCTCGGCCGTGATCTCGTCGCGCTCCTGCAGAAGCAGACCACCGGAGATCTGACGCATCTCGATCTGCGCCGACTTCGGTGAGTCCGCGCGCAGGATGCGGATGTTCTTCTTACGGGAGAGCACTTCGACGGCACCGTCGGCGTACGACGGGGCGATGATGACCTCGGTGAAGATCTCGGCGACCTGCTCGGCCATCTTCACGCTCACCTCGCGGTTCGCGGCGATCACACCACCGAACGCCGACACCGGATCGCACTCGTGGGCATTGCGGTGCGCTGCGGCGATGTCGTCGGCGATCGCGATGCCACACGGATTGGCGTGCTTGATGATTGCGACGCACGGCTCGCTGTGGTCGTGCGCAGCGCGCCACGCAGCGTCGGCGTCCTGGTAGTTGTTGTACGACATTTCCTTGCCGTGGAACTGTTCGGCCTGCGCCAGTCCGGGCTCGCCGTCTTCGGAGACGTACAGGGCAGCGGCCTGGTGCGGGTTCTCGCCGTACCGCAGGACATTCGCGCGGGTCCACGTCGCGCCGGCCCATGCCGGGAACTGCGACTGCTCTCCCCCTGCTACTTCCCCCGTCGCTTCGCTCGCCCCCGCTACATCACCCGTCGCTTCGCTCGCCCCCGCTACATCACCCGTCGCTTCGCTCGCCCCCGTGACATCCCCCGTCGCTTCGCTCGCCCCCGCCTCGGCTGCATAGCCGCTGTTCATCCAGCTCGCGACCGCGACGTCGTATGCGGCGGTGTGCTGGAAGGCCTGGGCCGCAAGACGCTTGCGCTGCGCCAGCGTGAATCCGCCACCATTGACGGACTCGAGGACGCCACCGTAGGCGGCGGGGTCGACGACCACCGCGACCGACGGGTGGTTCTTCGCAGCGGCACGCACCATCGACGGACCGCCGATGTCGATCTGCTCTACGCACTCATCGGGAGTCGCGCCCGAGGCCACGGTCTGCGTGAACGGGTACAGGTTGACGATCACCAGCTCGAACGCCTCGATACCGAGATCGGCGATCTGGTCGAGGTGGTCCTGCTTGCGAGTATCGGCGAGGATGCCGGCATGCACTCGCGGGTGCAGCGTCTTGACGCGACCTTCGAGGCATTCGGGGAAACCGGTGAGTTCCTCGACGCGCGTCACGGGCACGCCTGCTCCGGCGATCGTCGCGGCGGTAGAGCCGGTGGACACCAGTTCGACGCCCGCGTCGTGCAGGCCACTCGCCAGCTCGACCAGTCCGCTCTTGTCGTAGACGCTGACCAGTGCGCGGCGCACAGTCTTACGTTCGGTCACTGGGGATCACGGCCTTTCGTCCATCGGATACAACTCCACGGGTCGCGACGGCGGCGACAACGTCGACCAGCAAGCGTCGTTCCACAACCTTGATGCGTTCGTGCAGGGCAGCCTCGTCGTCGTCGTCGAGGACCGGCACGGGTTCCTGCGCAAGAATCGGCCCGGTGTCGACCCCACCGTCGACGAGGTGCACGGTCGAACCGGTGACCTTCACGCCGTACGCCAGCGCGTCGGGTACAGCGTGCGCACCGGGGAACGACGGCAGCAGAGCGGGGTGCGTGTTGATGATTCGCCCACCGAATCGCTCGAGGAACGCGGTACCGAGGATCTTCATGAACCCTGCGGTGACAATGAGGTCGGGTTCGTGTTTCGCGACGGCCTCGGTGAGGGCGCGATCCCACTCACCGCGGTCGGCGTAGTCGCGCAGCGCAACCTTGAACTGCGAAACCCCTGCGACGTCGGCGTGCTCCTGCGCGGCGCACACGCGGTCGACGCCGACTGCGACGATCTGCGCGGGATACCCGTCGGTGCGGGCCGCGTCGAGGAGCGAATACAGCAGACTTCCCGCGCCCGAAGCGAGCACGACGATCCGCGCGGGTGCGGTGGGCGGCAGCTGGTCACGCGAGGCAGTCAGCGCTCTACTCCTGGAACTCGAGGGGGCAGGCCGGTGAGGCGGCCGCCTCAGACACTAGTCGCCGTCCTTCTCGCGCTTTTCTTCGACCTCCCTGTCTACGGTGCCGGACGTCGTCCCAGCAACAGATTCGTCGGTATCCGCCTCGCCTGCGGCCGTCTCCTCGTCTTCCAGGTCGACGACTTCGGCCTCGATCACGTTGGGGTCGTCGTCGGCATCTACGTCTTCGCCAGCGTCCTCGTCTTCGGTGTCTTCGGTGTCTTCGAGGTCTTCGGTGTCTTCCCCGTCATCGGCAGAGTCCGCCTCGGGCCCCTCGATCGCCTTGATCTCGTCGTCGACGTCGTCATCGTCGGGGTCGAGGTCGTCGGGGTCGTCGTCGTACCCGGCGCCATGGTCGTCGTACTCGTCCGCGACGGCCTCTGCCGCAGCGAGCTTGCCCTCGCGCCACATCAGCAACTGCGCGGTGATCAGGCCGAGCAGCCCGACCCACGCGAAGACCAGAACACCCGTGAGCCACCAATTGCTGCCCACGATCCCGAATATCCCGAGCGGGCCGCCTGCGGCCCAGGCCAGCAACGCGATCGCGAGGCCGGTCTGCGCGGCCGCCGCGAGAAGCGTCAACGACGCGTCGGCGCTGCGCACCGGCACACCGTCGGCCTGCGCCTGCAGGACGCGGTGCGCGACGAACCTACCCGCGAGCGCGCCGACAGTCGCGGGAACGGCCAGCATCACCGGCCAGAACGCAGCTACGGGACCGGCGGGAATCGCGGCGAGGACGGGGAGCGCCGGCAGATCGCCGCCGCTCGCCTCGAACAGGCTCAGTCGGACGTCGCCGAACTGCACGGTGCTACCGGCAAGGATCGACGAGGCGCCGAGGAAGACGTTGGGGAGATAGAGAATCGACAGCACTGTCAGCCCGAGGACACCGACGATTCCTCCACCGCGCTCGAGCAGGTCGCCCATTGTGGTCCACGACAACGCCATGCCCACCAGGGTGAGGACACCGCCCATCGCGAACATGCCGAGCAGCGCTCGCACAGCCGGACGCACCGACAGAATCAGCCATTCGGGAATGTCGTACCGCTGGCAACCCACGCGCCATGTCCGCGCACCGATCCCCAGCACGGCAGCCAGTAGGTACAGACCCGTCACCCAGGCGAGTGCGGCAGCCGCGTTGGGTGGCGCCACCGGGAGCACACTCGCGGCATCCTGCATCACGACGAGAGCGATCACGGTGACGAGCGTGGGTCCCGCGATGGTCGCGACGACGATCCGTGCAGCGTCGTGCAACGTCAGGTTCTGTTCGGTGTGTTCGATGGTCGAATCCACTGCCGCGGCACTCGCCCGCACCGCCTGCCACACGATCAGCCCCGTGGGCAGCAGTGGCAGCACACCGAGTGACGTGCCGTCGATCGTCAGCGTCACCTGGTGCAACGCGAGCCACGTACCGGCGATCGCTGCGTAGATTCCCGTGAGATCGCTGTTCACCGCGACCATCGTGATCACCACGACGGTCGCGACGAAGGCGATCGTTACCGCGGGGACACGCGCCGCCGCTGCGATCAGGATCCGGAAGCGTTCCGAGTCGATCCGGTCGTCCTCGGGAGGTGTGTGCCGAATGGGCCGGCCTAGCGTCGAAGTCATCACCTCGATGGTTGCACCGCCGGTCGGCCAACGGTGTCAGGCGCGCCGATCACCGCTGGTCGTCGGGCGCACGGAACACCTGGGTCGGCGCCTCGTCACCGGTGTTCTCGGCAACCGGGGCAGCGCCCGATCCGGTGTCGCGGGGCTGCTCGGGCTCGGACTCCCGGGGTTGCGCCGGCTCGTGCGACTGGGCCGGCTCGTGCGACTGGGCCGATTCATAAGACTGGGCCGGCTCGTGCGACTGCTCTGCATCACGCTGCGCCGCCGCGTACGGCTGCAGGTATTCGCTGTAGGGCGCCTGCTGAGATGTCTGTCCCGCAAACGGGGCCTGCTGGCCCGGATAGGGCTGCTGCATCCCCGGGTGCTGCATCTGACCGGGTTGCTGCTGCCCCCCGTACTGCTGTTGCTGGGCCCCATACTGCTGTTGCTGGGCCCCGTACTGCTGGGTTTCGAACTGCTGGCCGGGATACTGGGCGCCGAACCGGCCTGCTGGAACCTGCTGGCCCTGCTGCAGGAATCCTGGTTGCGCAACGCCCTGCTGTGGAACGCCCTGCTGAGGGCTTCCCTGCTGGGGTGTTCCCTGCTGGACGGGTTGCTGGGGGAAGCTCTGACCGTAGGGACCCTGCGGGGCGGGGCGCTGCCCCGGGACCAGCACGCCGATCCCGAAGAGCAGCGCAAACACCGCGAGCGCCGTCTGCAGGAGACCCAGCACGAGAATGGTCACGCCACCCCAGGCGATGCCCGTGTCCTGGGGAAGGTGGAACAGTTGGAAAAGCGATGTCACGAATCCGACCCCCGACGCGACCACCGCGGCCGCGCGCAGATCCTGGCCGGGCAGCAACGACAGAGCCGCGCAACCACCGCCGAACAGCAGAAACGCGAGCGGCACGACCGCAAACCCGAAGTCGAACGACGACAACGACACGAACGAGCCGAAAGTGATCCTCACGTACGGAGCCAGTCCGACGATGAAGTTCACGATGCCGAGTACCGCCACGCCGATCGGCAACAGCAACGGCACAACCTTGCTTTGGACGGATGGGCCGCTGGGGTATGACATCGATCCTCCTGCAGTAGTCGGTCGCTGATCACCACCCTATGCACCCGGAGCCAGAATGGTGGCCATGCCGCACACACTCGCGCCAGGATCGGACATCCTCGTCGAGACGGAGGTGAAGAACTCACGGTTCCTCGCCGCGATCCGCCGCGTCCACTCGACCGGCGATGCCACCGCGTTCGTCGACGAACAACGCCGGCTGTATCCGGACGCGCGTCACCACTGCTGGGCCTTCGTCGTGGGGGACGATCAGGCGCACCGTGCGGAACGGTCGAGTGACGACGGCGAGCCAGGTGGCACAGCCGGTGTCCCGATGTTGCAGGTGCTGCATCACCGCGACCTCGTGAACATCGTGGTGGTGGTGACGCGCTGGTTCGGCGGCATCAAACTCGGCGCGGGAGGTCTTGTCCGCGCCTACTCGGGTGCAGTGTCGACGGCGATGGACACCGCGTCACTCGTCGAACGACAGAAGCGCGAAAGGTTCACGCTGGGCGTCGGGCATGCCGACGCCGGAAGACTCGAGGCAGAACTGCGTGGGCGTGGAACGGCGGTGCTCGATGTCGCCTACACCGACCGGGTGGTGTTCACTGTCGCGGGCGATGCAACGGAGCTCACAGGGCTGGTGGCGTCGCTGACTTCCGGTGCGGGTGAACTCGAACCAGCGGGCACCGAGTGGATCGACCTTTGACGTCCTCCCCGATCCGAGCGAAGGGGCAGACGTCGGGCGACCCGCGGGTGGAAACAGGAACGCGGCGCCCGCCCGGACCGTGTGGTCCGGGCGGGCGCCGCGGTGAATCTACTCAGGCGCTACAGCTCAGAGCGAAGCGAGGATCTCGCGCGCGAGGGCCGCGGTCTCGGACGGCGTCTTGCCGACCTTCACGCCGGCCGCCTCGAGGGCGTCCTTCTTGGCCTGGGCCGTGCCCGAGGAGCCGGAGACGATGGCGCCGGCGTGGCCCATGGTCTTGCCCTCGGGAGCGGTGAAGCCCGCGACGTAGCCGACGACCGGCTTCGTGACGTTGGCCTTGATGTAGTCGGCCGCGCGCTCTTCGGCGTCGCCACCGATCTCGCCGATCATCACGATGACCTTGGTCTCGGGATCCTTCTCGAACGCCTCGATGGCGTCGATGTGGGTGGTGCCGATGACCGGGTCGCCGCCGATACCGATGGCGGTCGAGAAGCCGTACTCACGGAGCTCGAACATCATCTGGTAGGTCAGGGTGCCGGACTTGGAAACCAGGCCGACCGGGCCCTTGCCGGCGATGTTCGCCGGGGTGATGCCGACGAGTGCCTCACCCGGGGTGATGATGCCGGGGCAGTTGGGGCCGATGATCCGGGTCTTGTTGCCCTTCTCGACGTTGTAGGCCCACGCGTACGCGGAGTCCTGCACCGGGATGCCCTCGGTGATGACCACGAGCAGCGGGATCTCCGCGTCGATGGCCTCGACGATGGCGTCCTTGGAGAAAGCCGGAGGAACGAACGCGATCGAGACGTCCGCGCCGGTCTCCTTCATGGCCTCGGCGACGGTGCCGAAGACCGGCAGTTCGACCGGGTTGCCGTCGGCGTCGGTGTGCGAAACCGTCGTGCCGGCCTTACGTGCGTTGACGCCACCGACGACCTGGGTGCCGGCCTTGAGCATCAGTGCGGTGTGCTTGGTGCCCTCGCCGCCGGTGATGCCCTGGACGATGACCTTGGAATCCTTGGTCAGGAAGATTGCCATTGTTCTGTGTGTCCCTTACTTCGCGGCGAAGGCGAGCTCGGCAGCCTTGTCGGCAGCCTCGTCCATGGTTGCGACGACCGTGACCAGCGGGTGAGCGGCCTCGGCGAGGATGCGCCGACCCTCGTCGACGTTGTTGCCGTCCAAGCGCACGACGAGCGGCTTGTTGGCCTCGTCGCCCAAGGTCTTCAGGGCGCCGACGATGCCGTTGGCCACCGCGTCACACGCGGTGATGCCGCCGAAGACGTTCACGAACACGCTCTTGACCTGCGCGTCGTTCAGGATGACGTCGAGTCCCGCAGCCATGACCGCAGCGGAGGCGCCGCCACCGATGTCGAGGAAGTTGGCCGGCTTGACGCCGCCGTGGTTCTCACCCGCGTAGGCGACGACGTCCAGGGTCGACATGACCAGGCCGGCGCCGTTACCGATGATTCCGACCTCGCCGTCGAGCTTGACGTAGTTGAGGTCGTTCTCCTTGGCCTTGAGCTCGAGCGGATCCGTCGCGTCCTTGTCCTCGAACTCGGCGTGGCCGGGCTGACGGAAGTCGGCGTTGGCGTCCAGGGTGACCTTGCCGTCGAGGGCGAGGATCTGGTCGTCGGGAGTGCGGACGAGGGGGTTCACCTCGACGAGGAGCGCGTCCTCCTTGATGAACACCTCCCACAGCTTCTGGATGGTGTTGGCGGCCGCGTCGAGCACCTCTGCGGGCAGCTTGCCGGCCTCGGCGATCTCGCGAGCGAAAGCGAGGTCGACACCCTTGACGGCGTCGACCGGGATCTTCGCGAGGGCGTCGGGGTTCTCCTCGGCGGTGACCTCGATCTCGACGCCACCCTCCACTGAGCACATAGCCAGGTAGGTGCGGTTGGTGCGGTCGAGCAGGAAGGAGATGTAGTACTCCTCGGCGATGTCACTCGCCTCTGCGACCAGCAGCTTCTTGACGACGTGGCCCTTGATGTCGAGGCCGAGAATGGCCTCGGCGTTGGCCTGGGCGGCATCGACGTCGGCGGAGTACTTCACGCCACCGGCCTTGCCACGGCCACCGACCTTGACCTGCGCCTTGACCATCACGGGCTTGCCGATTTCCTCGGCGATCTCGCGGGCACCGGCGACGGTGTCGGTCACACGGCCGGCCGAAGTCGGCACGTCATGCTTGGCGAAGAGTTCCTTCGCCTGGTATTCGAAGAGATCCATCTGCTCACCGTCTCGTCTGCGTTCTCGCCCGCTCGGGGGTATTGAGCGGGCCGATTTCGGACTCTAGTTTCTCGGACGACCTACGAAACGACCGCGCCCGCACTCTGTGGCGCACATCACGGACTCCGCAGGTCTCGTACTACCTCACGGGGTTACCTCCGGGAAGGCAGCTGTACGACAACCGAGAGGACCACCTGATCCAGAATGACAGGTGACCGAGACCGCATGATGACCGGCACCCGGCGAGGGTCCCGGTGGTCGAGCACACAGCCGGACGCGGCGCTCGCCGGTCACATTTGCGATCCGAGCGATATTCGACGGTTTGAATTCGTGACCTGGCGGGAAATGCCCGATCCGACCTGGTCCAGCCTGTGATGCCAGTCACATAAACGCCCTGTTCGGGCTTACGGCTTGCCCCACACGCGACCATTTCGTTACCGTCACTGCCAGCTCAAGTAACGATGAGGTCACGATGAAGGAGGACGGCATGCGTCCAGGCAGCCAGATCACCGGCAGCCCCGCTCGCCGCTCCACCACCGAACCCGACGACGCCTGGGATCCCTGGAGCTCCTCCGAGAGCCCGCACTACCGCAATACCGATTTCCGCAACACAGGCAAGGCACAGCCCACGTACTACGGCAGCGAGCCGGTCGAGGACGTCAACTCCCCCGCGCCCCGTACAGGTGCCCACCGCATCCCCACTCCCCCCACCGCACTCAAGGGCCGCGCAGCCGTCTTCGCTGTCGCCGCCGGTGCCGTCGTCGCCGCCGGTCAGGCCGCGACCAGCAATTCCGGTTCGAGCCCCGCGACCTCCGAGATCGCGCTCGCCGCCGACACCTCGAACTCCGACACACTCACCGCGACGGCCGTTCCACAGGCCGCCCAGTTCGCCTCCGATTCCGCGAGCGACGGCGCCGCCCCCTCGCAGGCTCCCCAGGTTCTCAACATCGCAGATCCCAACGATCTGTCGCAGTTCTCCAACCTGCTCGCCAAGGGCCAGCGCTTCAGCGAGGAGCGGGCAGCGCGCGAAGAGGCCGCCCGCCGCCCCCTGTTCGTTCTTCCGGCCGTCGGCGCCTTCACCTCGAACTTCGGAGCCCGGTGGGGCACCCTGCACGCGGGTGTCGACATCGCCGGCCCGATCGGCACTCCGATTCTCGCGGTTGCCGATGGCGAGGTCATCGACTCCGGTCCGGCTTCGGGCTTCGGCATGTGGATTCGCCTGCTCCACGCGGACGGCACCGTCACCGTGTACGGGCACATCAACGAATCGCTCGTCACCGTCGGTCAGCGGGTCATGGCGGGCGATCAGATCGCCACCATGGGCAACCGCGGCTTCTCCACCGGCCCCCACCTGCACTTCGAGGTTCACCTGGGCGGCGTCGACAAGATCGACCCATTGCCGTGGCTCGCCACCCGAGGCATCTCCCTCGGCCAGAACGCCGACTGAGCAAAATCCTTCCGCTCCACACCGGTGCGCGCCACCGCATCGCCCCTGCGTGAATCTTCCGCCGATCCCGGCGACGCGATCCTTCCTCAGAGCTTGGTCATCGGCACACCGCCGACCAGCATCAGCCGCACTTTGCCGGCACTTCCGAAATCGATGACCACCGTCGCGGTGGGTCCGGATCCCTTGGTTTCGAGCACCGTCCCCAGGCCGTACTTGTCATGTGTGACGCGATCGCCCACGGCGAGCACGAGATGATTGTTCCGGCCCCGCGCGGGACCGAAACTCGGAGTTGCCGAACGTGATTCGCCGGCCGAGAAACGAGATCCGGTACCGGAACCGATGGACTGCCCGCGCGCCGGCCCTGGATCGCTCCGACGCCAATCGATGAGTTCCTGCGGAACCTCTTGCAAGAAGCGTGATTCCGGGTTGGTCACCGGCTGGCCCCACGCCGAGCGCAGCACCGCACGGGAGAGGTAGAGACGACGACGCGCGCGGGTGATCCCCACATATGCGAGGCGTCGCTCCTCGGACAGTTCGGCCGGGTCGCCGAGCGCCCGCATGTGCGGGAATTGTCCGTCTTCCCAACCTGTTACGAATACCACCGGGAACTCCAGCCCCTTCGCGGTGTGCAGCGTCATAAGCGTGACGACGCCGGCGTCGTTGTCGGGAACCTGGTCGGCGTCGGCCACCAACGACACCTTCTCGAGGAACGCGGCAAGAGAACCCGCAGCAGGCTCCCCCTCCTCCGGTTCGGTGTCGTCCACACCGGCTGCATTGCGAGCGTCCGAGCTGAATTCTCTAGCAACGCTGACGAGTTCGTGCAGGTTGTCGAGGCGGGTGCCGTCCTGAGGATCGTCGCTGGCAGCGAGTTCGGCACGATAACCGCTACGTTCGATGATCGCCTCGACCACATCGCCGATGTCGACCGCATCGTTTCCGTCGGCGTCGGTCTCGCTCAACATTATTCGAAGGTCGTCGAGCATGCCGACGAAGCCCGCAATCGCCTTCTGCGCGCGCGTGTTCAACAGCGCGACGTTGCCCTCAGCGGCGTCGAGCAGTGCCTGCCCGAAACTCACCCCGTGCCGTTCCGCGTGGACGGCGACACACGCCTCGGCGCGATCGCCGATACCGCGCCGCGGGGTGTTGAGGATACGACGCAGGCTCACCGTGTCGTGGGGGTTGTCGAGCGCCTTCAGATACGCGACGGCGTCGCGAACTTCCTTCCGCTCGTAGAACCGCACTCCCCCGACCACCTTGTAGGGCACGCCGTGACGGATGAACACGTCTTCGAACGGCCGGGAGGCGTTGTTGGTGCGGTAGAACACGGCGATATCGGAGTACTTGACCTCCCCGGTGTCGACCAGCCTGTCGATCTCGGAGGCGACGAACCGCGCTTCGTCGTGCTCGTTGTCGGCCACGTAGCCGGTGATTGCTTCACCCGTGCCGGCATCGGTCCACAATCGTTTCTCGCGCCGCCCGGAATTGCGGGAGATGACGGCGTTCGCGGCCGACAGGATGTTCTGCGTCGACCGGTAGTTCTGCTCGAGCAGGATCGTGCGGGCCTGAGGGTAGTCGCGCTCGAACTCTTCGATATTGCGGATCGTCGCGCCGCGGAAGGCGTAGATCGACTGGTCGGCGTCTCCCACCACGCACAGCTCGCTCGGCGGGACATCGCCCGGTTCGTCGGGGTCGCCCACGAGGGTGCGCACGAGCACGTACTGCGCGTGGTTGGTGTCCTGGTATTCGTCGACGAGGACGTGACGGAATCGACGACGGTAGTACTCGGTGACCTGCGGATGAGCCTGCAGGAGTGCGACCGTCTCGCCGATGAGGTCGTCGAAGTCGAACGCGTTGGCCGAGCGCAGCCGCTTCTGATACTGCGCGTACACACTCGCGACGATCTTCGGGAGCGGAGCGGGGTCGGAGCTCGCGGTGGCGGCGGCCTCGTCGGGGCCTATCAGCTCGTTCTTCAGGTTCGAGATCTGCGTGGCGAGCAGCCGCGCGGAGTACTTCTTGGTGTCGAGCTCGAGATCCTTCGCGATCATCGTCAGCAGGCGACGGGAGTCGTCGGAGTCGTAGATCGTGAAGTTGGAGTTCATGCCGGTCAGCAGTGCCGATTGCGCCCGGAGAATCCGCACACAGCTCGAATGGAACGTCGAGACCCACATCGCGTGCGCGCGCGGCCCGACGAGACCCGCGACACGCTCGCGCATCTCGGCCGCGGCCTTGTTGGTGAAGGTGATGGCAAGCACCTGTCCGGGTGCGACACCACGCTCGGCCAGCAGGTATGCGATCCGGCGGGTGAGCACGGCGGTCTTGCCCGAACCCGCTCCGGCGACGATGAGCAGCGGTGCACCTTCGTGGGTGACTGCTTCCCGCTGTTGCGGATTGAGACCCTCGAGGAGGGCGTCGGAAGCGGGGAGCGAATGGGCGAGCGCTGCAGGTGTGTTCATCGTTCCCCCAAACTACCGGACAGGTCGGACATCGAATCCGACTTGGCCGCGAGGTGTCCGGGTGGCAAACTGGACGCTATGTCATGTGTCCTTCGTTCGGCCGAGCTGCGAGCATACGGTCGGTTTCGCGTCTCGACCACCGACGTTTCCCGATTCCGGTAACAGCCCCCGTTTCCCGGACGATTTCAGAGCTGACGCGAGGAGATGACATGAGTACGAACATCGACGCTTCCCTGACCGGCGGTGCCGCTGCATCGAACGGTCCCGCTGTATCGAATGGCACCGACCCCGTACCCACCAGCGAGGCCGAGATCGACGAGCTCCGCCAGGAGATCGACCGCCTCGACGCGGAGATCCTGGCCGCAGTCAAGCGTCGTGCCGAGGTGTCCCGTCTGATCGGCCGTACTCGCATGGCTTCCGGTGGCACCAGGCTGGTTCACAGCCGCGAGATGAAGGTGCTCGAGCGCTTCAGCGAACTCGGCCAGGAAGGCCACACCCTGGCGATGCTGCTTCTGCGCCTCGGTCGGGGACGCCTCGGCCACTGACTGACGCCCCGTCCGTCGGTACTGCGCGGCTCGTCGGTTACTGCAGGGCGATGTACTTGGTGTCGAGATACTCCTCGATCCCTTCACTGCCGCCTTCCCGTCCGAGTCCTGAGTCCTTTACCCCACCGAACGGCGCCGCGACGTCCGAGACCACTCCGCGATTGACGCCCAGGATTCCCGAATCGATCGCGTCCGACAGTCGCAGTGCCCGGTCCAGATCCTTGGTGAAGACGTAGGCCGCCAGTCCGTACTCGGTGGCATTCGCCGCGGCGATCGCTTCGTCCTCCGTGTCGAACCCGCTGATCGCGGCGACGGGCCCGAACACTTCTTCGCGCAGTATGCGGGCCTGCCGTGGAACGTCATCGATCACCGTCGCGGGATAGAACCATCCCGGCACGTCCGGAACCTGTCCGCCGAGGCGCACGCGTGCACCGGCCGACACGGCGTCGTCGACGAGCTCGACGACGGTATTCCTCTGGGATTCGTTGATCAGGGGCCCGAGTGTCGTGTCCGGGTGGGTGCCTGGCCCCATCCGGTACGTCGCCATCTTGTCCAGCAGCTTGGTGACGAACTCCTCCTTGACGGAGTTCGCGACGTGGAATCGGTTCGCGGCGGTGCACGCTTCGCCGCCGTTGCGCAGTTTCGCGGCCACTGCGCCGTCGACGGCGGCGTCGAGGTCGGCGTCGTCGAACACCAGGAACGGCGCATTGCCGCCGAGTTCGAGCGACGTGCGCAGCAGCGACCGGCCGGCAGCTTCAGCGAGAGAGCGGCCCACGCCGGTCGACCCGGTGAAGGTGAGTTTCCGCAGGCGCGGGTCCTCGAGGAGCGGCCCGGTGACGGCGCTCGCGTGTGACGTCGGCAGCACCGACAGCACGCCTTCGGGAAGTCCGGCTTCGGCGAAGATCTGTGCGAGCAGCATCAGTGTCAGCGGCGTCTCGGATGCGGGTTTGACCAGCATGGTGCAGCCGGCAGCGAAGGCGGGACCGATCTTGCGGGTGCCCATCGCGAGCGGAAAGTTCCACGGGGTGATCGCGAGGCACGGTCCCACCGGCTGCTTCGTGACGAGGATCCGCCCCGTCCCGGCCGGGGCCTGGGTGTAGCGACCGGCGATCCGGACGGCTTCCTCGGAGAACCACCGCAGGAACTCGGCGCCGTAGGCCACTTCGGATCGGCTCTCGGGCAGTGCTTTGCCCATCTCGAGCGACATGAGGTGGGCGAAGTCGTCGGCGCGGGCGGTGATCTTCTCGAAGGTGCTCCGCAGGATCTCGCCGCGCTGCCGCGGCGGAGTCGCCGCCCAGCCGGGTCCGGCGGTCACGGCCGCGTCGAGCGCCCTGGCTGCGTCGCCGGCCGAGGCGTCTGCCACCCGGGTCAGTTCGTCGCCGGTAGCGGGATCACGAACGGCGAAGGTGTTGCCGTCCTCGGCGGGCACCCAGCGTCCGCCGAGGAACAGGTCTGTGGGAACGGAACGGATCAACTCTGCGGTGTCCATTTCCTTATAATGCTTGATAGGACACCTTTCGTCACCAGCCCGGCAGTAACCGCAGGTGAGAGTTAGGCTTCTCGCATGATCGACATCACCTCCACCGTCGAATGGCAGGAACTCGCTGCGCATCGGGCGGAGGTCGAGTCGATACACCTGCGGGACCTGTTCGAGCAGGACCCTCAGCGTGCCACGCGGATGTGCACCAACGCGGGCGATCTGTCGATCGACTACAGCAAGCATCGGATCACCGACCGGACCCTGGAATTGCTGCTCGGTCTCGTGCGGGCGGCACGGGTCGAAGACCGTCGGGACGCGATGTTCGCCGGTGAGCAGATCAACGTCACCGAAGGTCGCTCCGTGCTGCACACCGCACTGCGGCTTCCCCGCGGCTCGTCGCTGGTCGTCGACGGTGAGGACGTGGCCGCGCAGGTACACGAGGTACTCGACGCGATGGGTGAGTTCACCGACCGCGTGCGCTCGGGAGGGTGGCGCGGCGCCACCGGCGAGCGGATCGCGACGGTGGTCAACATCGGTATCGGTGGCTCCGATCTGGGCCCGGTGATGGTCACCCGCGCGATGCGGTACTACGCCGACGGCCCCGAGGTTCGGTTCGTGTCGAATGTGGACCCGGCGGATCTGACTGCGGTGCTCACCGGACTCGACCCCGCGACGACATTGTTCGTGGTGTCGTCGAAGACCTTCTCGACACTCGAAACCCTGTCGAACGCCACGGCCGCGCGTCGCTGGCTGGTAGCCGCACTCGGAGACGACGCGGTGGCATCCCATTTCGTGGCGGTCTCGACGCATCGTGAACGGGTCGTCGAATTCGGGATCGATCCGGCGCACATGTTCGGGTTCTGGGACTGGGTCGGAGGCCGCTACTCGGTGGATTCGGCGATCGGGCTGTCTGTGATGTGCGCGATCGGCCGCGACCGGTTCGCGGAATTTCTGGTCGGGTTCCACACGATGGACACGCATTTCCGCACGGCGCCACTGGAGGACAACGCTCCGGTCCTGCTCGGGATACTGGGTCTGTGGTACAGCAGCTTCCTCGGTGCGGAATCGCGGGCGGTGTTGCCGTATGCCAATGACCTGGTGCGGTTCCCGGCGTACCTGCAGCAGCTGACGATGGAGTCGAACGGCAAGTCGGTGCGGGTCGACGGGTCTGCCGTCGACTACCCGACCGGGGAGATCTTCTGGGGTGAGCCGGGCACGAACGGGCAGCACGCGTTCTATCAGCTTCTTCATCAGGGCACGCATCTGGTGCCGGCCGATTTCATCGGGTTCGCGCGGGCCTTGGTAGACCTGCCGGGCCGCGACGGCACCGGGTCGATGCAGGCGACCCTGATGGCGAACATGCTGGCGCAGTCGAAGGTGCTGGCGTTCGGGAAGTCTGCGGAGCAGATCCGCGCCGAGGGCACCGCGGACGACCTCGTGGCACACAAGGTGATGCCCGGCAATCGTCCGTCGACGACGATCCTCGCTCCGCAGTTGTCGCCGTCCACGCTCGGTCAGCTGATCGCGTTGTACGAGCACCAGGTGTTCGTACAAGGTGTGGTGTGGGGTATCGATTCGTTCGATCAGTGGGGTGTGGAGTTGGGGAAGGTCCAGGCCACGGCGTTGCAGCCGGCATTGGAGAGCGACAGCGCCCCGTCGACGGGCGACGCCTCGACCGACGCACTCATCCGCACGTACCACCGCATGCGACAGCGCTGACGAACTTCAGGCCGCCCGCGGATCCGACCACGTCGACGTCGTGTGGATCCGGCCTCTCGAGTCGATGAGACGACCCGCCAGCTCGTATTGCTCGAGCCAGGACAGCGCCCCGATTCCCCGGTGCAGGGCCGTCGTCGCGGCGGCGTCGGCCCACACTGCGTCTGCTGCGATGACGGTGATCGTGCCCCATCGTTGCTCGTCATCGGTCGAGGTTCGCGAACTCATCGCGGCACCTGCCGGCAGCTCGACGATGCCGTGATCGGGTAGTGACACCTGCCACCCGCCCGCCGGGCAGTGTCCCGCAGTGGAGATCGTGTCGCCCATCTGTACCAGCACCCCGCATTCGAGAACGGTTGCGACGAGCGTGGCCGCCCTGTCGGTGACGTCGGCGTGTGCGGTGGCGGTGATGTCGAGGCTCGCGCCCCACGGCGCGAGCACGGTGTCGTCGTCGAGCTGGACGTCGAGATAGCGCGGAATCGGGTGGATCGGAGGTACCGATCTCTCGTCGAGCGTCGCGTCGTCGCCCGCGACGGGATCGACCGCGCCGTCGGTCATCCGCGCGGCCCACAGTGCCGACCGCAGGAGGGCCGCGAGCCTCGGACTCACCCGCACTGGTGTGCCCTGTGCCAGATTGACCGCATGGATCTCCGCGTCGCCGCGTCGGAGGTCGCAGGCGGCCGCGGACTCTTCGATCACCGACCGCACGAGCTCTTCGGCGTCACCGAGTGCCGCGCACTCGGTGACCGCCAGTGCGACGTCTTCCCCCCACCCCCGCCATTGTGTGCTGCTGATCATGACGGGCACCACCCGCAATCGTTTCTGGGACGTTGGCTTCCAGTATGCCCTGAATATTCGCGCCGGTCAGGTGCCGAATCAGACCTCGGTGGTGATCAGATTCGAGACAGAATGCCCGCGGTGTCGACTCCTGTGGGCAAAGTGCCCAATGCGATTCCCCAGTCGGAATCGAGTCGGCTCGCGCAGAACGCATCGGCCACCGCCGGGTGACCGTGCCGGACCAGCTGGGCGCCCTGCAGCACCAGCGCCATGAGTTCGACGATGCGTCGGGCGCGATATTCGATGTTCTCGAAGTCGGCGAGTTCCTTGCCGACGCGCGCGATCGCGTCGTCGAGTCGCCTGTCGGCTCCCTCGGCCGGCCGGACCTCGGAGAAGAACGCTTCGACACTGTCGGGTTGCTTGACCATCGCGCGGAGTGCGTCGAGAGCAGCGACGTTGCCCGAACCCTCCCAGATGGACATCAGCGGCGCCTCCCGGTAGAGCCGCGGCATACCCGATTCTTCGGCGTAGCCGTTGCCGCCGAGGCATTCGAGGGCTTCGGCGCTGTGCGCGGGGGCGCGCTTGCACACCCAGTACTTGGTGACCGCCAGCGCGATCCGGCGCAGAGCCGCTTCCTGTTCGTCACCGCCCGCGCGGTCGGTTGCTCCGGCAAGCCGCATCATCATGGTGGTGGCCGCCTCGGATTCGACGACGAGATCGGCGAGGACGTTACGCAT
Source organism: Rhodococcus artemisiae (assembly GCF_036327795.1). Lineage (NCBI taxonomy): Bacteria > Bacillati > Actinomycetota > Actinomycetes > Mycobacteriales > Nocardiaceae > Rhodococcus > Rhodococcus artemisiae. The sequence continues at coordinate 281,469 of NZ_JAUTXY010000009.1, forward strand.
GAGCGGCTGATCGATGAGCAGCGCGCCGAAGGCCTTGCGATGGCGCGCGTGGTGCACAGCGCGCAGCGTGGCCATCCGCATGCCGGTCGACGAGCCGATGACGCAATCGAGCCTGGTCATGTTGACCATCTCGATGATCGTGTTGACGCCGCGACCTTCCGGTCCGACGAGCGTGCCGATCGCACCTTGGTATTCGATCTCGGACGACGCGTTGGACTTGTTACCGAGCTTGTCCTTGAGACGCTGGATGTGGATGCGGTTGCGGGTGCCGTCGGGCAGTACCCGCGGCAGCAGGAAGCACGACGAGCCGTTCTCCGTGTTGGCCAGGGTCAGGAACATGTCGGACATCGGAGCCGAGGTGAACCACTTGTGCCCGACGATCGTGTAGCTGCCGTCGGCATTGGGCGTCGCGGTCGTGGTGTTCGCGCGCACGTCGGAACCGCCCTGCTTCTCGGTCATGGACATACCGGCGATCAGACCGCGCTTGGACGACGGTTCGCGCAGGCCGAAGTCGTAGTGGGGTGCCGCGAGGAGCGGCTCGTAGACCGCGGCGAGTTCGGGGTTGTGCCGCAACGCAGGAATCGCGGCGTAGGTCATGGAGATCGGGCACATGTGCCCGGCGTCGGCCTGCCCCCACACATAGAACTTGGCGGCGCGGGCGACGTGCGCACCCGGGCGGGGATCGCTCCAAGGTGCACCGTGCAGGCCGTGCTCGACGGCGACGGTCATCAGATCGTGCCAGTGCGGATGGAATTCGACCTCGTCGATCCGGTTTCCGTAACGGTCGTGGGTGTGCAGAACGGGCGGGTACTCGTTGGCGAGCCTGCCCCATTCCTGTGCCTCGACACCGCCTGCGCGCGCACCGAGTTCGCGGACCTCGTCCTCGGCCCAGGACGCGCCCTCGCGGCGGAGCCCTTCTAGCAGCGCCTGGTCGTCGGCGGCCTGGTAGGGCACGAGATCGGGTACCTGATTGAACACTTCGTGGGTGGCCGGGAATGTCATGACGGAACTCCTTCGGGCTGGTCCAGGGCAGGGTCTGATCCCGCTGCCCGAAGGGCGAGGATCACGAGATCGGGGACGGTGGTGGTGGATGCCCCGCCGGCGCTGAGTGGGCCGGTGAGGACTTCGCTGACAGCCCCGACGAGCGCCGCGGCCACGAGGTCGGGGTCTTGCGGGGGAAGTTCGCCGGTGGTGACGCCGAAGCGGATCGCGTCGGCGAATGCTCCGGCGAATGCGCGGCGGAATACGAGACGTTCGGCGTCGACGGCGGCGTCGACCGGTTCGGCGAGCAAGGCGTACGCCAGGGTGGGTTTCCGCAATGCGCGGGAGGCGAAGGTCTCGACGACCCGCGCGACACGTTCGGCGGCCGATCCGGTGGAGGTGACGGCGTCGACGGCGTCGACCTCGCGGCCGCACTGTTCGCGGAAGACGCGGACCATGAGATCGGACTTGTCCGTGAAATGCCGGTAGACGGTGCCGGTGGCGACTCCGGCTCGCTCGGCGACGGCCGCGATGGACAACCCCTTGTACCCGTGCTCGGTGAGCAGCCCGACCGCCGCGGACACAATCGAGTCGCGTTGCGCGTCGAGTCGCTGCTGCACTGCGGGGGTACGCCGATAGGCCATACCAAGTATTGAACCCGGATTCATACCTTCAGTCAAGGGAACCGCTGCCCAGACCTGAAGTCGGCGATACCGTCGTATTTGTGAATCGTCGTAACGACCTGCCCGCCGAGCACACCGTCGGCACCAGAACCGATCGCCTCACGGTGGTCGACGAGATATTCCTGCACAAGCACCGAGGTCTCGGACTGCCGTCGGTGATGCAGGGCGTGTGGCGCACCGACGACCACATCGGCGCTCCCCTCCTCATCTCGCTGCACGACGCGTTGTCACAGGGTCCGCTGGGCCGGAGGGTGGTGCGTTCGAAGATCCCCGGTGCCCGCCCCCACTTCGAACCCACCACCGTGTCGTATCCCGTGCGCTACACGAACGATCCTCTCGGCGACGGCGATATCCTCGACTGGGCCGACGCCCAGGCCGAGGTCGACCTCGACCCCTCGCATGCTCCGGGCTGGGCCCTCGCGGCCGCACCCATCGCGGGCGGCGGCACCGTCGTCTCGCTCGTGTGCTCGCACGTTCTCACGGACGCTCGCGGACTGATCGACGCGGTGACCGACGCTCTGGCGGGAAAGGGCATCGCCACCGAAGACGACGGATCGTCGGCCGCATCCGAGTCCGACCTCCGCGACGCCCTGCAACTGACCGGACGCGTCGTCAGAGGCCTGCGCAACGTGCGCTTCGGAAACTCGGGTGAGGACCCTCCCCCACCGCACATCGTGCGATCGAAGGCCCGTACCGCACTCGTCGACGTCGACGCCGCAACGTGGGACGACGTAGCGCACGCCGCCGGGGGATCCTCGAACTCACTGTTCCTCGCGATCACGACCGGCATCGCCACCCGCGCGGGACTCGCGCTGCCGCTGCGCATCGCGATCCCGGTCGACGTGCGCGAGTCCGGCGGCGCGCCAAACGGTGTGATGATCACCGAACTGGTCGTCGACGAGGGCGACACAGCGGCGACGCTGCGAGCCAAGACCTCGGCCGCCTACCACACCCCGAGAGAGGCAGCTCCGTACGGGATTCCCGACGAGATCCTCCATTTGATGCCCGACCGGGTGGCCGCGCACCTCGCGCGCGAGTCGGTAGAACGCGAGCTGATGTGCTCGAACATCGGCCGCACACCACCGCTGTTCGACGCGTTCGGCCCGCATCCCAGCCGCGGTGTCGCCATGCGGGCAATGCATCCCGGCCTCGACACGCTGCAGGTCTCGACACCGACGAAGCTGTCGTCGTATCTGAACCGCAATCGCGGCACCTACTCGCTGGCACTCGTCGCACTGGACGAGGACGCCTTCCCCGACACTGCCGCGCTGCGCAGGTATGTCGACGACGAAATGGGCGCCCGCGGTCTCGAGCCCGCGCACTGGTGATAGTCACACCGCGGGGGCGAGTGCCTCCACCAGTCGGGTGCGCGCACGATTGATGCGGCTCTTGACCGTCTGCACCGGAATTCCCTGATGTTCGGCGATCTCGGCGTAACTGAGCTGCGCGTATTCACGGAGGACGACCGCCGTGCGGTATTCGTCGGGCAGATCTGCGAGCGCGCGGCGCACCGCATCGACGTCGACGACACGGTCGGCCACCGAGGACTCCGAACTCGCGCCGAGGTCGATCTCGTCGACCATGACCTCGCGACGACGACGCACGGTCGCCAGAGCAGCGTTCGCCGCAATGCGGTGTAGCCACGTGCTGAATTTGGCGGTCCCCCGGAACTTGTCCAGGTTCTGCCATGCCGCAGTCAAGGCGTCCTGCAGCGCGTCCTCGGCGTCGTGCCGATTTCCGGTGATCTGGAGGCACACCGCCCAGGTCCGGGTTCGATAAGCACCCACCAGCTCACCGAACGCTGCGGTGTCGCCGGCTCGGCACTGCTCGATCAGCTCGTCGTCGTTCATTCACACCCCCATGTCGTGGCGGTAGATTACCGCCCTCGACGTCGGTCGGGCATCACCATCCCTGGTCGAGGCCGTCCAGTCCACCGGAGGCCGGATCGTCCAGGTCGGTGCCCAGGTCGCTGTACACGTCGGGGGTATCGTCTTCCGGCCCGGAATCGGTGTCGCCGAGGACGATGTCGTCATCCTCCGGAACGATGTCGCCGCCGTCGGCCGGTGCAGGTGCCTCATCGGGCACGAGCTCGGAGGCGACGACCGCCGCATCAGGATCCACCGCCGCTCCCACCGCTGCGGTCCAGACGTCGTCGGGTACGGGTTCGAGGGCACTGTCGGGCGACAGTCCCAAGGCCTCCCACAGGGAGACATCCGATTCGTTCATCGCGTCACCTTCCCGGAGTCGGTCACATCAGGTCGGTCGAGTCGGTGGACCCCGCCGATCCGGTGTCGGGTTCGAGTGTGTAGACCTCGTCGGCATAGCCGTCCTGATCGTGGTCGACGCCCATCACGTCGGCCACACCGTCGCCATCGACGTCGATCATCACGGTGTCGACGATACCGTCGCCGTCCGTGTCGAAATTGCCTTCGTCGATCACGCCGTCCTGGTTGTGGTCGAACAGTGCGCCATCGATGCGGCCGTCGCCGTCGAGATCGACGTACAGCGTGTCGGCAACTCCGTCGCCGTCACGATCGACCGCGCCTTCGCCGAGTGCCGGGTTCGGGATCGGGCCCTGCTCCGCGCTGGATCCGGGTCCGACACCGTAAGGATTCTGGGCCATCATGTCCTCGATTCTCGCTGCTCACCGTGCTTACAACAATGAGATGCAGCGGCAACCGCAAATGTTCCCGACCGACGAAGATTCGTCGACCGCGCGGACTACGACCAGTGCTCGTCGACCACCGTCGGCTGTATGGTCGACGGGCTGGTTCCACCGCCGTGAGCAGAGGAATTCTCGGGGAGCCCCCGCACCGCGGCCACGGCAACACCGGCCACGACGAGGGCGCCTGCCACCACCATCCCCACGGGCCGGATCCAGCCGATCGCGCGGGCACGCAGGCTCCGCCGGCTGTTCTCGGCCAAGATCAGCGCACCCTCTGCCACCACCGCGGGGTCGCTCGGCGCCGTGAGAGGGCCGAGGTGCGCCAGCCTGTTACGCAGCAGCGGGATCCGTGCCGACCCACCGGTCGCGCAGAGGACGTCGAGGTCCCCCACCCCGAATCCGGCATCGGTCAGCGTCCCCCACATCGTTTCGACCACGCGATCGGTGTGCGGTGTGATCGCCGCTTCGAAATCCTCGCGACTCAGGGTGACGGCATGCTCGTTCCCTTCGACCGTCACGACGATCGTGGCCGTATGCTCGTACGTCAAGGTTTCCTTGGCGCGTCGCGCCTGCTCGTCGAACTCACGATGCACACCCAACGGCGCCTGTTGCAGTTGCGCAGCGAATCCTGGCTCGCGTGCGGTGAAGACCCCTTCCGCCCACCTGCGTACGGCAGCGTCGAGGGTGCGGCCGCCGAGGGTGTCGTCGCCACGGACCTCGACCACGTCGAAACCCCCGGCCTCCGTCACGACGGCGACAGCCGTGTCGAGCGAGGTACCGCCGAAGTCGCAGACCGCGAAGACCGCTCCGCGCCGTAGCGTGCGTCCCTGGGCGCAGTACTCGACAGTGGCCCGCGCCTCGGAGACCGTCACGATCGTGCGCGCGTCGATTCCCGCCCGCGCCCCGGCGTCGGCGAGCGTCCGGACCTGCTGCTCCGACCAGGCATCCGGATGCGTGAGGACCACGATCGTCGGACGTTGTCCGTGATGTGCGGCGAGCGTCCGCTCGTACACGACCTCGATGGGCCGGACCGCGTCGTCTACGACCAGCGTCTCGACCGTGCCACGCACCGGATTGGTATGCGCAGCAACGGTATTCGACGCACCGAAATCGATCGACAGCATCCAGCCGGACAACGAACCCCCTCTACGAGCACACCGTTTTGTCCGACATCATGCCCTATGGGATTCCGGAATCAACTATGGGTCCGCCAGATGGTGGTATAGGCCCGGGTGAGCACCGTCAGGGCCGCATCCTCGGCCGCGGTGGATGCCGTCAAGGTGCGCTGCTGGACCGCCGCGAGCCGCTGCGCCGCTGCATCTCGGATCGCGCCCGGAGGCGCCGACGCGGGCAGGCGCAACCGTTCAGCGAACGTCCGGCCACGCAGCAGGTCGGCCAACTCCGCGACCAGCGGCGCGGAAGGATCCGCCCGCAGTAGTGCCCGCAGCGCCCGTAGCAACAGCACCGGGGTCAGCGCCGGATCGTTCTCGAGCGCGTAGGCGATCGATCGGATGTGGTCGCGAGCAGGGTGACTGTAGGCGAGCGAGTCGATCTCCTGCAGGATCCGACCGGCTCGTTGCAATACGGCGTATTCGCGCAGAGACGTGTGCAACACCTCGCGGAGACGACCGATACCGGAGCGTTCGGTCAGCCAGGCCCCCAGTGCATGCGCACCACCCGTCGCCACCTGACGTCCGTGCACGAGCCCGTACTCACCGACGAGGTCGAGCAGTCGCTCGACGGTCGGTGGGTCCACCGGCATGGGGTCGCCGACGTCGATGATGTCGAACAGTTCCCCACCGGGCGGTCCCGCCAGCGAACGCAACGCCCGCGCATCGGTCTCGGTGAGCCGGCCGGTGTGGCTGGTCTCCGCGAGCAGACCCGCGACGGGAATCACCGAGCCGACGAGTCCGGGTAGCTGCGCGGCCAGCACCGCGGCATGGCCGGCGGCGTGCGCGAGCGGGTCGCGGCGGCCCAGCGCTCCCTCACCGAATCCGTCGGCGCGCGAGAGCACCCCGAGGGTCGTCAGCGGGGTGAAACCGAGTTGGTGCAAGAAGTCGACCTCGTCGGCGCGCGGCGCGGAATCGAACAGGAAGATCGCCGCGTCGGCATCGACCGACGCCGTGCGGGTCTGCTCGTATCCGTCGATCAGTGCACGCCGTGTCGTGGCAGCATTGTCGACCGTCAGCGTCGCAAGCCCCGGAGTGTCGATGAGGGTGATGTCCGACAACGACTGGGACGGGAGAAACCTCTGCACATAGGCGATTTCGGTGGGAGGGAAAGCCGGTGCGACCGTCCCCCCGAAACTCAGAGGCTGCGGTACGACGCTGCCGTCGAGCTTGACCACCTCGGCCCGCGACGGCGCCCCGTTGCTGTAGACGGTGACGACGTTGGTCGCCTCGAGCGCCGCGGTCTCCGCCAGGGGCGCACCGATCAGCGCATTGACCAGCGTCGACTTACCTGCCTTGAGGCGACCGACAACGACGATACGCGGCGGCGAGAACAGGATCGCCCCGATCCGCGACGCATGCGACGGAAGGTCGCCGCCCAGATTCGCGAGGGAGTGCAGTGCCGATTCGATCCGAGCATGCACCGGGTCGTTGCTTCGCTGGGGGCTCCCGCCCTGATGCATCAACTCTGTGCCCCTGAACTCTGTGCCCCTGTCTTCTGTGCCCCCGAATTCCGGGACCCTGCCAGCAACTTCTCGATCGCGTCGATCCGGTTCTGCACGATCTTCCGGTTCTTCTTCAACCGTTCGAGGGTCTTCTCACGTGTCGCGGCGTCCAGCCGGGCCGCTTCCTGCGCTTCCTTCAACTGACTCTGCAGATCCTCGATCCGGCTCTTCAGATCGTCGCGGTGGCGCAGCACGATCTCCGGCCGACCCACCGACAATGCAGACTCGAGCATGCGCGAAGTGCCTGTGCGGGTCGCGGCCAAGGTCTCACGCAACCAGTTGAGCAGGTTGGTCTTTCCCGTCCGCATCGCTTTGTAACCGAGATTGACGGCCACCCACACCACCCCGGCCACAGCACCCACACCGATGACCGCGCCGAGCATCGACGTACCGATCATGCCCATCGTCAGCACACTCGGGTCGAGCAGTCCCTGACGCTTCGAGCCGACCTCGCCGGCACTGATGGTGCCGGTCTGCATCGCGGCCCACACGAGTTCACGGATCTCCGACCACTGCGGTGAGTTCGGGCCGAACAGTTCCGCGACGATCGCTTCGAGACGTTCGAGGAACACCTGCGCGGCCGATTCCATCGCCGCAAGCAGATCGGTCTGCATGTCGGCGGTGAAACTCTGTGCGCTGCGCCGCATCACCTCGAGTGACGACTTGTTGACCCGGGTCGTCCACTGTTGCTTTATCCGGTCGAGCTCCTCGTCGAGGTGGGCGAGCGCGGCCTGGCGGGCCAGCGTCAGATCCCGGGCGAGGTACTGCTCCCACTGCTGCGACCGGTTCTTCAGATCTTGCAGACGGTCGCGTTCGGCAGTCAGGTCAGCGGTTGCGGTGGCACTGTCCTCGATGACCGCGATGTCCGACGCGACCCGTTCGTCGACGCGGCGAAGCCCTTCGAGGAGGGTGCGGAGCGCGTCGGCCTGGGGAAGTTCTGCTCTCGCGTCGAGCAGGGAGTTGATCTGCGCGCGCAATTCGACGATGCCCGACGCCCGCTCGGCTCGGTCCCGCGCGGGACCCGGCGGCATCTGTGCGGCGAGTGCGGCACGCAGGCTCGACACACCCAGCACCGGTATCTGCCGCTGAAGGTGACGCTCGATCAGCGCGCGATCCTCGCCCACAATGGGGCGCCAGCGGCGCAGGTTCTTGTCGGTCTTGGTGACCGCGACGACCACCGACTCGACCGATGCGGACGCATCACGCAGGAAGTTCATCTCGGGTTCGGTCAGCGGGGTGGAGGCGTCGCACACCATCACCAGCACCGAGGCCTGGCGCGCCGATTGGGTCGCGAGCGCAGTGTGGGAGGCGACGAGCCCCCCGGAGCCGGGAGTGTCCACAACGACGGCTCCGCCCAGGACGGGCCGTGCAGTCGCAACGACCGCGCCGGTCGGAAGGTCCTCGATCGTGGGGTCGGAGACGCGCGCACCGGTGCTGGTG